>SVEK01000032.1 GCA_015057405.1 Lachnospiraceae bacterium
GAAATTTCTTTGAAATTGTCCTAGTAAGCAAAAGCGCTCCGCGGGAACGCACTGCGGCGGAGAGGAAAATGTTGCTAACGCAACCCGCCGCAGGCGGAGAATGTCGCAAGCGACATTCTTTTTTATTATACATGAAACATAAAAAAAGTTACTTATGAGAAGCGGTAAAAATATTTCTGCCGGGGAAATAATCGTAAGTCAGCAGAAGGAGAGCACCTTGCGTAAGAAAATAAAGATAAAAACAACCTTCCGGTTATTTAATATATTTTAGTAAATTAGAATATATTTTGCCGGAAGGTTGTTAATATAGTAACATGTATGAATTTTAAAATTGCTAATAACTTAATACATCAGTAACCTAACATTATCAACAACTTAATACAATTTATAGTATAGAGTTATCGTGTTAATGGATATTTGTTAATTCCAATAATTTGCATAAGCTGTATCAATTACAGTATAATATGCCGGTTTTTTGTCTTTAACTGATGTACCGCAAAGGAGTGGACTACCTGCAGTACCAATCCATGATTTGCTGTCATATAAGCCCCACCAGGTGAATCCTGTAACAGTTGCACCCTGTTTTACCTGGTCGATGATAAGTGTAACAAAGTCACTCCAGTACTTGAGCTGTTCAGCCTCTGTTTTGTCTTTACGCTGAAGATCCATCTCTGTTACTTGGAAGTTCATGCCAGCTTCACGGAATGCATCCATTGTTGCTTTATGACTTTCGATAGACCATTTTGGCAAAAGTCTGTCATGGCACTGCATACCAATTGTTGTACAGTACTTTTTGCCGTCAGGATTAAGTTCATCTTTTGAGTTGATGTAGCTTGTTACTTCAAGGGCTGTGTTACGAACTGCTTCAACATTGGTGTCATAATCGTTATAAACGAGTTCAACTGATTCTGTGAGATTGTACTTTTCAAGAATTTCATAAGCTGTCTTGAATGCTTTTTTTACATACTCAGGGTTGGTCTTTACCGGTGAGTGTGCTGGATCAGTCGGGTCTTCAAAGATTGCCCCTTTGTAAACTTCGTAGAAGCATTTTACCTGCTCGCCTTTGTCCTTAGGATCAAGATCTTCAGGATCAAGAGGACTTTCTGTTCCGCGGATTCGGCATATACATTCAGTCATATGGTGGTACTCGTTAAGTACATCCCAACAATAGATAACATCTCTGTATGGATATTTTTCATTATATACATATTCCATAACATTGGTTATGTAGTATTCGATACGCTTATCCATGATTTCCGGTGTTACATAAGCATTGTTGCCATTGTAATCTTTACGGAAGAACCAGTTTGACATCTGTTCATGCCAAAGAAGACCGTGGTAACGTACACGTATTCCATTTTCTTTTGCATATTTAAGAAGTTTATCGATGTTGGTGTAATTAAGCACCGGAACTCTTGATTCTGTGTAACCGTCAGGTACGATAATTCCCTGTTCTTTAGCTTGGGCTACAGTTACGAGATTTGCCTGATAGCCGAGAATAGCTTCAGGTTTCATTTCATTTTCAGCTGTAAGACTGTTATAGTTTTCCTTAATAAATGCAGTTGTATCTGCATCGGCTACCGGAGTGTCTTGACCGCCCCAGCCACCGCCGTAGGAAATACATGTTCCGACGTTGGTTACAAATTTTCCTAATGCAGAAACTAAATTAGCAGGCCCCGGTGTAGGAGTTGCAGTAGGAATTGCGGTAGGATCCGGTACAGCAGTTGCTGCAGGAGAAGTGGTAGGAACTCCTGTAGAAGTGTTGGCGGTAACAGATGGTGTTATCCCAGGTGCCGGTGTTGTTACTGCTTTATCAATTACCTTCACCTTACATTTCAGATTCTTTGTTGTAAATTTTGATTTTGCTGTAGCTTTGTACTTTACCTTTGCTGTAACAGTAGCAATCCCCTTTTTTGCTCCTTTTACAGTTACGGATTTCTTGGTTTTCTTGCTGAGCGTAACATATTTCTTGTTGGTCTTCCATGTTACGGAGTTGATTTTTTTAACTCCATTTGATTTGATAGTAATTTTCTTAGTACTACCAATCTCTAATTGTTTGATGATGGTAGTGCTGAGTTTTGGTGCCTTCTGCTTTTTTGCAGCATCTGCAACAGCGCCGGACATTACCGGAATACTAAGTGCACATGCAAGAAGCAGGGCGGTTGCTTTTTGAAACCTTTTACTCATAATATACTCTCCTTCTCCTTTTTTATAGATATTGTGTCAAAATCACATTACAATTTTATCACAGATATTAATTCTAATCTACAATGAATTTATAAATTATATATGTATTTGTTAATTGTTAGTTAACAGGTATGACAACCAGGATAAATATCATTACATTGTGAAATAATAACCACTTACTTTCAAATATTAACCACTTGCCGAAAAACTATTTACAATTATTTTTCAAGAGGTATAATGGCAACATAGTTTAACGACGGAGGTGATAAGTGTTGAAAATACGTATTGAGATGGATGAAAATGTATCGGAGGAGATTATTATTAAATGCAATAGTCTTTCTGACGAAGTATTGCGGCTGCAGCAACTCCTCACTGATGCGATAGGAAAGCCGGAACATCTTATATTGTACAAAGGAAACACTGAATACTATCTGGAGTTAAATGATATATTGTTTTTTGAAACGGAGAGTTCGGTTGTTATGGCTCATACCGCCAAGGAAACGTATGAAACATCTTATAAGTTATACGAACTTGAGGATTTATTGCCGGGAAGATTTTTACGTGTATCAAAGGGTGCTATTGTTAATGCTTCAAAGATTTATTCGATTAACCGTAATCTGACGTCGTCAAGTGCAATAGAATTTTCCGGTACATACAAAACAATATATGTTTCAAGAGCATATTATAAATCTCTAAAAGAAAAACTTGAAGAAATGAGGTATAGAAAATGAAAAGTGGAAAAAAATATTTTTGGGGCTTAATGCTGATTGCGACGGGATTGTTCCTTTTATTAAATCAGATGGGTTTAATAACCGCAACATTAAATGCAGTACATGTTCTTATCGGAGTTGTGTGTGTTTTAATTGCAGTAAACAGTATATTTGACCGTTCGATAGGTGGTTTTTTCTGTGCAGTCGGACTTGCATGGATTACATTTGACGATGTAATCGGGCTGCCGAATGTTTCGATATGGATGATAATCCTCATTTTGATTCTTCTTACGGCAGGATTTCATTGTATTTTACCTAAGAAGAAAAAGGATTATATGAATTTCTGTAATGGTCAGTGGACCGGTTGCAGTGAAAACTATTCGGGCTTTAATTGTGGCGGAGAGAATGTTAATGATGCCTCCAATACCGGTAACGGACAAAATGTAGGTGGCGATAATTCAAAATATGTATATTTTTGCAATAGGTTTGGTTCTGCAGCAAAGTATGTAAATGCGACCGATTTGCAAAGCGCAAGACTTGAGAATTCATTTGGCGAGTTGAAAGTTTATTTTGATAATACGATTATTTTAAACAGCCCTATCGAGATTAACGTCAATAATTCTTTTGGTGAAATGCATATTTTTGTGCCAAGAGACTGGTGTGTAGAGAATAATATTAATGTATTTCTTGGTGATGTAAAGAAGAATACGGGATATACCGGTTCCACATCACCGGTAGTGAGAATTACCGGTTCTGTTAGTTTTGGTGAATTGCAGATTAGTTATATATAAAACTTGTCTACACTGATTAAATGTGATATTATATCACACAGTTAAACAATTACTTAATCGGAGGTAGTTACCAATGTCAGGACATTCCAAATTTGCTAATATTAAGCACAAGAAAGAAAAAAATGATGCAAAGAAAGGCAAAATATTCACTATTATCGGTCGTGAAATTGCAGTTGCGGTAAAAGAGGGAGGAGCAGATCCTGCCAATAATAGCAAACTTCGTGATGTTATTGCTAAAGCAAAAGCTAATAACATGCCTAATGATACAATTGAAAGAGGTATTAAGAAAGCAGCCGGAGACGGAACCGGTGCCAACTATGAGAACATTACATATGAAGGATATGGTCCTAAGGGTACAGCGCTTATAGTAAGAACACTTACTGATAATAAGAATCGTACGGCATCCAATGTACGTAATGCATTCACAAAGGGTGGCGGTAATGTAGGAACTACGGGTTGTGTTTCGTTTATGTTTGATGAAAAAGGTCAGATTATTATCGACAGAGAAGAATGTGACATGGAACCTGATGATTTGATGATGATTGCTCTTGATGCAGGGGCAGAAGACTTCAATGAAGAAGATGACAGTTACGAAATTCTCACTGCTCCGGCAGATTTTAGTGTTGTACGTGAAGCTCTCGAGGCAGAGAATATTCCTATGGCTCAGGCTGAGGTTACCATGATTCCTCAGACAACAGTTGAACTTACAGATGAAAATGACCTTAAGATGATGAACAAGATTATTGATCTTCTTGACGAAGATGACGATGTTCAGGAAGTATATCATAATGCGGAGATGCCGGAGGACTAATGATTAACATTAATGCCGGTGCATAGAAACCGAATTCTAATACAATAAAGGTAAAATAAAGTGACATAAATATACCATAACTGATAAACTTGTTTTGAAGTATCAGTTATGGTATAATTTTTTAGAATGTAATAAAATTATCCAAATGGCATTAGTATAAAATGTTGTATTGCATTATTTTATGTTTCACAAAATATAATACTGCGGCAAAGCAGACTGTTATCATGGCAAAATAATGGTTTTTGCTTGACGAAAAGTGAAATATAAATAGTTCAAATTACTTAAGAAAACGGATAAAAATGTCGATATAATTATGTATAGTATATTCTAAGATATACAATTAACTGTTTCAGGGGAGATTAGTATGGGAAAATACTTCAGAAATATATTCAACTGTAAATTTATGGGGAAAATAATATGTTCATTAGTGTTTGTGCTGGCATTAGTTTTTGTCCTTGCAAGAACATTTGATGATAGTTCGCAGGCTGCTGATGAGGATGAAACAGGAGTGTCCATTGAGCTTAACGGTGTTGTTGTTGATCCGGAAACACCAATCGAAATGAACACATCCAGTGTTACATTTATTTTAAGGTCAAAAGATAATATATACAGTGATTCCTCAAAGTATGAGATTAACTGGACTCTTCAAAGTGAGGAGCACAAAAAGAGAGCTGAGATTCGCAATGGAACAAGTTCAATATACGGAATTCTTACTGCTAAGCAGCCGGGTGAAGTTCAGGTCCTGGTTGAGGTTATTGACAAGACAAGCACTAACCTTGGTATTGTTGGTAGTGCTTCCTGTTGGTTGGATATTAAGTTTCAGGTTGATACACTTCATGATGACAGTAGTTTCAAATATGTTTACGATGATGATGAGTCACGTTCTCTTATAATGCACACAGATGATGCACCGTATCAACTTGGTCTTGCATTTGGTGATGCTACAAAGTGTCAGTGGACTTCAGAAAATGATGAAATTGTATCTGTTGATAATAACGGAGTGGTAACTCCTGTGGGAGCCGGTCAAACGGGAATTGTGGTGACGTATACCCCGGAGGGAGATGCCAAGTCTTATACAACAAGGTTGCCGGTATATGTATTTCCTCGGTTTAGTGTAGACGGAACAGAGTATACTACGGGTGCTACCAAAGGGTTGGCTTCTGGTGATATTATTTATACCGATGCTTTCTTTGGCGCTACCAATACTGAATCCATTCAGGATAAAGTAATGTGGGTAATTAAGAAGGATATTAATGGTGTAAGAACGGTAATAGAGGATTCTCTTGGTAACAAAACTTCTGACCTTATTGATATATCTGCCCAGGGAGGCGTGTCTAACACTTCAAGACTTGTGGTCACAGGTAAGGCGGGACATTATTACATAGAGTTTTATCCTACGGGCACCTATCAGTCTGAAACAAGAAAGACAAGTATTTCTCCTTCTGTACTTAATTTAACACTGTATGCAGAACTGGGGAATTATGATAAGACAATTCTTGTGGGAGATCAGTTCAACCTGGCTGATTCATTTAATATGACAGTTGCTGATTTCAATAACTTGTTCTCGTTGCCAAAGCTTACATTAAGCAGTGGCGGAGATGCAACTAATTATGCAACTTATCAGTCAGATACCTGTATTGTGTCATCCCATCAGAAAGGTGTTGTTAAAATTCGTATAGATGCGAAAGCAGGTAAAGAGGATTATGTAACTAATCTCTGTAATCCGGCAAGCGGAGTAACCGGTACTTCTTATGTACTTACCCTTAGAATAAATGATGCATTTACTCTTGACAGAACAAGTATGGTAATGTACAAAGGCCAGAAATATCAGCTTACACCGACATTTACATCTTTTTCGGGTAATGTAACCTGGGAGTCAACAGATCCTAAAATTGTATCTGTATCGGAGGGTGGTCTTCTTACAGCAATTAAAGAAACTCAGGAAGGTTCGGACGTTACCATAACAGCATCGTTGAAGTTGGAAGATGGAACAATTAAGAAAGCAACCTGTATAGTAAGGGTTGAACCTTCGATAGACAAGTTCTCGATTCATGCTGATAGAAATAAGCTGAAAATAAAAGAAACAATTACGCTTCTTGCAAAAATTAACGGTAATATTACGGTAGCACCTTTTACATGGCATTCAACAGACACTAAAGTGTGTACAGTATCTCCGGCGGCTGATGGAAAGAGCTGTCTTGTAACAGCCGTTAACGGCGGAGACGCAATTATTGTCCTTACCAATACTGAAAATGAAATTCAGGCTTACTTTAGTATTACGGTTAGTGTTCCTATTGAGAAAATAACCCTTAATGATTCAGTTCTTGAAGAAAAGTTATATAAGGAAGGTACTAAACTTGCTTATACTGTTGAACCTTCCTATGCAACTGACCTTGAACTTATGTGGTCTAGTTCAGATACAAAAGTTGCAACCGTTGATAGTACGGGTCTTGTTACATTTGTCGGACCTGGAACAGTTAATATTACTGTACAACCAGCGACTAACCCATACAATACATTTTCACAATGTATGCTTACCGTTATCAGAACTGCGGATTCCATGTCTTTATCAGACATTTCGGTAGTTTTATATGCGGGGGAAAGCTATGACCTTAATTATACCGTGTCGCCGGAGAACAGTGTTCTTGATGTAGTATTTTCATCCGGCAATGATGAGATTGCCACTGTTAGTGAAACATCAGGATTGATTACTGCAAAAAAAGCCGGTACTACTCTGATATATGCAAAGGGTGAAGGTCTTGATGCACCTGTTTCCTGTACGGTAACTGTACTCCAAAAGTCAAAAGGCATAGCATTTGCGGAAAAAGAGCTTATAGTAAAAACCGGAGAACAGGCTAGGGCTAATTTTACTCTTACTCCGTCAGATAGTACAGATACTGTAACATGGATGTCACTTGATCCAAAGATAGCAACAGTATCAGACGGTCTTGTAACAGGAGTGGTAGCAGGCTCAACATATATTCAAGCTAAGACGGAATCAGGTGTAGATGCAATTTTACCTGTGTATGTACGTGACCCTGTTAAGGGAATTGACCTTGATAAAAGTGAGATAACATTACAATTAGGTGAAGAGTATCAAATTGTAAAAGTATTTACACCGGCTAATCCATATAATCAGAATGTAAAATGGTCAACGAGTAACGGGGGTATTGTTACTGTTGATAAAGAAGGGAAGATAAAAGGTCACAAGGGCGGAGTGGCTGTTGTAAAATGTGTAACAGAAGATGGAGGATATCAGGCAACCTGTATTGTCACTGTTATTGAGCCTACGCCACCACCAAATCCGACTCCAAGACCTCCTGTAGAACTTTCGCTTAATCGTCGTTCTTACTATTTGGGACTTGGCAAAACAGTTAAACTTAAAACAACCGTTAAGAATCCTTTGACTGCCAATCCGAAGATAAAATGGACGACTTCCAACAAAAAAATAGCTACGGTTACCGCTTCAGGTAAAGTTAAAGGTAAGAAAATCGGTAAATGTACTATTAAGGCAACATTGCAGGATGGAAGTAAAAAAACTGCAAAGTGTACAATTCGTGTTGTAAGAAAAGTAACGTCTGTTAAGCTTAACAGAAAAACTGCAACTGTACTTGTTGGCAATACATTTAAGCTTACAAAAACTATCAAGCCTAAAAATGCAACTGTAAAAACTGTAGAATGGACCACCACTGATTCCGGAATTGCTACTGTTGACAATAAAGGAAATGTAGTTGGTGTTGCGCCGGGAATTGTAACAATTAAGGCGACTTCAACTGACGGAAGCAAAAAATATGCAAGTTGTATTGTTACTGTTAAAGAAAAAGTACCGGCAACATCTATAGCTCCGCCGTCAACAGAGATAATTATTGCTCTGGGAACTGCGAAAACTATTGGATTTAAGACAACACCTGATAATGCTACCGATTCGATATCGTATGCATCAGACAACAGTGGAGTTGCATCGGTAACAGGACGTGGGAAAATATTTGGTCGTGCGATTGGTACTGCAACCATTTATGCAACATCTTCAAGTGGTGCTACAGCCTCTGTAGATGTAAAGGTTGTTGGAATGAACAGAAGCAGTCTTACAATACGACCGTACGATACACATACCTTGTGGGTTAACGGATTTGATTCCGGAGTAAAATGGTATGCTGAAAATCCACTTATTGCTTCGGTAGATAAAACAGGTAAAGTAGTTGGATACAAACCGGGAACTACAAGAATTTATGGTGTAGTGGACGGAACAAGAGTGACTTGTACAGTTAGAGTAACAAAATTAAAATAGTAAAGTAAAGTCACTGAAACAACTCAAAGTTGTAAAAACAACGTAAAGCTGATACACCGATTGATTATATGGCGGGGGAATATGCCCCGTCATATTTTATGACAAAATAATTGTTATATTTTCAGTAATTGGAGGCGTTTTAGTATGGATATATCTACTCTTGTAAATAAACAGAGACAATATTTTTTAAGTGGCATAACAAGACCGTATGAGTTTAGAAAGGATGCGTTAATTCGTTTGAAAGCTGCAATAAAAGCTAATGAGAATCAAATTAACAAAGCCCTTTTAGATGACCTTAATAAACCGGAATCCGAATCGTATATGTGTGAAATAGGTATCATATACGATGAAATAAGGTATCATCTAAAACACCTTCATAAATGGATGAAAAATAAAAAGGTTCATACACCCGTTTCGCAGTTTTGGTCAAAAAGCTTTGTGTCTCCCGAACCATATGGTGTGGCACTTATTATGTCTCCGTGGAATTATCCGGTACAACTTTGTCTTTTACCATTGATAGGTGCAATATCGGCAGGAAATTGTGCCGTTGTAAAACCATCTGCGTATGCTCCGAACGTAAGTAATGTATTGGTTAAAATTATTTCGGAAATATTTCCTAAGGAATATGTATCTGTAGTAGAAGGTGGCAGGAACGAAAATGTAGCTTTATTAGAGCAGAAGTTTGATATTATTTTCTTTACCGGAAGTGTTGCGGTAGGTAAAACTGTAATGGCGTCTGCCGCAAAACATCTTACACCGGTCATATTAGAACTCGGAGGAAAAAGTCCGGTCATTGTGGATGAAAGTGCAGACATAGAAGTGGCGGCAAGAAGAATTGCATTTGGTAAAATTTTAAATGCAGGGCAAACTTGTGTTGCACCTGATTATGTATTTGTACAAAAGAAAATAAAAGATAAATTTGTACAATGTTTTTGCAAAGCGGTTAGGGAGTTTTTCCCGAACGGTGATATGAGTGATTTGCCGCATATAATAAATGATAAGCATTTTGCCCGCATAAAGAGACTTATGGAGAATGAAAAAGTATTAATGGGAGGCAGGATGGATGAAAGTATTCGTTTAATAGAGCCTACGATTCTTGATAACGTAACATTTGATTCCGCAATAATGCAGGAAGAGATATTTGGTCCGATATTGCCTTTGATTGAATATGAATCAATTGATACCTGTATCAGTTACATTCAAAATAATCCAAAACCCCTGGCCCTATATCTGTTCACAAAAAATCGTGAGATAGAAAAACGTGTTCTTAATAGCTGTTCATTCGGTGGAGGGTGTATTAATGATACAATAATTCATCTTGCAACACCTCATATGGGCTTTGGTGGTGTTGGGGAATCAGGAATGGGTGCTTATCACGGAAAACTGAGTTTTGAAGCATTTTCTCATCTGAGGAGTATTGTCAAAAAGCATTTTGTGCCGGATTTGGCTATGCGATATCGTCCTTACAAAAAAAGCAACGATAAATTGATTCGCAGTTTCTTAAAATGATTTGCTGTGAAACAAAATAAGTAAATTTATAATATTAAATACCGCATATCAGATTCCGCAAGAACGCGTCATTCTATCTAAGCATACATCAACGCCACCAGGGGGCGTTATATACAAAAAAATATATATAAAATAAAAAAAGGTGTTGACAAATAACATGTACCTGTTATAGTATGACTATGTTTCGTGGGCGCACACGAAAACAAACAAAATGAAGCGTGTTATTTAATAAAGCGTGTCAAAACATTTGATAAATAACAAATTTTTTCTGGTTTGCAAGGAGATTACTATGGACGTATTAAAATTTGGATTTAAGTATTGGAAGAAGAATCTGCCGATGGCAATATTTGTTCAGATATGCAGTTATATTGCTATAATATGTGATTTGATGCTTCCTTTATTGTCTGAGATGTTTATTGACTATGTTATTCTTGACCATGAAAACAAGTCGGATAATCTGTTTTCATTTTTGCTAAACGGAAATTTCGGGCAGATTCATTCTATGAAACTGTTTTTATCTATTGCGTTGGCATTTATGATACTTCTTGGTATAAGACTTGCCCTTGTGTATTATAAGAATGTCACAACACAAAAACTCGGTGTGAAACTTGAAACTGATCTTCGTAAAGCAACATTTCGTAAGATAATGGAGCTTGACAGTGCAACTTTAGCTGAGTTTAATACCGGAGAGCTTCTTACAACAGCTAATGCTGATACGGTTATGTATAAAGAATTATTCTGTACAATGCTTGTCAGAATACTTGACAGCGTATTTGTATTATCTATGAGTACGTGGCTTCTTGCCAAAATCAATATTACATTACTTATAATTCCTGTCGTTCTTTTACCTTTTTTTGCAACGGCACTTATTCGCTTTAGAAAACAGGCAAGACAAAATTATCGTAAAATCAGAGGTTGTAACAGTGAGATGAGTCTTACTGTTCAGGAAAACATTGAAGCGGTCAGAATAGTAAGATCTTTTACTAATGAAGACACGGAAATGGAAAAGTTCAGAGAGTCAAATGATAAGTTAAAAGGTGCTTATATCAATCAGGTTAAGTTATCGTCAAAGTTTGAGGTTGCATTTGGAATAATCAGACAAACTGCATATATCGGTTCTATCGCAATTAGTGCGTTACTTGTTATTAAAGGTTATATTCTTGTAGGTTTCCTTGTAACATCTTCAAGCTATGTTATGAAAATAATGGATCACATTTCCCAGATTAATAATACGCTGTTTATTATGCAGCAGCAGATAGTATCAGGTCATAAGATGATAGATTTTCTTAATTGCGAGTCAAAAGTTCCTGAAAAAGAAGATGCAGTGGGAATTACGAGTCTTCCGAATATAGAAGTAAATAACGGTTATCTTGTAATGGATGGAAAAACTGTTCTTAAAGATATTAATGTCAGCATTCCTTACGGAAAAAAACTTGGAATAGTTGGGGGAACCGGAAGCGGCAAAAGTGTGCTTCTTGAATCCCTTGTAAGAATACACGACCTTACGGGAGGTTCTATCACGATTAACGGTACAGACGTTAGAGATTATACGTTAGACAGTTTAAGAAATAATTTTTCTTATGTTTTTCAGGATGTGTTTTTGTTTTCCAATACGATTGATTCAAACATAGCGTATGCGATGCCTGATATAGAAAGACGACAGGTAGTAAATGCTGCTAAGCATGCACAGGCTCATAACTTTATTAAACATCTTCCTGAACGTTATGACACAATTGTAGGTGAGAGAGGACTTGGAATATCCGGTGGACAAAAGCAGAGAGTATCAATAGCAAGGGCGCTTCTTAAGGATGCCCCTGTAATAGTACTTGATGACTCAACCAGTGCACTTGACGTTAAAACTGAAAGAAAACTGCTTGCAGATATTAAGGAAAACTATCCGGATAAAACGATGCTTATATCAGCTCACAGATTATCTTCGGTTGCCTCCTGTGATGAAATACTCTATATGCAGGACGGAATGATAGTTGAACGAGGAACTTTTGATGAGCTTATGGCTCTCGGCGGTCATTTTGCTAATGTATATAATGTGCAGGAAGCAGAACGAAAGTCGGTAATAGAATATGCTGAGGAGGTGTAAGAATGGCTAAGAGAAATACATATTTTCAAGATGAAGTAATCGAAAAGAAAATCGATTTAAAGCAATTTGCCAGAACATTAAGATATATAATTCCTTACAAAAAGGTATTTATGCTTGTGGGATTTCTTATGTTTGTATCAGCAGGAGTATCACTTGTATCACCTATCCTTATTAAAGAAATAATAAATAATGTTGTTGTTAATGAGGATTATCGTGAACTTGCATATATTGTAGCAGGACTTGTTGTTTTAGCTGCGATTGAGATAGGAATCAGTTATGCGCATCAAAGACTTATGGGTGTTGCAGGACATAATATTATTGCAAAAATACGTGAGGACGTATTTGATAAACTGCAAAGACTACCTTTTGATTTCTTTGATTCAAGACCAAACGGAAAAATCGTGGTTCGAGTTACTGATTATATTAATGATCTTGCAAACTTTTTTACCCATCATGTATTAATGTTTATGGTATACATTGTGAAACTTGTTGTTGTAAGTGTATTTATGCTGACAATAAGTCCGACTTTGACCGGAATAGTATATCTTACGGTTATTCCTATGATGATATGTGTCATGTGGCTTCGATTTACACTGCGTAAGAAGTTTGCATATCACAGAGCCAAGATATCCAACAGAACTGCTTTCATAATTGAATCGATTATGGGAGAGAAGATTGTTAAGAATTGTAACAGAGTAGAAGAAAATGAAAAGATATATATGGATGTTCATGCGGACAATATTAAGACATGGATTAATATATGTTATCGTAATGAGTTAAACACACCTATTGTTGAAATATTTTGGAATCTCGGAACTTTGTGTCTGTACGGAGTTTCTTTATACATGATACTTGGCGGAAGTACAGGAGTAGATGCCGGAACAATAGTTGCATTTACAAGTTATATGGGGCTGTTTAGCGGACCGCTTACCCAGATTGCATTCATTATCCAGCAGTTAGCTTCCGTAAGTTCAAACCTTGAACATGTTTTTGATACAATTGATTATCCTGAAGAAATTAGGGATTCTAAAGATAGTATAGTATTGCATGATGTTGAAGGAAAAGTGGATTTTGATAACGTTACATTTGCTTATGAGAAGGGGGATAATATTCTGGAAAATTTCGACCTTCATGTATCCCCGGGTGAAACAATTGCCCTTGTAGGACCGACAGGTGCAGGCAAGACAACTGTTATTAACATGCTTACAAGATTTTATGATGTTGATGAAGGTTGCGTAAAAATTGATGGTGTTGATGTTAGAGATGCATCGCTTGAATCACTTAGAAAAGAAGTGGGAGTATTGATGCAGGATCCGTTTATATTTAAAGGAACAATCATTGATAATATAAGATACGGACGTGAAGATGCTACTGATGAAGAATGTATCGCCGCGGCTAAACTGATTCACGCAGATAAATATATTACGGCTATGCCTGACGGATATTATCATGTGTTAGAAGAAAGAGGTCAGGGATTGTCTGCCGGTGAAAAGCAGCTTATCAGTTTTGCCCGAATCATTCTTAAGAATCCGTCGGTTATAATTCTTGATGAGGCGACAAGTGCTATTGATACTGAAACGGAAATGTTGATTAAGGAAGCATTAGATGTTATCATTGAAAATAAAACAGCATTTATTGTTGCGCACAGATTATCAACTATACGTAACTCGGACAGAATATTATATATTTCTAATAAAGGAATTATGGAACAAGGTACACATAAGGAATTAATGGCACTTAAGGGCTTATATTATCAGTTAAATGTGTAGGAGTATATTTTATGGTGAGTTTGCGGTAAAAGAGTGAGGTGTCAGGGGTGGCAGTCAGTATAAAAGAGATTGCAAAAATATGTGGGGTTTCAGAAGGAACAGTAGACAGGGCTCTTAATAACAGAAGTGGCATTAAGGCTGAGACAAAAGAACGAATTCTTGCAGTGGCAGCAAAGCATAATTATAAGCCTAACCATATGGCAAGGTGTCTTGCTACCGGAAAAACTAAAACTATAGGTGTGGTTTGTATTAACACCAGAGATAATTTCTTTTCGTATCTTTTGGAAGCAATAGAGGCGGCAGCTAAAAAAGCCGGATATTTTATTACACTTATTCTTTCACATAACAAAATAGAAGAGGAAATAGACGGTATTAGGTATCTTATTAACCGTGGAGTAGATGGTCTTATTTTGTTCCCGGTTGCACGAGGTGATGAATACGTTAAAGTTCTTAAAGAACTTAATGTTCCGATTGTTACTATCTATAACAGAATATCAGGTGAATTTCCTCATATAGATGTAAACAGTATGGAGATTATGAAAAATGCCGTTAAAATGATTCATAATAAGGGGTATAACAAAATTGCATATCTTGACGTTAATTTTGACAAGGCAAGAGATAGCGGAATTAATATATATTCTTTTGAACAGAGGCGTTTGGGATACGAGACCGGCATAAGTGAACTTGGTCTTGAAAATTATGTGATTGAGGGATTTAGAAGAGAAACAATCAAGGAATTCATAGATAGTAAAACGGATTCAGAAAATGAAGTGGCTAATACTGATAACCCGGATGATAGTATTGAATGCAAATGTAATTCAAAATCAGCCATATTGTGTTCATATGATAATCTTGCAATAAAGGTGCTTAGCATGTGCAGAGAAGAAGGATATGTTGTTCCACGTGACATAGGCCTTATGGGATTTAATAACCTTCAGATATTGGATGATATATATCCAAGGCTGTATTCAGTAGATTGTAATATCAAAATGATTGGTAGCGAAGCTTTTGAAACTCTGAATAGGATGATGAATGGCGGAGAGAAAGAAAATGATGATGTTGTAATCGATTATTTTTTTTCGGAAGGAACCTCGTTGTAACTTTATGAGATGCCAGATATGGCAGAGTATTTGATATTGCTTTTTTCATAATATAAAACGACCGGATATTAGTTTTTTAAAACTGTAAGTCCGGTCGTTTTACCGTTAAGCGGGCAGAAGAAGTTTTGTCCGCTATTATTACTTTATAAGTGTTGATTCATTGTATAAAATAAATGAAAATGTTTTTTCGCATTAGTATATTAATCTAATTGTGATTACAATTACTTATTATTCTCAACCTCTGCCATTTTCATAGCACGAACCTTACATGAAAGTCCGAAAAGATTGATAAATCCTTCAGCATCATGATGATCATAAAGGTCACCGGTTGTAAATGATGCGATACTTTCGTTGTAAAGTGAGTATGGAGAAGTAGTTCCTGCTTTAATTATATTACCTTTATAAAGCTTGAATTTAACTTCACCTGTAACATATTTCTGAGTTGATTCAATAAATGCCTGTACAGCTTCACGAAGTGGTGTAAACCATTTTCCTTCATATACAATATCAGCAAGAGTATTGCCCATATCTTTTTTCATAGTATATGTGTCGCGGTCAAGGATAAGTTCCTCTAACTGCTGATGAGCTTCCATAAGGATTGTTCCGCCCGGAGTCTCATAAACACCACGTGATTTCATACCAACAACACGGTTTTCTACGATATCAACGATACCAATACCGTGCTTTCCGCCAAGTTCGTTGAGTGTTCTGATAATATCAGATACTTTCATCTCTTTTCCGTTAACACTCTTTGGAACTCCTGCTTCAAATGTCATTGTAACATATTCACCTTCGTCAGGTGCCTTTTCAGGAGTAGTACCAAGTACAAGAAGGTGGTCGAAGTTAGGCT
The DNA here is from genome assembly GCA_015057405.1 of Lachnospiraceae bacterium. Classification (GTDB taxonomy): domain Bacteria; phylum Bacillota; class Clostridia; order Lachnospirales; family Lachnospiraceae; genus V9D3004. The sequence goes on from SVEK01000032.1 coordinate 16,114, forward strand.
CGTTTGCAGGGTCCTCAAGCTCAAGACCTTCATGACTTATATGCCAGAGGTTGCGGTCACGGCTGTAGCTTGAATCTGCTGAAAAAGGAAGATCGATTCCATGCTGTCTGCAGTATTCAATCTCTTCTTCGCGGGAGTTCATAGTCCACTTGTCGCTTCTCCATGCAGCAATAATCTTAAGGTCCGGTGCGAGTGCCTTTATTCCCAATTCGAAACGAATCTGGTCATTACCTTTTCCTGTAGCTCCATGACAAATTGCTGTAGCACCTTCCTTACGTGCAACTTCTACAAGACGTTTTGCTATAACCGGTCTTGCCATTGATGTACCAAGAAGGTACTTATTCTCGTATATTGAATTAGCCATTACGCATGGAACAACATATTCATCACAGAACTCATCTGTAACGTCTTCGATGTAAAGCTTGGTAGCTCCTGAAAGCTTAGCTCTTTCCTCAAGTCCATCGAGTTCTTCTCCTTGTCCGCAGTCAATGCAACAGCATACTACATCATAATCAAAATTCTCCTTAAGCCATGGGATGATAGCAGTAGTATCAAGTCCGCCTGAATAAGCAAGTACAACTTTTTCTTTCATAATTATGTAGCCTCCTAAATGTATTATTGTATTCAATATACACCCTGAATCCTTATTATGCAAGAGAGTGTGTCGTAATTTTATTTAATCCTTTTATGTTAGTGAATGAGAAATGCAGTTACAGTTAATGATATCCGGTATAAAGAATTAATAGTGTCCTGAAATTGCTTGCACATTAAATCCTTGTTTGGTAAAATAATTAATTAGGAAACAATATAAATACATTTGTTGGAGGATATTATGAAAGATAACTTTAAGCCTTATGTACCTGCAGAAAAAGTTACTGCTGAATTAACAGTTACTTCTATTATTATGGGTGTGATTTTAGCCGTTGTTTTTGGTGCGGCCAATGCATATCTTGGTCTGCGTGTTGGAATGACGGTTTCGGCTTCGATTCCTGCAGCTGTTATCTCTATGGGTGTTATCCGTATTATTATGAAAAGAGATTCCATTCTTGAAAATAATATGGTTCAGACCATTGGTTCAGCAGGTGAATCACTTGCCGCAGGAGCAATATTTACATTGCCGGTATTATTCCTGTGGGCAGAAGACGGCATTATGGATAAACCGGGAATTATTACAATAGCATTGATAGCGTTATGCGGAGGAATTCTTGGCGTATTGTTTATGGTACCTCTTCGTAATGCATTAATTGTTCAGGAGCACGGAATTCTTCCGTATCCGGAAGGAACAGCGTGTGCAGAAGTTCTTCTTGCCGGTGAAAAAGGCGGTGCGAGTGCAAAGTCGGTATTCGCAGGAATGGGACTGGCTGCATTATTTAAGTTGATTGTTGACGGAATTAAGGTTGTTCCGGGTGTTATTACTGCACCGATAAAAGCTCTTAAGACTGAGTTTTCAACACAGGTTTATCCTGCGTTAATCGGTGTTGGTTATATATGTGGAATTAAGATATCCTCATATATGTTTGCAGGCGGTCTGCTCGGATGGTTTGTTCTTATTCCTGCAATTGTGTCATTTGGCGGAGATACAATTCTGTATCCGGGTAAGGAAGCAATATCCGTAATGTATGAAACACAGGGTGCGTCTGCAATTTGGAGCAGCTATATCAGATATATTGGAGCCGGAGCGGTTGCTGCCGGAGGTATTATCAGTCTTGCTAAATCATTACCGCTTATTGTTACTACATTTGTTGATGCGGTTAAAGGTATAAAAGGCGGAAAGAGCGACAAAACACTTCGTACTGATAGAGATCTTGATATGCGTGTTATCGGAATCGGTGTGGCACTTATGGTTATTGCCATATGGCTTCTTCCGCAGATTCCTGTTTCATTACTTGGTGCCGTGCTGATAGTATTATTCGGATTCTTCTTCGGTACGGTATCATCCAGAATGGTAGGACTTGTAGGAAGCAGTAATAACCCTGTATCGGGAATGGCAATTGCTACGTTATTATTTGCAACAGTTTGCCTTAAGGTTACAGGTGATACAGGTGTTCACGGAATGCAGGGTGCTATTGCTATCGGTTCTGTTATTTGTATAATTGCCGCTATGGCAGGTGATACTTCTCAGGATCTTAAGACAGGATTTATTCTTGGTGCAACTCCTAAAAAGCAGCAGATTGGAGAATTGATAGGTGCGGTAGTTGCAGCCTTTTCAATCGGTGGAGTTTTAATTCTTTTAGATTCAGCGTGGAAATTTGGGTCAGAAGAACTTTCTGCTCCTCAGGCAACTCTTATGAAGATGATTATTGAAGGCGTTATGGAAGGTAATCTTCCTTGGGCATTGGTATTTATCGGAATATTTATTGCAGTTGTAATTGAAATACTTGGAATTCCGGTACTTCCTGTGGCTATTGGTTTGTATTTGCCTTTGGAACTTAGTTCTACAATTATGATTGGTGGTGTCCTTCGCTGGATTATTGACAAAAAGAATAACCATGGAGATAAAACTGATGAAGCCGGTTCAGGAATACTGTTCTGTTCAGGACTTATTGCCGGTGAAGGTCTGGTAGGAATTATTCTTGCGATTCTTTCTGTAATTGGTGTGGCAGATGCTATTAATCTTTCGGGAGTAATTGATACCGGTTTGATTGGTGGTATTGTTCTTATGATTGTTATGGTGCTTTGTGTTATAAAGTTTGCGCTTAACAAGCAATCTGTCAAGAAAAATAGCTAGTATTATTATTGTATGGGAGCAGTAAATGGCTAATAATAAAAAATCGGATAATTATCTGAATTATATACCTTGTTATAATGATGAATATTCATTTGACATAGATGATGAAGACAAGGTTACTATTCTGATAGAGAATAAAGGTGTGTTTAACAGGCTGGCACAGAAATATTTGAAAAAACCTAAGATTACTCAAATTCATTTGGACGAAATGGGTAGTTTTATCTGGCCGTTAATTGACGGCACAAGAAGTGTATACGATATTTCACTCCTTGTAAAAGAAGAATTTGGTGAAAGTGCTGAGCCACTATATAATCGTATTGTAACATACATGAGAACCTTGGAAAGCTACAATTTTGTTACAATGAAAAAAGATGGAGGACAAATATAATGGCAATTAATGATCAAAGCCATATAAGAAATTTTTGTATAATAGCTCATATTGATCATGGAAAATCTACTCTTGCAGACAGAATTATTGAGAAAACAGGTTTGCTTACTGAAAGAGAGATGCAGGAGCAGATACTTGACAATATGGAACTTGAAAGAGAAAGAGGTATTACAATTAAAGCGCAGACAGTGCGAATTGTATATACAGCGAAAAATGGTGAGGAGTATATTTTTAATCTTATCGATACACCGGGACATGTGGATTTTAATTATGAGGTTTCAAGAAGTCTTGCGGCATGTGAGGGTGCGATACTTGTAGTTGATGCGGCTCAGGGAATTGAAGCTCAGACATTGGCTAATTGTTATCTTGCCCTTGACCATGATTTGGAGATTATGCCGGTTATTAATAAAATAGATTTGCCAAGCGCAGAACCTGAAAGAGTTATTAATGAGATAGAAGATGTTATTGGTCTTGAAGCTCAGGATGCTCCCCGTATATCTGCCAAGAACGGTATCAATATTGAAGATGTTCTTGAACAAATTGTAGAAAAGATTCCTGCACCGTCGGGAGATGTGTCAAGTCCCCTTAAAGCTCTTATATTTGACTCAATATATGATGCATACAAAGGTGTAATTGTATTTTGCAGAGTGTATGATGGTAAAATCAGTAAAGGTGTTAATATGAAGATGATGGCAACCGGTGCCACTGCTGAAGTGGTAGAAGTTGGTACTTTTGGAGCGGGACAGTTTATTCCGTGTGATGAGTTATCTGCCGGTATGGTTGGATATATAACTGCCAGTCTTAAAGATGTTTCAGGAACCCGCGTAGGTGATACAATTACTTCTGTGCAGAATCCTTGTAAGGAAGCATTGCCGGGATATAAAAAGGTTCTTCCTATGGTTTATTGTGGTTTGTATCCGGCTGATGGAGCCAGATATTCAGACCTTAGAGATGCTCTTGAGAAACTTCAGTTAAATGATGCCTCACTTCAGTATGAAGCAGAAACATCTGTGGCTTTGGGCTTTGGATTCAGATGTGGTTTTCTGGGTCTGTTGCATCTTGAAATTATACAGGAGAGACTTGAACGAGAGTATAATCTTGACTTAGTTACAACAGCACCGGGTGTTGTTTATAAGGTATACAAAACTGACGGAACCGTGTTGGAAGTTACCAATCCGTCCAATCTTCCTAATCCATCTGAGATTGATTATATGGAGGAACCGGTTGTTAACGCAGAAATCATGGTTACGACTGAATACGTTGGTGCCATTATGAAACTTTGTCAGGAGCGACGTGGTGTTTATATCGGAATGGAGTATATGGAAGAGACAAGAGCATTACTTAAGTATATACTTCCGCTCAATGAAATAATATATGATTTCTTTGATTCGTTAAAATCGCGTTCCAGAGGATATGCTTCATTTGATTATGATATTAAGGGATACGAGAAAGCTGAACTTGTTAAGCTTGACATACTTATCAATAAGGAAGAAGTGGATGCGCTTTCATTTATTGTACATTCAGAATCTGCATATGAGCGCGGACGCAAGATGTGTGAAAAACTTAAAAAAGAGATTCCGAGACACTTGTTTGAAATTCCTATTCAGGCTGCAATCGGAAGTAAAGTTATTGCCAGAGAGACAGTTAAGGCTGTCAGAAAGGATGTATTGGCAAAATGTTACGGCGGTGACATCAGTCGTAAGAAAAAACTTCTTGAGAAACAAAAAGAAGGAAAGAAACGTATGCGTCAGATTGGTAATGTAGAGATTCCGCAGAAGGCATTTATGAGTGTATTGAAACTCGATGATGAAGGGTGATTTATGTATAAGAAGCTGGGAATATATATTCATATACCTTTTTGTGCAAAAAAATGTAATTATTGTGATTTTAATTCGTTTACTCCGAAAGAGAATCAGGTTGAACAATACATTGATGCTCTTATCGGAGAAATGAATGTTAAACTGGTTGAATTTGATGATTATATAGTACAGACCGTTTTTATCGGAGGCGGAACTCCGACATACATTCCGGCAAAGTATATTTCAAGAATAATGAGCGAATTAAAAAATAAACTTGAAAGTATAAGACCGGGAATGTATGCGCCGACGGAGGTTACCATTGAATGTAACCCCGGAACCGTAAATTATGATAAATTATTAGAATATAAAAAAGCCGGAATTAATCGCATAAGTATTGGACTTCAGTCTGCTGATTGTAATGAATTGTGTCTTTTGGGAAGGATTCATTCGTTTAATCAATGGAAGGAAACTGTTGTTGCTGCGAAGAATGCCGGTTTTAATAATATCAGTACTGATCTTATTTCAGGCATTCCGGGACAGACTGTGGACACATTTACCCAATCACTTGATTGTGTGATTGATAGCGATGTTAATCATATATCTGTATACAGTCTTATAATAGAGGAAGGGACTCCGTTTTATGATAAGTACAATCCGGATAAATATACTGAAGAACAGCTTGATGAAATAGATGAGACGGATCGAAAAATATATGCCATTACTAAAGAAAAATTAGAAGCTGCCGGTTATTACCGGTATGAAATATCTAATTACGCGAAACCGGGTTATGAATCTGTTCATAACATAGGATATTGGACAAGGGAAGAATACATAGGATTCGGAATCAGTGCGGCTTCCCTTATTCGTAATGTCAGAACGACTAACACAGATGATTTTAATAAATATATTTATTATTACACCGGAGTAGGAATGTTAGATTTCTGCTATTGCGATACGGGTAAAAGTGTATTAAATGATACAGAGAATGCGGTTGATAGTAGTATGTATCAAAGCAATGCAGTTGATGGTAGCAGTAGTTTGTATCAAAATAATGTAGAGGGCGTTCAGATGGAATCATTGTCTGTCAGCCAACAAATGTCAGAGTTTATGATACTGGGATTGCGTCTTTCAAAAGGCGTGAGTTACGAAAGATTTTTTGAGGAATTTGGTTGTACTCCCGGTGATGTATATAATGACATAATTGAGAAATGGATGGAACTGGGATATCTGGTATTAGATGAAGACTATCTTAAATGTACGGATGAGGCATTAGATGTATGTAATGTAATTATGTCGGATTTTGTATAATTATTCTAAAATGGTGAATATTATTATATACGAGGGGGTTGCGAATATGAAAGAGTTTGATAATAGGAAAGAACTTGATAATAAGATTAATCAGTTGGCAGAAATTATTCAAAACAGCAAAAGAATTGTGTTTTTCGGCGGTGCCGGGGTATCAACTGCATCAGGAATTCCGGATTTCAGAAGTTCTGATGGTCTTTACAGTAAGAAATTAGGTAGAAATTTCACTCCGGAACAAGCTGTATCCCATTCATTTTTCGTATATCATACGGAAGAGTTTTATGAGTTTTACAAGAAAAATCTTGTTTATCCGAATGCTCAACCCAATGATTGTCATATTGCCCTTGCAAAGCTTGAGAGGTTAGGAAAACTAACGGCAGTTGTAACGCAGAATATTGATGGACTTCATCAGGCTGCAGGCAGTAAGAACGTATATGAATTGCATGGTTCCGTACTTAGAAATTATTGTATGGATTGTAATGAATTTTATGATGACCAATATATTATAAGTTCTCAAGGGATTCCTGAATGCAAATCCTGTGGGGGGATTGTGAAGCCGGATGTTGTATTATATGAAGAAGGACTGGACGATGCAACGGTTTCAGGTGCAATTGAGTCTATTTCAAAAGCAGATACTCTAATTATTGGAGGAACTTCGCTGATTGTGTATCCGGCTGCAGGGCTTATTAATTATTTTAGGGGTAATAATCTTGTTCTTATTAATAAGTCGAAGACTTCCGCAGATGGCAGGGCGACACTTGCGATTAATGAGGATATTGCGTATGTGATGAAGACTGCTGTGGAGAGGTGTTAGCCACACCGTGTCCGGTTCATTGCATGACACGCTTTCGAAAAATAATTAGCCACACTACGACAGGTTCATTGCATGACACGCTTTCGAGAAATAATTAGCCACATCACGACCGGTTCATTGCATGACACGCTTTCGCTATTTACCATACGTAGCGGTACATAAACAAGCAAAGTACGCTTGTTAAGTACCGACGATGGTAAAATGTCATGCGATGAGCCGGCCGTGGTGTGGCTATATAGTTATATGAGCAGATGTCCATGAATGAGCCGGAGTTGTATTTGGCGGATGGTTGGGTGACGTTTGTTTTGGAGATTAAGATTATGTTTAAGGGTGCACGGGATTTAGGGTTTTAATTTATATGTTGTGCAGGTTTTAATCTTTTTTCGTAAGTTTCAGTTGACAGAAGATGAATTTTCAGAAGAAGCAATAAAGTCACAGTTTGCGATTTTGTTTCGATTTTGAATGAAAAAAGAGACCCACTCGAGTTGTGTATGTATACGAACAGGAGCAGGTCTCGTGTGGTGACCGGTGACCCGGTTTTTTTAGATTTCGAACAAGATGTCGCCGTATGTTGGTACCGGCCAAAAGCTTTTGTCTACGATCATTTCGAGTGCATCTATCGGAGTTCTGAGAGCGGTCATTGCTTCTCTGATAACATCTCTGTAGTATACGGCAGATTCTTCGCCTTCGTTTTGGTGTTCGGCTTTTCCGGTTTTCTCGATAAGCTGACTTAGCGCATTTTGGGCATCGGCAAGAAGTGAGCTGGCTTTAATAAGCAAATCGTTTTGAACGGTTGTGGCGGCAGGTATTCCTGTGGCTTTTATTTCGTTGATTGATTTTGCGAGGCTGGTACAGTACCTGATTATTGCAGGTATGTATAATTTTGAAGCCATTTCAATCATTGTAAGAGCTTCAATGTGAAGCATTTTTGAGTATGTTTCGTAATTGATTTCCTCTCTTGATTTGAGTTCTATTTCTGTGTATACGTTTTGTCTTTCGAACATGGCAATAACAGTAGGGTCGGTATAGTATTTTGTGGCATCTACCATTGTTTTTACATTAGGGAGTTCACGTTTTATAGCTTCTTCAACCCATTCGTCAGAGTAGCCGTTGCCATTAAATATTATGTTTTTGTTGTCTTTCAGAGTTGTTTGAATTGTCTTTTTTACGGCTGAAATAAATTCTTCGCCCTCAAGTCCTTCGATGTTTTTGTTCATGTTTTCAAGAGTATCAGCAACAATAGAATTAAGTACTGTATTGGCTCCGGATACGGACATGGAAGAAGCAACCATTCTGAATTCAAATTTGTTTCCGGTGAATGCAAATGGTGATGTGCGGTTTCTGTCTGTTGCATCTTTTCTAAAATTAGGCAGGGTTGTTACTCCTGTGTTCATTTTTTCACCACGAATGCTTGACGTAGCTTCACCATTTTCAATAATCTGGTCGACGATATCCTCAAGCTGTTCGCCTAAAAATACGGATATGATAGCAGGAGGTGCCTCGTTAGCTCCAAGTCTGTGGTCGTTTCCTACATTGGAGGCTGACAAACGTAGAAGAGGGGCATAATCTTTAACTGCTTTTATTACTGCGCTTAGCATATATAAAAACATAAGGTTATTGTGAGGTTCTTTTCCCGGATCCAAAAGGTTAACGCCGGTGTCGGTAACAAGAGACCAGTTGTCATGTTTTCCGGAACCGTTAACACCTTCAAATGGTTTTTCGTGAAGGAGGCACTCAAGTCCGTGTCTTCTTGCTACTCTTTTCATTGTTTCCATTGTAAGTTGATTGTGGTCTGTAGCAATATTGGCAGTCGAATATATTGGTGCCATTTCATGCTGTGCAGGTGCCGCTTCATTATGCTGTGTTTTTGCGAGTATTCCAAGTTTCCAAAGCTCAATATTGAGTTCTTTCATATATGAAGCAATTCTCTCGCGAATAGTACCAAAGTAATGGTCGTCAAGTTCCTGACCTTTAGGCGGCATTGCCCCAAAAAGGGTTCTGCCTGAGAAAATAAGGTCATCACGTTTGAGATATTTTTCTCTGTCAATTAAGAAATATTCCTGTTCCGGACCTACTGAACATTCAACTTTTTTTACATCTGTATATCCGAATAAATGTACCGTGTGAGTTGCCTGTTTGTTGATTGCTTCCATAGAACGCAGTAGAGGAGTTTTCTTGTCAAGTGCTTCGCCGGTATATGAACAAAATGCAGTTGGTATACATAACGTTACTCCGGCAGCATCTTCTCTTAAAAATGCAGGAGATGTAATATCCCATGCTGTATATCCTCTTGCTTCAAATGTTGCGCGAAGTCCTCCTGACGGAAATGATGATGCATCAGGTTCTCCTTTTATGAGCTCTTTTCCGGAGAATTCAAGTATTGCTTCGCTTGTAGAAGAAGCATTAAGAAATGAATCATGTTTTTCGGCAGTTATGCCTGTCATAGGCTGGAACCAGTGTGAATAATGTGTTGCACCGTGCTCGACTGCCCATTCTTTCATTGCATGGGCAATGACGTTGGCAATAGTGATATCTAATTCGCCACCATTTTCAACTATTTCCATAAAGGACGCATAAACCTTTTTTGGTAAACGCTCCTGCATAACGGCATCACTAAACACATCTGTAGCAAATACTTCTTTCAAAACGTTCTGTGCCATAATAATATATCCAACCTTTCATTATAAAAATACAATACTTTATATCTTACATTTAAGAAAGAAGTGTGTCAATAATAAACATAAAATAATCCTTGTAAGAGTACTCACGTGCTGAGTTGGCAGCTGTAATTGGGTATTGGGCAACGATATTATCATTTACAATAAGATGAGCCAATCCCATTGTTGTGCCTGTTTCAATTGGAGCAACTGCTTTTTGTGGCAATTCAAAGCTAAGATATATGTTATCTGATGATGATACAGGTAATGTGTACGTTCCTTCACAGTACAGATTAATGATTTTGTCAGCGCTATTACTTTGATTTAGTTCGTTAATAACGGGTAGCGGTTGAAGAGAAATAGGACCATTAAGGATTGTTTCAAGTTGGTAGTTGTTGAATCCGTAGTCCATAAGTTTACATGTGTCGGACCATTTGTACGATTTATTTGGAGGCCATCCACTGGCAAGTACTGCAGATACAAGAGTCATGTTGTTTTGTTTTGCAGCCCCTACAAAGCAATAACCCGCTTTACCTGTAAAGCCGGTTTTTATTCCGATGGCTCCTTTGTACATGCCAAGAAATGCATCATGATTATTTACCGTAAAAGAACGTTTACCTGACAACTCATTAAAATTGTAAGAAGGCGTTTGGATTATCTTGATAAATTCAGGATTGTTTATAGCATATGCAGCTATAAGACATAAGTCTGAAGCGGTAGAATGGTGATTGTCTTTGTCGAGTCCGTTAGGAGTCACAAAACAAGTATCTTTACATCCAAGAATTGCAGCCTTTTCGTTCATCAATTTTGCAAAATTATCCACGGACCCGCCGATATGTTCTGCAATAGCAACAGCGGTGTCATTATGTGATTCAAGCATGAGAGAGTATAATAGGTCATTTAATTTATACTGTTCGTTTTCACATATGTTTAGCTGCACATCCGGCATGCTTGATGCATATCGTGATATTTTGACGATATCATTTGGATTGCCCAGTTCTAATGCCAGTATACAAGTCATAATCTTTGTTGTGCTTGCCATGGGAAGTGGTTTGTCGGCATCCTTACTATATAATACGCGCCCTGAAAAAGTATCCATCAGACATGCTGAATTTGCATATAGATTTTTTATGATGTTACTTGGCTTACCGGCAATTCCTGAAATATTATTATCGTTATTTGTACTGTTGGCAGTATTGCTATTGATAATACTGTTAATGTTTGAATTGATGTCTCCCGAATGGTCAGTTCCCTGCTCGTTTGGAATATTTCCTTTGATTGGGATAGTTACCGGATTAGGGACTGTTATTTGTGGTTGACGCAAATTGTTAATGATAATATTGTATTTGGACATTTCGTTTGCTGAGAGAATAATAATTGATAAGGATACACACAGTATGCTAAGTATTTTCTTTATCATAAATTGACCTTTGGATAGAGAATTGTTTCATATTATAATATGTATCGTTTGGTAACGTTATGATAATAAAGAAGTAATAGCGAATGTAAATTTTTGTTAAATAATTAACAATATACAGTCAAATTGATATGTGAATTTTGAATTGTCTGACTTTTTTTAGGGTATTGCTTTTTTTCGATAAAAGATATAGAATATAGCCTGAGAAATATTGGTATTATAAATTATATATTTGGAGGGCTGATAATGAGCAATGCAACAAAATTGTCAGCAAGAGACAGAATCAATGCTCTTGTAGACGCAAACAGTTTTGTTGAAATCGGTGCACTCGTTACTAAGAGAAGCACAGATTTTAACATGCAGGAAAAGTCAGTTCCTGGTGACGGTGTCATAACAGGATACGGCTTAGTTGATGGCAGTGTTGTCTATGTGTATAGTCAGGACGCTACTGCTATGGGTGGTTCCATCGGTGAGATGCACGCCCGCAAAATTTGCAACATGTATGATATGGCTATTAAGGCCGGAGCACCTGTTGTAGGAATTATTGATTGTGCAGGATTCCGTCTTCAGGAATCTGTTGATGCACTTGCAGGATTTGGTAGCATCTTTGCTAAGCAGGCAGAGGCATCAGGAGTTATTCCACAGATTTCAGCAGTAGTTGGAACATGTGGTGGTGGAGTTGCTGTTTCATCAGTTATGAGCGACTTTACATTTATGGAAGCCGGAGCAAAACTTTTCGTGAATTCACCTAATGCTATTGCAGGTAATTATGTTGAAAAGTGTGATACTAGTTCCGCTGCTTTCCAGAGCACTGCTAATACAGTAGATTTTGTATGTGAAGGCGAAGAAGCATTATTTGAGCAGATGAGAGATTTCATCACAATGATTCCTGCTAATTGCGAGGATATGGCAATCAGTGATTGTGAAGATGATCTTAATCGTCTTGTTCCTGAGTTCGCGGCAGATATGGCAGACCCAGCTAAGGCTCTTGCAGATATTTCAGACAACAACGAGTTTATTGAAGTTAAAGCCGGATATGCTAAAGAGATGGTGACAGGTTTCATTAAGCTTAACGGTATTACAGTTGGTGCTGTTGCTAACAGAGCTGCTGAACTTGGCGAAGATGGTAAAGCAACAGTTAAGTATGATACAGTTCTTACAACAGCCGGTTGTGGTAAGGCTGAAGACTTTATTGGATATTGTGATGCGTTTGGAATTCCGGTTCTCTCATTAACCAATGTTACAGGTTATGCTGCAACAATGGATGAAGAGAAGACTGTTGCGGCTGCAGCAGCAAAACTTACAGCTGCATTTGCATGTGCAGATGTTCCTAAAGTAAACCTTATTACAGGTAGTGCTTACGGAAGTGCTTACATCACAATGAATTCTAAACATATCGGAGCAGATATGGTATTTGCCCTTAGCGATGCTAAGGTTGGTACTATGGATGCAACGCTTATGGCTAAAATTGTTGATACAGAAGCCGGCATGGAAGGAAGTCTTGAGGCAGCTGCCAAGAGAGGTTATGTTGATACAATTATTGATGCACAGGCAGTTCGTAAGCAGCTTGTTTATGCATTAGAGATGTTATATTAATATGTAAGGAGAGGCATTATGAAAAAAAGACTATTAGCAATACTTTCTATCATTGCCTGTTTAAGTTTTGGTATATCCGGTCCGGTTAATAGCGCTATTGCTACTGCAGCTCCTGAAGCAAAAACAGCAGATTCAGCAGATGCTGAAAATGGTGTAGATGCAATTGATGCATCCGAAGAAACTACAGATGATTCTTCAGATATGGATGCAATGATGGAGCAGTATAAGCAGCAGTATATTAGTCAGATAGGAATGCTGCTTGATGACTTTGTAGAAGCATGGGCAACCGGAAGTCAGAAAAAAGTTGATATTGCTACTATTAAGTTAGAAGTTCAGGGCATTGGAGTAACATATGACCTTAGCGAAGAAGAATATGAGACTATGATTGCTGACGCAGGTGAAGCAGAGACTTTTGGTGAAGTGAAAGGTGATTTGTCAGATGACTTTACTTCAGGTACTTTCACAAAAACTGTAAAGTTCACCAATAAAGAATTCACATTTAAGCTTGATTTCTCAAGTGATATGGCAACATATACCAATGCTGCTTTCACTGTTACTGAAGGAGATGCAGAGGCTGCTGCGCAGGCAGGTACTGAAGGAGATGCAGATTCTGAAGCGACAAAAAGTGAGGATGGAAGTTTCTTAAAAGCAGGACTTAATACACTGATGGGAATGGGCGTAGTATTCGCAGTTCTTATATTTATCTCATTCATCATTTCATTGTTTAAGTTGTTTGGTAAAATTGGCAATAAGTCTGATAAAAAGGCTGAAGCGGTTGCTTCTGATGTTGCGCCTGCCCCGGTTGCTGAACCTGTTTCAGATAACAGTGAAGAGATTGCAGCTGTTATTGCAGCAGCTATTGCAGCATATGAAGAAGATGAGGAAGGTGCATATGATGCACCGGCTGACGGACTTTATGTTCGTTCAATTAAAAAAAGAGGATTTTGTTAAAATTCATATTATTTGATTATTTAAGGAGGATATATTAATGAAGACTTATACAATAACAGTTAATGGTAATGTTTATGATGTAACAGTTGAGGCTGGTGAAGGTGGTGCTCCGGTAGCAACTCCTAAAGCAGCAGCTCCTAAAGCTGCACCTGCTGCAAAGGCAGCTGCACCTGCAGGCGCTCAGGGTGGTGTAAAGGTTAACGCACCAATGCCTGGTAAGATTCTTGCTGTTAAAGCAAGCGCAGGACAGGCTGTTAAGAAAGGTGACGTTCTTCTGATTCTTGAAGCTATGAAGATGGAAAATGAAGTAGTTGCACCGCAGGATGGTACAGTTGCAAGCATTAACGTATCAGAAGGCGCTTCAGTAGAGTCCGGAGACGTTTTGGCTACACTTAACTAATTTTTGGCTACTTATTAATCCGGGAGGTAATATTACATGGAATATGTATCGAGTACTTTAAATAATCTGTTTCATCAGACTGCTTTTCTTAGCCTTGGCTGGGGAAACTATCTTATGATTGCAGTAGCATGTCTTTTCCTGTATCTGGCTATTAAGAAAGGATATGAACCGCTTTTGCTTGTACCGATTGCTTTTGGTATGCTTTTGGTTAATATCTATCCTGACATTATGGCAGAGGGTGTTAACGGACATGGTGAGGGATTATTCCACTTCTTCTTCAGACTTGATGAGTGGTCAATTCTTCCTTCTCTTATTTTCCTTGGAGTAGGTGCGATGACAGACTTTGGTCCTCTTATCGCCAATCCAAAGAGCTTCCTTCTTGGAGCAGCTGCACAGTTTGGTATTTTTACTGCGTATCTTCTTGCTATCGGAATGAATGTAATATGGCCGGTTCTTGATTTCAATGATAAAGCAGCAGCAGCTATTTCAATTATCGGTGGAGCTGACGGTCCTACATCAATCTTCCTTGCTGGTAAGCTTGGACAGACTGCTTTGCTTGGACCAATTGCAGTGGCAGCATATTCATATATGTCACTTGTTCCAATTATCCAGCCACCGATTATGAAGTTATTTACAACTGAAAAAGAACGTAAAATCAAGATGGAACAGCTTCGTCCTGTATCTAAACTTGAGAAGATTCTTTTCCCTGTTATCGTTACAATCGTAGTTGTAATGATTCTTCCGACAACAGCACCACTTATTGGTATGCTTATGCTTGGTAACCTCTTCAAAGAGTGTGGAGTTGTTAAGCAGCTTGCTGAGACTGCTTCCAATGCACTTATGTATATTGTAGTTATTCTTCTTGGTACATCAGTAGGAGCTACTACAAGTGCAGAAGCGTTCCTTAAGCCTACAACACTTGCTATTGTAGTGCTTGGTCTTGTAGCATTTGCCGTTGGTACTGCGGCCGGTGTATTATTTGGTAAATTAATGTGTTATATGACAAAAGGTAAGGTTAACCCGCTTATTGGTTCTGCCGGTGTATCAGCCGTTCCTATGGCTGCCCGTGTATCACAGAAGGTTGGTTCAGAAGCTGATCCTACTAACTTCCTTCTTATGCATGCGATGGGACCTAACGTTGCCGGAGTTATCGGTACTGCAGTTGCAGCCGGTGTATTCATGGCTATATTTGGAGTACAATAAATAATATTTTATAGGAGGAATATATGATGGCCGGAGAAAAAAGACCAGTTAAAATTACTGAAACTATACTTCGTGATGCGCATCAGTCTCTGATTGCAACAAGAATGTCAACAGAGCAGATGTTGCCAATCATTGAAAAGATGGATAAAGTCGGATATCACTCAGTTGAGTGCTGGGGTGGTGCAACATTTGATGCTTCACTTCGTTTCCTTAAGGAGGATCCATGGGAGAGACTTCGTAAGCTTCGTGACGGATTTAAGAACACTAAGCTTCAGATGCTTTTCCGCGGACAGAACATCCTTGGTTACAGTCATTATCCGGATGATGTTGTTGAATATTTTGTACAGAAGTCAATTTCAAACGGTATTGATGTAATTCGTATCTTTGACTGTTTGAATGATATCCGTAACCTTGAGACTGCTGTTAGTGCTACTAACAAGTTTAAGGTTCAGGAAGGAAGAGGTCATGCTCAGGTTGCTCTTTCTTATACACTTGGTGAGGCATATACACTTGACTATTGGAGAGATATAGCTCGTAAGATAGAAGAGATGGGTGCTGATTCAATCTGTATCAAAGATATGGCAGGACTTCTTGTTCCTTATGAAGCAGAGAAGCTTGTTAAAGCTCTTAAAGAAGGAACTAAGCTTCCTATTCAGCTTCATACACACTACACATCAGGTGTTGCTGCAATGACATATTTGAAAGCAGTTGAAGCCGGATGTGATATCATTGATACTGCAATGTCACCACTTGCTATGGGTACTAGTCAGCCTGCTACAGAAGTTATGGCTAAAACATTTGAGGGAACTGAGTTTGATCCTGCATTTGACATGGATCTTCTTGCTGAGATCGCTGATTACTTCAAGCCAATGCGTGAAGAGTGGATTGAAAGCGGTCTTTACAGTACTAAGGTTATGGGTGTTAATATTAATACACTTCGTTATCAGGTACCGGGCGGAATGCTTAGTAACCTTGTATCACAGCTTGCCGGAATGAATCAGTCAGATAAGTTTGATGCAGTTCTTGAGGAAGTGCCACGAGTTCGTAAAGATTATGGTGAGCCACCTCTTGTTACACCTTCAAGTCAGATTGTTGGAACTCAGGCTGTTCTTAATGTTGTATATGGCGAGCGTTATAAGCAGTTTACTAAGGAAAGCCGTGATCTTCTTGCAGGAAAATATGGACAGAGTGTTCTTCCAAGTAATCCTGAAGTTCAGAAGAAGGCACTTGGTGATGTTCAGCCTATAACACATCGTCCTGCTGATGATTTAGAACCGGGACTTGCTAAATTTGAAGAAGAGTGCAAGCAGTGGAAGAGACAGGATGAAGATGTTCTTTCATACGCATTGTTCCCACAGGTTGCTAAAGAGTTCTTCGAATATCGTGAGACTCAGGATAATGGTGTGGATGCTGCACTTGCAGACAAGACAGACAAAGTTTATCCGGTTTAATATCGGTTAGAGTTAATTGATTTATAAAGTGATGCTTTTATAAATGATTAATAGTAATTATCAGTAATAATTAGAAGTGAAATAATAAGACGGAGTCGGTATAAATTGTGTTTTATCACATGATACCGGCTCTGTTTTATCTTCTTTGTCAAGAGTTGGGTAAAACCCATTAATAGCAGGTGTGGAGGAATCCGGTTCTTTGTCAAGAGTTTGGGTAAAATTTTTAATAGAAGTAATAGAGAAATACACATATGTTTTTGGTATGAAAAATACAGGTTAAGACTCATAATATCATATTGTTATAATAATAGTTCATTGTGAAAAAATAGAGTATAAAATATACTAAATATTGCGTAATATGGGAACATATAGGCTTTATATTATAATACATTTAGGAGGTTTTTTTATGCGTTTATTTTCATTTGGCAAAGTGGTTGTTGCCGGGGTGTTAACTCTTACTATGATTATTGGGACAATGGCCGGTGTGGCACTTGCTCCGACAGAGAAAGTTGAAGCTGTTAATCCGATAGTTCAGGACAGATATACTGCTGACCCTGCCCCGATGGTGTGTTCCGATGGGAGACTGTATGTGTATACGTCCCATGATGAAGATGTTACGGTTAATGGATTTTTTTCGATGAATGATTGGAGTTGTTTTTCAACAACTGATATGGTTAACTGGACTGATCATGGTACAGTTCTTAGCTTCAGGGAATTTGAATGGGCTAAAGAGAATTCTTCATGGGCATGTCAGTGTATTGAAAGAGACGGATTGTTCTATCTTTATGTACCGATTAATGCGAAAAATGGTCAGACTGCCATAGGTGTTGCAGTTTCAGACTCTCCTACAGGACCATTTGAAGACCCTCTTGGGGAACCGCTTGTAGGTCCGGCACCTAATTATATTGATCCTACTGTATGGATTGATACTGATGGTCAGGCTTATTTATATTGGGGTAATCCTGATTTGTTCTGCGTAAAACTTAATGATGACATGATAAGTTATGATGATAGTTTGAATAGTGACGGGTTTGTCAAGGGTATTAAAAAATGGGATCTTGAAACTGCTGATTTTTCTGACTTGAGTGATGTTACCAATGCAAATGGACAGATTGCTGACGGTTCATATGCAGATTATGTTAGTGAAGCATGCGCACAGGCACAGGCTGAGTTTGGTGTTGGTGTAAGAGTAGATGATAAGAACAAGGTAAGAAGACCTACTTTATACGAAGAGGGACCTTGGTTTTACGGACGTAACGGTCATTATTATATGATATATGCAGCCAACGGAATTCCGGAAAGAATTGATTATTCAATGTCCGACAGTCCACTCGGACCGTGGGAGTATAAGGGAATAATTCTTGATGAAAACATGGATGACGGAAAGGGAACGGGAAGTTTTACCAATCATCCCGGAATAGTAGATTATAAAGGACATACTTATATATTTTATCATACAGGAAGACTACCGGGTGGTGGCGGATACAAGCGTTCCGTTGCTGTAGAAGAGTTATATTATAACGAAGACGGAACGATTGAAACTATTCCAATGACCGGAGACGGTCCGGAAGCCTGCGATACACTTAATCCGTACCAACGTGTAGAAGCTGAAACTATGGCAGAAGGTAAAGACATAGAGAAGCAGTGTTTCTATCCTGATGATCCTAAGGATAAGGATGTGTATGTAACTGATATTGAAGATGGAGACAGTATATTAGTTAAGAATGTAGATTTTACAGAGTATGGTGCTGTTGAATTTACGGCACAAACCTCATCTGAGGTTGCTGAGGGAGAGACTGCCGGATATATTGAAGTCAGGCTTGATTCTAAAGATGGTGAGCTTCTTTGTAATTATGAGGTTTTTGGTACAGGAAGTTACGATATGTGGTATTTAGTGACTGTTGAAATAGACAAAACAAAAGCAACTGGAACACATGATTTGTATTTATGTTTTACCGGTGATGAAGAGAAGACCAATCTTTTTAAATTTGATTACTGGCAGTTTACTCAGGATGAGATTCCGGCAACACCGGTACCGGTTGTTACTGCTGCACCGGTTATTTCTCCTGCTCCGGTA
>SVEK01000068.1 GCA_015057405.1 Lachnospiraceae bacterium
TTCCCGGAGTTAAGTCTTCCGGATTGTAGCAATACCATCTGAAATACTGACCGTTAGTATATAACCTTACATACGAAGAACCGAAGGAATAATCATACGATGAATATGAGCTTAAGGTAACACCTGTGTTTTGTTCTCCGCTCTGGTAGCCTTCCTTCGCAAGAATAACAATATCATTAAGTCTGACGCTGTTTACCTGATCACGAAGAATTGCATCAAGCTTTCCTGAGTCGATTACATTGTCTTTGATATTGTAACCAAGCGGTAAGTCCGTAGAACCAAAATCAATTTTGCTTTGAACAACCTCTGTATCCGAAGTGTTAGGCGGAGTAATGTTCTTTTCGCCAAGTTCAACCTTACTTACAATTTCACCTGTATCGGTTTCCTCAACCACCGCATATCTGTAATACTCTTTTAAGAATGAGTTGCCAATGTCACCTAAGCAGACAAGAAACTTACTATTGTTAACCGCATAGGTAATCAAATCATATGTGTTAAAAATGGAACCAAAATATCCGGAATAGCCGGAAGCACCTGTCGCTCTTAATGTACCGTCGGGATTATAGATATTATACCATAGTTCATAAATTCCGTCTCCCACGCCCATCCAACTTGCCGTAACGTATCTACCGTCCGGGAATTTATTGGTCAATGTTCTTCCAAACCATGCTTTAACACTATTACTAGTTATATTAGAAAACCCGGATGAAAAAGAGCTATAACTTGTAAAATACCCTACCTGTCCACTATGTGCAGAAGATTGAATTCTGAGTTCCGTATCTGCTCCGATTGTCTTGTTACCTGATGTGTCAAAGCTGATTTCATTTATAACCTGCCAATAATAATAACTGTTATTTGTCGGATCCTGTTTGTAAATTGTACTGTTACCATTGTATGAACGAATCACTCCGAAACGTCCATTATATGTACACGGATAAACATAATTATAATACTTTGATGTATCCAATTGCAAACCGCATATTGTTCCATCACGTGCTATTACGGCATAGTGGTCAAAAGCCACAGCCGGAATTGGAAGTCCCTTACTCGTGTAATAGCTAGCATCAATACCCAGGATACTTTGTGTTGAAAATGTTGAAGATGTATTCTTCGTGGGTATAGTCTGCGATTTCACCTTCGTCATGTTTCCTTTATTTGATTTGTAAATGGTCAGGTTCAGGTAGTAATAATACCTGTTATCTGTACTGTCAAGAGTTCTTGTTGTTCCCATTGTGAAAAACAAGTTATCACTATCAGGAATTGGATAATATGAAGGCATGCTCATATTTGATGCAAACCCTTCTGTATACAAAGCATATCCATTTGCTGTTGTCATTTCTGCAATACTATGTCTTACAGCAGTTCCTTGCGTTAAAGTTCCGCTTTTAAATATCATCGGTGTAGAGTTACTTGCCTTAGTTGAACCATCTGACATATAATAATACTTCGTACTTGAGCTACTTCTATACGCATTTTGTCCTCTGTATAAAATTTTATCCTTTATAAAAGGATAGCCCTCACATCCGTACTCTGCATTACTACTCATTTTGTAAATGTAACCTTTATCGGTTATAAAGAAGTACTCATCATACTCATCATAGTTAGAGTTTGTATACTTACCTTGTGGGTTTAAAATGTAGCAAGGTTTTTCTGAGCCGATATTTTTATAATATGAAGCATCAATTTTTGAAGAAATATCCGCAAAACTAAAACCTCTGTCCCAATAGTATTCTTCACCTGCTGAACTTTTACTGATAATTATAAAACTGTCTTCCGTTGTATACAGTGTGAAAAAATCATGGTATGAGGTTTTTGTTTTGCCGCTCCAACCGCCATCCGTTACCTTCTCTGTACATATAGCCAGATAGTAGTTGCTGCCCACTTGCGGTAACGGATAGAGCTGCAATATATTTTGGTCTAACGCTTTATATATTGTCATATCATCCGCTGTAATACCGCAGGTAATGCTAGGAGATTGAGTCCATACCTCATATTCTGCGTTTGTTACACCAGGGTTTGGTGCAACAGCATAAGCAACTGTGCCTGTTAACATACATATGCACAGTAAAAGTGCAAATAGTTTTTTCACATTAATCACCAGCCTTCTTCAATTCCTGATATCTCTCATTCTGGATAAGTTCTTTAAGGGCCTCATCATCATTTACAGGAGATTCAATACCAATTCTTTTTAAGTAACAATACATATTACTGTAAATAACCGGTTCCTTCGAATACTCACCGTCTGCAAGTGCATCAAAAGCTTCTTCTATCGTGCGCTTACCCACAATGTTATAATATCCGTTTTCCATCATTGGAATAATTCCTATGCCTGCGGCAGTAGGATTTTGGTCCGCCCCGTGCTCTTCAATGAAAGTGCGGCAGCTTGCCTCGTCTTCAAAGAGAATCAGATATGCTTTTTTGATATCCATATCACTGCCGATACGCTCACGGTATTGCTTCATATCCGCTTCAGTTATCTCAATTTCTTTGATGTCTTCTAAAACCAGCTCGCCCTCCTGAGGACGATTGCAAACCAAACAAATTGTAACTACAAGTGCAACGACTAAAAGAAGTGCACCTGCAATCATAAACCACTGTTTTCTGTTTAATGATTTGATTTTATTTATCATATACATTACCTCTTATATTCAATTTGTATTTTACATTCCTACCTAATCTGTTTCCGTTGATATCGGACAGCGACTCTTTTATAAAGAGATACACATCACCTTCCGGCCAGCTTTCGACCGGGGAAACAGATATTTTCTTGCCGTCAGTTTTTACAGAGATTTTTATTTTTTCTCCGTTACCGCTTTCATCAGTTGTAGCAAAGAGATTGCTCATTGCTGACCACGAACTTACATCAGTATCAAAATACATTTCGATGGCTCTGTTGTTCATAAGGTTATATGAACTTCCAACAAGAGAAAAATGATTTTTGCTATATACTGCTGAAAATGTATATTCACCAACGGTTTTGTGATTAGACGAATATGCTTTAACAGTAATCTCCCCGCCATCTGTTATCTGCAGTAATCCGTTTTGGGAAATATTAGCTCCGCCTGTAACTTTCCAGATAATATCGCGTTCTGTTGTGTCTTCCGGATGAACGGAAGCTGTAAACTGGACTGAATTACCCGTCTCATAAACAGCATTCTCCTGCGGAGTTATTGAAATGGAATCAGGATATTTGACATAATCAGTAACTACAATTTTTACACTGTCTCTCTTTGAAGAATTAACCGATGAAGTTGCATATACCGTGCAGGTGCCTTTTTTAACACCCTTAACCCTGCCATTTGAATCAACAGTTGCGATTCTGGTGTTTGAGCTTCTCCATGTTACTTTCTTACTTGCAGAAGAAGGCGATGCTTTTATAGATAACTGAGTTGTAGTATTCTCCATCACTTCAAACTCATTTCCTACAATCTCATCGTCATATGTTATGTAGATATTTCTGAGGGTGGAATCATAATCATCATCGTCCTCATATTCATCTGAAACATAAACCTTTACAGTAGCTGACGCATTACCATCATCCGATTCTAATGTGATTGTAGTGTTACCGGACCTTTTGGCATATACATAACCTCTGTCATCAACTGTTGCAACTGATGTGTTTGAACTTCTGTATGAAACATCTTTATTGGTTGCATCATCGGGAAAAATCGAATATACGATTCTTTCTGTCTCATATCTTTCAAGATAGAGCGTTTTATTCTCAACAGTAATCTTGTTAACCTTGATTACTTCTTCACCCTGGGGTTCATCTTTGCTGTCATCTTCGTTTTCATTGCCGGTATCACTGCCGGGTTCTTTATTTGAAACCGTAACAGCCACAGTATCCTGAATTTCGGTTCCGCTTACTCTGACAGTAATATTTGCAGTACCTTCGCTATTTGCAATTAAGGTACCAATTGCTGCAGTAACGACATCAGGATTATCCGACTCATACTCATACTGTGCCATTGCATTTGAAGGTGTTACAGAAACAAGGATTTTTTGCGTTTCTCCAACCTTCATAGTAGTTTTGCTAAGTCCGATTTTGATAGACTCAACTGCACCCTCTTCGGCAAAGACGAGTGTGCCGGTTAACAAAAGCGTTAATGAAAGAATTATGCTGATACATCGTTTCATTCG
>SVEK01000069.1 GCA_015057405.1 Lachnospiraceae bacterium
TGAAGGCGCAGAAACACAGAGTGTAGCTGATCAGGAAAAAATCAAAGCTCTTTTCCCTAATACTTATGGTAAAAAGGAAATTACATTCCAGAAGGGCCAGAACACTTCAGAAGCTAAGAAGCAGATTGTAGGTGTTATCCTTTCCGGTGGACAGGCTCCTGGTGGACACAACGTTGTTTGTGGTTTATATGACGCATTAAAGGCTACTAACAAAGAAAACGAACTTTACGGTTTCAAGGGCGGCCCAAGCGGACTTATCGAAGATGACTACATTGTGTTAACTGATGAATATGTTGATCAGTACAGAAATACAGGTGGTTTCGATATCATCGGTTCCGGCAGAACAAAATTAGAAACAAATGAACAGTTTGCTATCGCTGCTGAAGTATGTAAGAAGCACGGCATCACAGCTATCGTAATCATTGGTGGTGACGATTCCAATACAAACGCAGGTATTCTTGCTGAATACTTTGCAGCTAATAACACAGGCGTTCAGGTTATCGGATGTCCTAAGACAATCGACGGTGACTTAAAGAACGAAGATATCGAATGCTCATTCGGTTTTGATACAGCAACTAAGACATACAGCGAAATCATTGGTAACATTGCAAGAGACTGTAACTCAGCTAAGAAGTACTGGCACTTCATCAAAGTTATGGGACGTAGTGCTTCTCACGTAGCTTTAGAGTGTGCTCTTGAAACACAGCCAAACATCTGCTTAATTTCAGAAGAAGTTGCAGCTAAGAAAATGTCTCTTTCTGCAATTGCAGATTACATCGCTGATTCTGTAGAAGCAAGAGCTGCCAAGGGAATGAACTTCGGTATTGCAGTTATTCCTGAAGGTGTTGTAGAATTCGTTCCTGAATTCTCTGTATTAATCCAGGAAATCAACGAACTTCTCGCAGGAAGCAAGGCGGATGAATTCAATGCTCTTCCATCATGGGAAGCTAAATATGCATTCATTGAAAAAGGCTTAACAAAGGAATCTATGGAAGTATTCGCAATTCTTCCACAGGCTATCCAGCAGCAGTTATTCTTAGAAAGAGATCCACACGGTAATGTACAGGTTTCTTTAATTGAATCTGAAAAATTATTCTCAGCACTTGTAGCTGATAAATTAGCAGCTAGAAAAGCAGCTGGTACATACAAGGGCAAATTCAGCACACTTCATCACTTCTTAGGATATGAAGGAAGATGTGCATTCCCTTCAAACTTTGACTCAGATTACTGCTACTCATTAGGATACAATGCATTTATGCTTATCCAGTATGGTTACAACGGATACTTATCAAAAGTTTCTAACCTTTCTGCACCAGCTAATGAATGGGTTGCAGGCGGTATGCCAATCACTAAGATGATGAACATCGAAAGAAGACATGGTGAAGATAAGCCGGTTATCAAGAAAGCTCTTGTTGAACTTGATGGCGCACCATTCAAATACTTCGAAGCTCATCGTGAACAGTGGGCTCTTGAAACATGCTTCAAATATCCGGGTGCTATCCAGTACTACGGACCAACAGAAGTTTGTGACATCACAACTGTTACACTTGCTCTTGAACAGGCAAAATAAGTTTTTAATAATAACGAACCCCGGAAATTTAATTTCCGGGGTTTTGCTTTTCTAATTGACATAACTCTCATCAAACGGTATAATGACATTCGTGGTTAAACCACAAGCGGATGTGGCGGAATTGGCAGACGCACCAGATTTAGGTTCTGGCGGGAGACCGTGGGGGTTCGACTCCCTTCATCCGCAGTTTAATACAAAAGACCCGGGTCATCATATGACCTGGGTCTTTTCTATTGATATGCGCAGTTGTTTAGTTTATTCATTTATTCTTTAACCGTTTTATTTATGTAGATTGCATAAACAAGAGGTACCACCATTAATAAGATAATTGTCCGATATAATGATCCTGCTTTTGCAACATTAAAAATTGAAAGTGAATTAATCAGGATATGTGTTATTATACATGGAACAAGCGATTTACTCCTATAAAATATAGTAACAAACAAATATCCCAAGGCAATTGCGTAACACATCTGCATTAATGTCGGAATTAAATCAGCACCATTTAGCAAATTAACAACATGTCCGATTCCAAAAGTAACAGAACTTACTATGATTGCACTTTTTACATTATCCTTTGCCATCATTTTAAATAAGAATCCTCGGAAAATAATTTCTTCTAAAAAACCAATGTTAAACATTGTTAAAATATGAAAGACAATTTCTTCAGGCGTATTGTTAATATGAATTCCACCCATTATATTATGCAAAATAATCAATAGTAAAGGAAGAAAATATAGATATTTTTTCAAATCAGTAACTTTCGTCAATCCATAATATGCGGTTCTGCCAAGGCTGATTATCAAGGCTAACAAAGCAATGGAAAAAATAGTGTTAATAATTGTACTTCTATAATCTTCCAAACCAAAGTTTTGCATACAATAAGAATTGATTACTACATATAAAACTATTAATAGTATGCTTATTAATGTCTCATGTTTTTCAAATATTTTTTTCATTTCCGTTCCCTCCAATGCATATTTTTTTACAGTTTTATTCAAATACAACCTTCCAGTTCTTATCATGATATGCGTCAAAGCACATCTCAATCTGCGAATAGACATTTCTGTCTTCATCAAGTTCCGGTAAATTGTCCAAAGCAAAATAGCCGCTTTCTGTTGTCTCTATATTTTCCTGAAAGCTGCCTCCCTTTACTTCACATAGAACAAATATCTTACAAATCTCATAAGCATACTTTGGAAAGTTATGATTGTTACGGTTCTGAATGGCAATGATTCTTACCGGCTCTACGTCAAGGCCGGCTTCTTCTTTTGCCTCTTTGATAGTATTCGATGCAACGGTTTCATTGTAGTCGAACCACCCACCCGGTAGTGCCCACTTACCATTCTGGCATACCAGCAGAAGTTTGTCATCTTTAAAAATTGCTGCTCTGGTATCCAGCTTTGGTGTCTGATAACCGGTTTCACAGCAGAATAAGTCTTTCACCTTTTCAAAAGGCATATCTGTTTTCAGCGTTAAAAGTTCCGCCGAGATTTCTCTGATTCGTTCAAAACGTTCCTTATCATAAATATCTTTTGTATATGTCAAACCAATCTGTGCCATGGACTGTAATTCCATTGCCAGTTTGGTAAGTTTATCTAATTCGTGCATTGTTTTTTACTCCCTATGTAATATATAAATTGAGGATGTCTATTTCTTCAATAAAATATCATTCTTCTTTTCTTTATATTCTTTCTTCTTTTCTTCCGGTAACTCTTCCATTATTTCTTCAACTAGTTCCAGCAATTGATTATACGTCTTAAACTGTTCATCTGTCATATTATTATCCTCATTACACAATAGTATCACCACCTTTTCAAGTGGATTATATCATATTGTTTAGTTTATATTCAACTGTTTATAGTTACATACAAAATTATAGCCTTACACCCTCATATGCATCACCACACATTCATAATAAAAATGGAAAATTCGGCCGAATGACCATGGAATAAAAGATTATCTTATGTGCAAATTCATCCTATCATATGGCACATAAAAAAGCAAGAATAACTCATGCTATTCTTGCTTTCCAAATCAATATATTTACAAATCACCTCAACTTATTATCCTACTCCAAATCCCCAATTTTGCTAATAATATCCTTATTAATCTTCACAAGGAAAATACATGTCATAAGTAAAGACATGAGTTCTGCAATTGGGAAGGACCACCACACATAATCTACATTGCCAAGCTGAGCAAGTAAGTATGCTGCCGGAAGCAATACTACTATCTGACGGCAGATGGAGTTAATCATACTATACACGGCATTACCAAGGGCCTGGAATAATGTTCCACAGATGATGCAAATTCCAGCAATCGGAAAATGCACACTGATAATGCGAAGCGCCGGAATACCCATTTCAAGCATGTGTTCGGATGCATCAAAAAGCATAAATAGTTTATCCGGAATCAGCTGAAATATCATTAATCCCACACACATAATACCAACTGCATACATAACACTTAATTTTACTGCTTTAAGCAA
>SVEK01000033.1 GCA_015057405.1 Lachnospiraceae bacterium
CACCATTATATAGATCTAAAGCAAATCCTTAACTCAATTCGTGTTAAATTTTCAAGGTACAAACAAAAATCAGATATTTATAAATGTGTCTTTTGACACCCTAACCCTATATAATAAAAAAAAGACCAATCATAAATCGGTCTTAATTTATAAAAAATATCAATTGCCTGCTTGCGACGCCAACACATGACGCTTACCTCGAGTACGGCACTTACACAGGACTTACTGTTGATATCTACATAATATCATATGCAGATTCCCTTGTCAATATTCCATATATTTTTTCAAACTTCATGCTTTCATTCGCAACACGTCATTTTCATTTTTTTCAGCTATTCATATCGCATGCTTTCATTCGCAACGCATTATTTTCAGGTTTATACCTCCCACAAATCTACAGGGAATGTATTTAAGAGATTATCCTGCAGTTTAGACAAATCAGGTACTTCCGGCCTTGGCATGGCAAGTGCTTCTTCTACACTTTCCGCCATGGCATATGATTTTCTTCCGGTACTGTAGTAGTAATCATTGTACTTAAACAAGTCTCCGTCCTCTGTTTTGTTTAACAGAATTGCCGGCACGCCATATGCTTCTGCAATAATAATTCCGTGAAGAGAACTGCTGATTATCAATTCGCTGTTAGCAATCTCGTCGATAGTAGCTTTCCAATCGTTTGTTACTATATCAATTGTATTATCCATTTCTTCTTTTTTATTCATATGCATGATAACAGAATAAGGTCTTTTTTCTGTTATTTTTGGTGAATATATTAATGGCATAAGCACACCCGGATCACCTATAAGACAATTTTCTACGTCATAACCATTTTCTTTAAGTCTTCTCTTTGTCTCCGGTCCTCTTACACATCGTATGTCCAAACTTCTGTACTTGTTACGCTTCCAAATATATCCATCAGGTTCGGACTGTAATATTCCGCTTCCCCATATAGTAGCATTCTGATGTCCCATCACCACAAGAGAACCTATCGTATACAAATGCCTTGTTTTATTCAGTTTCTTATCACGGGAAAGGTTATTGCGCTTTAGCATATACTCATATATCGGCAATGCCAATCCGTCACCCAGATTTTGATATTCTGTCTTCTTTTTGAACAATATTCCACCATACCTCACTTTAGGAATAGGTGCCCAGTGAAGATTAACCTGATTCTTCTTCGTTCTTGTATTCAAATACGTCAAAATAATCCTATCACGAAATATTATTTCCGTTAATTTTTGAATTTTCCTTGTTATTATTTTCATACCACATACCCTTTTTGAGATAATCAATCATACGATATTTTCTTTACAAATCTAATACCTTATATACTATTCCAATGTTTACCATTTTGCAAGTAAAATAAAATATACTTCTACGATGGTAACTCCGCCGGGAATTCGAAAATGTGCCTTAAAATTCCTGTATCATTTAATATCTTCATTTCTTCTTCGTAGCCGCCTGTCTTTAAATGAGAATAATAAAGGTTTGCAAAAACGTCGGCAATCTGTATTAGACTGTTGGTTTTTGAATCATAATAATCTACATTAAAAAAGGCTTCTGTAGTTCCGTTCATTACCAACTCTGTGTTAAGATAATTGACAAGGAACATTCTTGAATCTGTTTTTTCATTTCTTTCATCTAACTGAAGCGAACAATTTTCATTTGGCAAATATTCATTTTTTATCAAATATTCCAGTGCGCTCCTTAACACATAATTAAATACTCTTGCTTTATTTTGGCAGAAAACATCAGACATTTTTTCATTATTAATTTTAATATAAAATATTTCAAATGATTGTCTTCTGGAAAAGAATTCAACAAATCTCTGCTTCATTTCTTTGTCAAATTTTGACCCTTTTAGTTCCTGAAATTTGCCACGGGCAAACATTTTTCCGCTTTCTTTTACAACCTTTCCGCTTTGGGGATGAACCCGGTCGCAGTCTAATTTATACAAACGATCATAGTTGGCAGATACGAAACGTTTGTATGCTTTTCTAAGAGATTCCTTACCGAACACATTAATAAGTGCTATTATAAAATATTTGTTATCGGGCATATGGTTGTTGATTGAACCCGATTCGTCTATGTAAAGTGTCAAATATGATTTCTCCTTCAAATAAATATTTTGCGGCTCATTTCATGCCATTGTTCATTACCCCATGTTGAATTGGCAATACCGTCATCCTGAAAATTCATTTTCTTATACATCTCAACTTTTTGGTCAAGACAGGTAAGAATCAGTTTACTGCGGTTATTGCAGCGCTCTCTTAAAACATATTGATTCACAAGCTCTCTTCCAAGTCCCTGCCCACGATATTGAGGTAATACATCAAGCCCTAACAACATAACATTCTTTCCCTCAGGGTCATGCATATTTATATCTGTAAAAAATTCATCTCTAAAATCAGTTTCATTGGTTGCCAAACCGTTCAAAAATCCTGCAATCTTACCGTTGCTTTTATCTACTGCAACTAAAAATAACTCCGGCACTTTCATTATACGTTCACTCATATGTTCTCTTGAACAAGCCTCATGAGGCGGAAAACATATTTGCTCAATATTAACTGCATCTTCAATCTCGTCCTGTCTTATATTTCTGAATTCGAACCTTTCCAACAAATCAACTGCTGCCACACTATTTTCCTGCATTATCATTCCTCCCATATAACTGTCTTAATATCAATATTATACACATAATTTTGTCACACACATATATATATAATAGAATGTCTCTTGCGACATTCTCCGCCTGCGACGGGTTGCGTTAGCAACAATTACCCTTCGCACTTGTGTATCCCCGCAGAGCGCTTTTATCTGCCGGGAAGTAAATAACTGCCGCCTTTTTGTTAACAAATATCGTATCAAAAAGTCGGCAGCTTATCAACATATTTTTTCCGTATTACTACTTATCTGATTCCGTAACGCTCTATAATATAATCCATGTCTTTGTCGCCACGACCCGATAAGTTAATCAAAATTGAACCCTTATCCATCTGCTTTGCAAGTTTTATGGCAAATGCAACAGCGTGTGAACTCTCTATTGCAGGAATGATACCTTCCAAACGTGATAATGAGTAAAATGCATCTACAGTTTCTTCATCTGTTGCCACGTCATATTTTACTCTTCCAATATCGTGAAGGAATGCATGCTCAGGACCTGATGAAGGATAATCAAGACCGCTGGCAACAGAGTATACAGGTGCCGGCTCTCCATTTTCATCTTTGAGCATAATACTGTTAAATCCATGCATGATACCTTCTTCGCCGTATCTTATACTTGCTGCATGTTCTCCAAGTGTTTCGCCTCTTCCCAGAGGCTCCACACCGTATATTGCCACCGGATCATTCAGGAATCCTGCAAACATTCCCATCGCATTAGAACCTCCGCCAACACATGCAACTACTGCGTCAGGTAATTCTCCTGTCATTTCAAGGAACTGTTCTCTTGCCTCAATTCCAATTACACTCTGAAAATCGCGAACCATCATAGGGAACGGATGCGGTCCGAGAACGGAACCTATACAATAAATCGCATCCTTATATTCATTGCAATATGCCTTAAATGCTGCATCTACTGCTTCCTTAAGTGTCTGAAGACCTTCTGTAACTTCAACCACTCTGGCTCCGAGAATTTTCATCCTTGCAACATTAGGTGCCTGCTTCTTAATATCAACAGCTCCCATATAAATATCACATTCAAGTCCAAAGTATGCTGCTGCCGTTGCAAGAGCAACTCCATGCTGACCTGCACCTGTTTCAGCGATAACCTTTTTCTTACCCATATATTTTGCAAGGAGAACTTCACCCATACAGTGATTAAGCTTGTGAGCTCCGGTATGATTCAAATCTTCACGCTTAACGTAAAGCTGAACACCATTTCCAATGCTTCCTGAAAGTCTTTCAAGATGAGAAATAGGTGTAGGTCTTCCCTGAAATTCTTTGCGGATACGACGCAATTCACTAATAAATTTGCTGGACTTACATATTGTACTGTATGCCTCTGTAATCTCCTTCATTGCATTCTTCAATTCCGGTGAAACATAAGCTCCGCCGTATTTTCCAAAGAAACCGTCCTGTGTCGGATAATTCTTAAAATAAGTATCAAATTCAATATCACTAAATTTCATAATTCCATCCTCCAATTTCATATATTCATTCTATTATATTCTATATTATTTTTCTACCTTTAATTTTTGTATTTTTTATTTTCATGAACATTCTTTCGCCATCGTCTCCACAACTTTTTATCCGGAATCATATCCTTCACCTCCGTAATCTTATACATTATAATATACTTTGTACATCCTGTAATTCCACAAAACAAAAAATCCCTGATGGAAATACTCTCAATACTTCCATCAAGGACGAATATTAACACATTTTAGTGTAGCATTATCCGCGGTGCCACCTTGAATTCACGAAAACTTTCGTGCGCTTAGCAGGATACCAACATATCCCCGGCATGTCACGTATGCCCAAACGTCGCAGAATACTCTGTGCTTTCCACATTTGACTGCGCCCTCGGCGGTCCATTTGACAACTTGTTTCTCACCTGACTCTCAGCTTCCCCAGGCTCTCTGTAAAGGCATCATTGCCGTTATCTCCGCTTCAACGGTTTAGTTATTATTAAATTTGTTTCAAATATACTCTTGATTCATTCGTTTGTCAACAGTTTTTTATTTTATTTAAGACTGCTGTTTTATATTCTTTATTTCATATATTTTCTGCGTCTTTTTTCATTCCTCATAAGCGAATATTTCCTTCGCTTTCTGTAGCTCCGTGAAAAATTATAATGTTTACGTATACGCGCTCTTACTACTAATACATACACTATATATCCCATAATTGCTAAGATGACAATTCCTATAATAACCCATATTATCACATTTTTTAATGAAATACCTTTAGAATTGTTATCTGTTTCGCCATCACTTTCTTTTTTGCTATCATTTTTTGACACTTCTTTTTCATTTTTGGCAATCTCTTCTGCTTGTTTATTAGCTTCTGCATCACTTACTATGTCACTTACATTTTGGCTTAAATTAACTTCATCAAGCCTGGATGTGTCGTACATAATATCGGCAACTCCCGCTACTTTACCTGCGTAAGTATAAGTAATTTTTCCTATATTATTGACGCCTTCAACTATCTGCTTATCATTATAGTATTCTACTGTTTTTTCTGCTTCGCTTACATCAACACCTCTTGGAAGCACAACTCCGGCATTGTCATTTACATACAAAGGTGAACTTTCCGTGTCAAATATTTTGTTGTATTTTGTAAATAATGAATATGTTCCCTCTTCGTCACCGGAAGACATATCAACATTAATAGAATGTTTTTCATAATTTTCAAGGGCATAGTCCATAAGTTTTATTGTATCTGTGTACTCGTTTGGCGAAATAGTAGGCGGACCGGCGGTTTTCATTACTACACTCACAAGCTCCAGATCATCTTTTTTTACAAATGTAACCAATGTCCAGCGGGCAATATCAGTATACCCGGTTTTTCCACCTATACAGTACTCATATCCATATTGCGGATATGTAATCGGATATAGCATATTATGTTTGTTATGAATATAGTTACGCTCTTCGAGCTTATTGGTCTTAGGAATAGTATATGTTTTAGTTCCCGTTATTTTCCTAAAAATGTCATTTTTCATCGCCTCACATGAAATGAGTGCCATATCATAAGCAGTTGTGTAATGATTATCAAGATACAGACCGTTTGGATTGGCAAAATGAGTATTCTTGCACCCAAGCTCCTTTGCTCTTGCATTCATCATATCAACAAATGCATCTATACTGCCGGCAATATGTTCAGCAACACCATTACAGGCCTCATTTGCTGACATAAGCATTATTCCGTACAGACAATCTTCCATTTTCATTTGTTCACCCGGAACTATAGATATGTGCGAACTTCCCGGCTCAATGCTGAACACTGCATTTTCTGAAAATGTAACTACCTCGTCCAAAGAAGAATTCTCAAGACATAGTAAAGTAGTCATTATCTTAGTTATGCTGGCAGGATAATGTTTTTCATCCATATTTTTATTGTATAAAATTGCACCTGTATTCAACTCCATAACAATTGCTGATGCAGCTGTTATACTATCTTTCGAAGGACCTTTTGGCCATTTGTTATGCTTGGTTGCTTCTACAGTAGTAGAAAGACAACTGCCTACAAATAATGATACTACTGCCATTATCGTCACAACCGCTCTCAAACATTTAGCACTCTTAATATCAAAACTAAGTGTCATATTTCTTTGTCCTTTTGAATTTTCTTTTCTTTTATTAAAATATTTAAATATATGATTCATATATTACAAACTCCATTTCGTTTTTTCACCGGATTACTTCATTTTAAGTATACTAGATTTATTTTTTTCATTCAATAGGATGATTTCTCTTTTTTTTTTAGTATACTTATATCTGATATTAATTTTGACTTTCAGTTCTCATTTATTTACGATAATTTATGTCTTTTGTTCGACAATAATTCATATATTTTATACGTAAAATGAGCATTAATTCATAAGGAGGTAGGCTTTTGCCGTTACAAATATGCGATTAAGAAATGTACCTGGCTCGAGAGAGTATATTGACACTTGTAAATATGCCATTAATGACCCTGAATCATACAAGGGCAAATGGCGTGAATTGTTTACAAAATCTCCGGATTCAAAACTTTATATTGAGATTGGAACCGGTAAAGGACGTTTTATTCATGACCTTGCAGCTGCTAATCCTGACATTTCATTTGTAGGTATAGAAAAATTCTCAAGCGTTTTAGTACGTGCCCTTGAGAAAGCTGATGTTATTATGCCCGAAAACCTTTATTTTATAAGATTTGACGCCGAAAACATCAACGAAATATTTGCTGAACATGAAGTCGACAGAATTTATTTAAACTTTTCAGATCCGTGGCCAAAAGACCGTCATGCAAAAAGACGACTTACATCATCACAGTTTTTAGCCAGATACAACAATCTCCTTGCTAAAGACGGACGCATTATATTTAAGACTGATAACCGTGCTTTATTTGATTTTTCAGTAGAGGAAGCTATTAATTCTAAGTGGAATATAATTGATAAAACCTACGATCTTCATGCCTCTCATTTAAATGAAGGAAATATTATGACAGAATACGAAGAAAGATTTTCTTCACAAGGTGTTCCGATTTGTGAAATGATAATTGAACGTTAATTTCACCTTAAATTACCCTGTTGCACTCACATTATTCCAACTGATGCATATTATGTCTTATATATCGATTTCAAAGAGAGCACATATATGATTCCTTCCGTTCTTAGAAAAATGATATCATCTGTTACTTTGTCAAACCACAAACTTGACCGTACATTAGTACAGATTGTTAAATCATTTAATGACGTAGCAAAAATACTGGAAAAAAAGAAGTGACCCTTTAATAATACTTGTGTTTATTACTTGTTAATTAATTTTATATTTTGTTTACTTGCTTTTTTTAACTCTAAGCTATATAATATCATTTGTGTTCAGCAAAAAGAACACGGTAATAAGCACCTTTAGCTCAGTTGGTAGAGCACCTGACTCTTAATCAGGGTGTCCAGGGTTCGAACCCCTGAAGGTGTACTTAAAGGTTTCAGGACTGATTTAGTTACGTCGGTTTTGGAACTTTTTTTATTGCATTTTTATGTTAAAATTTAATCCCGAAATAATAACTAAAACTCCCCACATCTAATGAGGGGAGTTTTATGTTATAGTTCTGTCTTTGTTAATTTTTCTTTGTTATTGTGCGATTGTTTATTATGGCGCTGTTTGCTTTATAATTGTTTGTTTTGCGACCGTTTATTCTGTCGCCGTTCTCTTTATCATCATTATTTATCCTGTAGCTGATTACTCTGCAGTAATTTCTAAGGCTTGTTCAAGAGCTTTTTCTTCTTCTTTTGACATTGTCATCTTAGATACACCGTTTTCAATTCTTTTAATGTATGTATAACATCCATCAACGTTACTGTGCATACAATTTAAAATAATACCATTATTTTGTTTTGTAAGAAGACAAAGCACGAAGCTCATTTTTCCTCCGGTTTCCTTAAATGCATCATACTTTACCATACCCATTTTTTGATATGTTATAAGTAGATTCTTATCAATTGCCTCTATGCGGGTATAAATATCTTTAACCGATTCATCCACAAGACTTAACAAATTGAACTTCTTTATCATAACTTCTTCAAGCGATTTTGCATCTTTTCCACTTAAGAATACATCATAGTTTTTTTTCATCTTCTTAAGCTTAACTCTTGTAACAATCAGCATTATCATTAAAATAATTATAATTACAAGATTAGTAATTATCAGTATATCGTCTAAGGTAACCCCACCTAAATTAACACTATTTAAGCTCATCTTATAGTCCTCCCTGTTTAAACGCAACTTTGCTTTATTTTGTAATTCTGTAATATAAACTGCTTACTTTATCGTGTAATTAATGATACTATCCTGTCGAGTTCTTCTTCTGAATAGTACTCAATTTCTATCTTACCTTTTGTCTCATTTTTTCTGTTGATACATACTTTAGTTCCGACACTCACCTTCAATTTTTCTTCAAGATTAGCATATATTTCACTGTTGCTTAACGGTTTTTTTCCATTTTTTGAAGTACCGTTATCTCCATTTTTTATCTTCTTAACAAGCTTTTCTGTCTCTCTTACACTTAATTTATTATCAAATATTTGTAGTGCTACTTCATACTGCTCATCTCCGTTTTCTATTGCAAGAAGTGCTCTGGCATGACCACTTGTAATACATTCATCGATAAGCATGTTTTGAACTCTCTCATCAAGCTTTAATAATCTGAGAGAATTGGTTATTGCTGCTCTACTCTTGCTAACCTTTTCTGCAACATCATCCTGTTTTAAATTAAACTCTTTTATAAGCTGCTCGTATGCTTGTGCCTCTTCAACAGGATTAAGATCTTCTCTTTGAATATTTTCAATTAACGCAATCTCAACAATCTGTTGTGCCGTATACTCTTTTATTACAACAGGAACTTCCTTCAATCCGGCACTCTTTGCAGCTCTCCATCTTCTTTCTCCGGCAACAATTTCATAGTAATCTTTCTTTTTTACAACTACAAGTGGTTCCACTATTCCGTGTTGCTTAATTGAATCAGATAGTTCCTGAAGTCTATCTGCATTAAACTGTTTTCTAGGTTGTTCTTTATTTGGTTCAACAAGATTGATATCTAATGTTGTAATACCTGTTTTTACTGCTTCTGTTGTCTCTTTTTGATTTTTAGTTTTTGACTCTTTCATCTTTACGCTTTGTTTATCGGAATTCCCAACCGGAATCATCGAATCTATTCCTTTACCTAATCCTCTTGATTTTGCTGCCATGTTTAGTCTCCTTATTGTGTTATAATATTGCGTTTTATTAATTCTTTTTTTGTATAACAATAATTATTTTATTCATTACATTCTACTACTTCTTTCGCTAACTGCTGATATCCTATAGCTCCTGCTGATTTCTTATCATAATAATTAATTGGTAAACCATGACTTGGAGATTCAGCTAATCTAACATTTCGTGGTATCACAGTTTCATATATTTTTTCGTTCAAGTTTGCCTTTACATTTGCAACAACCTGAGCTGATAAATTTGTTCTTGAATCATACATTGTAAATACAACACCTTCTATTGAAAGTGTCGGATTGAGTCTTTCTTTAACCAACTCTATCGTTTTCATTAACTGGCTAATTCCTTCCAAAGCATAAAACTCACACTGTATTGGAACAATTACCGAATTTGCTGTTGTTAATGCATTAACGGTAAGTATACTTAAAGAAGGAGGACAGTCAATTATGATATAATCGTAATTATCCTCAATTTTTCTAATCTTACTATCTAGTACATAACTTCTATTATCTGAATCAATCAATTCAATTTCTGCACCGGATAGACTTACATTAGCAGGCAACACATCTAAATTTCTAAAAATATCTTTTTGAATACAATCATCTATAGTTTCTTCTTCTATTAATACCTCATAGACACTTTTTTCTAATCTGTTTTTATCTATGCCTAACCCACTTGTTGTATTTCCCTGCGGATCCATATCTATAACCAATACTCTTTTGTTAAGTTCAGCTAAACAAGATGAAAGATTAATTGATGTTGTTGACTTTCCTACTCCACCTTTTTGGTTTGCAATTGCAATTACTTTGCTCATATGTATTTCTCCTTTTTCTGAATTTCATTATATCACTATTCGTTACATTATTCTATATAGTAATTATTTATATTATTAAATTTCTCAGATTATTTTTTACTTAATGCTTCTATATTTTCTCATATAATGTTTCACGTGAAACATTTAACTATTATTTTGTTCATTCACACCACATTCATTATCCCTGAAAATATTAAATTCTTTTGGATAATAATTAATTATATGATAAACACTGTTAGAAAAATCAGTAGTAATAACATATTCATTAATTTTATTAGCTCTGTTCTCATTCAAACAGTTGGTTCAGTACAAATTGATTATTAATAATATAACTATTTCTCATATTATATTATGTTTAATTATCTCATAAACTATAAATTGCGTTGCATTCATTCTTTTATTAATTAATGAAAACAGAATTCTTGATATAAATTGTTTTACGTGAAACATATGTAATAATAAATTTTTATATAAACTCTATGTTACTAACCAAATATTAGGTTCTTCAATAATAATAGTCCCATATGATTAATAAATCATTTTCTTTTAAAATACTAAAATATATTTTTACACAACATTTCTATTCAAAAAATGAATGTAATCGATTTCTATGTTTCACGTGAAACATTTTTCTTATAATCGTGTATTTAAAATGTAACTCTTATATCACACTAGCTAATTAATAAACTCATCTATAATTCTAGTTCCACGCGTTATAAAATCTTTTTCCAATTATATAATCAATTATTAACTCGTACAATATTGTTATTTAAAATAATAATATAATCATATAAATGTTTCACGTGAAACAATACATATTAATCATACATTTCTATATAAATTTTCTATCATTTATCCAATTAATAAGTTTATCCAGAAATAAGAATCCACACAAAATAGAAATCATACTCATTATAATAATTTTATTCCACACAATACTACTATCAAAAAATATTAAAAATAATTCAATATGTATGTTTGTTTCACGTGAAACATCTTACTTAATTGGTTTTTTTAATGGTACGCCATTTCTTCTTGGATATTTTTTTGGAGTATAATCTTCTTTATAAATTCGAATCAAACTCCTATCAATGTCAGTATCAGGCAACTGGAACATAGAAACATCATCAATTGAACCACCTAATTCTTCAATAGCAATTTCAGAATCATAGATTTCTTCTTTTACATTAGATCCTTTGTAAGCAATAAATGAACCGTCTAATTTTACAAGAGGTAAACAATACTCAGCAATAACAGCAAGATTAGCTACTGCTCTAGTAACACAGATATCAAAACTTTCTCTATACTTTGAATTACCAAACTCTTCTGCTCTGGCATGAACAGCAACTATATTATCAAGTTCTAACTCACTAATAACATAATTTAAAAACTTAATTCTTTTATCCAAAGAATCAACTAATGTCACATTCAATGAAGGAAATACAATTTTAAGTGGAATTCCGGGAAAACCAGCACCGGTTCCCACATCAACCAAGGAAAGATTACCATTTAAATCAATACAATTTACAATTGAAAGGCTATCAATAAAATGCTTAACTACTACTTCCTCGAATTCAGTAATAGAAGTAAGATTCATCTTATTATTCCATTCAATAAGCAACTCATAATATCTGATTAATTGTTTGCATTTTGTTCCAGTAAGATTAATATGAATCTTCTTTGCATAATTAATTAAATACTCTTCCATTCCAACACCCCACTATCTATTATATGTTTTAAGATAAATCAATAAAACTGAAATATCTGCAGGTGAAACACCTGATATACGCGAAGCCTGTCCAATAGAAATAGGTCTTATCTTTTCAAGTTTTTGAATTGCTTCTAAACGTAAACTTCCTACTGAAGAATAATCAATATCTTCCGGAATTAATTTATTTTCAAGTTTTTTAAACTGTTCAATCTGACGATTTTGTTTTTCAATATATCCTTCATATTTAAAGAAATTATCAATCTGCTCTATAATATCATCTGATAAAATATCACACTTCTTATCTAATAATAATAACTTGCCATAACTAAGTTCAGGTCTTTTTATCAAATCAGAAAAATAAACACCGGATACTAAAGGAGTACTGTCATATGAAATAAGTAAATCATTAGCTTCTTTATTAGCACCGATAATTGTCGATTGTAAACGATTAATGTGATATTTAATGGTATTAATCTTATCTAAAAACTTAGAATATCTTTCTTCTGAAATTAATCCTATTTCATAACCTAAAGTTGTGAGTCTTTGGTCAGCATTATCCTGCCTTAGCATCAATCGATATTCAGATCTTGAAGTCATCATTCGATATGGTTCATTGGTTCCCTTAGTAACAAGGTCATCTATAAGGACACCTATATATCCCATTGAACGATTAATTATAATTGGGCTTTCTCCTTTAACATATTTAACAGCGTTAACACCTGCAACTAATCCCTGTGCAGCAGCTTCTTCATAACCTGAACTACCATTTATCTGTCCGGCACAAAATAAACCGGCAATATTTTTTAATTCAAGTGTAGGTTTTAACTGTAAAGGATTAATGCAATCATATTCTATTGCATATCCATTTCTAACAATATTAACATTTTCAAGTCCTGGAACAGAACGATACATAGCATATTGAACATCCTCAGGTAAAGATGTCGACATACCACCAACATACATCTCATTTGTATATTCTCCTTCAGGTTCAATAAAAACCTGATGTCTTGATTTATCAGCAAACCTCATTACCTTATCTTCAATAGAAGGACAATACCTTGGACCGGTTCCTTCAATTACACCTGAATATAATGGAGACCTGTCAATATTATTCTTAATAATATTATGAGTATTCTCACTTGTATATGTAAGCCAACATGAAATTTGAGGTCTTTCTATATCTTCTGCTTTATTAGTAAAAGAAAATGGTGTAATACATTCATCACCTTTTTGTTCTTCCATCTTTGAAAAATCAATAGTTCTTTTATCAACTCTGGCAGGAGTACCTGTTTTAAATCTTCTAATTTCAATACCATTATCAATTAATGATTGTGAAAGATGATTGGCAGCCATTAATCCATTAGGTCCGGTATAATTAACAACATCACCATATATGCACTTCGCTTTAAGATAAACACCGGTACATAATACTACAGATGTAGAATAATACTCTGCTCCTGATGAAGTAATAACACCTTTAACAATATTATCTTCGACAATTAATTCTGAAACTTCAGCTTGTTTAATTGTAAGATTATCTGTATTTTCAAGAACATCTCTCATACATTGCGTATAATTTTTTTTATCAGCCTGTGCTCTGAGACTATGAACTGCAGGACCCTTTGATTTATTAAGCATCTTAGATTGAATAAATGCTTTATCAGTATTCTTACCCATTTCACCACCAAGAGCATCTATCTCACGTACAAGATGACCTTTTGAAGTCCCGCCAATATTAGGATTACAAGGCATAAGTGCAATACTATCAACACTTACTGTAAACATAATAGTCTTAAGTCCAAGCCTTGCAGCACATAAAGCTGCTTCACAACCGGCATGACCTGCACCTACAACAACAATATCATAATTTTCTTTAACACCATTAATCTTAGAATTCATAATACTACCTCTATTATTTTCCCATACAAAAATCACTGAAAATTTTATCTACAACATCATCATCTATGGTTTCACCAATTATTTCACCAAGATAATTATATGCATCAAGCAAATCAATAGTAAGTATATCCTCTGTAGCAAAAGCATCTATATTTTCAATTACACATGATAAAGAGTGAATCGCATTATTAAGCAATTCCATATGTCTTACATTAGTAATAAAAATCTCATTTTCAATATCCAATACATTATTATAAAACATATTATTAATCTGATTTACAAGTTCATCATATCCTATTTTTTCTTTAGCAGAAAACATTATACTATTATCATTATTAATAATATCAAGATAAAAACTATCGTCACATTTTTCTAAGTCACATTTATTAAATATACATAAGTGATTTTTATCAACAATTGAATTATATATTTTAACATCATCTTCAGAAGAAAAATCTGACATATCAAATACACATAATATTAAATCAGCATTTTCTATGTATTCTTTGGTTCTGTCAATACCAAGCTGTTCTATCATATCACTTGTATCGTGGATTCCGGCAGTGTCAACAAGATTCAATGTTACATTTGCAAGATTAACGCTATATTCAATAACATCTCTTGTTGTACCGGGAATGTTAGTTACGATTGCTTTATCATCTTTTAAAATGTAATTCATTAAAGATGATTTTCCTACATTTGGTTTTCCAACAATAACAGTCTTAATACCTTCAGAAACAATAATTCCATTTTTACTATTATTACAAATCACATTAATATCTTCTATAATCTTATTAACATCAGTACCAAGTATATTAAGAAAATCATCATCAAATGAATAATGTTCAGGGTCATCGAGAGTTGCTTCAATATTTGCAATATGAGTAAGTATTACATTTCTAATTGATGATATAACATTTTTAACATCACCCTTAATCTGTTTAATTGAAGCATTTAATGAAATCTCATTTTTTGAATTAATAATATTCATGACTGCTTCAGCCTGAGTAAGATCAATTCTTCCGTTAAGAAAAGCTCTCTTAGAAAATTCTCCCGGCATAGCAAGTCTTGCACCTTTATTAATAATAAGCTCAAGAATTCTTTGAACAACGTATGAACCGCCATGACAATTTACTTCAACAGTATTTTCAGAAGTAAATGAATTAGGAGACTTAAATACAGAAACAAGAACTTCATCAATACACATATCGCCATCATATATGAACCCATAATGAATTGTATGTGAATCATATTTTTCAGGATGAAAATCTATACATTTTTTACCTTTTTTAAAAACCCTGCTAATTACATCAAAGGAATCTAAACCACTTATTCTAATAATATGAATACCTGAATTACCCATTGATGTAGCTATAGCAGCAATTGTATCATGTTCTTGTAACATTATATTCCTCCAATTAATAAAAAAGCGAAAAACCGGCTGAATCATAACTTGACCCAGCCGGCAAAATAATAATTATTCTTCAATATCAGTTGTTATATCAGAATTAACTTCTTCCTTAGGTCCACGGTATGAATTTCTTCTTCCATTATAACGACCATTACCTTTACCATTTCTATAATTACTTCTCCTATGGTATCCTCCAGGATAAGAATCCTCTAAACCTTTCTTTAAAGTAACTACCACTTTACGATAAGGCTCATCACCTTCACTATGAGTATCTACGTATTTATCTCCCTGCAAAGATGAATGAATAATTCTTCTTTCATAAGGATTCATAGGCTCAAGAACAACACTTCTTCTTGTCTTCTTAACCTTATGTGCAATATTTTTAGCAAGATTCTCTAAAGTTTCTTTTCTTCTATGTCTGTAATTTTCAGTATCAAGCTTTACCTTAACATAGCTTTTTGAATTCTTATTAACTACTAAACTGGTAAGATACTGTAATGAATCAAGAGTTTGACCTCTCTTACCGATAAGAATTCCCATATCATCGCCCTTAAGATCGATATTCATAAGCATCT
Source organism: Lachnospiraceae bacterium (assembly GCA_015057405.1). Taxonomy (GTDB): domain Bacteria; phylum Bacillota; class Clostridia; order Lachnospirales; family Lachnospiraceae; genus V9D3004. The sequence goes on from SVEK01000033.1 coordinate 15,821, forward strand.
CAGTTTCATCAAAATCAACAACAACTTCAGCTACGATATTCATTGCAGCAAAAACTTTGTTAAGAAAATTAATTGCATTATCTTTAATATCATCTTTTAATTTAACACGAATGACAGCATCTTTTTTAGCAAATAAACCAAGAATACCATTTGATTCTTTTTCAATTACTTCATAATCAACTTTATCACTTGTTGTACTAAAATTTATCAAAGCATTAGTTAATGCTTCATCAACTGTCTTACCGGTGAATTCCATCCACTCTGACATAATTAATCCTCCTGTTTACTTTCATCTTCAGAACTACTACCAACATAATCTCTATTTAACATATTAGCAAAATCAGCAATACTACCATTCTTTATATCACGATTAACATAAAAGTCTTGTTTTGATGAAGACCTATTATTACTACTAATATTAGAAGTATTTGTTGTTGAAATATTCTTAATTGAACTTGTTCTTGTATTTGCAAGTTCCTGCATTCTTGTTGAATTAGGATCAATACCTTTCTTTGCAAGCTTTTTATTACGCTTTTCAACATTCTTTGCAGCTATAGCATCAACACCAACTTTATCAAAATACAAATTAATAAATATACCCTGTATTATTCTAAATACACTACCGGCAACCCAATAAAGTCCAACACCAATAGGGAACATAAAACAAAATACACCTGACATAATAGGCATAATATTATTCATTGCATTCATAGATGCGGCAGTTGAATCATTTTGATTATTATTTTTATTACCCTTCATCATAATCTTATTACTGATAAACTGGGTAACAACTGCCAAAATAGGAATTGATAAAGTAATATCATTCCATCTTGGTACTTCCATAATGTTCATACCAAAGAAACTATATATACCTTTTAAATCGTTATATGAAGAACTAATTGTATTAACAACACTTGAATGGCTGCTAAATACATTCATTTTCATAAATTCAGTCCAATGTTCTCCTCTAAACTGACTTAAAACATCAACTAAATAATTAGAGCTGGCTTCATTAAACGCACCATTGGTAATACCTACTTTAATATTATTAATCAATCCACTAACATCACTAATTGACTGAGCGCTAATATTAGCTAAATCAGGATTAGATAATTTAATAGAAGTAATATCGCTACCTTTAACAAAAACAACAACGCTTTCAACAAATTCCATCAAATCAACACCGGAACTGGTAACTGCATTAATAATGTTCTCGTATATTTCTTTAATCTGTGGCACATATGCAGGAACATTATATATTACTCTGTACAATGCAAAGAAAATAGGTAAAGTAATCAACATAGGAAGACAACCGGCTGTAGGACTTACTCCGTACTTATTATAAATAACCTGTTGCTCACTATTCATTCTTGTAATTGATTCCTGATCCTTCTTATTTTTATATTTATCTCTAATTGCCTGTAATTCAGGAGCCATAAGAGTATTAAGCTTAGAAAATTTCTGTTGCTTAATTGTAAGAGGAATCATAAGACCATTTACAATAAAAGTAAATACAATAATACAAACACCAACATTAGCATTTCCATCAGGACTAAAAAAACTAAAAAAAGAATATATTCCTTGAAGAATAAATCCTAAAACTTTTGCGATGGGTCCTAATATCATACCATCATATTGAGTTAAAAAAACATTCATTAAAAAACATCCTCCTTAAGGAACCGGATCATAACCGCCTCTGGCAAAAGGATGACAACGCAATAATCTTTTGGTAGCCATATATGAACCTTTTATGGTACCATATTTAGTAATAGCTTCTATTGCATATTGAGAACACGTAGGTGTATAAATACACGTAGGTCTGATTTTCAATGGTGATAAAAATCTTCTATAAAAACGTATAATTAATAACAAAATATTCTTCATGCTAATCACTTACTATATTATGAATTTTGCCCAAATGAATTATAGCGCTGCAAATCTCTTCAAATGATTTTCCTTTTGCAGAAACTCTCGCAATGATTACAATGTCGTAACCATTCTCAAATAAATTATCATTCAATCTAAAACTTTCTCTAATCAATCTTGTAATCCTATGTCTGGTAACACTATTACCGACCTTCTTACTTACTGATATCCCTACACGATTTTCATTCGAGTTATTATTCATTACATACATAACAAGATATCTGTTAGCCAGGGATTTACCATTTTTATATACTCTTTGAAAATCACTATTCTTCTTAATATGAATAAACAATGTTCTTTTCTCCCGGAATATCAGTTACATGACAACTACTATGTCACAATCAAAATTTACAAAATTAAGCAGATAATTTTTTTCTTCCTTTACTTCTTCTTCTAGCCAATACTTTTCTTCCATTAGAAGTACTCATTCTTTTTCTGAAACCATGCTCTCTTTTTCTTGATCTCTTCTTAGGCTGAAATGTCATTTTCATAATTTAACACCTCCTTAAACATAAAAGTCCCCTGAGCGACAACATATCAGTAAACATTATATTCAAATAACCATAATACGTCAAGCTAATTTTTAACTATGAAATCAAACAATTTAAGTAAAGTTATTCATCAAATCGTTTATCAATCAAATATTAACATGTTAATAACTGCTGAATTAAGATGAATATATGATTAATAACATGAGTTTCTTCCTATTATAATGTGTTCATTAACATCAACCTTAAATTACCACATTCTTAACTTTATTAACACTAATATAACACGTTAATATATTTTATAATAACGCACTGCCAAATATATAATTTTCTCCCTTGCAATTAATTTATTCTAATATTGAAAAAAAAATAAATCTGTAATATTATATATATATGTGTAATCAAAAGTGGAGTAATATGATTATTTTAAGGAAGGTTATAAAATGGAACGAATAATTAAAGATAGATGGAATGATATATTAAACTATATAAAAGAGGAAAATTCAATTAATCAGGTATGTTTTAATACATGGCTTCTTAATATCAATGCTCACTCTTTAGATGAAGAAAAAAGTGAATTAATTATTTCCATCAACGATGATATTATTGGTATACACAGTAAAAACTACATGGAAAACAGATATGGACTTTTAATAAAGGTTGCTATTGAGGTAATAACCGGTTTTTGTCTTACTCTTAAGTTTTACAATAAAAGTGAACTTAATATTACTACTGATACTCCTTTACCTCCTAAAAATAAATCTACATTTTCAGATAATTCAATTAATAACAAATATACTTTTGATACATTTGTTGTAGGTAACAATAACAGCTTTGCACATGCTGCTTCGTTAGCAGTTGCCGAATCACCGGGTAAAACAGAACATAATCCTTTATTTATATACGGAAGTTCAGGACTTGGTAAAACTCATCTTATTAATTCAATTGCTAATTATATAAGAGAAAACTCACCTGAACTTAATGTATTATATGTTACAAGTGAACAATATACAACTGAAATTGTTAGTGCTATGCGTAACAGTAAACAGGACAGAACAGTTTTAGAAAGTATCAAAAACAAATACAGAGAAGTCGACGTTTTGATAATAGATGACATTCAATTTATAATTGGTAAAGATATTACTCAGGAAGAATTTTTCCACACATTTACTACACTTTACGAATTAGGTAAACAGATAATACTAACAAGCGATAAACATCCTAATCTTATGGATAAACTGGATGAAAGATATCGTTCAAGATTCACCTGGGGTATTCCTGTTGATATTAAACCACCTGAATATGAGACAAGACTTGCAATTCTCCGTAAAAAAGAAGAAGAAAGTTCTATCAAACTTGGAGATGCCATTATAAAACTTATTGCTGAAAATATAAAAACTAATATAAGAGATATTGAAGGCGCATACAACAAACTTATATTACGTTCAAGATTACAACATGAGAACATAACCGTTAACACAGCAATGGATGACATAAAAGACCTTATCCTTACAGATGAAAATGTAAAGATAACCAATGATTACATAATTAACATAATTATTAATCATTATGGAATATCATTGGAAGAAATTACTTCTAAAAACAGAAGTAAAAAAATCGCAAAAGTAAGATTTATATGTATGTATCTGTGCAGAAAGATTACCAATTCTACATATGATGAAATAGGTGAAAAACTGGGTGGCAAAGACAGAACTTCGGTTATGCACGGACACAATAAAATAGAAGAAGAACTTAAAGAAGATGCTGCTCTTCAAAAAGAGATTGAGATACTTAAAAAGATAATTAATCATCAGGAATAAACATTAACAATCCTTATAATATAAGGATTCATAACAGTTATTAACATTATTAAACATACCTAATACCTTAACTAATTTATTAATTATTATATATATTTATATTATGTGATTTATTCACAAGCTGAAAGGAGTCTGCTTAATTATGAGAATTGTATGTACCAAATCTGAATTAGTAAAAAGCACCAGTATAGTTATGAAAGCTGTTTCTACAAAAACAACAATGCCAATATTGGAATCCATATTGATCGAATCATATAATGATACAATTAAACTAACCGGTAATGATATGGAAATGGGAATAGAAACATTAGTTAAAGGTATAATTGATGAAGAAGGTACTGTTCTTGTTGAAGCAAAGATGTTCTTTGAGTTTGTAAGAAAAATGCCTTCTGATGAAATTGTTATACAAAGCAATGATAATCAGGTTATTTTAAAATCAGGAAAATCAGAAGTAAAGTTAGCAGTAAAAGATAAAAATGAATTTCCTGTTCTTCCTGACATAGTAAAAAGTAATATGATAACAATTTCTCAATTTACATTAAGAGAAATGATAAGACAAACAATTCACTCAATTTCAACTAATGAAAGCAGTAAATTAATGACCGGTGAATTATTTGAAATAAATGGAGATGAACTTAAAGTTACTTCTCTTGACGGATACAGAATTTCAATAAGAAAAGTAAAATTAAAAGAAAGCTATCCGGGAATAAAAGTTGTAATACCGGGAAAGACACTTAATGAGATTACTAAGATTATAAGTGGCGGAATAGAAGATGACGTTAATATATATTTTGACGAAAAAAATGTATTATTTGAGTTTGATGATACAATTGTTATGTCACGTCTTATTGAGGGAGAGTATTATAAAATAGATCAAATGCTTTCAGGAGATTATGAGACAAAGATAACAATTAATAAGTCAGAGCTTTTCGGATGTCTTGACAGAGCAACTTTACTTATAAGAGATTCAGAGAAAAAACCTGTTGTTCTTAACATAACTGACGGGGTACTCAGGTTAGAACTCAATTCAACTCTTGGTGCAATGGATGAAGATATTGAGATAATTAAAAATGGTCCTGATATTATGATAGCATTTAATCCTAAGTTTTTGATGGAAGATCTTAGAGTAATTGATGATGATACTATTGATTTGTATTTTATCAATTCAAAAGCTCCTTTCTTTATAAAAAATGACGAAGGCTCTTATATTTATCTGATTGTACCTGTAAGACTTGATGCTGTAATTTAGGAGAGTAGTATGGAAGAAATAATTATCAGAGATGAATATATTAAACTTGGACAAGCATTAAAACTTGCCGGAATGGTTGGACAAGGTACCGATGCCAAATATGTTATTAGCGAAGGTATGGTAAAAGTTAATGGTAATGTTGCATATGAAAGAGGAAAAAAATGTCGTGTAGATGATATAATAGAGTTTAACGGTGAGAAGGTAATCATTAAGAATGCTCATTAAAAAAATTAGATTGAACAATTATCGAAATTATAATGAATTACAGATAGAATTTAGTGAAGATTCTAATATATTATATGGGGATAATGCCCAGGGGAAAACTAATATTCTTGAAAGTATATATGTGTGCTGCACTACCAAATCACATCAGGGTAGTAAAGATAATGAGATAATAAAAATAGGTGAAAACGAATCGCATATAAAGATGTATATAGAAAAAAATGGTTTAGAGCATGTAATAGATATGCATCTTAAGAAAAATAAAGCGAAAGGAATTGCAATTAACGGAGTTCCAATTAGAAAATCATCAGAACTTATTGGAATGGTAAATGTAATACTGTTTTCACCGGAAGATTTGAATATAATAAAAAATGGTCCTGCAGAAAGAAGAAGATTTCTTGATATGGAATTGTGTCAATTGGATAGAATATACATAGATAATCTTTCAAGATACAATAAAGTATTAAGCCAGAGAAATCATCTGCTTAAGCAGATAAAATATGATGAGGCTCTTAAGGATACAGTATCTGTATGGAATGAACAGTTACTAAGATATGGTGAGTATATAATAAAAGCAAGAGAAGAATATATTGATTTAATAAGACCGATTGCAAAAGATATTCACTATACTATTACAGGAAAAAAAGAAGAACTGGACATTTCATATGAACCAAAGGTAACTGTTGAAGAATTCAGAAAAAAGTTAGAAGAAAGCATAGACAGAGATATATCACAATGTGTAACACACTATGGACCTCACAGAGATGATATGAAGTTTATAGTTGGAGATATGGACATGAGAACTTATGGTTCTCAGGGACAAAAAAGAACGTCAGCTTTATCTTTGAAATTGTCTGAGATAGAGATAGTAAAAAAGAGAACAAATGATATTCCGATTTTGTTATTGGATGATGTTTTGTCTGAACTTGACAGAAACAGGCAAACATATTTATTAAAATGTTTGTCGGGAATACAAACAATAATTACATGTACAGGTTTAGAGGAATTTGTAAATTATAATACAAATTCGAGTCGAATATACAAAGTTGTTAATGGAACAGTAGATAGCGATAATAATCATAGAAATGAGGTATAGTATGAGTCAGGAGTATGGAGCAGATCAGATACAGATTCTTGAAGGACTTGAAGCAGTAAGAAAAAGACCGGGAATGTATATCGGAAGTACATCAGAAAGAGGACTTCATCATTTAGTTTACGAGATAGTAGATAATGCAATTGATGAAGCTTTGGCAGGATTTTGTAAAAATATAGATGTTACGATTAATGAAGATAACTCTATAACAGTTAAAGATGATGGTAGAGGTATTCCTGTCGGAATTAATCATAAAGCGGGAATTCCTGCAGTAGAAGTTGTATTTACTATACTTCATGCAGGCGGAAAATTTGGTGGTGGAGGATATAAAGTATCCGGTGGACTTCATGGCGTAGGTGCATCTGTTGTTAATGCGCTTTCAGATTGGCTTGAAGTAACAATTCATTCAAATGATGGAAAAAAATACATCCAAAGATACGAAAGAGGAAAGGTAATGTACCCTCTTAAGGTTCTTGGAGATACAAAACATACAGGTACTGAGGTAACATTTAAACCTGACGGAACCATATTTACTGAAACTCTTGAATATAATTTCGATACAATAAAAACCCGTCTTAGAGAGATGGCATTCCTTACAAAAGGAATAAGAATCAATTTGAAAGACAAGAGAAAAGATAAAGAGCAGGAAAGATCATTCTACTATGAAGGCGGAATTAAAGAGTATGTAGATTATCTTAATAATTCAAAAGAACCATTGTATAACAATATTGTTTATTGTGAAGGAACCCGTAATAATGTATATGTAGAAGTGGCATTCCAGCATAATTCATCTTACAACGAAAGTTGTTATAGTTTTGTTAATAACATAACTACGCCGGAAGGCGGAACTCATATGACCGGGTTCAGAAATGCAATAACGAAAACATTTAACGATTATGCAAGATCCCAGAAAATTCTCAAAGAAAAAGATGGTAATCTTTCGGGAGAAGACATAAGAGAGGGACTTACGGCAATAATTAGTGTAAAACTTGAGGAGCCACAGTTTGAAGGACAGACAAAGCAGAAGTTAGGTAATAGTGAAGCAAGAGGTGCTGTAGAAGGAGTAGTAAGCGAACAGTTAACATATTATCTTGAGCAAAATCCCAGCGTAGCTAAAATAATATGTGAAAAAGCGTTGCTTGCACAAAGAGCAAGAGAAGCAGCAAGAAGAGCAAAAGAAACAGCAAGAAAAGGAGCTCTTGAAGGAATGAGTCTTCCGGGTAAACTTGCTGATTGTAGTGATAAGAATCCTGAGAATTGTGAAATATACATAGTTGAGGGTGATTCCGCCGGAGGAAGTGCAAAAACTGCAAGAGACAGAGCAACCCAGGCCATACTTCCTTTGAGAGGAAAAATACTCAACGTTGAAAAGTCAAGACTTGATAAAATATTGATTAATAATGAAATACGCGCCATGATTACAGCATTTGGTGCAGGTATATCAGATGAATTTGATATATCAAAACTTCGTTATCATAAGATAATAATAATGACCGATGCCGATGTAGACGGTGCTCATATTAGTACATTACTTTTAACTTTCTTCTATAGATTTATGCCGGAGCTTATAAAAGAAGGATATGTTTATCTTGCGCAGCCGCCGTTGTATAAATTAGAGAGAAACAAGAAAGTATGGTATGCATACAGTGATGAGGAACTTGATAGTATACTTAGAGAAGTAGGACGTGACGGCAACAATTCTATTCAAAGATATAAAGGTCTTGGAGAAATGGATGCTGAACAGCTCTGGGATACAACAATGGATCCTGAAAAGAGAATTCTTCGCAGAGTTACAATTAATGAGGAGGAATCATCAGAAATTGATGTAACATTTAATATTCTTATGGGTGACAAAGTTGAACCAAGAAGAGAATTTATTGAAGCAAATGCAAGATTTGTTAAGAATCTTGATATATAGTCAGGAGGATAATTAATGGATGAAAATATTTTTGACAAAATAAATGATGTTGATATTAAGAAAACAATGGAAACATCATATATTGAATATGCCATGTCAGTAATAGCATCAAGAGCACTTCCTGATGTAAGGGATGGTTTGAAACCTGTTCAAAGAAGAATAATGTATTCCATGATAGAGCTTAATAACGGACCGGATAAACCTCATAGAAAATGTGCCCGTATTGTCGGTGATACTATGGGTAAATATCATCCTCATGGAGATAGTTCTATTTATGGTGCTTTAGTTAATCTTGCCCAGGAATGGTCTACAAGGTATCCTCTGGTAGACGGTCACGGAAATTTTGGTTCTGTTGACGGTGACTCTGCTGCTGCAATGAGATATACAGAAGCCAGACTTAGCAAGATATCTATGGAAATGCTTGCAGATATCAATAAAAATACAGTAGATTTTGTACCAAACTTTGATGAGACAGAAAAAGAACCGACAGTTCTTCCTTCAAGAATACCTAATCTTCTTGTAAATGGTACGTCAGGTATAGCAGTTGGTATGGCAACTAATATTCCGCCTCATAATCTTACTGAAGTAATAGATGCAGTATTACATATTATAGATAACGAAAAAGAAGGCAATACAACAGATATTGATGAGATACTTAATATTGTTAAAGGACCTGATTTTCCTACAGGTGCAACTATACTCGGAACAAGAGGAATTGAAGAAGCATATCGTACCGGAAGAGGAAAAATAAGAGTACGTGCCGTTACTGATATAGAGCCTCTTCCTAACGGAAAAAACAGAATAGTTGTTACTGAATTACCTTATATGGTCAATAAAGCAAGACTTATTGAAAAAATAGCTGAACTTCATAAGGATAAAAAAGTTGACGGAATAACTGACCTTAGAGATGTGTCAAACAGAGAAGGTATGAGAATAGAGATAGAACTTCGTAAGGATGTTAATCCAAACATAGTTCTTAATCAGTTGTACAAGCATAGTCAGTTACAGGATACATTTGGTGTAATAATGCTTGCACTTGTTAATAATGAACCAAAAATAATGACTATTCTTGATATGTTAAAGCACTACCTTACACATCAGGAAGACGTTGTAACAAGAAGAACCAAATATGATCTCAATAAAGCAGAAGAAAGAGCTCATATATTGGAAGGTTTGTTAATTGCACTTGATAATATTGATGAAGTTATTTCTATAATCAGAAGTTCTAAGACAGCTGCTGAAGCTAAGTCACGTCTTATGGAAAGATTTGGACTTTCAGAAATCCAGTCACAGAGCATAATCGACATGAGACTTAGAAAGCTCACAGGATTAGAGCGTGAAGCGACAGAAAATGAATACAAAGAACTTATGATAAAGATAGATGAATACAAAAAAATACTTGGAGACCGTAATGAACTTCTTACGGTAATTGCCAATGAATTAACGATTACCCGTAACAAATATGGTGATGAAAGAAGAACTTCCATAGGATTTGACGAATATGATATTTCCATGGAAGATATGATTCCGCGTGAAAATACGGTAGTAGCCATGACCAGTCTTGGATATATTAAGAGAATGACTGTTGATAATTTCAAAAATCAACATCGTGGCGGTAAAGGAATCAAGGGAATGCAGACTATTGAGGATGATTTTATAGAAAAATTATTCATGACTACATCCCATCATTATATTATGTTCTTCACAAGTATGGGAAGAGTATATCGTTTGAAAGCATACGAGATACCTGAAACTGGAAGAACAGCCAGAGGAACAGCTATCATTAATCTTTTAGAGTTACAGGCAGGTGAAAAAATTACTGCTGTAATACCTATACGCGGATTTGAAGATGAAAGATACCTCACCATGGCAACAAAAAGAGGAATGGTTAAGAAGACTCGTGTTGATGAATACAGAAATATAAGAAGAAGCGGTCTTCAGGCAATTAATCTTAAAGAAGATGATGAGCTTATAGAAGTAAAGATAACTGACGATACCAAAGAAATATTCCTTGTATCCAAAAATGGTATGTGTATAAGATTCAAGGAAACAGATGTCAGAAGAACCGGAAGAACATCCATGGGTGTAATAGGAATGAATCTGTCATATGATGATGAAGTTGTGGGAATGCAGCTTAATACACAAGGAACAGACATTCTTATTGTATCAGAAAATGGACTTGGTAAGCGTACGGATATAGAAGAATTTACAGTTCAGCACAGAGGCGGAAAAGGTGTTAAATGTTATAAAATAACAGAAAAGACAGGAACCGTAGTTGCTGCTAAAATAATTGATGAAAATAGAGAAGTTCTTCTTATTACTAATGAAGGAATAATTATTAGAATAAATGTAAACGATATATCCAAGTTAAAAAGAATAACTTCCGGAGTAAAACTTATGAATATTGACAGCGAAAGCAATATAGTAATTGCCGGAATTGCCAAAGTAAGTGACACTAATCCTGACGGAACTCCGATAAATGAACCTGATGTAGATGAAGATATCGAAAATACGGAAGATAATGAAGATACAGAAGAATAAAACAATAATCCTAAAGATAAGTAGAAAGGGACTTATTTTATGAGAACAGTTAGCACAGATATCATAATTAAAAATATAAAAGAAATGTGCATTGAAGCAAATTACGTATTATCATCAGATGTTTCAAGCAGAATAATTGCTGCGGAAAAAGAAGAAGATAATATAATAGGAAAAAGAATTCTTGGTCAGCTTGTAGAAAACATGGCTATAGCAAAAGAAGAAAATATACCGATATGTCAGGATACAGGAATGACAACTGTATTTATCAAAATCGGACAAGACGTTCATATTGAAGGAATGTTATTAGAGGATGCCGTTAATGAAGGAATAAGACAGGGTTATAGTGAAGGATATCTTAGAAAATCAGTTGTAGAAGATCCTCTTAACAGAACTAATACAAAAGATAATACTCCGGGAATCATTCATTACGAAATAGTTGCTGGAGAAGATATTGAAATAACAGTTGCACCAAAAGGTTTTGGTTCTGAAAATATGAGTCGTGTGTACATGTTAAAACCGGCTGACGGAGAAGATGGTGTTAAAAATGCAATTATTGAAACAGTTAAACTTGCAGGTCCTAACGCATGTCCTCCTATAGTAGTTGGAGTTGGAATAGGTGGCAATTTTGAAAAATGTACATATCTTGCAAAAAAAGCATTAACAAGAAAACTGGGTACTTATTCTGATAAACCTCATATCGAAAAAATGGAAAAAGAATTATTAGAAGAAATCAACAGTCTGGGAATCGGTCCGGGAGGACTAGGAGGCAAAACTACAGCACTCGGGATTAATATAGAAACGTATGCAACGCATATTGCAGGATTACCGTTGGCAATTAATATATGTTGTCACGTTAACAGACACATAACACGAATAATATAATTTAAGGAGAAAAAAATGGAAGTACATATAGAGACACCATTAACAAAGGAAAAAGTTAAAAGTCTTAATGCCGGGGATTATGTATATATAACAGGAACAATCTATTCTGCAAGAGATGCTGCACATCTTCGTATGTATGAATCTGCTCGCAATAATGAGACACTTCCTTTTGATATAAAAGACAAAATAATATATTATCTCGGTCCTACTCCTGCCAGGGAAGGACAGGTTATAGGTTCTGCAGGTCCAACGACAAGCAGCAGAATGGATAAATACACACCTACCATGATAGAACTTGGAATGACAGGAATGATAGGTAAAGGAAAAAGAAGTGAAGACGTAATTACTTCAATGAAAAATAATATTGCGGTATACTTTGCTGCTGTAGGAGGAGCGGGAGCACTGTTATCAAAATGTATTAAACAATCAAAAGTAATTGCATATGATGATTTAGGAACAGAGGCAATCAGAGAAATGTATGTTGAAAATTTACCTGTTATCGTAGTGATTGATAGTCAGGGAAATAATATGTATGAATAGTATTGACAAATAAAAAAAAGTTTGATAGACTATCTACTTGTGAAACCTAAATTATTAGGAAATATTGAAAAGTAGTTCAGTTATGGAGAAGTACTCAAGTGGCTGAAGAGGTGCCCCTGCTAAGGGTATAGGTCGTTTGCGCGGCGCGAGGGTTCAAATCCCTCCTTCTCCGTTTTATCTTACTAAATTTTCTGAGTATTAATATATAGGAAGATTAAGTAGTAAAATAGAAGTACTGAGTCAAATGTACTTCTGTTTTTTTACCTAAAAAACCACTTAATATCGGGTTGAAAAAACTTTTTCAAAAAAAATAAAAAAAAGTGTTGACAACCGTCGGAATATTTGATAAGATAAATTTCGCTGACGCACCAAACGAGAGTTTTGAGAGGCTCAGCAAGATAATAAAAAGCAGTTAAGAACTGCACAGCGAACCTTGAAAATTGGATAATCAGACAACCCTGAAAATTCAGAGAATAATATATAAGAAGTCATAAGACTTCAAAAAGAATTTTCAGAGGAACAACCAATAGAATCGTAAGATT
>SVEK01000034.1 GCA_015057405.1 Lachnospiraceae bacterium
TTTTACGGACCAGACCGGTAAACCATCTACTTCTTCTACCGAATCAATAGATGCCGCAGGATAACCATTATCAACAAACGCACTGTTACTTTGCACGCTTGAGTTTTTGATAATATCAACTCCTGCAATACTCAGTTCAATAAGTCCCTCTTGTGCGGCACTTGCCACCTTCGTGTTACCTGCCATCTGGAACAAACCTGCAAAAAGGCTCAAGGCCAGACACAAGCTTATAATTCTCTTTTTCAGACTCATAGCAAGTATTTCTCCTCCTTCTAGTTAAATGGATTTGCCATATATCTTATCTTTCTACATAACCACCACAATATTCACAACAATTATTCTCATTCAATACTGTCATTGCACCACAGTTTGGACACGTAATCGGCACTTTAGGAGCATTAGCCGCTACTTTTTCATCTCTCGTCTGTTGTCTTACATTTTTTAACACCTCTATTATTTCCTCACCCATATTCTTATACTTGAGGTATTCCATATCCTGTGTAGGGTCAAATCCTGCACCTAAACTCAAAGAAGAACCACCAATGCGAAGTGTTGGATTATGATCGTTTCTCTCTTCCACAGTGACATCCGAAGAATTCAGACGGAAACGAATTTCATCAAAGTATGGATTTCGTACATTAATTACCACATAGAAATCATAATCATATTCGTATCTCGGTGGGTTATAACTGATTTCTTCGCCATCATTACCTTCACGCATCAGTTCTGTACGATCCTCATCAATGTCCAACATACATCCGGTCACATCCGCAAAGGACAATACATCCGGATTAGCTTCTGCTAAACGACTGGAATCCGTTACCATAAAAAGACCTGCATCCTCATCGATCAAAACCTTCATATCCTCTCCCAGTGTACGGGTAACGCAAAATTCCTCAACCTTTGCCCGATTTGCTTCACGGTATTCCAGCTGTTTCTCTATCTGCTCTACCGTAGAATGACGACGGTCATCAAACCATGGTGAAAGTTTTTTTGCACATTCTTTGCACAAATTACCATCCTCCAATTTTCTGTTTCCCAGAAGACCAATCTCACCTCCGCAAACACTACATTCTTTCTTCTCAAATAACTTTCCAAATAATCCCATCGTTTTTCTCCTTTCATATTAAAAATATCTTGAAATCAATAAGCCTGTAAAATCAAGACTATCAGATTCCTACTTAATTAAAATCCTCCACTTTTAATCAAAAAACGAATTAATATGGAGATATTTTTATTCTTTAACCGGCATACCATCTTCACCAACCATGTATACATCCGTCTTCCTTATTATATGTACCCGACACAAGAAGTTCATCAGCTACACTGTCATTATCAATATATGTGTAAAATGAACAGTCTTTTTTTTAATGTGATCCGACCTCCTCTTGATTTAGAATCAATAATTTGTTATGCTATGGACATAACCCTACATGCTAAAGATACTCTATTTTAATAATAAATTCCCCACCCACTACTCAAAAAAAGGTGGGATTTTCTCTCTTTTTTTTCAAAAAAGGGTGGGAATTTGGGTAGGGAGAAATTATCGAAAGGCAACTAAAACCATGAAAAAATCAATACTTTTAACGATATTAACATTATTTTTTATATTTTGTCTGTCAGGTTGCAAGGCGAATAACAAACCTGATACCAAAAACCCTGTCACACTTTCTATGTGGCACGTTTACGGCAGTCAGACAACCTCACCTCTAAATGACATAATTGATGAATTTAACAAAACTGTAGGTAAAGATAACGGCATTACAATTAATGTTGTATCTGTAACAAGTTCATCTGCCATTGACGATGCACTTTCAGCTTCTGCAAATGGCGAACCGGGTGCTGCAGATATGCCCGACTTGTTTATAGCTTATCCAAGAGTTGCCGAAATTGTCGGTATAGATAACCTTTTATCATGGAATGACTATTTTTCCGACAATGAACTTGCTTTATTCAACAAAACATTTCTCGAGGAAGGATTTTTTAACGACAAACTACTGATGTTGCCTGTTGCCAAATCATCAGAAGCACTATTCATAAATAAAACTTTATTTGAACGTTTCTGTTCTAAAACTGATATAACTGCTGATGATTTAAAATCTTTCAACGGATTATTTGAGGTAGTAAGAAAATATTATGATTACACTAAAGGTCAGAATTTTCTTCAGATAAACGACTATTATAATTACGCCTATATCGGGATGAAATCATTTGGAAGTGATTTTATTGTTGACGGCAAGTTACAACTTGACAATGATATATTTGAAAAAATATGGACACCGCTTGCAAAAACAGCAATATACGGTGGTATATGTCTTGACGAGGGTTATGCTGCATCACGTTGGAAAACCGTTGAAATCCTTGCAAACACCGGTTCTACAGCTGACGTATTGTATCAGCCGGATGAAGTTATTTACTCAGATAACACAACTGAACCAATAGAGTCGCTTACAATTCCTTATCCGACTTTTGGCAACGATTCATCCTATGCTATCCATCGCGGTGGTGGCCTGTTCTCAATAAAAAATGAAGACGAGCGCAAAAACTACGCAGCATATATTTTTGCAAAATGGTTAACTGCCAAAGACCAGAATCTTAAGTTTGTCACAAGTTCAGGGTATATGCCTGTAACAGATGATGCATTAAATGAATTGTTTGACAATACTACAATTGTAGAAAATCAATCATATAAAAATTTATACGATTCTCTCGCTGTTATGAATAATGAATATACATTTTATTCACTTCCGCTTTACAGCGGAGCTTCAGACACCCAGCTTGCTTTCGAAAAAAATGTTAAAGCAGTTTTAAAAGCCGCTCATAATCGATATATAAAAGAATCTGCTAACGACAATTCTGCTAAATTACTTGACAATATTGTAGCAAATTCCATTGATGAGCTGAAAAAACTAACATCTTCCAAATAAGGAGCGTTAACCTAAAACATGAAATTTGTCAACAAACCGGATGCAATTAAATTCATAAAACAAATTAAAACTGAAGGTATTACCCTGCGCCGCCGTTTTATTCTTTATATAATATCGGCTATAGCATTGGTTTTATCTCTTATCGCTTTGCTCCTTAATACATTCGGAATATTAAACCATGCTAATATACAGATGATGAATGCTATGGACACACAGCTTACATCTCATGCTAATTCCCTTGTTCACAATTATGATAAAATTGCTGCTTATGCCATTTCATTCTCCGAACAACTTGAAGCAGGTATTCAGAATCACCTCACCAATAATAATCTTTCTTTTGACGAACTTGAAAATAATTCTAAAGAACTTATTAATCTTCAAAGCAGTTTGTATGATACTGTATATCTTAATATGCAGCTTGCACCGTCAAGCGGCGCATTTTATATACTTAACACAACTGTTAACAGCAATTCTGATACTCCTATGTATAACGGTATATATCTAAAATACATTAATCTTTACTCTGAAAGCACTGTCAACAATGATTTTTCTCTGTACAGAGGTTCATACAACACAAGCAAAGAAAATGATATTACTTTTCACAGTGGCTGGCAAAATGAAATGAAAACCGACTTCTTTTCAAATTATGAATCCATATTTACTAACGGAGTTCATTATGTGTTAAGTCCCGTCACTACAATCCCCGACACATGGGAACGCGCACGATACATATATGTTCCGATTCACAATATAAACGAAGATATTATCGGTGTATGCGGTTTTGAAATAAATGATCTTTATTATCAACTTGTCAATTCCTCATATAATACTGATAACAGTAGTTATATATTCGGATTGCTTGATGAACATAACGGAACATATTCAGGTCAGTTCACGTCATCGCGATATAATACTGTTAAAAACAATACAATCAAAACAACTCATAACAAAAATTCCGTTATTTTCGATTTCACTAATGAAACATGTGTCGGAAAAACAGAAAATGTACAACTTGGAAGCAGCACATTTACTATAGCAATTATGCTGACAGAAGCTGAATATGATAAACATATCTTTGACGGACAGGTCAAAATTACAATTGTATTTTTGATTGTGGCATTGATTGCATTCATCTACTGTTTCATTATTAGTAAAAAATATATTGCCCCTATTCTTAAAAAATTAGAGCAAATTAAGACTAAAGAAAAAACAGATGACAATCTCAAAATACACGAAATTGATGACCTTTTCGCTTATCTTGAAGAAAGAGATAATGCCTACGAAGAACAGCTGAATCTCCTGAAAGAAGCGAGACAATCAGCCGAAGAAGAAGCTGAAAAATCCAGGCTTGCATACGAAAAGGCTCTTAAAGAATACGAAGCTGCCCAAAATGAAATTCAGCTTCTTTCTAAAGAGCACGAAAAAACAATAGTATCAGAAAACTACGAATATTTTATATGTAACCTTGCAACACTTACTCCTACCGAATCCAAGGTCTATGAGTTATACCTCGAAGGGAAATCAACAAAAGAAATTATTGCTATACTTAATATTACAGAAAACACATTAAAATATCACAACAAAAACATATACAGCAAACTTGGCATATCTTCACGAAAACAATTACTTAAATATGCTGCTTTGAAACAACAACAGGATAAAAAGGTATAAAAAGAATACATGAAATCATCATTTATATTTATCTATAACAAACCGGGCAGAACTGCTTAATTCTCTCTTCTTCCATCCGGTCAGTTTGTTACATCCGGATTTAATAAATGCCGAACTTTCATTTTTATTGGAAAGATTCCACGCTATCATGGCAATTTTATTAGTCTTTAGGAATTTGAACCATTTTTTTGCTTCTTTCTTATTGATTCCTCCATTTCCTGATGCATCACATATACCAAATTCCGAAACAAATAAAGGAAGTCCTGCATCTAATGCTTTTTGCGCTTTCTGTCTCAGATTCTCTCCATGGGTTGCGGCGTAAAAATGTAACGCATACACAACATTCCCATATTTTTCAGATATCCTATCTGCTGCCGCAATATCCACGTCTTGTGACCATGTAGGCGAACCAACAATAACAATCGCATCCTTATCATATTTTCTGATTACTTCCAATACACTTTCGGCATAAGTCTTTACATTATTCCATGTAACCGCACCGTTTGGTTCATTACATATTTCGTATATTACATGAGATTTTCCATTATATTTTTTTGCCATCATTTTGAAGAATTCCAGCGATTCCTTCTTGTAAGTCATAGGATTGCCGTCACTAAGGATATGCCAGTCAATAATAACGTACAAGCCTGCCTCTTCAGCATATTTTACACCGTCATCTATCAATTTAATCAACCTTTGTCTGTTTGCGGCGTCACCCGTACAATAACCATTATATTCCGCAGTATACATTGCAAGGCGTACAGTATTAATATTCCAGTTTTTCTTCATATATTTGAATGCTTTTTTATTAACATATTCAGGATACCACGAAAGACCATGCGTGCTTATTCCTTTTAGTTGCAGCTTTTTACCTTTGCTGTTCATAATATGAGTACCCTGAACCTTAAGTTCTAAAGGTGCCTTTGCTCCTGTTTTTTTTGAATTAACAACAAATGTTACTACTAATACAACCATAAGCAGTGTCGCGCCAAATAATACTTTTCCTCTTTTTCCCTGCATAATGCATATAACTCCCTTTCTTCCTAAAATAGCAACTCAAATCAATTCAGCCCATTACATTTAGCATAACTAATTTTAGTTATCTCACTGACTTCAAATACCCATCTGCCTCTTCCCTTGATTTGAAAATAAACACTTGTTTTTCTGCCTTGTACTGTTCCAGCAATTCATATATTACAGGCAAAGCAGTACTCGGAAATTCTTCTATCGTCTGTTTGAACTCCGCGCTTAACTTGGTTTCAATCCAAGGCATGTCATAACGCCCCTTACCGATTCTGTCCGTGGCACCCTGAATACACACATCAACCGGCAAATCAAACAAAAATACAGTGTCACATTGTTTAAGCCGCATCTCTATCGTTCTGCTGTAATTACCGTCAATTATCCATTCCGGCATATCAAATATTTCCTTTATTCTCTCATCAAACTCTTCCCTCGAAATATGGGTCTTATCCGGCTTATGCCATATTGCATCCAGATGAAACAACGGCAAACCTGTTTTATTACTTAGTTTTTCTGCAAAGGTAGTTTTGCCGCTGCCGGGACATCCTATAATAATTATTTTTTTCATCGTTAATCCCTTTCCAAAAAACCTTTTACGTAACAAGTAAAAATCTAACCAAAACTTTTAGCCCATGTCACCAATGAACCATGATGAGTATTCTCCCGAACTGTTCCTCGCATGTATTCAGTTACCGGACCATTTCTTTTCATTTTTTCAAGAATTACTTCCTGGAGTTCTTCTACAGACATGTCTTCATACGCCGTATTTTCATTGACGATTCTCTCCGCTTCCGGAGTTTCGACTGGTTCGACTGATTCCGTCGGCTCCGGTGGCTCGACCGGTTCCTTCGACTTCAACGTGTTGAGCGGTTCCTTCGGTTTCGGAGTTTCGACCGCTTCCTCCGTCTCCGGCATTTCAACTGGCTCCACCACTTCCGGAGTTTCGACTGGTTCGACTGATTCCGTCGACTTCGGTGGCTCGACCGTTTCCTTCAACTCCGGCATCTTCCTAGTTTCTACCGAATCAATTGAACCAATATCTTCATGATTTAGTTTCGTCGGAATCCATATTTCTCCCGAATTTGCAGCAACCTTTACATTAATACACCCATCATTTACGCTTACTTTTTCTCCCGAAAGTGCACCGGTGTATTCCGTCTCATTACTCACAGGTAATCTCATGGAAATATCTTCATCGGCGTTATTAACTGCAATAACAACTGATTGGCCGTCAATAGTTCTTGAATATGCATAATAGGTATTCTGCAAAATCAATTCCTTAAAATCACCATACACAAGTGCAGAGGTATTCTTGCGGATCTTTCCAAGTGTTGCTATCAGCTTTGTATATGGATTTGTATTAACCGAATTCTTATAGTCTTCATAATTCAATGCAGGTCTTAACGAATCGTCAGAGAACTGCTCCTTGCGTCCTTCTATACCAAATTCCGAGCCATAATAAATAGCGGGAATGCCCGGCAAAGTATAAAGCATAATATGCACCGGCACAAAATGAGCCTTGTTATTCAATTTAGTATAAATTCGCTCTACATCATGGTTATCCACAAAACTATACAGTCTAAAATTATTTCCTACCATATCATCAACATATTTTATTGTGTGGGCAACCTCAAAATAATTGTGGTCATTATGACCGGAATAAAGTGCTTTATGGAGCATATAATTCGTCACTGAATGGAGCGTTCCTTCATTAACCCAACGGGAATAATTTCCGTGAATAACTTCACCCATAAGCCAAAAATCTTTTTTAACTTCGTTTGCAACATTACGAAGTGCCTTCATGTATTCAAATTCCATAACATCCGCCGCATCCAAGCGAATTCCGTCAATGTCATATTCGTTTACCCAGAAACGAATAACGTCACATATATATTCTTTTACTTCCGGATTATGCTGATTCAGTTTTGCCAGCAAATCGTAGCCACCCCAGTTTTCATATGAAAAACCGTCATTATACGAATTATTTCCACAGAAATTAACATTACAGTACCAATCTTTGTACCGGGAATTCTCCCTGTTAATCCGGATATCACGAAATGCAAAAAAATCACGTCCCGTATGATTGAACACTCCGTCCAAAATAACACGTATATCCTGTTTGTGACATTCTGCAACAAAATTAGTCAAATCTTCATTTGTACCAAGCCTGCTGTCTAATTTTTTATAATCTGTTGTTTCATAACCGTGACCAACTGATTCAAAAAGTGGTCCTATATATATTGCATTACATCCGATTTCCCTGATATGAGAAATCCATGGAATCAGCGAATTTATCCGATGAATCGGTTCTTCGTAAGAATTCTGTTTTGGGGCTCCTGTCATCCCCAATGGATAAATGTGATAAAATATAGCTTCATCGTACCATGCCATACCGCTTTTCCTACTTTCTATATCATAAACTCTTATAATTATTTCCCGGTACCTTGTTCTCGCTCACTATCGTAAGTCTTCCCGGCACCTAACTCTCACTCATTATCGTAAGCCTTCCCGGCACCACGCATACCGCTAGCTTCATCCTTCAGCCTTATGAGAGTTATGCCACGGTCTGGCTTTACCCAGCCAGCCTTTATTTTCCCAATATGCTCTGTCTGCATCGCCTGAGCCCATATTTGCTTTTTGCATCATTCGCATCAGCATAAATATCAATCGTCTCATATATACTTGTCTCCTCTTAACAGACGCAACTACATATGTAACAACTTGCTCCTGCACTGCAATGAGTTCCTTTATGCAACAATTCTAATTAAATACTAAACGAAAAACTTCTACTTCTTAATCTTTATTTTCCTAACCGTACTCCAAGGACCGTTTATTTTTTTACTGCCTTCAAACATGCCGGCTCTGACTCTCACATAATATGTTTTTCCTTTTTTCAATTTATAAAAACACATTGAATTATCAAACGTTACCCCGCTTTTTTTATTCTTTTTAAAATTTTTCTTAGTAGAAATCTGAAATTGATAATGACATTCTTTTTGAGTTTTCCACTTCAAGCTGATTTTTTCACGTTTAAGATTTTTTGCAGATATCCACTTAACCTTGGATGGCTTAGCCGCCTTTTTCACAGTAGCATTTCCGGTGGTATTCGGCAAGACAACATTTGAAGGATTGGGGTTCACAGGTTCCAACTTAGGCAAGTAATTGTCATTCCATGACGAACCGCATTGACTGCATACATGATTGGTATATCCTTGTTGGGTTTCTGAAGGCATCACATTCGTTAATATACAGGAGTGTTCCTTTACGATAAAACTCCTTATGTAGTGTTCCTGAGAATTATTCTTAGAAACAGCTATTATATTCACCGTACCCGGAGCCTTAAATATAATATCACCCACTGCATCCACCTCTGCCACACCGGTATCACTGCTTTCAAATAAAAAGTCCGTCATATCATAATTCAAATACTTCTTTAAATTGTGAACCTTATTCAATTCAGCGCATGATAATTCTATGATACCGCCACTATCTCCTGATAAGTTCTTTAGTTTAGCAACTACATTTCTTACGGAACTCTTTTTGCCATCGGTTATTTCAGGCGCAATGCTGTCATTACCATCAAAACACTGTACCCAGTAATACCCGTATGAATCCGCAAAACATCCGATTCCTATGCTGGTAAATTCAGGATCAACAATATTACTGTACTGATCCTCTGATTCAACCCATCCATCCATAACTTCTTCCGGCGATGTATATCCCATAGCAATATTTTCACCGGAAAAGTCAGGTTCTCTATACACAGAAAAACAGTCCTCATCATTTGGTCTTATATTATCAAAATATATCGATATTTCAGCAGCCCTGAGCATTGCCGTTTCAAGCAGACTTTTATCCATCAATAGTTCATTTAATCCCTGCTGCACTCTTATTTCATTTACAATATCAAGCACCTGATATGCGTAATCATAATCTTCTTCCCCCGATACAATAAGCTTAATACTTTCAGGGTCCTTAATCTCATCATCCGTACCGGACTTGCCGTTATCTGTATTGGACTGACCGTCATCTGCAAATGTACTAAATTCAATTGCCGACGCATACATGCCGTTTAATGGTGACATTACCCCCGAAACAGCAAAACTAAAAATAATTGCTAATACGATAATATTCCTTATCGTTTTGTGTGTAAACTTCTTTGCTTTCATACTACCTGTCTCTCCTTTTATTGTCCTTAATATCTTGTTAATATACAGCCTTTTAGTTACATGATTACAGTATGCTATAGGACTTTCGAAATTATCCGCATTATTCAAAAGTAATCTCTAAAGCATTGGCATACGGAGTAGGCATCTTCTCAGGAAGATCAACAACAAGTATTCCTGAATACTGGGAAAATGTCAGATTTCCGACACCCAGTAATCTGACGGATGCTACTCTTTCGCTTTCATCCAAACTCTTTATGACAGCAGTCTTTCCCCTGTTAGGACACATAACAAATGCGTATAATTTTTCGTTCTTAACAACGAATCTGAAATCATCTTCGTGCCATGAAACCTGCTCTTCCGTGAAACCATCTATCCTAACGTAGGAAGAACCTTCTCCCGAAACACGCCACGGTCTTGTGTAATATATTGCTTCGCCGTTTATTACAAACCACTTTTCAAGTTCCTTTAGAACCCACATTGTTTCTTCATCCACAGTACCGTCAGGTTTTTGCAAAATATTAAGAAGCATTGTTCCGTTCTAAACCAATCCGGACACTTATGCTCACTTAATGATTCAAATGTTGCTTCAAACATGATATTCCTCCTCCAAAATAACACAATAATGACAATAACATTATATAATTAGTCACATGTTTTGTACATACGAATATTCCTAACCAATTAGCACATACTAAAGAAAACAGTCCGGAGGTTATCTAATGGAATCATTTTGGTTAAATTCAGACACATTTCCACAATACGACAGATTAAAGGGAAACCATAAAACCGGAGTTCTCGTTATCGGCGGGGGAATAACCGGTATATTATGCGCCTACAGACTCCACAAACAAAACATACCGTATATTCTCGTCGAGGCAGACAGAATATGCAATGGAATTACCAAAAATACTACTGCAAAAATAACTTCCCAACACGGTCTTATATACAACAAAATCTCACAGATGTACGGCACTTCAAAGGCTGCTCTTTATCTGAAAGCCAATGAATATGCACTTTCTGAATACAAACATTTATGCAATACAATAGATTGTGATTATGAAACTAAAGATTCATATGTGTATTCACTAAATTATCGTTCTAAACTTACAGCCGAACTGGATACACTAAACAATATAGGTTTTCCTGCCACATACGAAACCAATATCCCCCTCCCGTTTCATACTGCAGGTGCAATAAAGTTTCCGAATCAAGCCTGTTTTAACCCGCTAAAATTCATACAGGAAATAATCCGTGAACTTAAAATTTTCGAACATACCAGAATTATATCAATATCAAAGAAAGGTGCGCTGACCGGGCACGGGACAATACTTGCTGATAAATACATTGTGTGTACCCATTTCCCGTTCATCAATACTCACGGAAGTTATTTCCTTAAAATGTATCAGCAACGCTCATATGTAATTGCATATAAAAATGCACCGGATTATAACGGAATGTATATAGACGAATCAGGCAACGGTCTGTCATTTAGAAATTACAAAGATTACCTTCTTGTTGGTGGAGGCGGACATAAAACCGGAAAAAAAGGAGGAGACTGGCAAGTAATCTCCTCCTTTATGAAAAAAAACCTTCCCCAAGCAACAAAAGTATACCAATTCGCAACTCAGGACTGTATGTCTCTGGACGGCATTCCCTACATCGGGCAATACTCCAAGAATTGTCCTGACTTATTCGTCGCCACCGGTTTCAACAAATGGGGTATGACTTCATCCATGTTGTCTTCAATTATCCTTTCAGACCTTGTAACCGGCAAAACTAATCAGTATGCATCGCTGTTTTCTCCCTCAAGAAACATGCTTCATCCGCAGCTTATTACAAATATATATAATGCAACTGTTAATATCTTAAATCCTTTTGGCAAACGCTGCCCACACCTTGGTTGTTCTCTCAAATGGAATGCAGCCGAACACACCTGGGATTGTCCGTGTCACGGTTCCCGTTTTGCTGATGATGGAAAACTAATTGACAATCCTGCTACAGGGAATCTGAAGAAATAGTCGTTTTTTTTATATTTAACACACTTTCTACTCCAACAAACACAAACACCATAATTATGCTTAACTGCATGCACATCACGACATCATAATCCTTAAAATGCAAAAAAACACAACTCAACAATTCCATGAAACATACAATACCAATAGTAATCATACCGTATTGCTTTTTTTCTGCTTTTGTAAGAGGCTTATTAACTGATTCTACAGGACTTAACACACATATTCCTATAGCTGCAATAACTCCAATCAATAAAATAAAATGAGAATAATAAAGGTTTTTAACAATTATTAGACATATCGTTAACAACGTACAGGAAAACAAAAGACATTTTTCCGTGCTATTGGCATGATAACCGCCCGAAAACTTTCTAATCAACACGAAAGGAATCCAAAAGAAAATAAACTTTCCAAACCAGCCAAAAAGAGCACTGACGACAACAATATATAATATTGGAATATAACTGATAAGTGTGCAATACATTGCATACTCATATATATCCTTGTCGTCAGCTGCTACAACATTTTTAGATATAAGCCAATCAGTAGTTTTTCTGACTAACCAATCAATCACGATTCTTTTTCATCATCTCAAGCTTTTTTGGAACTCTTGGCTGGTGAAAAAATACAGTTGCTGCACCACACATATCTAAAGATACATTCTTATCAAGTATCTTCTTAACTGTCTTTGCAGCTGTATTACTCATCTTTTTGCTCTGCATGTCTATATCCTCCTTTTATGAAATTATTGCTCTTCAATAATAACCTCTATATCCCATAAAATCTATAGACATGACACGAAAAGACATTTTTAAGGCGATTTTGGTATTTTTGGGGGTTTTTTCCCATTTTTTTATATGCAGTGCATTAAACTTAATGTGTCACCCATCCCAAAATATAATCTATTACATAATTTTTATTAAAGTTTTTATTAAGAATAATGTTATTTCACTAAAAACACAACACTTGCTACCTTAAATATATCATGTTATACTCTATGTAAATGATTAATTACGCAGGTGATATATATGAAAATGATATCCATAATATATTACATTATAGAAATGATTATTGTCTGGAAATATTGTCAGGCATCTTTCGGAAAGCCAAAACTTAAGTACAGCTTTCTTGCTTTTATGTTTTCCAGTTTCATCATCTTTATGGTATCGATTCCTCTAATTACATCACTTAATATTTTGGCATTTTTAGTAATTTGCTTTATTAATATTTATTTTTATTATGACACCAAACTGACCATGGCATTATTTCATTCATCAATCATCACGATAATGATGAGCGCGTGCGAAATGCTTATTCTCGGAATTGTTACATTGTTCAGACCTGATTTACATAGTATTATGAATGAACGATGGTCTGTATTACTTGCTTTACTCACAAAATTAGCATTCTATCTGGTCATAATAACGTTAACCCGTTTCTATCCAAAACCAAATTCAGATACTACTAATTATTTTTCCAGACAAACTGCTATTGACATAGTACCTTTATTATCATTCTGCGTTATTGTTATTCAGGCAATAGTAGCATTTGATGTTTCTTCAAATACTACTTATCATTTTCTTGTATCCGTAAGTTCCTTAATAATGATAATACTAAACATTATTGTATATTGGATTAATTATCATATGCAGATGCAGCAACAACAATTTACTGAACTGCTTTTGCAAACTCAAATGGTAAAAGACATTACAGCTTACCAGCAGATGTATTCGGTACGAGACGAAGAACAAAGAGTACTTATTCATGATATTAAAAACCATCTTCATACAATTCGTTTTCTTAATGCCCAAGGCAATACTGACGAGATTTCAGAGTATATTGACAGACTTATTAACTCTGATACACTTACCAATCAGGTTTGCTTATGCGATAACGATTTGATTAATGCTATACTTATCAGATACCGGATTATTTGCCGACAACAAAACATTACATTTGACACGGACATAAGAAATCATGTCTTAGAAGGATTTGATAACAACCATATAACATCTTTGTTATGTAATCTCTTAGACAATGCAGTCACTGCTGCCGGTACTTCAACAGAAAAAACTGTTTACATAACAATTCAGGCCACTAACAACAACGGATATATTATCAAAGTTGATAATTCGTGCGATTCCAATCCATTTGATAATAGGGGCAATCTGATTAAAACACTTAAACACGGCAAGTTCCACGGAATAGGAATAACGAGCATTAAAAAAATAATCGACAGCCACAATGGAGATATAGACATGAGTTATGATGAAGAACGAAAAATCTTCCATACTATTATATTTTTGAGGTGAATAATATGAGAATTGTAATATGTGACGATGACCCTATTATTGCTAATCAAATTAACGACCTTATTATTGCATATTTTACAAATAACAATTTTGAACTTCCACCAATCGATATCTATAACAGCGGTGATGACTTACTAAATTCAGACAAACAAATGGATATTGTTTTTCTTGATATTGAAATGCCGGGAGTTGACGGAATCTACGCAGGCAGAAAAATAAAAGAAAAGAACAAAAATGCAATAATATTCATTGTAACATCATTCATGGAATATCTGGATGCTGCAATGAGTTTTCATGTATTTCGATATCTTTCAAAACCAATCGAAAAGAACCGGTTTATGTACAACCTCCGAGATGCGCTAAAAGTGTATAACAATGAAAATATTTACATAACAATAGAAACTCCCGAAAAAATAACTCGGGTTCTTTCCCATGAAATTATTATGGTGGAATTCTATGGCCGATATCTTGAAGTCACAACTATAAACGAAAAATTCAATTCGATTCAACCCATGGCATACTGGCTTGACGCGCTCAATATTCCCGGATTTTTTCGTACACACAGAAGTAATATCATTAACATGAAATATGTCACGGAATTCACCAAAGATATTGTATTTTTGCATGACAACGGTTACCGTGCCTACCTTACCCGCAGAAAATACGTCGAATTCAAAAGGGCATACATGTTATATCTTGATAGTATTACCTGACATTCCACCGGTAAAAGCAATTATTTATACAATACATACGATAAAAATATCAGCGGATAAAGATATCAAACTAATATCTTCGTCCGCTGTTTTTTACACTGATTATCCGATTACATCAGTTTTTCACATGTCTGATTCAATCAATAATTCTCGGCACATATTTCAAAATAGCTTTGTGGATGATCACATGTCGGACATACCTCCGGTGCCTCTGTTCCAACTACAATATGACCACAGTTACGGCACTCCCATACCTTAACTTCACTCTTTTTAAATACTTCTGCCATCTCAACATTTTTAAGAAGTGCACGATAACGTTCCTCGTGATGTTTCTCAATAGCAGCTACAAGACGGAATTTTGCTGCCAGCTCAGGAAATCCTTCTTCCTCTGCTGTTTTTGCAAACCCATCATACATATCTGTCCACTCGTAATTTTCACCGGCCGCTGCTGATTCAAGGTTAGAAGCAGTATCTCCTATACCGTTTAATTCTTTGAACCACATCTTAGCATGTTCTTTCTCATTATCTGCTGTCTTTAAAAACAAAGCCGCAATCTGTTCAAAACCTTCTTTTTTTGCTTTTGATGCAAAATAAGTATACTTGTTTCTTGCCTGTGACTCTCCCGAAAATGCTGTCATAAGATTTTTCTCTGTCTGGGTTCCAGCGTATTTGCTCATATTAAACAACCTCCTATAATAAGTATTATGCCTTAAAGACACCTTAATTATAACTATGTGAATTTCCCATGTCAATTATACATTATTTTTAATTTAACCCATTTTATTCTGAACAATTTCTCTAAATATATTTTACTTATTTCTCCACTATTTTATTATTCTTCTTATAAACTAATTCACTTATTTTCCTACTTGACAACAGAAAAACACCATGCTATCATTCTCATATCAACCGTACTATCACAACTAGTACAGTTAATCCACACAAAGGAGGTCAACATAATATGTTTAGTATAGATCCCATGTCAAGAACACCTGTGTACGAACAGATTATTGAACAACTACAGCATTTCATACTAACAGGCATTATGAACTCCGGAGACAAGATGCCCTCAGTAAGGAATCTGTCTGTGTCCCTTAGAATTAATCCTAACACTATTCAAAAAGCCTACACGGAACTTGACAGGCAGGGCCTTACTTATTCTGTACCGGGTAAAGGCGTATTCATATCTGAATCGGCTGTTGATATTTTGCAAACTAAAGAACGAAGCAAGCTGGTTGAACTAACAAAACTAATTGCAGCGCTTAAACTTGCAGGCATCAGCAAAGACGAGGTCATTGCTCAAATTGATTCAATATATGACCGATAATCATGCACCTGATAGTACAAAACTTCTACTCTCTGCTCACAGAAACATCATAAGCAGATTAGTAATATCCTACCGGTAAATTTACCACAGCAATAATAACATTATATATAACAACAGAAAGGATATATGAAATGATAAAAACAGAAAAACTTACCAAATCATTCGAAGATTTCACAGCATTGTCGGATGTAAGCTGTACAATTCCTGATGGATGTATATATGGAATGGTCGGCTCTAACGGTGCCGGAAAATCCACATTTTTACG
This sequence comes from Lachnospiraceae bacterium, assembly GCA_015057405.1. Classification (GTDB taxonomy): domain Bacteria; phylum Bacillota; class Clostridia; order Lachnospirales; family Lachnospiraceae; genus V9D3004. Next base: position 16,423 of record SVEK01000034.1, read on the forward strand.
ATTATTGTCCGGAGTATACAGACCTGATGATGGTCAGATAACTATAGATAATATGCCGGTATTTGAAAACAGCCGGATTAAAAAGCAGATTGCTTTTATCCCTGATGACTTATTCTTCTTACCGGGTTCCAATATGAAAAGAATGGCTGATTTTTATTCATCAATTTATGAGAGCTTCGACAAAGACAGATTCAATACACTGACAGAAGCCTTTAACCTTAACCCGTCAAAAAACATAAACACATTCTCAAAAGGAATGAAAAGACAGGTTGCTATTATTCTCGCATTATCCAGTCATCCGAAATACATGTTTTTCGACGAAACATTTGATGGTCTTGACCCGGTTATGCGAAACCTTGTAAAAGGGCTTATATGCAAAGATGTAATCGACAACAATACAACAACGATAATAACCTCTCATTCACTTCGCGAGCTTGAAGATATTTGTGACCAGCTTTCACTTCTTCATAAAGGCGGACTTATATTAGAGAGCGATATTGAAGGACTTAAAACGTCACATTTTAAGGTTCAGATTGCCTTTAGCGAAGATTATGATACTTCCATATTTGCCGGTATTCCATATATGTATATCAAAAAACAGGGAAGTGTAACTAATATGATTGTAACCGGAGATTATAACAATGCTATCAACCGTCTTAAATCAATGAATCCGATTCTTATGGATATACTTCCGTTAAGCCTTGAAGAAGTATTTACCTATGAGATGCAAAAACTCGGATATAATTTTGATGAAATATTGAATGAGGAGAGTAACTATGAATACTAAAAATAACACAATATTTAATTTTAAAATGTATGTAGACGCACTAAAACGTATGCGATTACCGGGATTGTTGTATATTGCTCTTACAATATTTATAACAATAATTATTCCTATCGGCAATTATCTGTCATACATTTCTTATGACGAGGGTAATATATCCCAAACAACCGTTCCAATACTCAGCACATTTATTTACATGGCATTGGCATATGTTTTATGCGCACCATCACTCACGTTGTCGGCATTTTCTTTTTTAACAAAAAGAAACGGTAGCGATTATTTCCATTCATTTCCGCAGACAAGAAAATGTATTTTCACTGTAATAATGTCTGCCGTATTAACATGGATAATAGGAATAATTTCTGCCTGCTTCGTAAGTGCAGTCATAATATATTCCATACTTGGCAAAATGTTTGTACTAAACATTTTTGCACTGTTTCAGTTTCTTTTATGTGTATTGGCCGCTTCAGTACTTGTATGTGCCGCATGTGCCCTTTCCTGCACAATAACAGGAACGTCTTTTACTAACTTCATAGTTACGGGTATTATTCTGTTTATGCCTCGTATTATGCTGACTTTTGTAATTAATACAGTAACCAACAGTAATGTGTTGCTTAGCAGCAACGAATTTCTTCCACTCATTGACAACCGGTATAATGTAGTCGTATCGACATTTTCCTGTTTCCTGGAAGGAACATATGAGAATTTTACTAACTGGTCAAATATTATATATACGTTCCTCCTTGGAATTCTGTACATTATTATTGCCCGTCTTTTGTATGCAAGAAGAGAGAGCGAGTCTGCCGGTAAAGCCTCAATAGGCAGGAAAACACAAAATCTTATCAGAGTATTTATTGCATTTCCTATTTGCCTTTTACCTATCAACTTCATATACGATCTTGCAATAAATAACGAATCCGCCGAGCTCAATCCTGTCACAATTTTTAACTGCGTAATATTTTATATAGTATCCATTCTTTGTATGGGTATATATGAACTGTTGTCTACACAAAAGATTAAGAACCTAAAAAAAATATGTTCCTCCGTTATAATCCTCGGAATTGTCAATGTTGTTATTATCATTTCCATGACTTTACTTTACAAAGTGGAGATAAACTATGCTCCCGATGCTAATGACGTGAAATATATACAAACCGGCGCATTTACCAATTATGACTCTTATAATTATTTTGAACAACAGGTATGCCATCACAAAATAACAGACCCTGAGATAATTAAAATACTAACCGACACACTTAAGGATAATATTAATGATTCCCAAATATCCGATATCATCAATGATAATAACCGAACAAGAGTCAGTGTTCAGTTTAAAAGCGGGCCTATTTTAAAAACAAGAAATCTTCTGTTATCTAACAAACAACTTGAAACCCTGAATATTCTTATGGAAAAGAATAAAAAGATAACCGAGATATATTCCACTCTTCCGGAATTCAACCCGGCAAATATGACTATATATTCCAGTTGGAACACGTCTCAAGACGAATTCAATAAAAACGAACTTAGGAGTATATACAATTCTCTGAGGGCAGAAATCAAAACTGTGGACACAAACGAGTGGAAAACATTAACCGAATCCCGAAATGAGAAGTATTCCATGTCAACCTCATTCATGTTAACTTTGGAGATAAATGACATTAACGAAACTACAATAACCGATCTCCCGATATCAACTTTAACACCAAAAACATTTGTTTTGGCACTTAATATACAGAACAAGAATACAAATGACAATAGTGTTACCGATATTAAAAATGTTCTGTCGGATTTATTATCTGCTAAAAAAACAGGTCATGAATTATCTAATCCTCCTAATTGTTTATCAGTATATGTAACCTGCAATGATACTAACGGGAACAGTAAAAATCTTATAGCTTTGGATTATTACAATGACACGGAATTTGATTACAATCAATTAGCAGCTACCGAAGAGGCTGACATAGAAAAAGCAATCCAATACATCGACTATGCTGCCACTAAAACAGAAATAGAGTACACTGAAACCGACGTTATTCAGAAGAACCAATACACAGTTAGTTATTATTTGGAATATTATGACACATGCTATTATTCTTCCGGCGAAATAATATATTTCGAATAAAACGAAAAGAGCCCGTTTACCCTGTGGGAGTATATATTCCCAAAAGGTAAACGGGCTCGTAATACTAAGGAAATCCCATATAATGTCAAACGGTATGTTTCCGCTTGGGTCTGTGTATCTTACAGGATTGCTATTTAATACAAAAAACGCATCATCTCCACAGCACCAAGTTCTATGAAAACAATGTGTTTCAAGTCTGTAATACAATATTCAATTTTGATTTCGGATGTACTTATGTGCACCCAGAGGACAATGTTCGCCCTAGAAGGTCTCTAAATTAATCTCCATGAATGCAATCACCGTTAGTGAGAGCCATTCCGATTAATTTAAAGACTGTGATAATTTTTTAGTGGTTGGTGTCCTTATATGGAGAGATAATTAAAATAATTCATAATATAACTCATCAATAACATCTCTCATTTTTCTTAATTGTTGTAATGATACTATATCTTTTATAATATCTTCATAATTCTCAACAAACTCACTATATGCTTCTGTAAAATCATCTTCTTCAAAACCGTCAAAAATTGGTGTCACTTTCATAATAATGTTTCCTGTGTACTCATACACCCAAGTTGCATAGTTCAAACTTACAAAACAACAATATCTTTCACCTATCCATTGCCCTTGATTATTTAAAATAATATTCTCCTGCGTTTGTTCTTCATAAAGACATCGGTAGTATTCATTTAACAACAATCCTATTTTTTCTTCTTCTAATGTACTATCTAAACTACAAATTTCTTTATCAAACTGTTCCATTATATTCTTCAACGCCAACAAATTATCCTTAAACAATACTATGGACTTTTCAGCAAGTATCAACTTAATGTATACATCAGTATAATAATCACAGTCTTCATCATCCAATAATAATACTAATCTGTATTCCGCATTTTCCATAAGGATATGTTGCATCATTGAATAATCTTTCCTTTCTTATTAACCATTCCTGCTTTTCTCAAAGCTACTTTCATCGCTTCTGATAGCTCATTCCAAGAACGAACATGACCATGAAAACTTCCACTTGTTGTTTCATCAAAGACTACAATCTCACCATCACTAATTCCTACTCGTCTTGTAGTATTAGGACCTATTGCAACAGAATTATCCAATGCTTCTTGACAACCTTCTTAGCCTTAACTTTTTTTGTCTTACTTGCCTTTTTTACTTTTGCGGCTTTCTTGCCTGCCGATGTTGTATCAGTTACTACACCGACTCCCTAGGATACTGCCTTGCCTCCTTTTATAGCAGCCGATGATGCAGGTAAATAAGGGATTATCGCTGATACGGTATCCAGTGCAACATATCCGGCATTTCCCAATGATGGGTTCTTTACGAATTCTACTATGTTTGTTACAAGACTTACCACATCCCATATAATGTCAAACGGTATGTTTCCGCTTGGGTCTGTGTATCTTACAGGGTTACCTGCGCAGTAACTATACATATTCCATGTGGTCGGGTTGGCAAGGTCTCTGTAACTGTCCTGACTTATGAACGTACACATGTCAGGGGAGTAGTAGCGTGCGTTCAAACAATACTGTGAGGTAGACTTATCGTATATTCCCCCTGCAAAACATATGGTGTTATCTATTCCTACGCTTGACGTATTACCCGGTTCCTTATTACTGCTCGTATTACCATAATCATCACTTCACTGTATGTATGAAATGCCAAACTTCTAGCAATATTTGTAGCATCACGCTTATCTGTCTTGACACGGCTAGTATTAGTTATAGCCATTGTTGTTGGAGCTAATATCTTACAATCTACTGCATGCTCTCTAAGCTGATGATAAAGCGAATACCCCAAACATCCAGCCTCATATCCACAAACAAAAGTTACATCTTCTCCATATACCTTTCTCATTGATTCCATATATTTAAGAATCAACTTGTAATCCGACGGTATTGTCTGCTTATACTCCACCTTATCGGTATCATAACAATAACAACACAAAGTGTAACTTTCCTTATGGACATCCATTCCAACATAAACTATACATATTCATATGTGACCTCCTATTGTATGCGGTAATCCCTGTTACCTTATTATTCTTAACAAATAATATTTTACAGGTAAATCCACGAATCTACAATTGTGAGGTCACTTCATATTGTCTCAACCTGATATATATGGATCAAAAGATTTTAATATTCAGTCTATAAAGAAAACGTCTCAAAGAAAAATATTATATCCTCCATAATACCCCTTGTTGCGAGCCTTTGTAACATGGACATTTGTGGTTCGTCAAAAGAAACATTACAAAATTGCTGCATTTAAAATTAACTTTTATTATACTCCTCTAAATCTTCTGCCAATGGATTGCTTACCGCCAATTTTTCAACAATTTCATTACATCTGCCGATAAAAACGGTCATTGAACTATCCCATGCTATAATTTCCATTACTGAAAGTGGATGTTGTATTGATATCGGATTTTGCCATATTTTATCATTACCATCTGCTTTTGGTAGTTTATATTCCAAAACCATATCTTTTGTCACATCTTTAGGGAAAGCCGAAAATACTCCCCATATCCATTGAAAATTTTCGCATTCAATCATTTCTGTCAATTCTTCTCCTGTCAACCAGCACCATTCATTAGATAGTTTTTCAACATATTCTGCATTTTGTGGATAACATTCATGTCCTGTAATTAACCAATTATAGTCTTTTTGTATATTATCAATTGAATTAAAAATAATTCCAAGATACGTAAAATACTTTTCTCCTTTTTCTATTACTACACCTTTCAATTATTCTTCCTCCTACTTACTTCTTATGGGTTTTCCACCAGACCAATTCCAAGTATGTTCATGCGGATATTCTGGATGTGTTTTAGAATTTCCATGATTAGTCATATCTACATCTCTATATGCTTTTCCTTTTGAATCGTACCAACGCCTTGTGACAACATTTCCTGCATCATCTAAGGTATCTACACTTGAATTCGAAGTCCCTTTGGGTCCTGGATTTTTAGAAACCGTGGAGTGATTACTTGATGGTGTAATATCAATCTCTTTGCCTAAATTACTTGTAACTTTTGTTCGTGTTCCACCCTTACCCTTCTTAACTTTTGCGGTTTTCTTGCCTGCCGATGTTGTATCAGCTAATGCACCAACTCTATGGGATACTGCCGTGCCTCCTTTTATAGCAGCCGATGAGGCAGGTAAATAAGGGATTATCGCTGATACGGTATCCAGTGCAACATATCCGGCATTTCCCAATGATGGGTTTTTTACGAATTCTACTATGCTTGTTACAAGGCTTAAGTCATAGAAACAATATTCAGTTTTTAATTTCGGATGTCCTTAAATGCACCCGGCGGGCAAATTTCGCTCTATTATCTCTATATTGTTCTTCATTGCTATTTCTCTACTTCTAATCTACTTCGCGTGGTTTGTTTTTTAGGTGGTGGGCGTCCTTAAGCGGAGACATAATTAAAAAAATTCAATAGCCCTTATACCCAACACAGAATGGGGTTATCATATTTATTCAAATCTTTATCAAGCCACAATCTTTCGTTCTCCCTGTGTGTATGAAACCGCAACTCAATTTCATTATCGCATAACAAAATATAGACCACTATTTCTTTTCCATTGAATTTTTGAGATAACATATCACTCAATCTACTTGCCAGCACCTCAAATTGGCTTTGTGGAATACTCTTTCTCTCAAATCTCAATTCATTACAACTCACTTCATAACCAGTCCAATCGCCAACAAATTGAATAATTCTGTTAAAGTTTATTTTTTCCTCTTCCAGAGTATCATTCTGGTCGTAAATAATGCAATCCTTAATTTTTTTCGTTTTATTAACAATTTTTGTCAGAATATTATCTAATTGCAAGTTAGATTCTTCGCCATTCTCATCCTTTAGTATCGCTTTCATCATATCATTCATTTTTACCATGTCATTCACCTAATATTTGCAAAGCTTTTTTTATTCCTTTCATAAATTCTTTGTCCTTTAACAATTTCTGTATGCCCTTTGGTGCTAATTCACCCGTTTTCTGGTCATAAAAAGTGTTATTATTAATATCATAATAATATTTATTATTGTTAGAATCATGGTAATGCACTTGTCCTGGTCGCTCGCCTGGTGCTGGATTTTCTACATCAATTCTTTCTGTTTTTCCATTTTGCCAAGTAGTCTTACTTGAGACTTGAGTACCATTCTCCCCCAATATATGCTTTGAGTTACTACTACTCTTAACCTTCTTCCCTTTTACCAGTCTCTTAGCTTTTTTCGTAGCCTTCATAGCTTTCGTAGCCGTCTTAACTTTTTTTGTTTTACTTATCTTTTTTTTACGGCTTTCTTGCCTGCCGATGTTGTATCAGCTAATGCACCGACTCCCTCGGATACTACCTTGCTTCCTCTTATGGCAACCGATGTTGCAGGTATATAAGGTAATAGAAATGCTCCGACATCCTGTGCAACATATCCGGCATTTTTCCATGATGGTTCCTGTATGAATGTGACTGTACTTGCCGCAATACTAATGAAATCCCATATAATGTCAAACGGTATATTTCCGCTTGGGTCTGTGTATCTTACCGGATTCCCTGCACAGTAACTATACATATTCCATGTGGCCGGGTTGGCAAGGTCTCTGTAACTGTCCTGACTTATGAACGTACACATGTCAGGGGAGTAGTAACGTGCGTTCAAACAATACCGGGATGTAGGCTTCTCGTACTGTTTCGTATGTCCTTTGTGTATGATACGTAACGGCTTACTGCATTATCAGGCTGATTGCCGGTCTTTTCTTCCCTGTATAACACATTTCCTGCAGGGTCATATATATATCTTGCGACAAGCTGATTATTATTATCACTTATATATGACAGTTGTCCCTGAGTATAGATATACTCCTGTCTTTCTATCTTTTCACCCGGCTGCCGGCACATAACCCTCCGGCCATATGCATCATACGAGTTCTTCTGCTTTAATATCCATGTTCCGCTTGTACGGCGAATATCTGTCAGATTACCGCTTTTGTCATATGTGTACTGATTGTTGATACCATATGCGTGATCTTCGGTTGATGAAACCAGCTGATTAAGTCCATTATAGCACCTATACTCTGTAATGTCATGGGTTGTATATTCATACTTTACTAGATTTACCTTGCCACTTTTTCCCTCAACAGTTCCGTCTATACCGGTAAGCTGACCATAAAAAAATTATAACAAAATTCCGCTTTCTATAGTTGAAATCTGCACGAAATGCAAAAAAATGGCCATAAATAGCCATTTTTCACGTTTTTTCCTATTTTTTTCAGGGTAAAGCATTAATTGTTATGCTTATATCATGAATTTTGGGTTACATCCTGCATCTAACAACTACATTAACATCGTTAAGGTTTCCACCGGTTCTCCCGGCAAAGCCACTGCGCTGACTGTGGGTTGCCCCGTCTGTCCCGGCACGGTTCAGTTACCTAGCACTCACATCCTATTAAAAAACCACCGCGTTCAGCATAAAAACTACACAATCCTCTTGTAGGATATACCTTTATCTGAGCCTGTGGAAATTCAGTTCTTATAAGGTCAGCAAGAGAATTTGCAAGAGGTTCATTTTCAACATGACTTATATATGCTTTTCCGCCATTGTACCCGGCTTTTTTCATTTCTGTCAGCGTATTAATAATTGCTTTCTTTTCTCCGCGCACTTTATTAATCGGTGCAATATCACCCTGCTCACTTGCGGTTCCGACGATGCATATATGAAGCATCCCTATTGCAGATGCAACTGCTTTGTTGATTCTTCCGTTTTGCGCCAGATTGTGCAGAGATTTCAATGTAAAAAACAATCTTGTGGTGGAAGTATATTCTTCAATCCTCTCACATACTTCTTCAAATGACGCACCGTTCTTTTTTAATTCGGCAATTTTTTCAATAATCAGAGCCATTTCAGGACCTGTACTCAAAGAATCGCATACATATATCTTTGCATCCGGATGCTCGGATATATACATATCCTTCGCAAGATTAGCACTTTGACAGGCTCCGGAAAGATTACTTGTTATGGTCACAACATATATCTCTTCTGCATCTTTAAATGCCTTAATCCATCCCTCCGGCGAAGGACATGCCGTATAAGAACGACCTTTATAAGAAGCCAACTCATTAGTCATCTTACCTACATCCAGATTCTCATCATCCAAATACTCTTTTTCATCGGTATATAAAATCATAGGAACTGTTTCAAAATCAATACCTTCTTTTGTAAATATATCGCATGACGAATCAGCTACAATTTTAAACATAATAATATCTCCTTAAAATAATCCGACCTACTCAGGCCATAATCCACAGCACAAAGAATGTCGCTTGCGACATTCTACGCCTGTGGCTGGTTGCATTAGCAACATTTTCGGCTCCGCCGCAGTGCGATTTCCACGGAGCACTTTTGCCTCACGTAGTTTTTAATACTAGATTACATTGTATTCCGAACTTTCATATGATACAATAGACAAATAAGCTGATTTTGTACAGTTAAGGATAGGTGATATTATGATTATTAACAGGTCACATGATAAAAAAACAATTTTCACAAGAATGTGTATTTCAGAAGCTATAATAAAGCTTTTACAAAAATATGACTTTAACAAAATAACCGTAACAAACATCGTAAAAACCGCCGGTGTGGCACGCATGACATTTTACAATTACTACAATTCAAGCACCGCCGCACTTAAAGATTATCTTCAGATTATCATATCCGAATACGTTGAAGATGCATCAAAAAAGTTAACAGGTACAGAACATGTTGAATATAATCACATATTGCATGCTCTTAATTTTTTTGACAAATATGCACATTTCTTTTTAACTCTCGCAAAACATAACATGCACGGAATTCTTTTAGACGGAATTAATCAATTTATGATTAACAATGTTCAGCGCAATAAAAATTATTCCCTCTATGAGCTTTATTCCTATGCAGGCGGACTTCTCAATTCATTTTTAAAATGGGAAGAAGACGGCAAAAAAGAAAGCAGCTCAGTAATAGCAGAAACAATATACAAACTGTATTGCAGAAACAGATTACCTGAACCGGAGGTACAACCATGAATTTTGAAAAAATAACGACATATCTGGATTCATTACTCGAACGTGATATACCTTCTATAGACTGTATTATATATGACAACCATAAACAGGTTTACAGACATATGAGCGGTACTACAGATGTAGAAAAGAAATGCCCGATTAACGGCAATGAAATGTATCTTATGT
>SVEK01000035.1 GCA_015057405.1 Lachnospiraceae bacterium
TAATATATACCTTTAAAAATCAGAAATACACCATATATAATAAACAATGTAAAAGTAGCTTCATAGATATAACTGGTCAAATTTTCCAAAAAATAGTCTACTAAACACCATCCTCCAATTAATAAAACAATAACGACTATAAGCACTCCTAGATACGATATATCAACAAAATAAATCACATTATCACATCCTTTCTACATACTTTTTCTTCAAGATTGAATTAACCTTTTTGTAACCATTATTGTACCTAAACACTCCCTTCTAAGTCCCTCTAAAAACTCAATAAAGTCTTTTCATATTCTATTTATATCGTTTTAATAATCTCCCCTCAATTTTTTCCCAAAAAAATGCTGACAACAAATCTGTCAACATTTTTAACAATATCCTATTCACTCCAAACCTATCACTCTTTACCAATACTCACGCCATATTCCTTCTAACACTTCTAACGTTTCATCCTTCTTTTTTATCATTTTCTTGTTTACATAACACAGGAAATCCTGAATCGACTGATACATTCCGCTGGCATTAATGCATACCTGTTGCGTGTCCAGGCTTCCTAATTTGTGAAAAAACACCTGTTTCGCATCATTCCAATAAAAATATACTGATTTTGATAACGGCATATCTTCGTCAACAAATATACAATTAACAATATCCGCTTTAACCAAATGAATTAATCTCTCAAGCATCTTTATTCTTACTTCCTTATCTAAAGGCGAATACAGTGCTTCCGGAAGCTCATCAACCCTGCCTGTTTCCATAAATGAGCGCACTCCGCTTATCTTGCAATAAGAATATATTTTTTTGCAAAACGATTCCGGCGGGATAAAATTCATATTCTCCCAATTGCCAAGATGATATGCCATACCCTTTATGAATTCTTCTCTATGCGGTATCTGAACAAGATATTTTTCAAACATATCTGTCGAAGAACAATACCCTAAGCACGGTTGTGCATAAAGAGAATATGCAGTAGTTGTCGTTTCATGTATATTATTGTATATATCAAGAAAATCTAATGGTCTCTCTGATTTAATAAGCAGCACTTCTGTCAAATCACGAAACCTGTTATATTTATTTTTCATATGTTCAGAATAAACCTTATCATATATTGCAACTCCGGATTGCATATCAAAGTCAAACTGTACGACAATATCATTCATTATTATCACATTAGGAAATAACGACATCTCATTTATATGATTTATTATCGAATCATAATAATAAAATGCATTATAATCAACATTTCCCAACACTAACGGAATTATCTTTCCAAATATCTCAAGATTCATAAAATTCTTTTGAGCATTTTTTTCAAGACATACGATATGCTCAACCTTAATATTCTCAGAACTATTCAACACTCTTTTAATAAGCGTAAGAATCTCATCATATATTGGTTGTAATACCATTTGAATTTTAACATTTTGCTTTTCAGGAGCAGTAGAAAATAAATCTGCACATAATGCAATTATCTCCTCTTTTGAACTAAGATTAATTACAGAATTATCCTTATCAGAAAAATTGAAACTGCCTATTTCCGGCAGAAGATTCATATGTTCTTTTTCAAGAGTCTGCAAATCTTCTAATAGTTTTATTACATATTTATAGTTGTATACAACTGATTCTCCCATACTAACCAAATCGTATTTTTCAAATAATATTCTCTTTTCCAACGTATTCATCCGCAACGCACCTGCAATATCGCATACAGTCTGCTCGTCAGACGGCACTCTTGTCCCTTTTCTGTATCTGTGTATTAACGCTCTGTCCATGTCAAGATCAATTGCTAAACTTGATGATGATATAGAATTTTCATTCATATAATTATCAATGTATTCTGAAAATTCTGACATATAATATCCCCCCAAAACAAAAATAATAACAAAATTATTATATTCACTTTAACGAAGATATTCAAGTATTCAAACATACTTTACTCTTAAAATAAAGTATGTTTATAGGAGTCGATTCATTTGATAAATTATTCACCATTTTGGAAAACTTTAGAACAATCATCGGAGAACTGGTACACTTTAACAACCAAACACAATCTTTCACACAGCACGTTACATCGCCTGAAACATAACAAAGATGTTTCTACAAAAACTCTGAATGATTTATGTCGGATACTAGACTGCAATATCTCAGATATTGTACAATATATCCCCTCCAATACTGACCAGACTTTATGAAATAATATTTATCAGTACATTTAAATTAATAATTCAAAATCGGTGATAAATATCGTTTTTTTGAGGGAACAATTGCATTTGAAAATAATAACAATATATTTAATATCCATTAATCACAAATACTCTTTCGTCTATTTTTACTTCATTCAAAAAGATACTATTCCAGATACGCTTAAGAATTTGCTGAATCCCTTCAACGTCACCTATTGTCACACTTTATACTAATAGCAATCTTGGGTACTACCAAATATTTCGTTTGACTATAATGGATAAATATACTATCTTATTATAATGTGACATGACATCAATCTGCCTCAAATGTGTAAGATACTGTACAAGAATTATTATTACATATCATATAAATTTAATATAAATAATTTGAAAGGGTAACATCAACATGAAAAACAAATTAACTAGTCTGGTTTTAATTTCAATATTTTGTTTACTTCTTATTATAGTAATAGCTTTTGCATCAAATCATTTACTAAATACTGAGGACAGCACTTCTTCAGTAATAAACAGTACTACATATTCAACTACTGCCCCAACAGAAGCTGCAATTAGCAACGCTACAGATGCTCCGATTGCAACTGACAGCATTATCGCAACCGATGCTCCTACAAGAACACCACTACCAACTGTTTCGCCTACTGCAAAACCAACTATGGATCCTGACACATGGGATTACACCGGCACAAGCAAAGATGCCAACATGCACTACCCAAAGGAAGATATCCCGAAAAAATACCCTTACGAAATCCGTGTAAATAAACAGGCCAACTGTGTTACCATATACAAACGTAACAAAAAAGGGGAGTATACTAAACCGGTTAAAGCTATGGTATGCTCTGCCGGAAGTCAGACTCCCCTCGGTACATTTAATACCAGTAACAAATATTACTGGAAAGCAATGATACATAAGGTATGGGCTCAGTATGCCACCAGGATTACAGGAAAGATTCTCTTCCATTCTGTTCCGTATGATTATCCTGACAAAGACACACTAATAACCGGATATTACAACCAGTTAGGACAGACCGCTTCCGCAGGATGTGTTCGCCTGTCCGTAGCAGATGCCAAATGGATTATAGAAAATTGTCCTGCCGGCACAAAAGTTACCATTTACAATGATGCCAATCCGGGTCCCCTTGGCAAACCAACCCCTATAAGAATTGCCTCAAACTGTCGTTGGGATCCAACCGACCCTGATAATCGTAATCCTTTCAAAAGCAAACGTTCTACATTTATTGGAGCTAAAAATCGTACTATAGAGCGTGGAACCGGCTATAATCCGCTGCAGGAAGTAATAGCCTATGATGTTCATTCAGGTGTCATGTCAAACGACAAAATAAAGGTAAAAACTAAACTTAACACATCAAAATGCGGCGAATATAAAGTATCATTGACATTTAAGGATTCAAAGAAAAAAACCATCAAGAAAAGCTTTGTTATAACCGTTAAAGACACAAAAGCTCCTGTTATTACAGGACTTCCATCAACAATATACACAAAAGATGCCAAAAAAATAACAACATCATATATCCAAAACAAACTCAAAGTTGCTGATAACGGTTATTCCCTAAATAAGAACAGCCATTTATCAATCACAAAGTCCGGCAACGGTTATACAGCAATCGCGAAAGATGCCTACGGACATTCTTCAACTTTGAAGATAAACGTCATAGAGGATTCAAAAGCACCTGAAATAACAGTAAAAGCTCCGTTTGACAATCCTCTTCCAATCTCAACCAAAATAGATAAAAATTGGGCTAAAGAGCGCATCAAAAATGTGTCTGACAACAAAACTAAACTGAATAAAAATGATGTTTCCATCTCAGTAAAGCCAAGAGGATGGGGAATGAAGATAACTTATTCTGCCACAGATTCTGCCGGCAATCGCACGACATTATCCGAGACAGTTTCATTTGAGACGGCATCTCTTTCAATTAATTCTGACAACATTATAGTTAACAACGTTGACAGCACGAAAGAAATGTCCAAGTATATAAATGTAACTTCAGATTTTACAGGCAAAGAGGTTCCTTACTCACTTTCAATTAAAAGCAAACAAACAGATGCTAACGATGAATTTACCACCTACAACGTTACATTTAATGTAACGTATAAATCATCTGCAGGTAATAAAAAACTGTCAGCATCTGCCGTTGTATATGAAACGTATTAAATCTCCAATTCAATCAAGAGCAACTATCTCCTGATAGAACTCCGCATAATCTTTGCGTCCTTCCTTTGTGAACTGTATTGCAGTTCTCGGATGCTGGTTAAGGAGTCCTGTCATGAGGTACTGGAGATCATATCCCCATACGACACCCTCTTCGATCAATTTATTAATATGTCTCTCGACAAACTGGATAACAGGGTACACATTGTACTTAGGATTCTTAAGAAATCCCAAAAGCAACTCCATAGAACAGTTTCCGGCGCCTCTGCCCATTCCGTTATAAGTGGCATCAAGCCAGTCAATACCGTCACCAACTGCTTCTATTGTATTGGCAAATGCAAGCTGCTGGTTGTTATGCGCGTGTATTCCAAGCTTTTTGTTATATTTTTCTGTAGCATCCACGTATATTTTAGCCAAACGCTGCAACTGCTCAGGATACAATGAACCATAACTATCCACAATATATATAACATCAACTTCCGTATTGCCAAGCATGTCCAAAGCAACACGCAAATCTCCCTCCTGGGAATTAGAAATTGCCATAATGTTACAACTAACTTCATATCCTTTGCTTTTTGCATCACGAATCATATCTATAGCAGCAGGAATTGTATTAAGATACGTTGCAACCCTTATCAAATCAATAGGACTGTCTTCTCTCGGAAGAATATCAGTCTTATAGTCACACCTTCCTACATCAGCCATAACAGCAATTTTAAGGTCTGTACTGTTATCTCCCACTATTCGTCTAATATCTTCATCATCGCAGAACTTCCATGGTCCATATTTTTTCACATCGAAAAGCTCCTTTGATGCCTTATATCCAAATTCCATATAGTCTACGCCAGCTTTTACATTAGCTATATAAAGAGCTTTAACAAATTCATCAGTAAAGAAAAAATCATTAACCAGTCCGCCATCTCTTAAAGTAGCATCTACTACTTTTACATCCTGACGATACTCCATCAATTTTGAAATCTCTTTCATATTCTTAACCTCCCGTATTCTCAGGGTAGTGCCCAAAGCAATTTCCCCTGAAGTATTGATGCTTTACGCGAATTAAAGCATATAGAGCAAAAAGGCACTTCGACATACTAACATCGAAGCGCCAGGCTAATCATTTTATTATAATTAAGCTACCTTTGACTTAGCAAGTTCTGCTAATGCTGCAAATCCTTCCGGATCAGAGATAGCCATCTCAGCTAACATTTTTCTGTTAATATCAACTTCTGCCATCTTAAGACCATGCATCATCTGGCTATATGAAATTCCGTTGATTCTTGCTGCCGCATTGATACGTGCAATCCATAATCTACGGTACTGTCTCTTTCTCTGCTTTCTTCCTTCATATGCTGAATTAAGAGCTCTCATTACTGACTGCTTAGCAATTCTATACTGCTTTGATCTGGCTCCGCGGTATCCTTTTGCAAGCTTAAGAACTCTCTTATGCTTCTTCTTGGCATTCATTCCACCTTTAACTCTTGCCATTGTTATTACCTCCTAATAAATCTTATAATCAATCTGTGCTCTCGCTAATGTATACGACTTATAAATATGGCATACATTTTCTCATTGCCTTATCGTTACTAGCATCAATCTCTGTCTGCTTTCTGAGATTTCTTTTTCTTTTTCTTGTCTTTTTGTTAAGAATGTGGCTCTTGTTAGCCTTCATACGCATAAGCTTGCCTGAACCTGTCTGCTTGAAACGCTTTGCTGCCGCACTTCTTGTTTTCATTTTAGGCATAATATATTTCCTCCTTATAATTGTATGTCAGGTACTGATTATCTATCTCTTTTCAGATAAAAACATGACCATACTTCTTCCTTCCAGCTTAGCCGGTTTATCTACAACAGCTACATCGGCAATTATCTCAAGAAAATCATCAAGAATCTGCTTGCCAACTCCGACATGAGCCATCTCACGTCCACGGAATCTAAGCGATACCTTAACCTTATCTCCCTTTGAAATGAACTTTCTTGCCTGATTAGCTTTTGTATTCAAATCATTACTGTCAATATTAGGTGAGAGACGAATCTCTTTAACATCTGTTACCTTCTGCTTCTTTTTGGCTTCCTTCTCCCTGCGCATCTGCTCATAACGGAACTTACCATAATCAACTATCTTACACACCGGCGGTTTTGCATTAGGAGCAATCTTCACCAAATCAAGCTCTGCCTCTGCAGCCAACTTCATTGCTTCCTTAGTAGACATAACGCCTAACTGTTCTCCGCCTTCCCCAACAAGACGAATTTCCTTGTCTCTAATTTGTTCGTTAATCATAAAATCGCTAATGGTTATCGCACCTCCATAATAAAATAAAAAAGCAGACAAAGCATCTTCGTCCACTATACCGTATCACACCACCTAATTCGTATGTACATTTCAACACACTATCATTCTGTACATTCGCCAATTGATATGATATAATATTAACCCAAGTCACATGTCTGTGCTAAGGTGAGAGTGGACTCACTCTGCTTTATTAATTCGTCTGCACCGTTCGCAGCATTTGTTATAATATCACCTATCGACACCTATGTCAACTTTTTATTTCTTTTTTTATTATAATTTTATTTTCCACATAATTAAGTCAGACTTTTTATATTTTAGTCTCAAAATGTATTGCACTCATTCATTTAATTTAGTATTATATATACATTACATGTTTATAATTGCCCTATTATTGTAATTACTATAATAATGAGGCTATTGGTAAATATCAGTATTTAATTGAAAGCGAGGTACACATATTATGAAAAATGTCACTGACAACATTCTGTATATAGGAGTCAACGACCATGATATTGACCTTTTTGAAGGACAATACGTCGTTCCTAACGGAGTATCTTACAATTCTTATGTGATCATGGATGATAAAATCGCCATTATGGACATGGTTGACAAACGTAAAGCCGATAACTGGATGGACAATCTTAGCGATGCTCTCGGCGACAAAACACCCGACTACATTATTATATCTCATTTGGAACCGGATCACTCAGCTTATCTGGGAGATGTTCTCGAAAAATATCCCGACCTAAAAGTTGTTTCCAACAAAAAACTTCTTGCCATGCTTCCGCAATTTTTTGAAGTCGATCTGACAGATCGCTCTGTAACAGTAGACGAAGGCGACACGCTTTCTCTCGGAAGCCACACACTGCAATTCTTTATGGCGCCTATGGTTCACTGGCCGGAAGTTATGGTTTCATATGAACAGTCCGAAGGTATTTTGTTCTCAGCAGACGGTTTCGGCAAATTCGGAGCACTTGATGTTGAAGAAGACTGGGCATGTGAAGCAAGAAGATATTACTTTAATATAGTAGGGAAATATGGAGCTCCTGTTCAGGCTTTACTAAAAAAAGCATCAACTCTTAATATAAAAACAATATGCCCGCTTCATGGTCCGATTCTTACTGAAAACCTTGGTTATTATCTAGGCTTATATCAGACCTGGAGCAGCTACACTCCTGAAGACGAAGGAATATTTATTGCATACTCTTCGCTTCACGGCAACACCGGCAAAGCAGCTCATATGCTTGCTGATATTCTTGAAAAAAAGGGTGCTCCAAAAGTCAGTATAGCTGACCTTGCAAGAGATGATATGGCAGAATGTATCGAAGATGCTTTCCGTTACGACAGACTTGTCGTGGCCGCACCTACCTATGATGGTGATATTATGCCTGTCATGGCAGATTTTTTGCATCACTTAAAGATCAAAACCTATCAAAACCGTACAGTAGGTATTATTGAAAATGGTTCTTGGGCACCTGTAGCAGGCAGGATTATGAAAGAAACATTTGAAGCAATGAAAGACATTAAAGTTCTCGACAAGATAGTAACCATACGTTCAACCGTCAAAGACAACACTATCGCTGATTTGGAAACACTTGCAGACGAACTTCTTTCGTAGGAACAAAGAATGTCCCTTGCGACATTCTCCGCCTGCGGCGAGTTACGTTAGCAACATGCTCTGCTCTGCGAGCCTACTCATTATTTTAGTTTTACACACATTATATGATAAAACTATAAATTCCGTATGAACTCGTGCATGAGCTGGGGTTTACAAAAAATAAAACAACAAAAAACTAACGAGGAGGGATTAGTATAATGTCTCAAAAATCCAAAATGGCATCTATTATTACAATGGGAATAGCTCTAGTGGCAATTATTTCCATGGTAGGACTCTATCTATCACTTGAATCCGGAGTAACAAAACTCTCACAGGAAAATGCCATTGACAACATGTTAACCGGTCTGGATGGGCAGGCCAGTATTGTCAACGAATTCATTGACAATTCCGAAACACTGTTAAAACAGTATTCCACAGCACCGATAATAATGGATTATTTACAAAATCCTACCAATCAAGAATATGCAAAAACAGCACAGAATTACACAGAAGAATACTTCAGCAAACTCGACAATTGGGAAGGAATATATCTTGCAGACTGGGATACTTTCACACTTACTCATAACAATCCGGAAATTAACGGTATGATTATGCGTGAAGGCGATGCTCTTATAACCCATAGAGAAGACATGATGAACGCAGAAGGTCATTTCTTTAATGGAGGAGCATTTGTCTCTCCTGCTTCCGGTGAACTTATAATCAACATGAAAGTAGCCCTCTTCAACGACAACGATGAGCCAATCGGTTACGTAGGTGGCGGACCATTCCTGACAGAGCTTAACAACACTCTTAGTAAGATGTCCATATCAGGTCTTACTAAGCAGAAATATGCAATTCTTGATTCAAAATCCAAGATTTATACTTATAATTCTGACAACACACTACTCAAACAGGAAATTACCGACCCTAACCACCTTGCAATCATTGACAAAGTACAGGCCGGAGAAGAAATCGGCACAATCAGTGCATCTTTGGAGGGCACCCCGGGAATAATAGCTTTTAAGAGTCTTCCAAAATATGATATGATTCTTACAATGGCAGATGCAGAAAGCGAAATTTTTTCAGCTCGCGACAGAATGATGCGAGGTATTCTCGGCTCATGTGTTATGGCTTTCTTATTATTGATAATCGGTTCATTCTTTATGTGTAAAAGAGCTACTCATCCTTTAAGCAAAGTAACATCTGCAGTTAATTCTTTAGGAACACTATCACTGAAGAAAAATGAGCAGATTCAACGTTACGTTGGATACGACAACGAAATCGGAGCAATTGCAACCTCAGTCGATGCATTGACGACAACCTGGAGAGATATTATTAACACGTTATCTACTTGTTCCGAATCACTTTCCGATGATGCCGACACAATGCAACACACTGTATCTGAACTGGTTGATTGTGCCGCTGACAATACAACCACAACAGAAGCATTTCGTGAAACTATCGAGCGTACAACACGAATTGTAGGTCAGGTTTCAGAAGAAATCGAATCCATCGGCACGATGGTAACTAATCTTACCGTACTTGTTAACAAAAAGATGAATAATACCACATTAGACATTGATGAATACGATTCAATTGACACAAACGTTTCAGAAGAAGACGGTAACAACACAATAACTGATAAGCTTGATGATATGAAAAACAATATTACCAGTGCACTTAAAGAGCTTCAGACGCTTACACAAATCAATCAAAAAGCTAACAGTATATTGGGAATATCCAGCCAGACTAACATCCTGGCACTTAATGCTTCCATCGAAGCATCCAGAGCAGGCGAAGCAGGCAACGGCTTTGCTGTTGTTTCTCGCGAAATCAAAAAACTTGCTGAAGATTCTTCAATTGTAGCAACTGATATTCAGAATGTATGCGAGTCCACTAATGATGTTGTAGCCCATATCGAAGCATGCTTCAACGAAATCATGAAATTCATGGAACAATACGGTTCAGGATACTATGCTCTTAAAGAAACAATTGATGAGATAGACAATGCTGCTGTTCAGGTATCTGCCGCTATTTCTGATATACAGCGCCAGATGCGCCAGTTTGATACTATTACCAACAATAATCAAAAAGGTATTGATAACATAATCGCAAAAGCCCAGATTACAAATGGAATAGCTCACAAACTCGGAACATTGGTTGATGCAAACCAAAACAATGCAAGTAACATCAACAGTATTATTGATAAGTTCAACAACTAAACATGAATAAAATTATCAGTCACATTAAAAAATCAATTTATAAACCCTACAGACCATATGATATTCTCCTCGATAAAATATCATATGGCTGTGGGGTAATCATAATAATGGGAGTATTTACGTTGATAACAGCCTATTACACTGTAGGCTTTGATTTAAGACGTTATACTCCTCCTTGTATGCTCTACACTTTTACCGGATATTATTGTCCCGGATGCGGCGGAACAAGAGCTTTTATCTACCTGCTAAAAGGCCAACTCGTCAAGAGCCTGATACATCACCCTGCCGTAATATATGCGGTATTACCGGGGCTTCTATTTATGATTTCACAAACCATATACAAACTTCAGCTACACTTTTCGCACTCTTCCGCGAAAGAACAGAGTAGCACAACCACTGCTCCGCACGCTTCCTCCGAAGAACAGAGTAGCACAACCACTGCTCCGTACGCTTCCTCCGAAGAACAGAGTAGCACAACCACTGCTCCGTACACTTCCTCCGAAGAACAGAGCAGCACATTCACTGCTCCGCACGCTTCCTCCGAAGAACAGAGTAGCACAACCACTGCTCCGCACGCTTCTAAGGAACAGAGTAACAAAAAACCCCAACGTATAATATGTCCGTTAACTGTACGACCATCATATATATACATTGGAGTTTTTCTAATTATTTTACAATGTCTTATTAAAAACGCTCTGATACTAATATGGGACTGGCACATAATATAATCAACATCCCCTTGTCGATTACTCTAAATAATCCTTCCAATCCTTCGGCATGTCAGTACCAAATTCATTAAGATACATATCTTCGTATTGTTTCAGGAGTTCATCATATATTCCTGTTTGTCTCAGATATACCTCAAATGCAACGAACATAATACATACAATCATTCCTACTGCACCGGTAATAATTCCGGCAATTGCAAATCCTTTGGTAGCCTCTTTCTTTTTAAGAGAAACAATTCCACAAATAATAGCAGCTAATGAAAGACAAATTGAAAGCGAATAACAACAACAGCCAAGCACTATAGAGATAATACCCATTATCATCGAAACGATTCCCAGAGTATTCTTCGCTGGCTGGTTCTGCATTTGATTAAACTGCGGTTGCCCATTCCAACCACCCTGGTTCCAATTACCATTCTGATTCCAATTATTACTCGACTGATAATCACCATTTGGATTCATGTAACCCTGATTCCAATTACTGCTCTGATTCTGGTTCCAATTACCACTCTGATTCCAATTATTGTTCGGCTGATAATCACCATTTGAATTCATACCGCTCTGGTTCTGATTACCACTCTGGTTCCAATTATTGTTCGGCTGATAATCACCATTTGAATTCATACCGCCCTGGTTCTGATTACCACTCTGATTCCAATTATTGTTCGGCTGATAATCACCATTAGAATTTGTGCCGCTCTGGTTCTGATTGTCGCCTGACTGATAGGTTGTATTAGGGTTACGGTCGCCGTGAAACATATCGTTGTCGTTTTGAACCGAATTATTAAATTCGTTGTTATCACTCATCGTTGGTCGCCCTCCTTAATAATCTGCTTACTGTTGCTCCTCTACCATAATTTTGCGAATTTCTTTGGTTCTTATTTCTTTAGTAATTGCATCTACGAATTCTTCAATAGACTTAGTTCCCTCATCTCCAAGGAAACGACTTCTAACTGATACAGTTCTGTCTTCTGATTCTTTCTGCCCAACTACAAGCATGTACGGCACACGGTGAAGCCTTGCATCACGAATCTTATATCCAATCTTCTCGCTTCTGGCATCTACACTGCTCCTTACCTTATTGGCTTTGAGCATTTTGTTAATCTCTTCGGCATAATCCACATACTTGTCTGAAATTGGAAGAACACGCACCTGCTCAGGACATAACCATGTAGGGAATTTACCTGCATATTTTTCTGTAAGCCATGCCAAAGTTCTCTCATAACATCCAAGACTTGTTCTGTGAATAATATAAGGACGAACCTTTTCACCGTTTTGATCCACATAATACATGTCAAACTGTTCAGCAAGAAGTGCATCCCACTGTATTGTAATCATGGTATCTTCTTTACCATATACATTCTTGGCATTGATATCAACTTTTGGACCATAGAAAGCAGCCTCTCCCACGTCTTCAACAAACGGAATGTCGAGTTCAGTAAGAACGTCACGAATATGTTGCTCTGTCTCTTCCCAAACCTCAGGCTCGCCAATATATTTTTCTTTATTATCAGGGTCCCACTTAGAAAGATGGTATGTTACATCTTCTTCTATACCAAGTGTCTGAAGCACATGCTTTGCCAACGCAAGACATCCCTTAAACTCCTCTACCATCTGGTCAGGTCTTACAATAAGATGACCTTCGGATATTGTAAACTGTCTTACACGTGTAAGTCCATGCATCTCTCCTGACTCTTCATTACGAAACAGAGTTGAAGTCTCACCATAGCGAAGCGGCAAATCTCTGTACGACTTCTGACTGTTCTTATAAACATAATACTGGAACGGACATGTCATCGGGCGAAGTGCAAATACTTCCTTGTCTTTTTCTTCGTCACCAAGGACAAACATTCCATCCTTATAATGATCCCAGTGACCGGATATTTTATACAAGTCACTCTTAGCCATAAGCGGAGTCTTAGTTCTTATATAACCCCATTCTTCATCCTCTATATCCTCAATCCATCTCTGAAGCTCTTTCATGATTATTACACCGTTAGGCATAATGAGTGGAAGTCCCTGTCCAATAACATCGACTGTTGTAAATAATTCCATTTCTCTTCCAAGTCTGTTATGGTCACGTTTCTTAATCTCTTCAAGATGTACAAGATAAGCCTCCAAATCAGCCTTCTTATCAAATGCTGTTCCGTATACTCTTGTAAGCATCTTATTCTTCTCGGAACCTCTCCAATATGCACCGGATGATGAAATAAGCTTAAATGCTTTAATATTCTTAGTGCTCATAAGGTGAGGACCTGCACAAAGGTCGGTAAACTCACCCTGACTATAGAAGGATATCACTGCATCTTCCGGAAGGTCTTCAATCAACTCAACCTTATACGGTTCATCTTTCTTCTGCATAAACTCAATGGCTTCTTTTCTCGGAAGTGTAAAGCATTCTAACTTAGCACCTTCCTTAATAATCTTCTTCATCTCTGCTTCAATCTTGTCAAGGGCATCCCTGTCAAGAGACGGCATATCAAAATCATAATAGAATCCTGTGTCTATTGATGGTCCGATAGCAAGTTTCGCCTCAGGGTATAAACGCTTAACTGCCTCTGCAAGCACATGAGATGTGGTGTGACGATACGCAGACTTACCGGCATCGTCATTAAATGTCAATATATTTAATGTAGAATCTTTATCCACAATAGTTCGTAAGTCTACTACCTCTCCGTTCACTTCTCCGGCACATGCATTACGCGCAAGGCCTTCGCTAATGTCTCTCGCAATATCGTACACTGACATTGCTTCACTGTACTCCTTAACAGAGCCGTCTTTCAAAGTAATTATCATATTGACCCATCCTTTCTGTAATGCAACACGAACAAAACCATTGCACTATTCGTAATATTATATACCACGTTGTAGAGCTACGTCAAACAATTTGTTATTTTACGCGTATGGTTTTCTTAACCTTCAATTTGCCATACTTTGCAGTCAAAACACCCTTCCCTTTTTTCTTACGGGCAACAAGTGTAACACTCTTCTTTTTCTTGTTTGTCAGCTTAAACAACTTCTTCCCTTTTTTATCAAGGGACCAGGTAACTTTACTTCCATCAGGATTGGTTATGCTAAGCTTTACTATAAGTTTTTTTCCTCTTTTAACAGAACTCTTTGACTTTAACTCAAGAACCGGAGTCTTTGCTTTATTGGTCTTGCCTGTTTCCGTATCCGCTTTAGTTGTCGGAGACGGATAAGGGGTTACTGCAGGCGGAACTGTCGCATACACAACCGGTTTATCATTTTTCGGAGTTTCGGTAGGACTGGCGGTTGGCACCGGCGACGGAACAGGAGTTT
Source organism: Lachnospiraceae bacterium (assembly GCA_015057405.1). Classification (GTDB taxonomy): domain Bacteria; phylum Bacillota; class Clostridia; order Lachnospirales; family Lachnospiraceae; genus V9D3004. The sequence goes on from SVEK01000035.1 coordinate 14,521, forward strand.
GATTCGCGTCTTCATTTCCTGTAGTTCCCATATAAACCGATACACCTTCAAGGGTTGGATAAACAACATTCATGTACCCATTTTCATCAAATGTAACTTCATCAATACAACTTTCGCGATGGACTCCAAGTCCATCACTTTCCCCAAATATATTAAGCGGAGTATAAAATCTGTGATATGCAATAAAATATCTGTCCATTCCGTAGCCGTCTTTTACATGAACCATTGACTGATGTCCCGTTCCTCTTATGCCAAACTTATCATTTCTTTGCAAAAGTGGCTTATGCACAATCGTAATATCCCCATCCAGTGTGTCAGACACACCGTAATTCACTCTGTAATTCGGACTGTTCGCATCATCACATGTCCATGTCCAATGATATTTTCCGTCACGTTTGATGACCACAACCGATTCCCTAAATTCATCAAGGCCATCTATCTGACGCAAACTTTGTTCATCAATACTCATCATATCTTCATTAAGTTTAACAATTGCTGCATTACCATTACCAAATGTAACGTAAGAAGTTCCATCATCTTCAGTAAATATTGATGGGTCAATAGCCTGCCCCATTGCAACTTGGTTTTCCCGACACATAGCAACCGTTATTAATGGTTCACCCAGATCTTCATACGGACCTGCAGGACTGTCAGCCTGTGCAACACCAATAGCAGATGTTCCTGAAGAATCTTTTCCGCAATAATAAAAATAATATTTGTCATTCTTCTTTTCGATAGCCGGTGCCCATGCACTTCCGTTAACTGCCCATGGAGATGAAGCTATCTGCACTCCATTTTCATTCTTTCCCGGATTGTTGTTAGCAAGCTCCATAATAACGCCTTCGTCATTCCAATTCACCAAATCTTCGGAAGACCACGCATGAAACTTAGTTCCACTCCATCCCGGATATCCGTCAGTAGTAGGAAATATCCAAAACTTTCCGTCAAAATAATCAATATCAGGGTCTGCATACTGACCCGGCAGAACACTGTTATTACACTGAATTAAAGGTTTAACATCATATTCTTCAACCAAATTGTTAAATGTAAATTTAACTTTCGTCTGTTTTGTCAAGTCAAGATTGTCACCGTTAACAAATGCTTTACCGTTAACTTCAATACTTACATTTTCAGATATCATATCAAAATAAACCGGTACATTTTTTGAATCAGTTCCATTTTTCACATATGACATAATATACTTTTTATCATAATCAATCTTAGAATATATTGCTGTGTGATCATCGGTTCCTCTGTAACCAAGTGCTGTATTCCGGTCAGGACAGGAGCCTATAACAGCGCCGTTAAGCAATTGTTCGTTTCCGTACGCTGCAAGCACTGCTGCCTCTTCCTTCTTAGTAAGTCTCATTACAGTACCATGTCTGAACCTTCCGTCAGGAAATGACGCAGCGGTCATCGTGAAGTTTCCGTTTCCAAGATTGTCTGTCACAAATGCCGCATAACCGCTGTTATCTCCCATTGCACACCATTTTCCGCTTGGAAGTTTATATACCGTGAATCCTTCTCTTTTGTCAAATCCGGCTGCCGACGAACCGTTTCTTGTCACAATTCTTTCCCATGAGCCATTTGGCAGACTTTTACCGGCATCCTTAGAAACGTCCAGCACATCGTTCGTATCAAGAGTTTTACTTCTGTCTATGACTGTGAACCAGTCGGATGTGGATAACCTGTAATAATACTCTCCATCATGAACAATAGTGGAATCTATTATATTAATACCCTCGTTGGCATTGTCCTCGGATAACCATACCTTAGGGGTTGTAAATGTATTGAAATCTGTCGTTCGGCATACATACACCCTTAAAGCATCCTGATTGGTATTCTTAAGCGAATTGTCACGTGTTGACCAATATACCACGTAATCTTCATTGGTCTCATCATATATTGCCTCAGGTGCCCACACACACCCTGCAGTATCCATACCTGAATAAACCAGTTTTGGAGAACTCCAGTTAACAAGGTCTGTTGACTCCCATACAACAATGTTTTTGCTGGCATTGTACTGATCCCAGCCGCTACCGCCCTGACCGCCGCCTTCTGCATGAAGGTCAGTACCAAGAATCCAATACTTTTCTCCGTCATGAGACCTTATTATATGAGGATCTCTGACACCTAAGTCAGACCCCGGCGCATCATTAACCAATATTGGTTGGGGATTTCCTGATTCATCTTTATTTAACTTCTGCCATTCAATACCATCCTTGCTGAATCCAAAAAATATTTTTTCATATCCTCCCTCGGCTTCAAAAAAAGTCCACAGATATCCACCCATTTCATCACCCTCCGCGTTGGAATGACCATTGATGCAAAAAAACATTCCGCATAGTACTAAAACACACGCAACCGCAGCAATGATACGCCTGCAACGTTTTATCTTTTTCATATCTTCCTCCTTAAACTTCTTCGTCATTATTAATTACTCCCTCCCTATCGCCATGCTTTACCTGCAATGTCCGGCAACACGATATATCGACACACGCTATCGCCAGGCTTCACCGACAGTGTCCGGCAACACGATATATCAACAGACGGGAGCCATATCTCCCATGATACACTCCCGTCTGATACATTCTGTCATTCGCTGTTTGTATTACTGTTACTCACAACATTATTTGACAAATTCCATTTTTACATTCCGCATATAACGTATTAATATTACGTTCTTGCGTCGTCTGTTGGGTTACACTTTTTTGACAGCTACTTTTTTCTTATAGCCTGTAGCCGTAACCGTAACACGTAAAGCATAATTCTTCTTAATCTTTTTCTTAAACTTGGCAGTTACCAGACCCTTTTTATTCTTTGTCTTCTTAATGGTAATTCTTGCAATTCTGCCCTTAGACTTACCTTTCTTTGCCAAACTCTTTGATTTGTATACTTCTATCTTAACCGTTGCTTTCTTTATGGTTGAAACCTTTACTTTCTTTCGTCCTTTAAGAACGGTAATCTTAAGTTTCTTAATGGTTTTCTTAGTCACCTCAGCTTTTGAATCTCCTGTTGAAGGAGCCTCTGTTACCGACGGAACAGGAGTAATCGCCGGCGGAGGAGTGAGGTTAGGCTTATCAGTTGCTGATGGGTCCTGTGGATTATCAGGATTGTTAGTTTCCTGCGGTCCCGGTGTTGCATCAGGATCATTTGTCGTCTGTGGTCCCGGCTCAGTATCCGGTTCATACGGCAATCCCATCACCTTGCAGTACTCCTCTCGTGTAATTCTGATAGGAGTTCCGTGACGGGCACCATTTGGCATCTTATAAGTTCCTGCTTCAGGCTTTGTGAATTCCCCGCTATCAAGATCAGTTGTTAATAACGGATAATAACCACCTGCGCCATAGTTATCTACAAGGAGACACCATGTATCTTCTGTTACATCATCCTTACCAAGCTTAAAGATTGCCGGACCTTCTACACCATGATTGTTGTTAAGAGCTTCTGATTCAATATGGGTATACTCACCAAGCAAAGCATCACTCTTTTCAACAAATACTGTCTTGGAATGTGCACCAAAACTATTATCAACTCCGCCTTCATTCTTGGTATATCTGTAGTAAGTACCGTTGTTGCTTATTATTGTTGTATCAATACTCGATTCATTATGCTCTATAAACACTTCCGGCTCAGTAAATGAATAGAAATCTCTTGTTTTACTATAATACACTCTCTGTTTACTGTAATTATCAGAAGCAACCTTTGATGCCCAGTATACAATGTATTCACCGGTTTTAGCATCATATGTTGCTTCCGGAGCCCATGTACATCCTGCATCAATTGAAGCGGATACTTCAACCATACGCTGATTGCTCCAGTTAACAAGGTCAGTTGATTCCCATACCATGAGTGACTGACTTCCTGCATTCTGTGCAGCACCCCATCCGTTACCACCATTTATCTTAAGGTCAGTAGCAATGATGTAGAACTTATCACCTTCATGAGAACGAATAATATATGGATCTCTTACACCTTTTTCGCCAAGCGTTGATATAAGCGAAGGTTTACCGTTATTAAGTTCACTCCAATTAAGTCCGTCTTCACTGGATGCAAAATATATCTGCTCTCCGTCTGCCTTTCCTTCTCCTGTGAAATATGCAAAGAAGTAATCAGTATAATCATCTTCATTTAACTTCTTCGGAGCTGCCTTAACAGTTACCTGATACTCTCTCTGTCCCTTCTTACCGTTTAATGTTATCTCTGCTGTAAGCTTAACTACAGTATCTGTTTCAGGACGTGTTACAGTTCCTGCAGGAGTTGAATCATAACCTGTGTTAGTGTGGCTGCTAACATCTATAATCTCAGGCTTATCTGCTTTCCATGTAATATCAATTCCGTTAACAGTTTTCTCCGGAAGAGTAATATTGCCATAAATCTCTTTACCTGTTTCGGTAGAATACGGAAGTTCTAATTCTTCAAGTATCGAATCAGCTGTAACTGCCTTAACGGTACATGTATATGACTTATTTACAACGTCGTATACGCCATCCCATGAAGCTTTAATAACTACTGTTACATCCTTGCCCTGTGTAGAGCGGGTTACGGTACCGTCTGCTGCGATTGCAGTTTGTCCGGTCGGAACTTCCCATGTTACCTTCTTTCCGGCAATAGTAGTCGGAAGCGCCACATTGGTCTTGATGTTATCCAAATCACTATTACCATTTAACAACGTCTCTACAACATACATATCTACATATGCATCCAGGTCAGCTGCTTTTGCTTCTTTTGCCACCTGACCCTCTGTAAGAGCATTGTCATAAACTTTGAATTCTCCAACATTTCCGTTAAACGGCGGGTCCTGTGTATATAACGACTTGCCGATATATCCGATTACATCAAGTCCACTAAAGAATGAAGTAATGTCATACGGATTTTCTCCGGCACCAACTTTTTTACCGTCAATATATAATTCTGTCTTAGTATTGTTAACTACTGCCGTATAGACATGGAAGCTGTTATCTTTTGCAACGGAATTAACCGCAATAGTTTTCTCAGAACTATACGCACCCGTCTTATCATTAGGTGTTTCCTTTGCAACTGTAAACTTAGCCTTTGAATCTCTGTTAGTTGGAGTAAAGAATGCGTATGCCCAGCTGTCTTTACCAAGTGCCCATAACCACTGATCATTGTTCTTTGTAGTCTGTGCCACAACACTTATTGTAAATGTGTTGTCATTAATAACATCCTTAGGAATTGATGCATAACCGCCATTGCCAAGTTTGAGAAGATTCACATTTCCTTTTTTAATAAGATTGTCATCTGTAATTCCGGTAAGGGCAGCTTCATACCCGGAACCTGCTTTATTTACAAGCTTTCCGTCTTGAACAGACATATCGTAGTAAACCTTAAGGTCCGGAGCCTCAATAATGTTAAATCTTACTGTTTGGGTTCCGAAACATTCACTGTCTTCAACAGCTTTAATTGTTATGGTTCCTTCACCTATTGCATTATTAGCACCATACTCAACAGTATAATCAACATCTTTGGTAAGTGCAGTTCCTTTATAACTAACTGTTACATCCGGCTTAATAGGTGTAGCACTTATTTCATAATCACTTTCATATCCTTCAATAACCGCATTCTCAAGATTCATGCCCGTATCAGATTTTACGGTAACCTGAATCGAAACCTTTCTTACTTCCTCAGGACACTCTTCTTCAGCACTCATCTTAAGAATTGGTAAGCCATCCTTAGTCCAGTGAACATTCTTAACTCTTGCATGACGGCATGGGTCATATAAAGAGTTATCATTTGCCCATTCACATCTGTTTTCGTAACATTCCTGTGAACGTGCATGATATACAAATACCGGATTGCCACCTTTATCCACCGTGAAGCTGTTATGTCCCGGACCGAATTCACCCGGTACATCTGCAGAAGTAAGAAGAGGATATCCAAGTTTTGTCCATGACGACTCATCCATAAGATCGGAATCTTCGTCTGCATATATCATACCAATACAATACTCAGGGCCTGTTCCCGATGCTGAAAATGCACAGAATATTTTGCCGTCGTGCTTAAGTATTGTTGCACCCTCGTTAACACGTTCTACATCCCTCTCCCATCCAAACTCAGGAGTAGTCAGACATATTACATCATCACTTATTCCTATCCAAGGTTTCTCAGGATCAATTTCCTGCATATAAAGTGCTGACTGGCCAATAATGTCAGCCCATATTACATAATGTTTTCCGTTATGCTCAAAGTAGGTCATGTCAAGTGACATCTGCTTGAAATATGCCGGTTGTTTGCTTTGAGCCATGTATATCTCATATGTTCCGTCACTCTTTTTCCAGTTAGCAGGATTATACGGGTCTTCATTGTTCTGACATACAAGGATGTACGGACGGATTCCCCAAACATTACTTTCATTACCTGCGGCAAAGAAAACATACCATTTTCCGTTAATCTTATGAAGTTCCGGTGCCCACACATGTCTGGACATATCTCCTCCGCTTGGTGCCTGCCATATGGTTACTTCTTTGTTTACACCACCATTTACATCTGCAAGACCACTTATTGAATCAGCCTTACGGAGTGCTATACGGTTATATCCGCTTGTTATACTTCCAAATGCAGGATAAGAAGCAGTCATATAATAACAGTCAGCCACTTCATCATACATAATCTGAGGATCTGCCCTTTGCTCTGCCAGAGGATTAACATAAGTTGTAATCTCTCCCTCAAGGGTATATGTACCGCTTTTGCTCATATCAGTTTTGTCTATATCCCATTTAACATCAAGTACGGCTTCACTTCCGTCACTATATTTTGCCGTTGCTGTTTTTGGAAGACTTGCTTCAACTTCATCTTCTTTGTCAACTTCAATAGGCGCAAGTTCTAACTCTATGCCGGTATTTTCAACCACTGCAAATCTGTTGATAAGCTTATCCAGTTCTGCCTGGGAAACTCCCATAATACCTACTCCGGCAGCATCAGCAGGAAGAGTAACTCCTTCTGTTGCCGCACGGCTTGCATCGTACATGGCTTTATAGAAATCATATCCATCCTGTCCCGGCTCAACAAGCTTTCCTTCACCAAATGAAAGCATATCCTCCGAGGTGTACACATAAAGCTTATTATTATCTTTGCCCTGTGGAGCTACCACTCCAAATGAACCGTCACTGTTACGGAATAATCCGATTCCGTCAAATCTTATTCCTGTTGCAAGCTTCTTATTTTGATCGTTTGTATCAATTTTGGCAAACAGAATACCTGAGTTACCGTTAAGGGCAGTATACTCTTTGCCATCTTTGCTGTAAGCAATATGCAAACTACCTGTACGGTCATTGTTACCTCTTACATATCCTACAATGTAAGCATATGGTTTCGCCATTACCGTTACCTCTATCTCTTTCGTATCACTTGCAATGCCTTTACTGATTGTAGCAGTTAATGTTACTTTCGTATCAGTATCATTGTTTTTAACAAGTTTACCGTCATCTGTAATAATGCTTGTATCGGAACTCTTCCATGTTACTGATGTGCCAAGAATACCTTCCGTCGGGAGATACATATCTGATGAAATATATGTTGTCCAAAGCGAAAGTTCCTCTTTAGCAGCGGCAACGTCTGCACCGTCTGACACCTTCGCAACAGTAACATTAAATTGCTTATTTGCAGTTTTGCCTCTATACGTAATATTTGCCGTAAGTGTTACTTCTGCATCTTCTAAACCTCTTGTTACAACCCCCTCTGATGTTATCACTGATTCGTTACCTGACTGCCACTGAACAGTTGCACCGCCAACGTTCTTCGGAAGTGAAATATCCTCTTTAACATTTTCAACATCACCAAGGTTCAGCTTTGAAACAATCTGAGCAATATATGATTCAACGGTTGAATTATATTCCTCTTCAACATAATCTTTATCATTTGCCGTATTATATATCTTAACCTCATCAATAAGACCGCAATAATTCTTATCCCAGTAGTTAACTGCAAGATATATTCCAAGTTCCTCTCCGTCAAGAGGATTATTACTGTTATTACCCTCTCCTACCTTAACTCCGTCAACGTAAGTTTTAAGTGTATTCTCCGAACCTACAAGGACAAGATGATGCCAGTCTCCTTTATCAATCGTTGTAGAAGTAAGAGTAGTCCATGTATTAAGGTTAGCTCCTTTACCCCATATCTTAACTGAATTGGTTCCTGTTCTTTCACCTGACACACCTATCCATTGCTCCGGATTACCATTACCAAGGAACAACATAACTTCATTTTCAGCATATGTTGAATCAGGCTTAACCCACATGGATATTGTAAAATCTTTTCCTATATTTTTCTTGTCAAGGTCAAGTCCGTAATCACCTACTCTGATTGCTTTTCCTATTATACCGTCCTCGTAAACAGCATCTCCCGCGTACGCCCCAAGTGTAGAGGACTTAAGTACCGCCTCATCATTTTCTGATTCTTCACAGCTATTGGCAACATTTTCTTCGAAATTATATTCTGCCAACTGATACTGACTCCAATCGATTTTCTCTGTTGCCGCAACCGTTACATTGAAGTCCTTTGTTTTAACTGCTCCTCTGTAATTAACAGTAGCCGTAAGTGTAGCCGAACCGATACTGTTACCTCTTGTTATTACTCCTTCTTTAGTGATAACTGCAGCATCTGAAGTTTCCCATGTTACTGTCGCACCACTGTAAGTTGACGGCAGTGAGATATCATCTTTAAGTTCTGAAGTATCCCCTAATGAAAAACCATTAACAATACCGTCAATGTATTTTTGTCCTATAACAAGGTTGTCATTATCATATTGAGTTTTAAGATATGATGAATCAACTGCAGCATCATAAATCTTCACTTTATCAACAAGCGCTTTATATGGTGTATCCCAGTTATTAACTGCAATACTTATATCCATATTCTCTCCGTCAAGAGGGTTATTGCTGTTATCACTTCTATTAATCAGCGTACCGTCTACATAAGTCTCTAAACTTCCGTCCGTACCTATAAGAACAAGATTGTGCCACTCATTTTTTGCAAGGGTTGGACTAGATAATGTAGTCCATGTAGTAAGATTACCACCCTTTCCCCATACCTTCATGAGATTAACATTCCTGTCCACGGACACTCCAATCCACTGTTCAGGATTACCGTTTCCAAGGAAAAGAAGTACATCGTTCTCGCTATATGAACTTCCGTCAGGCTTAACCCACATGGATATTGTGAATTCTTTTCCGATATTTTCTTTTTTTAGCTTAAGTCCATAGTCTCCTACTCTGACTGCTTTTCCAAACTCGCCATCTTCATACACTACATCCCCTGAATAAGCTCCAAATGCTCTTGAATACACGTCTGCCTTATCAGTTCCTGTAGTATCACAGCCATTGTCCAGATTCTCCTCAAAATCATAGCTTGCCAAAAGATTATCTTCCCAGTTAACACTGTTATTATCCGGTGTGTCAGCAATAATCTTCTCTGCCGGAAGCCCCGTAACAACCATAGCAGCAGCAAGCACCAACGAAGTTACTTTTTTGAGAAATTTTGTTTTAAACTTTCCCATACTTTGCCCTCTCCTTTTCTTAAAATATAAGTGTAAATCCCCCTTTATGCACCACAGAATTATAAGCTTAGTCTCTGAAAAGTGCACACAAATTTATTATACAAAAAAGCAGTCAAAACCGCAACGATTTTCACTGCTTTCCCAACGTCATTTCATCATTTTTCCGTCGACATTTCAACGGATTCTGTCGTCATTTCAATGTTTCTCCGATTGAATATACTTTTAAGTATCCTTATAGCACATTTTCAATCAAACGTACTAATTTTATCTGATTCATTTTAACCTTTCATATTAACAATAACAGAGGCAGTAACTACAAGACCTGCGGCAAGGGCAGTAGATACCAGCACAAGCGCATTGGCTAAGAAGCCGCCCAAGATACGTCTCCCCGACTCAACCCTCGTAAGGAGCGCCATATCTGCCATCCACATACAGACAAAAACAAGCAGGCAAAACAACCCCACAAACAATCCGCCGATAACCTCGTATTTTGAAATAACCAGCATATATAATAATAAGCCTGCAATATTACACACCATAAATAAAATATATGAAAATGAGCTGTCATATATTTTAGAAAACAATGCATTAACAAGACTTATCAGCCCCAATGTAAGAATTATGGTTACCATGCCATTATATGAATTGGCAAATTCACCAACTGCATCCACAACAATTGCAGCAATTATACATACAATTCCTACAATTACCTTTATCTTGTTAGTTAATGCATTATTAATATTATCATTCATCTTCTTAATGTTCATAGTTTACTTCCTTTCTGATATTTATCCCATTAGAATCTGTTTTAATACTTGTTCTCTGTGACATACACCGTTACAGATATTCTGCCAGTTCACGTATATTCTGAATGCCATAACATTTTATTGGCATATCCTCAAGCTGGTCATAATTAGCTTTCGGAAGCACACAGGAAGTATATCCCATCTTTGAAGCCTCCTGTACACGTTTTGCCGCCATTGCAACACCCCTTACTTCACCAACAAGTCCCACTTCGCCAAATATAAGCATATGAGGGTCAATTGCTCTGTTACGATAACTTGATAATATCGCAGCTACAATAGCTAAGTCAAGTGACGGTTCATTAATCTTCATACCACCGGCCACATTAACATAGGCATCATAGTCTGACATATGAACACCGATACGTTTTTCAATAACTGCCATAAGAAGTGTCATTCTGTTCGGATCGACTCCTACAGAAGTTCTTTTGGGATAGTTAAAACTTGTGTGGGATACAAGTGCCTGTACCTCCAACATAATCGGTCTGGTTCCTTCCATTGCACACGCCACAATGGAACCTGCTTCATCCTGCGGTCTTCCCTGAAGCATATACTCGGACGGATTAAGAACTTCTTCCAAACCGACACCTTTCATTTCAAATACCCCAACCTCATTGGTGGAACCGAATCTGTTTTTAACGGCTCTTAGCATTCTGTACGCAGCTACCTTATCCCCTTCGAAATATAAAACAGTATCTACCATATGTTCAAGCATTCTCGGTCCTGCCACAACACCTTCTTTTGTAACATGCCCCACTATGAATACGGAAATTCCCATTTGTTTTGAAATTCGCAATATTGATGACGTACATTCCCTTACCTGACTTACACTTCCGGGAGCTGCATCTACAGCCTCCTTATATATTGTCTGGATTGAATCAATCACAACCACTTCCGGTGCTTTCGATTCACTATCGTCATATATACACCCGTTAACAAGTAGTTCTTCCACATGATCAAGACAGGTTTCGCTAAGCAGTAAAAGTTTATCCGAAAACTCACCTATCCTATCTGCGCGCATCTTAATCTGCTTAAGTGATTCCTCTCCGGAAACATATAACACTCTCACATCTTTAGCTGCAAGTTCACGGCACATCTGTAATAAAAGGGTAGACTTTCCGATTCCCGGATCCCCTCCTACAAGAGTTAATGAACCCTTTACAAGACCACCGCCGAGAACCCTGTCAAATTCACCTATTCCAATAACAACCCTGTCTTCAGCAGCAATCGAAACTTCATTTATTTTTGACGGTTTTGATACTTCAGATAAAAGCCGGCTACCGGTTCCCGAATGCCTGCTACCTTTAACGTCCTTAACAATTCGCGGTGCCTCGGAAAAAGAATTCCATTCTTTACAACCCGGACACTGTCCCATCCATTTTGCAGCTTCATATCCACACTCTTTGCAAAAAAATACCTGTTTTTCCTTAGCCATGTGTTTCCTTTCTTTTAAAACTCTCTGCTGATAACTTTATTTACAAAAATATTCATATCACACCAATATGTGTACTGCATTCCCTACAGCTTCATTCCATATATCATTAATTGGGAACTACTATCTACCGTGAGTATAAAGAATGTCGCTTGCGACATTCTGAGCCTGCGGCGGGTTTC
>SVEK01000036.1 GCA_015057405.1 Lachnospiraceae bacterium
ATATGAAAGAATACTATGACAAACTAAATTCCATTCAAAAAAACTTAGTAAAACTGAAGGCTGCATAATCAAACATAAAGTAACTGAAAGATTAATTTACACACAAATATGGACTTGACATTAATGTGTGCAATCGGCAATAATTCTAATTGGAGGATATGTATAAATTATTATTAGGTAGAGATTGTTGAAATTATCGGTAGTAATGTTTATGTATGTTATGGTATGGCAGGCATTAAATGAACTGTAGCATACATTCCAAATGTTAAGATGGGAGGATACTTTGAAGTTGAAAAGGGCATTTATGAAAAATACAATGAAAAGAGTTATGGCAGGTTTTCTTGCAACGGTGATGCTTGCAAGCAGCATTGAACCGGCGCAGGCATACGAAGCCGAAAAGGAAGGTAATATTACTTTAGTTGACAGTGAAGGTAATGTTATTGAGGAAAAAGATGAATGGGTTGAGGAATTTCCGAACGGAACATTTGCATTCAAATACGACTCAATCAATCTTGAAGAACAAAAGGGTGAAGGTCAGAAGATGACAGTGTATCGTCTTGGTGGCCTTAACGGTGATGCAACAGCATTTATCAGTATCTCACCTGCTGTTTCTTCGGTAGATGAGAATATGGAGGAACTTATATTTGCGAATGCGGCATCCAATGATGATTTTCGAGTAAAAGTTGAGAATCCTCTGTTTAAGGAGCTCGGCGTTGGTAATCAGATGGTTGAGTGTTCTTACGGGATGTCAAGAACATTTAATAATGATACGGTAACACTTGCCGTAGAAGGAGTAGAAGGAGAATATGTACGCTATTTCTGGCAGGTGTGTAAAGATGGTGTCTGGAGCAGAATAGACAGTATATATGATAATACATATATTATACCTAAAGCTGATTATGATAAGTATTCATATGCCTGCGTAGTAGAATCAGATTATATACTTGGGTGTACAGATGTATCTAATTCGGAAAAAACAAGTGTATGGGTAGATTCCAATTCAAAAACAATCATAGATGAAACAACATATGACGGAAGTGCTGCAAAAGATAAAGCATATACAGAAGTTCCGCTTGATTTGGCAAATCCGTATAAAACATCATTCCTTCAGCTTGATTTTGCGGAAGATGAATGGGTAAAAGAAATCATATTTGAACCTGTAGATGATGCTGAGCATGAATCAGTAGAACTTGCAGCAGTAACAATATATGATACATTGGGTGCAGAATTATCGGAAGCTGCCAACAGAGCTTCATTTGCTGTACATGATGATGAAGAAGTTCTTGACAGTGAGATGGGCTTTTCTGTTAAGGATGTAAGATTTGATAAGAGTGAAGGAAAAGTAGCTGTTACTCTTGTAAGAACAGGTGCAATACAGTATGTATCTACTGTAGACATCGTTTCTGTTGACGGTACTGCAAAAGCAGGTGAAGACTTTGTTAAGGTTGATACAAAGGCATCTTTTAGTGGAGGTTTTGCAGAGACAACAGTTGAGATTGAACTTATTAATGATAAGAAAAAAACAGATGAAGATAAATATTTCACACTGAAAATTAAGAAACCGAGAGGCGGTACAATTGATGACAGCGCGAAAAAAATGACGGTTAACCTTTACAACACGGATACTTCGGAAGAAGACAATCTTGCGACACTTGTACATACAGATGAGCAGATTGATGCTTCGTCACGTGTTAAGCAGACAAAGAATGCTCTGATGGCGTCAGATAATGAAGTTGTTGTAAAAGCAAATGAAACAGAAGAGATTCCTTTAGAGTATAAAGGTGTCTTTGCAGAAACTGCAGATGAACTTACATCACAGGAATTAAGAAATTATAAGCTTACGTCAACAGGCGGAAGCCCTTGGGTAAATAAATTTGATGTAAACAATCTTACAGCATACAGAAAATACGAAGATACTGCATGGAATGGTATAGAAGTAACTGATAATGAATCGAAGAATATCGATACAGAAAAGGCTGAAACTTTATTTTTCCATATTCCGCAGTTATACAACAATTTTTCAAAATTTGAATTTTCGGGAAGAGTAAAGACAAATAAACATATATGGTGGGCTTATTATTACATGTCGGGAGTTATTGGCGGATTTGGTGATGAGAATTTTGCAAAAACCATCAATAACATAAGTGATCCTCATCAGTTTGGTAACTTCACGATTGGTCGTGGAGACGATAATATGGATGAGCTTATTAACAGACAGACTGCTGCCATGGGTAATAATTTGAAATTATTCAGTTACAGAGGTTCACAGGCTGATGATACAATAGTTATCGGAAGCAGTACAATTAATTTTAACGGAACGGAAGATGTAAAGAAGAATTATCTTGCATTTAAAGTTCTTATGACAAAGAAACCGGGAGAGAATACGGTAAGACCTCGTAGAGGCGTAATCAGACCGGAAATTATGAAACTTACAAGAAGAGCTTTATCAAAAGACATTACTGTAAGAATTTATACACCTGATGATGAAGCACTCAACACAATATACTCCCAGGTAAGTAAAACGGGGTCGGCTCTTTATAATTCAAAAAAAGCAGAAGAGATTGCGGCATTATCACCTTCTATTTCTGTTGTTAACGGCAATGGAGGATGGAACAGTTCAGGTAAATTCTACATGGGCTCAGAATTTAACGTTAAGAAAAATGATATAGTAAATGCCAATTATTCAATGGCTTCCGTTAATATTAATTATGATAATAAAAATTTAGCAGGAAGCAGTAACTCAAACAAGACTGAATGGCAGGTTGGTTTGAAAGACCCTTCAGAGAAAGTTCTTCCTACGGGAAGCAAATATTATCTTGATGTGTATTATGACAGAAAACAGTCGCTCGTTGTAAACTGTGACACATCAATGCTTGATACTGATACTGCTGATGATAAAACCGATAAGATGAACAATATTCTTAACAGCGTGAAAATTGTTACAAAAACAAGAAACGGCAGTTCATATAAAGAAAGCGGATATAATTCGCCGGGTATTACAAATAAAGTGTCAGGATTTGATTATGCACGCAGTGCGGAGATAACAAACCTTACAAAATTTAAATTTGATTTAAATGATGGTACTAAGATTTTATATAATGGTAAGGTGTACGAAGGAAATGAAGAAATCGCTGTAAGTAATGATGATTTGTTCTCAAATACAATTACGGTAAGTGTATATACACCTGACTCCGTAAGCATAGAGAGAGCACCAAAGATTATCGCACAAAAAAAGGTTGAACTCTATGCAGATAACGATGGCGATAAGAAAGTTACACAGGCAGATACATTTGTGAAATCATTATCAGAGGATACATATTACATAACTGATTTTGACAGAATTGATAACAAGGAATTACTTGTAAAAGTTGATTATACATATATGCCTTCGTGTATAACGTTGCCGCCGGGAAGAGATTCACAGGATTCATTTGAAATCGTGCCGAGTCTGGCATCAATGGTTGCATCAGAAGAAGTAAAAGAAAAAATGTCTGAAGAGATGAAGGGCTACAGAGACATTGCATCAAAGGATGGAGAGACACTTTTATTTGGTTCACATTCTGAGGACAGTGTTTCATTCCCTCTTGGTTATGATGCAAGTCCGGCAGTATTTAATGAGTATACTCAGAAGTATGAGTGGACTCCTCAGTGGTATGGAAACCTTAAGACTCCATTTGAGACACCGGGGAAAATATATCTTGATGAGACAAAGATGCCTAACGGTTTCCTTGCGGCATCCGGGAAAGATGAGGTAAATAATTATCTTGGATGCCTTCACGGAAATGATACTTATATTCTTACATCAAGAATGATGACAGACGGTAATATCACATCAACATATAACGGTACATTTAATGTTAAACCGGAGCCTGCAGCACAGTCGTTTAAGCAGGAGGCACCACCGGAAATGAGTTCGCCGAAAGATGAAAGTGGTACAACAGACGGACAGCCGGATGTCGCAACATCATCACCGTCAGTTGCGCTTCCTAGTATGGAGGTAGGGGTAGGTCCTGTAACATTCATTATGGGAGAAGATGAGATAGGTTTCTCAATCGGTATTCCTATTTTCGGATTTTCAAAAACATCAGGAAGTCCGAAAGAAATGAACTGGGGTCCGGGACAGGCTCTTAGTGATATGAAGGAGGCCATGATTGGCGGGGCCGGAAAAAATATATTCAGTCAGTTGCGCAAGCAGGCGAAACAAAAATTCAGTACTGCATCGCCATCACCTGCCAACACCAATAAACCAAGTAACACAGATAAACCAAGCAACACAGATAAACCAAGTAACACAGATAAACCAAGCAATACAAATAAACCAAGCAATACAAATAAACCAAGTAATACAAATAAACCAAGTAACACAGATAAACCGGGTAACACGGCAGCGCCGAATAGTTCTACATCTCCTGCCCCTAACGGAGTGAGTGATTCGGAAGCAAAACCGCTTGCTAAAAGTGCTTCGATCGATATATCCGTTAACATTTCACTTATGTGGAAGTACAGCACTGTTACGGGTAAATTCGAGTTTAATCAGGCTATGTTTGCAGCGGCAGCAGAAGGGGTAATTGAGCTTCAGTACAGATTTACAACATGTCCTATTTTTTATGTATATGTTCAGTTCGGACTTGGACTTGAAGTATCTACAGGACTTGAAGTAGAAGTTGTAAAGGATGAAAAAGGAAATAATCATAACGAAGTAAAATGGGCCGGAATGTCAGTCGGAGTTGATTTGTTTGTGGAGGCCGGAGCCGGAGTTGGAGTAGATCTGGCGAAACTGGAAGTTTACGTAAAAGTTTCGATATCATTTGCATTTACACTTAATAAAGAATCGAAAGTAGATGAATTTATCACGCGAGCTGCGGTAGGATTCAGGGCAGTTTTCCTGTTCTTCTCATATGAGATGGATCTGATAGCGTGTCAGGGAGGATATGATGCTTCGCGTGACGAAGATGACAGATGGTTCTTCTCATGGGAGTTATGCGGACATGAGATGGGCAGTTACTCGGATGAATCGCCTATAAACGGAGCAGGAGTTCGCATATCAAAACCTAAGAATTACTCAAAGGGACAGAAGATATATTCTTCAGATGACAATGATACAGGTGATATGGATTCACAGGCATTTGATATTGAAGGAATAGAAGAATTCCAAGTGAGCGGTTACGGAAACAATGCTTCAGCCGTAACACTCGGTTCGAATCTTGACCCTGCATCAGGATACAAGCTTATTACAATAGATGATACTAATTATGTTTTGTATACGGTAAGTCGTAGCGATGCAACACATCCATTGCAGAATACTATGCTTGTAATGTCAAAACTTTCGACAACAAGTACAGCGGGAACAGACAGTCTCGGACTTGTAAATCCTGTTGATGAGACAAGCGAAACAAAATATATTGTTGTAGATAATAAGGCAGGCACAGATGACAGAACGGGAGACCTTGAATATACAACTGCTGTATCGGGAAGCAGTATTGAAGTAACATGGACATCTTATGATGAAAGTGCAACAGAAGATATACCTGCATCAGAAGAGACAGATGCTATGCTTGAAAAAGCAAGCAAGATGGTAGAGGTAAAAACTGCTTCATTTGACCCGGCGTCAGGAAATGGTTTCACGGATGCCGTTACAGTGAGTGAGGGTACAGGACACAGATATCTTCCTGTAAATGTGGAAAATGGAATTCGCTTTTATGCAGACGCAAAACATTATACGGATGCAGAGATGGTGGAAAGAGAAGAAGAGTACAGAGAATTCTACTCAAAAACAGCAGAAGGAAATAGTGCTGACGGAACATCCGGAACAGGTGACCCTTATGCATCAATGAACTACCAGTATGCACTGACGATGGATAACCTTTACGGTAAATATACAACACTTCATTATACTATGGAGCAATCTGACGGAACTTTGAAGCGTTTTGAAATCAATCCTTCGGATGAATGGAAAGAAAAAAATACCCGAGTAGAGAACTTCAAGATTGCTTCTATGGGCGATGAAGAATATATACTTGCGTATACTACAGAGAATAAGAGTATTGTTGACAAAGAGTATGTATATGTTAAGCAGCTTGTACTTCAGAAAGCAACAGAAGTAACAGACAAAGACGGTGTGAGAAGTCTTGATTTTGAAACACCTATTGCGATTAAGACGCTCGTCGATTACGAGTCGGAAGATAAAATCGACGGAGAATACAGCGGTTCAGCACTTGTACAGCAGTATGATTCGCCAAACTTCACGGGACTTAATTTCCTTAAAGGTAAATTAAAGGCTGATTCAGAAGCGGAAACATTCATGTTATTTACAATGAACGGTGCGACATATGTACTTGACAATGCCAATATAACAAAGACTGTTGACACCAATGAAACTATCAAAATCAGACCTTTATTCAAGGTCGATGAGCAGGGTAATACACAGGCTGATGCAACGGTTGGCGTTGACGGAGACGGAAATATATCAGCGGTTTATACAGACTCAGTTAAAGCTACTGTAAATAATGCGTTGTACGTTACAAAATATGACCCGGCAACAGAAAGCTTTGGCGAAGGATTCATGCTTGCAATGAATCACATGCAGGTATACGAGGATTCAATGGCTGCCGGACTTACAGGCGAAGAAATGGAAGAAGCATTTCTTGATGAGAGCAAGGGTGGCGGAAAAGATAAGTTTATATTTGAAAAACCACAGATTGCACTCGGAAAACCGACTGTAGGAAACGAAAACGGAACACTTACAATTCTCACAAAAGGTATATTTACCGAACTTGTGGAAACAACATTAAAAGATGAAAACGGTGAAGAGTACACAGAATATATTCCTGATACAAGCAAAGGAAGCATGGCGGGTGAAGCAGGAATATATGCGATAACATATGGCATCGGTAACCAGAAAATCGGTGAGGCTTCGATAGATTTCAATGAAAAGAAATTTGTGGCAGGTGAAGAACTTGCGGCAACAGTTACATTCAGAAATACCGGAGACGTTGCAATACGAGGAAGTAAAGCTAATCCGGCAACAATAAAACTTATGGCTGCGAAAGCTTCAGAACTTACTGACACATGTGAACTTGCAAGCTGGAATATCGAGAGCAATGTTCTTGCCGGACAGATGCTCACATCAGATATGGCAATGACATGTGCACTTCCGGCAGATATCGCAGAAAGAGTGATTTATTTTACGGTTTCTGAAGACTCAGATTATATACAGGGAAATGCATTCTTCGGTTCAAGTATTGATGGAGAAGAAGGTATTGCAAAATTCACTGTAGGTAATAAAGCGGAACTCATAGTTGATAAATTTGAGATATTAGTAAATGATGATATGACTATCGAAACTGTTAATGGTAAGAAGAGTGCAGTAGTTGATGTTGAAATTGAAGTAAGCAACATCGGTACGGCTGATGCACAGAATATCAAGTTTGCGATGGATTACTCAAATGGAGTTGATGAAAATAAAGAGGCCGTTTATGAACCGATGAAAGTCGGAAGTACGCTTATCAGCAATAATGGCAAGGATATTGTCGGCAACGGAAGCAATGGTGTTTATTCGTACCTTGAAAATAGTGGCAAGATAGCGAAAGGTTCAAAGATTACACTTAAAGGAAAGACGAATATTCCTATCGAATATTTTGATAAAGAAGATGCGATTAATGCTGTTAATATCAGAGTAAATGTTTCTTCGGCTACTACAGAGCATGAGGATAGCAATAACAAACTGTTCAGTGTATTCAGTCCGGCCACGGTATTTGATGTACCTGATGCACTTAACCTTGTCATAGGAAATGCAGTTACATTTGATGCGGGAGTAACAGCTGCATCATCAAAACCAAGCAATATCATTGTGACGGAAATGACTGTAAGTGAAAACGGAGAAACGCTCGAAGCGACAAACCGTCTGCTTAACAGCACTTCATACAATCCGAATACGGGTAAAGTAACAGTTATGGCAGCAAAAGCCGGAACAGGTATAGTTCGTATATCAGATACGACAACAGGTTCATACAAAGATATAAGTTTTGTATCAACAATGTCGGGTTGTAACATTGAACTTGATAACCCTATGTTTGAGTTTAAAAATGTAACGGGAAGCACACGTTGGGAAGATAAAGCTGTAGGTTCAATTGTAGCCAATACGATTCTACCTTATAACAACGATGTGTGTGCGACAGGAAAAGACAATTCATTTACATTTACAACAAATGCAACAAAGATTGACCTTTATTTTGAAGGAGCAATTGAAGTTTCAAGTATAAATAGCTTTGGATTTGGTACAAAAGCATATAAGAGTAATGATGCAGAGAGCGACGGAAAATATTACAAGAAGACAACTATTAACTTCAATAATCCGGAACTCAGAAAACATACCGTAACAATAACGGCTACAAGTAACCTTGCATCATTTGACAATATGGTTGAGTATTATTCGAATGACGGAAAAGAAGAAAAAGATTATGTACTTGATACAAAAGCGCCGGTAATAATGCTTGGTAAAACAGCACCTTTAGCGAAATCTCTTAAGACGGGAACAAGCTTCATGATGCCTGTGTTTATTCAGGATGATGTTTGTCTCAACTCAATCAGTATTAATGGAGAAGGAGCTAAAGAGCAGATTAGCAATACATTTGCCAAATCTGTATTTGAGATAACCAAGAACGGAACATACAAGATAATCGTAACCGATAGTTCAGGTAATGTTTCGAAAGAAGAGATTACTGTTGACTGGTTTGATGAAGAGATGGAAACTGTTGAGGGAACACTGGATAATCTTCCTGAAGTTTCACTTAAAGTAGTTGATATTGACGGTAATGAAATAACAGGTTTCACAAACAGTAACGCATACCTTGGTTATGACATCACTGCAGCGGGTAATATTGATTCCGTATCAGTTTACAAATACGATATGGGAATTAATCAGGAAGTGGCATTTGGCAGTGAAATTGAAATAGAAGCTGATACTGAAACTCTTAGTTCAAAGACAAATGAAACATTATCAGAAAACGGTTGCTACATGATTAAGGTTAAAGATAAACTCGGTAATGTAACAAAAGATATCATTATCGTAAATAATCTTTCAGCAGGTCCGGATGTAAAACTTTATCAGTATGCTGATAACGGAAGTTCATTGTATTACTGTGTAGGAAGTGAAGAAAATGAAGTTGCACTTTCTAAGATGTCAATATATGAAGGAATTGTAACCAATACAGATGCGTCTTCAATTGAAGTTGAAGGAAAAACACCTGTATTTACAAAGGACTATAGTGGTCAGCTGATGGATTCTGATACAGTTAGTGTAGCCGGATGCAAAGGAAATATATTTACAATACTTGCTATGGACACTGCAGGTATGATTAAGCGTTATGTATATGACGATAAGACATGTCTCACATCTTTGATAGTTAAAGATGCAGACGGTACAGAGAGAGACCTTATTCCGATGTTCTCGCCTTACACAAGAAATTATGTAGTTAAACTTCCGTATGGTTATGATGAGAATATTACTCCGGAGGTAATTGCGGCAACAAATGACAATGTAGAGTTACAGGTGCTTCCGCCAGAAGAAGATGTTGTTAAGATTATCGTAACAAGCGGTGAAGTTGTGAATGAGTATTCAGTTACATTTGAACGCGAGATATGTACATGTAATCTCGGTCTTACAGTATATGACCAGAGTGTAACACTTACAAGTGATGTAGAAGATGTAACATGTGATATACTAAGTGATATCGTAGTTGTAAAATGTAAGCTTGAACAGCATGCACAGCATACCGAAGAAAATGTATTATATTCATATGAAATAGTACAGGGAAGTGAATATGCAACTATAGAGAATGACAAACTCGTTGTAGGAAGAATTCCTGAAGGGGAAGAAGAGCAGATTATATCTGTTAAAGTAACTGCATACACAGACAGTTACAGTGTTTCGGAAATTGTAAACTATACAGCTTATAACGAATACATCATTAATATATCAGAGGATGAAGGCGGTACGGTAATGTACGGCGAAGAAACTCTGGAATCAATGTCTGAAGACAATAAGAATAACCTGGATGTATTCCTCAGAACAGGTGAGATTGTAAGCCTTACTGCTACACCTGATGACGGATATGTATTTGATGGATGGTATGATGCAGATAAGAATCTGATATCAAAAGAAACTTCATTGTCATATGTAGTTAACAAAGATATCAGCATTTCAGGTGAATTCCTTGATGTGCGTGAGCCTGAGGGAACAATCACAATTAGAGATAGGTCAGGAAAAGAAACAATAAAGAAGTGTGCCGATGGTGAAGTTGTTGTCTCAGATAAAGGCTTTGATATGACACTGGCTGCAACTGACGATGGCTCAGGTGTGAAATCTGTCGGATATCAGGTTGTTAAGACCGGAGAATCATTTGACGAGACCGGAGTATTTGAAACATATACGAACGGAGTTGTAGAATTCACTGAAGATAATGACTTCATGGTATATGTGCGAATCGAAGATAACGACGGTAATGTTAAAATAATTAATTCGGCAAGATTACTTGTTGAGAAAGAAGCACTCACAATTGACATGAAACCAAGCTTCAAAGAAGGCGTGTTTACAAATGACGAAAAGAGCGAAATCAAGGTTAAAGTCAATGAGAAGATAAAGAATGTCAAGAAGATATCATATGTATTTGTTGAAAAAGATATGACAGATGAGAATGATAAGGCTGATATATCAGATGATAAGAAGGTTGCTGAGAAATCAGTGTTTGACGGAAAAGAGATTGTGGTAGAGAACAAGGAATTTACCATCAAAGATTTACCGGATGGAGAATACACGGTAAAGGTTATGGTAAAAGACATGTTTGACGAAGAGAGCATTGCAACTGTCGAAGTTAAGAAGGATACCGTAAAACCTATAATATCACTCACGGCAGATACAACTACGCCTCTTAAGAAAACAACAATACTGATTACTTCAGACGGTGGATTATCGGGAATCAAAGAAGTTAAAATCGGTGACAAAGTTATTGATACCAATACTTATGTGGTTGATAAGAACGGAACATATACATTTAAGATTATTAACAATGCCGGTTCGGAAAATGAGGCAAGTATTACGGTTAATAACATAACGTGTGATGTATCAACACCGGACTCAATGTCAGTAACAAGAGGTAAACGCCGACAGCTTATGTATGTACATGCAGCAAAAGACGGATATATTACTGATTTGGAATTCTCAAGTGCAGATCCTTCAATTGCTACAATTGATGCAGACGGAAAAGTTGTGGGAGTTAAACTCGGAACAACTGTAGTAACAGTAAAATCAACAGTTGACGGACAGATAAAAGCACAGACAACAGTCAATGTTACTCTTGATAAGGTTAAGAAAGTTGTCAAGAAGACTAAGAAAAAAGTTATGACTATCGTATGGAAAGGAGTTAAATCTGCCAAAGCATATGATGTATACAGAGCTAAAACTGCAGATGGCAATTATGAACGTGTTGCCCGTGTAAAGAAAAGTTCATTTGTTGTCGGAAAGAAAGCAAAATATAAAAAATATTACTATAAAATAGTTGCTGTTGCCGATAACACGGCACATAATAGTGAGATAAGTAATTATGCCGGTTACGTATCACCTGTTTCAGACGAAACAACACAAACGGATACAGTTAATAAAAAACTGAAAAAACAAATTAAAGGAGTTCGCATAAAGGCTAAAAAATCAAAGATTAAACTTGAGTGGACGTCTCTGAAAAAGGCTGACAGCTATATTATTTATCGTGCAGAAAGTGAGTCGGGTCTGTATTATAAATATGACACAGTACTGACAAACAGTTATTATGATGCAGATGTCAGAAAAGGCAGAACTTATTATTATAAAGTGTGTGCGGTACAAAATGATAAAGGAATAATTACCAAGGCATCAAAGATGGTTTCTGTAAAGGCAAAATAAAAGAAAAAGAAGTTTTATGAAGTTTTGAACCCTCAAATGTAACTTTTTACAGGGAGACACTTTATTGCAAGTATCTCCCTGTTTTATTTATTTAAAATATTATTTTTACTTATTGTTCTTAGGGGTATTTTCCTTGATTTTAAGAGTTTTAACAGCATTTTGCCCCTATTTGCTCTAATAAAATACCTATTAAATCAGAACTGTGGTGCATTTATAATGCGAAAAAATATAATCAGATTTTACAGCGAAGCAAGAACCTGAATTGCATTATTTTTAACAATAACTGTAAAATGTTCATCAAAATGGGATACTGTTGCGTATGTGGAACGTGATACGTGTCCGTATTCTGATGCAAGATTGCAAATTTTGTTAAATTCCTCAGGAGCATGATCGGTTCTGTGCATTACAAGATAGTATTTTGAATTTATACTATTCTTGTATACTGTATTATCTCCTTTGTAAATACAGTTAATATGCGCTGACAGTTTCGTAACATCATCAAGAGAATCAAATGAAAAGACCCTGATGATATCTGTATTGGCATCTGTGTTGTCATCCTTATCAGAAGAAGATGCTTTTTTACTGATACCAAGAGATTCTGACAAAGGAACAAAATCCCTGTTGTCGTCAGAATTGTCTGAGTAACTGTCAAATGGGAAATCGTCCTCGTATACATCTTCATCAGCAGATTCTTCCGTGTTTGCTGAATTGGCACCAACCAATAAATCTTTTAGATGCTCGTGGGCATTAAAGAGTTGTTCGCTAATTGATTCAGCACCCTCATAGTAGTCTGATTCATCCTCTTCAGAAGGATCCGGTGAGAAACGGGAAAAACGCGTGTCAAGTTCGTCAGGATCTTCTACTTTGGTAATGACAAGTATAAGAGTTTCTCTGGAAACAGGAATAGCTTCGATCATAAGAGGAATATCGTCAGCTTCAAATCCGAATTGGTAGGAAGCCTGCTGCATCATATCTTTAAATAATTCTTTTGCCTTGGCAGTGCCGTAAGCTAATTCACTTAATTTTAGCTCTCTATCCTCTAAGTCTTTGTGACTTAACGTGCATCTGATTTGGTTGTCGCTAATCTTTTCTATTTTCATAGACCACCACTCCTTGCTATGTCTAAGAACACCATAATATATAGTACACAAAGTATAATTTATTTGAAAAAATAAGTCAATAGCAGTATTAACCAAAAGTATGGTAAAGTTAAGTAATGTGACAGAATATTATCAGTCGATTCCGGTTAGTATGTCGGATGCTTATGAAACAGGAGAAACTATGGAATAAATTTTTGGGTGATTTTCATATAAAATGTAGTAATTTTTTGGGCAATTTGTATAATACGATAATTTGAATTGTCTGCTATATGCACAAAAAAGGATATGAAATATTGTAACTATCTACAATTGAAATAATAGTAGGTGAGACTTATAATTAACATTATGAGAGACAGCGTGAACCCTGTGAGAGGGGGTGCTATGACAATTAACTAATTATTTTTCTTGATTTTTCGTCAGTTTATATCAGACAAATTCTATTAATCAGTTATAGTTTAACAATTAATCCGAATTAAAGCTATGAAGTGTGTTTTCAAAAAAAGAGTTCATTAGTCATCTCATATATCTGTTGTCTTACATTAGTGCAGGAAGGGAGAAGGATAATTACCTGTGATATACGCCACGATAATTGTACCTCACACGGGTAATTATGTATTGTACATGAAGAATTCAGATAAAATGAAAAAGTACATCTATGAATGGATTGCCGGTGAAATTGAAATGGCAGAAAAATACGGAATACCGGTAAACGTTGAGGGAATCCGTTATTCTACAGAGGAAGGTGGTGAACTGCTTCAGGTACTTGAAAATGCTGTATATATGAAAGAATATCTGGGTGATGATAGTGGACGGATAACTCAGATTAATTTCAATAAGGTTGACAAATTCTAAGTGTCATTTGCTCGAAATACTATATAATGTTGAATTAATAACCCAAACCCATAAAGAAAAAAGATAAAAAAAGCATACCGGAAAACTTACCGTGCCGATTGTAGTGGAATACGTTAAGGCAGGGTGCAGGACACAAAAATGTAATATACAAGCGAAAGATTTTCCGGTATGCTGATTGGTATATTAAGAAGTATGGGAGCAACCCGGACAATTAGTACATTTGTCAGGTGTAGCAGAATCAGCAACAGTTATTGTATCGTCCATGAGTTCGTTCAGTAAACAAACTGAATGAGCAGCTATTCCTTCAAGTCTCCCTGTAAAACCTAGATGTTCTTCTGTTGTTGCCTTTATGTTAATTCGAGATACATTTATTCCAAGTGTATCAGCAATATTAGTTTTCATATCTTCGATGTAAGGAAGAAGTTTTGGTTTTTGTGCAATAATTGTAGCGTCTATGTTGCTTATTGAATACATATTTTCTTCAAGAATTTCTCCGACTCTTTTAAGTAGGTTAATACTGAAAATATCTTTATAAGCCGGGTCATTATCAGGGAAATGCTTTCCAATGTCACCAAGACCGGCAGCGCCAAGCAATGCATCCATTATCGCATGAACCAGTACGTCTGCATCTGAGTGCCCCAAAAGACCTGTTTCGTGGGGAATAGTAACACCCCCGATGATGAGTTTTCTTCCTTTTGCAAGTTTGTGTACGTCGTATCCGTGTCCGATTCGCATAGTAAGTTTCCTTTCAAATATATATTTTGTTTCTTATTAGTGTTAACAAATTAGTATCTAATGAAATGACATAGGAGTGCCGCTTACTTTATTATCTTTTATTTCAAAATAATCCAGTATGGTTGCCGCTATATCCGCAAAAGTATTACGTGTATGGAAATTAATTCCTGAAGGTACAGGTTTGCCAAACATTACAAGAGGCACGTATTCTCTTGAATGGTCAGTAGATGGTGTCCCCGGGTCGCAACCGTGGTCGGAAGTTATCATAAGAATATCTTCATCACCAAGTTTGCCGAGAATCTCAGGAAGACGAGTGTCAAAGTAAGACAATGCTTTTGCATAACCGTCAATGTCATTTCTGTGGCCGTAAAGCATATCATAATCTACAAGATTGGTAAAGCATAATCCGTTAAATTCTTTATCCATATATTGAAGGGTTTTATTGATTCCGTCTTCATTGTCTGTGGAGCGAACGAATTCAGTTATTCCGCGTTCTGCAAATATATCTATAATTTTTCCGACTGATAACACGTCAAAACCTCTGCTGCTTAATTCATCCAGCATGGTGATGCCGGGTGGGGTAAGAGAATAATCATGTCGTCTGCCGGTTCTTGTGAAATTACCCGGCTCGCCGATAAATGGTCGTGCAATAACTCTGCCAACGCCATGTTTGCCGGTAAGAATATTTCGTGCAATCTGACAATATTCATACAGTTTATCAATAGGAATAATATCTTCATGAGCTGCAATCTGAAAAACTGAATCTGCAGAGGTGTAAACAATCAGATTGCCTGTTTCCATATGTTCTTTACCGTAGTCTGCAATAACATTGGTTCCGGAGTACGGTTTGTTGCACAGCACATCACGACCGGTTGCCTTCTTAAATTCTGTAATAATCTCAGAAGGGAATCCGTTTGGATAGGTCGGAAGGGGGGAAGGAGATATAACACCTGCTATTTCCCAGTGCCCGATAGTGGTATCCTTTCCTTTAGAGGCTTCGCAAAGTCTTGCATATGAACCTAATGGAGCCGGTTCTTTTTCACCAATATTTACAGAATCTATGTTAAAATATCCGAGTTTACGCATATTGGGCATGCCGTTAAAAAATGTACTTATTGAAGCGGTTTTTAATGTGTTACTGCCTTCGTCACCGTAATCGGCTGCGTCAGGCATTTCGCCGATACCGACACTGTCAAGTACAATAAGGAAAATTCTTTTCATATAAGAGACCTCCTGATTAATTTTGGTAATTATGTTTTGCAACAAGTAGTACAAAATATGTCTGTTGCATTTTGAAAATATATTAGTGTATTGAGCTGCATTAATAGCTTCCTATAATACTGATATTATTATATTCAGAAAGAAGCATATATAACATGGAATTAATGTCCTTATTAAATATGTTGGCATTAAGTTCAATGATGCATCCGTTATTTGAAGTGGAAATATATGTGGTTTTTGCATTATAGTCAGCGGTAATGCTTAAAATGCCGCCAATTAATTCAAAATAATTAGCATCGTCAACAATCAGCAGAACAGACGACGGTGAGCTGACTGTGGTTAATGAATTGTTAGTTTCAAGGACAAACTCATTTTTATTGTTTCTGTCAAAGCCGGTGACAAATAGAGATGAACTTTTGAGCTCTTTTAATTTGTCAAAAAATACATCAGATGAAACGGCATTAACCGTAACGCGGCAGGAGTTATCGTTAACGATATCAAGGGTGTTATCGTATACTTTAACTTCATTCGCCTGTGCAGTTAGTGAGTATTGGTATTCTCTGCTGACAAGCATCGTTTTTTTCAAAAAAGCAACGTAATTGTTGAGGATATTTTTATCTACGTCAACGCTACGATTATTGATTACAATCTGTTCGCGGTCCGGTTTGTATATGGAATCGCCGGTTTGAAGCTTTGCCGATGCAACCTGACCTGCGAGGTTCATTCTTTCTATAAATAGTTGTTTGATTTTATTGTCAACAATGTCTATATTTGTTCGTATTTCGTCTAAATTCATGTGTATCGGATTCCTCCTGTTTGATGATGACATCATATTTTATTTAATAATAATATTAGCTATTTTCAATGAAGTTGTAAAGATATTGTGTTAGCTCTTTCGTGTAATTGTTTGTAATCACAAAAAAACTTTTGTCGAGCTTTTGCAGACTAGGGTCAGGATAAAACGGACACCCTTGCCGGTCTTTTGTGGGTTGGTTATAGGAGATAAAGCGAACACCCCTGTTGAAATTGCTCATCAGGGGTGTGTCGTGTATTATCATATAAAATTTAACATCTGCTGACGGTGTGTCGTGTAAAATTACTCTGCATCGTCCTCAGCCTGAGCTGCGGAATCATAATCATCTTCTACGCTTTCGTCAAGGTTGATTTCAACAATCTCATCTTCGTCGTAAAAATCATCGAAATCCTCATCCCATTCGTCTTCATCCCATTCATCATAATAGTCATCAAGGAAATACTTTTTAATGAAATAATAAGCTCCGCCGATAACTGCAGCAATAGCGACTAATCCTAACAAAAATTTACATAGTTTTTTCATGGCATCAACTACTCCCTTCATTTTTAGTTTATGCAATTATTATAATTCTGTATTAAGTAAAAAGCAAGGGGGACTTGCAAGTTATTATCATTTATACTACTATGTAGTTATTATCGGCTAATTGTCGGCATATTGCGGTTTTATGTAAGCATTGGTGACGGATAGTTATGTTATGAGGATAGAATAATAACAGGAGATTTAAGGATGTTAAAACATATATATAAGTTTCTTGGACTGGTTATTGTTTTCATTTGCTCCGTATTGATATTTGGACGCGGGATTGTTGTAATGGAGACAATTAATACAGATGAAGTGGTTAAAATGGGTGGTGAGTCCCTACCGGTTCTTGGTTTGGAAGTTAATGGGACTACGATGAACAGATTGTTTGGTTATAGCAGTAATATGGCGGCAAGCTCGGTTAGAGAGTCAATCACACCAATTCGTGATGATAAAAATGTACGTGTTTTAATTGATGAATGCAGCACGGTAGTTAACAAGCTGATTTACGAAATAAGACTTGTGTCCACTAACGAGCTTCTTTTGTCCGGGGAAGTAAGTGCGTTCGAAGAGAATGAAAAGTCAGTAAAATCTGCCGGTCTTAACTTTGATATTAATTTTTCTCCGAGTACCGAATATACTTTGAAAATGACTCTTGTTACGGATATCAGTAAGAAAATAAACTATTATACACGATTGAAGTATTATTCGGCTGATAGTCATTTGAAAGAGAAACTTGATTTTGTTAACAATTTACATGATATGACAATATCTAAAGACGCTGCGTTAGCTAATTATATTGAGTCAGACCCGGGAGCAGATAACACCACACTGGCAAAAGTTGATATTAACTCATCATTTGATAATATTACATGGGGGAATCTTACGCCTGTTGAGCTGACTGATATTGTGCCTACCATCAAAGAATATAATATGGAAACGGCCGCCATTGTTGTAAATTATTATGCAAGAGCGAAGATGCCAACGGGACTTGAAAATTTTTATGTTAAAGAATACTACAGAGTAAAATATTCTGAAGACAGAATGTATTTGTTGTGGTTTGAACGTTCGATAGAAACTGAATTTGATGCGGGAACAACAAGTGTTAAGAAAAGTCAGCTAAAGATTGGAATAAGTGATACTACAGATGTGCAGTTATGCTCTAACAGTGCAGGAACGCGAATTGCGTTTGTGCGAAGCGGCAATTTGTATGTTTATGATCTTCTCGAAAACAGAATTAATAAAATTTATTCTGAATATGAAGACGATGAGGATTATAAACATGAATTATATCGTCAACAGGGTATACGTATAATGTCTATGGATGAGGAAGGAAATATACGTTTCGCTGTGTACGGTTACATTGCAAGAGGTGATTACGAAGGTAAGGTTGCCGTTGTTTTGTACAACTATAATATGTCTGAAAATGTTTCGAAAGAGCTTCTGTATATTCCGTTTGATATGACATTTCAAATGCTTAAAGAGGAATTTAAAAAGTATTGTTATGTAAACGCCGGAGATGTTTTTTATTTTGCGGTAAAAAATAATATATATTCATATAACATGATTTCGAATGAACTTACTTGTATTGCAGCAGGACTTAAAGATGATAGTTATAAAGTGATTCCGGAAACTAATTCTTACGTATGGGAAGAAGCGGATGATACTAATCTTGCAAGGTGCCTTAGAATTCTCAATATGGATACAGGGACATGTATAGATGTTGAAGCACCTGAAAAAAAATATGTGAAGCTGATTGGAGTAATAGGTTCAAATGTAGTTTACGGTATCGGAAAGGATAAAGATATCGGATTGGCAACGGAAGGAGAGCGCATTCTTGCTCTTCAAAATGTAAGAATATTAGATTCCAATGGCAATGTTGTAAAAAAATACAGAAAAAAAGGTTATTATGTTGTTGATGCTACGGTAGAAGGAAATGTTGTTTATCTTAAACGATGCAAGAAAAATAACAAGGGATATGTTAAAACCTCAGGGGATAATATAATCAATCGTGTAGTTGCAGAGGACAAACAGATTAAACTTGTACCGCGAGTAACCAATAAAGCACTTACGGAATGGTATATTAGTCTTCCGCAATTGTATAAGATGGATAAGCTTCCTGAGTATAAGTACACTAACAGATATCTTGTAGCAGAAGCAAATCCGGTATATCTTGATATTGAAAATCATCATATAAGATATTATATGTATGCAAAAGGCAGTATTAAAGCAGCATACGATAATCCGGCAGATGCAATTGTGACTGCAGATAAAGAACAGGGAATAGTTATAGACAGTAACAATCAGGTTGTATGGGAACGTGGAGGACGGTACAACAGCCATATTATTTCGGGTATAGATTACGTCAGCGCCGGAAATAAAGTGAGTCCGACGGATGCATGCGCAGCTATGCTTCTTTCTTCTGTACATGCCCGATTTGATATTAAGGATTTTGCAGGAAAAGGTAAGACAGTCCTTGAAATATTAAATGAATACATTGACAATGCTGTTAATCTGACGGGATGCAGTTTTGATGAAGTATTATATTATGTAAGTAGTGACAGACCTGTTGTAGCATTCAACGGAACTAATCCGTTACTGATTACGTCATATACAACTACTACAGTTACAATATATGAGCCAAAGACCGGGACTTCCCAAACTATTTCGCATAGTCTGGCAGATGAGATATTTAGTGAAAGCGGTAATATATTTGTAAGCATCGCAAGATAATATATTTCGGAAGATATATTTACCGGGGATCATGATTGTCGGGCAATGCAATTATAGAATAATAGATTTGTCAGTTTATAATTTTGCCGGTTGATATATTTGACCGGAAACTAAAAATACAATTAATTTTGGAGGTATAAAATATGGATGAGAGAATAATTACTCTTGCAAAAAATCTTGTTAATTACTCTATGGAGGTAAAAAAAGGTGACAAAGTATGGGTAGATTATATTGGTGCCGATACTGAGCCTCTTGCAAGACAGATTATTAAGGAAATATATAATGTAGGCGGCATACCATTTCCTAATCATATTAACCAGCGCGTGTTAAGAGAGATTCTTCTGAATTGTTCTGAGGAACAGCTTAATATTATGGCTAAAAAAGATTGCGCCTTAATGGAACAGATGGATTGTTATGTGGCTGTAAGAGGCGGAAGTAACGCAACAGAGCTTGCGGATGTCCCTTCGGAAATGATGCAGAAATATGAACTCTTATATGGTAAACCATTGCATACGGATATTCGTGTGAGAAAGACAAGATGGGTGGTTCTTCGTTATCCTAATTCGTCCATGGCGCAGTTATCTAATACAAGTGAAGAAGCATTTGAAGATTATTATTATAGTGTATGTAATCTTGATTACAGTAAGATGGAGAAAGCAATGGAGCCGCTGAGACTTCTTATGAATAAGACTGATAAAGTAAGACTGACCAGCGGAAGCGGAACTGATATAACATTTTCTATTAAAGATATTCCTGCAATTCCGTGTGCGGGAAGAATGAATATTCCTGATGGCGAGATATATACGGCACCGGTTAAAGATTCTGTAAATGGGGTGATTTGTTACAATACGCCTTCACTTTATAAAGGAATTGTATTTGAAAATGTCAGGTTGGAATTTAACAATGGAAAAATCGTAAATGCAACTGCCAATTATACAGAAAAACTGAATGAAATTCTTGATACTGACGAGGGAGCAAGATATATCGGGGAATTTGCAATTGGAGTTAACCCATACATTACAAAACCTATGAAAGATATTTTGTTTGATGAGAAAATAATGGGTTCAATTCATTTTACTCCGGGTAATGCTTATGATGAGGCTCCAAATGGTAACAGTTCATCAGTTCACTGGGACCTTGTTCTGATTATGACTCCGGAATATGGCGGAGGAGAGATTTATTTTGATGATGTGCTTATTAGAAAAGATGGCAGATTTGTAATACCTGAACTAGAGTGTCTTAATCCGGAAAATCTGGTATAAAGGTGCTTAAATATTATAATGGAGTATTCGAAATTACCCGACTAGATAGGGAGAAAGGAAAACAATCCATTTTCCTCAAAAGAGGATAATAGGATTATACATGATGTGTATGAATATACCTGAAAGTTTTGCGGCAAGGATGAAAGACTTGCTTGGTGAAGAATATAATGATTTTCTTGCAAGTTACGATGACGCAAGATTATATGGTTTGAGGGTGAATACTTCAAAAATAACCTGTGAAGAGTTTGAAAAAATATGTCCGTACGAGATAACTCCTATTCCATGGATAGCAAACGGGTATTTTTATAAGGGTGACGTACAACCTGCGAAACACCCGTATTATCATGCAGGGTTGTATTATTTGCAGGAGCCAAGCGCTATGACACCGGCTTCAAGAATTCCTGTGAATCCCGGTGATGCAGTTTTGGATTTGTGCGCTGCTCCGGGTGGAAAAGCTACAGAACTTGGTGTTAAACTTGGCAAAAGAGGAGTTTTGGTTGCTAATGATATAAGCAGCTCTAGAGCAAAGGCGTTGCTTAAAAATATAGAATTGTTCGGGATACGTAATCCTTTTGTAGTAAGTGAACCGCCGGCAAAGCTTGCTTCTTCATTTGAAGGTTATTTTGATAAAATATTATTAGATGCTCCATGTTCCGGTGAAGGGATGTTCAGAAAAGATCCGTCGGTAATGAAAAGTTACGAACAAAACGGAGTCGATTTTTATGCTAAGTTACAAAGAGAAATTCTGATTCCAGCTGCAAAAATGTTGAAAACAGGCGGAATAATGCTTTATTCTACTTGTACATTTTCTCCGGAAGAAGACGAACAGTCCATAGATTTTTTACTGGAATCATGTCCTGATATGAAGCTGATTGATATAGAAGGATATGAAGGCTTTGACACCGGGCGGCCTGAGTGGGGTTCGGGTAATGAAGAATTAAAAAAATGTGTAAGAATATGGCCGCACAGAATGAACGGCGAAGGTCATTTTGTGGCAATGCTAAAGAAAGACGGGGAAACGGCAGATGGGATGCGAGCCGTAAGCCGTATGAAAACTGTACATAAAGCAAGTAATAAAAATAAGGAACTTGAGACATTTTTTGAATTTGCAAATGACCTTGACTGGGATATTGATGCAAGTCGGTTGGAGCTTCAGGGAGAAAGGCTTTTTTATATGCCTGAGGGTCTTCCGAAGTTAAGAGGGATGCGCTTCCTTAGAAATGGATTGTATATGGGCGACTGCCTGAAAGGGCGTTTTGAACCCAGCCAGGCTCTTGCTATGGCTATAGGCCGGGGTGAATTTGCAAAAACGGTGTCTTTACCTGAAAGTGATGAACGCGTAAGAAGATATCTTAAAGGTGAAACTATCACCCTTAATGAGAGCGAAGTTCCGTGTAAGGGATGGATACTATTTTGTGTGGATGGCTTCCCGCTTGGATGGGGGAAATGTGTGGGAAGTAACCTTAAGAATAAGTACCACAGCGGATGGAGACTGTTATGATTACCAAGTTATATAAAATTACGGATGAATTATGTGAAGAAAGCAATTTGGCAGGCAAGGAGAAGTTGGAAGCTGATAATCAGCCAAGCAAAGAGCTGGCGGCAATCGGTAGTTCAGCTGGCAAGGAGAAGTTGGTGGGTAATATCCTGCGATGTGAGACCACGTTACAGAATGGTGGCGCAGGGTTGTCTTGCGATGATATGCTCGCTGAGGCAGGTAGGATAATTAGAGATGGCGGTCTGGTTGCATTTCCTACAGAGACTGTATACGGCCTGGGAGGAAATGCTCTTGATGAAACAGCAGCAGCAAGAATATATGCCGCTAAGGGACGCCCTTCGGATAATCCGCTTATAGCTCATATTGCGTCAATGGAGGAATTGCCGCGTATAGTTAAGTATATTCCTGAGTCAGCATACAAGATTGCGGAAAAATACTGGCCGGGGCCAATTACTATGATATTCGAGAAAAGTGATATCGTTCCGTATGGAACAACGGGAGGACTTGATACGGTGGCAGTACGAATGCCTTCGCATCCGATTGCAAAGGCATTGATTAAGGCGGCGGGAGTGCCTGTTGCAGCTCCCAGTGCAAATGTGTCAGGAAGACCGAGTCCTACAAAAGCTGCTCACGTTATTGAGGACTTGTCAGGAAAAATAGATGCGATAATTGATGGCGGACAGGTGGATATAGGTCTTGAATCCACAATCATTGATCTTACCGGTGAATACCCAACAATACTTCGTCCGGGTTACGTCAGTCGTGAAATGTTGGAGGAACTTGTCGGAAGAGTTGACATGGATCCGGCACTTGATGGACCGCCGGATAATAATATTAGACCTAAGGCACCCGGAATGATGTACAGACATTACGCGCCTAAAGGTGAACTTACTATAGTGGAAGGAAGTAATGATAACGTAGTTGCATATATTAACGGTCGGTTGGAACTTCTCGAGGATAATGAGGCTGAAACAAAAGTAGGAATAATTACGACAATTGAGAATGCACCATATTTTTCTAAGGGGAAAGTGGTATGTGTCGGAACCAGAGAAGACGATGATACTGTGGCAAGACAAATATATGGGGCACTCAGACAGATGGATGAGTACAACGTAGAAGTTATATATGTTGAAAGTTTTCGGGAAGGACCCCTTGGAGAAGCCATTATGAACCGATTGAACAAAGCCGCAGGATACCGGGTGGTACGTGTTTAATATTTAGTGTGGGACAAAGTGTAAGACTCGCTGTGAAATGTATGTTTAACAAGTGGGCGTTATGGTGCAAGTCTTCCTGCAAGGAGGAAAACTAAGACGTAAGGCTTCCGTGAATTTGCGCCGGAAGTTTGGATGTGATATAATACCTAGGAATGTGCAAAAATGCTGTGACTGTTGTTATTTGATAGGATAACATACGGGGTTAGGAGTATGTATGATATTTGACAGGATTATTTTTGTGGGAATGGACAATACACTCAGAAGTCCTATGGCTGAAACAATATTCAGAAGTTTGTATGGAGAAGAAGAGCCGGGTTTTGAGATTACGTCCAGAGGTTTGGTTGTGTTGTTTGAAGAACCGTATAATCAGAAAATAGAGATGATACTGTACAACCATGGTATGGAAACGGTTAATAAAATGGCAATACAGCTTACAAGGGAAGAGTTGGATGATAAAACTCTGGTTTTAACCATGGCCTTTGGAGAGAAACTTAAGATTATTGAGGATTATGAGTTTTCTGATAATGTGTACACTCTTAAGGAGTTTGTAGGCAATGATGATGAATTGCTTGATCCTTACGGAGAAGAGATGGATATATATGAAGCATGTTATCAGGATATGTATGCAGTGCTTGAAGAGGTTAAGAAAAAAATTGATGAACTTTTAAGGAGGAATACTGATGATAGCGATAGGTAGTGATCATGGAGGATTTGAGCTTAAGAAAGAGATTATAGAATATCTTGAAAAAAATAATCTGGAGTATAAGGATTATGGTACATATACACCTGACTCATGTGATTATCCTGTATATGCAAAGAAAGTTGCTCAGGCAATTCTTGACGGAGAATGTGAAAAGGGTATTCTTATATGTGGTACAGGTATCGGAATTTCTATTACGGCCAATAAGTTTAAGGGAATCAGGGCTGCGCTTTGTCATGACTGCTTCAGTGCTCAGGCAACAAGAGAACACAATGATGCCAATATTGTTGCAATGGGTGCAAGAGTAGTGGGTGCCGGACTTGCGGTTAAGATTGTGGATACATTTCTTAATACAGAGTTTTCAGGCGATGAAAGACATATCAACCGAATTAATCAGATGGAGGATTAGTATAAACTATGAGGATTGGATTAATAGGCTGTGGCAATATGGCCAGAGCAATTATGCAGGGATTTATTGAAACAGATACGTTTCGTCCGGATGAAATAATTGCATCTGATAAAAGTCGAGATGTTCTTGATTCTGCGGCGGACAAGCTTGGGATAAGAACAACTACTAATAACAGTGAGTTGGTTCTTGAATCGGATGTTATTGTTCTGGCAGTTAAGCCTCAGGTTCTTGAAAGTGTTATTACGGAAATTTCTGACGTTGTTGCTGAACAGAAACTGATTATTTCCATCGTTGCAGGACAGAGCATTAAACGTATTGAGGAAATGTTTGACCATGAGATAAAGCTTGTGAGAACAATGCCTAATACCCCGGCGCTTGTTCTTGAAGGAATGACGGCGGTATGTTGTAATGGTCATGTTAGTAATACTGAACTAGAGTATACGTGTAAAATTCTTGGCAGTTTTGGAAAAACTGAAGTTATTTCTGAGAGCCTTATGGATGCGGTTGTTGCGGTATCCGGAAGTTCACCGGCTTATGTTGCCATGATGATTGAAGCTATGGCTGATGCTGCGGTTAATGAAGGAATGCCAAGACCACAGGCTTATAAGTTTGCTGAGCAGGCTGTAATCGGAAGCGCAAAGCTTCTCATGGAGACCGGGATGCATCCGGGTGAACTTAAGGATATGGTATGCTCGCCGGCAGGAACTACAATAGAAGCTGTAAGAGTGCTGGAGGAAAAAGGATTCAGAAGCGCAATTATGGAGGGCATGAAAGCCTGTGCAAATGTGTCAAAAAAATTGTAATTAGTTTAGTTTTTTTTAATATTGCCATATAGACACTGAATATAAAGAGTGCTATAATGACTTTTGATTGGCTGGAAAGAGGACATATATGAAAAGCAACAAAGATAGTAAGAAGAAGTCTGAATTTACGGAAGTTGCAAGGGGATTATCAATGATTCTTCAGATAGGAATCAATATGATGGTTCCCATTGGTATGTGTTTGGTTATCGGTTACTATCTGGACCGTTGGCTGGAAACCGGCTATATGATAATTGTATTCCTGTTTCTTGGGATTGCGGCAGGTGTTCGCAGTGTATATGACATAACTAAGCGGTTTTATGCGAAGGACCTTGAAATGGAGAATATCAATCAACAGTATTACAAGGATTTGTACAAGGAAAGAGATGCTAATATCTCACGGAAACGTACAGATTCAGGTGAATGACAATTTGGAGGCAGTTATGGATCAGGGGAGGCAGACATATACTGAGATGGTTGTTGCAATAATCGTTCAGGCAGCAGTGATTGCTGTTGCGGGATTAGTAATAAC
>SVEK01000070.1 GCA_015057405.1 Lachnospiraceae bacterium
CGTTCGCACCGTCACTTGTACCAAGTGTTACGGCACCGTTTAACATGAACTTCATGTTACCTGTTCCGGATGCTTCCTTAGAAGCAAGGGAAATCTGCTCTGAAATATCACATGCAGGGATTAATTTTTCAGCCAATGTTACGTTGTAGTTCTCTACCATGAATACTTTTAAGTATGGAGCTACTTCCGGATCATTGTTGATAATCTGTTGTAAGCAAAGGATTGCATGGATGATATCTTTTGCAATAACGTAAGCAGGGGCTGCTTTTGCACCAAAGAATAATGTAATTGGTGTCTCCGGTTTCTTACCGGCTTTAATTTCAAAATATTTGTGGATGATGTAAAGTACATTTAACTGCTGACGTTTGTACTCGTGCAGACGTTTTACCTGAATATCAAAAATAGCATCTGCGTTTACATCTAAGCCCTGTGTTCTCTTTAAGTATGCTGCCAAATCAGCTTTTTTGCCTGCTTTTGTAGCAAGAAGTCTTTCTAATACAGCATCATCATTTAAGAATTTTCCTAATTTCTTTAATTCGTCCGCATCTTTCTTCCAGCCTTCGCCGATTAACTCTGTAATCAGTGCTGCAAGTTCCGGGTTACAAGACATTAACCAACGACGGAACGTGATACCGTTTGTCTTGTTGTTGAACTTCTTAGGATATAACTTATAGAAGTTGTTAAGCTCTGTATTTTTCAAAATTTCTGTATGAAGGTATGCAACACCATTTACTGAGAATCCATAATGAATGTCCATATGTGCCATGTGTACACGACCATCTTTGATGATGTATGTGCTTTCATCAGAAACTTTTGCTCTAACACGGTTATCTAACTCACGGATGATTGGCATTAACTGTGGAACTGCCTTTTCAAGGAAGTGAATTGGCCATTTTTCCAATGCTTCTGCTAAAATTGTGTGGTTAGTGTAAGCGCAAACTTTTGATACTACCTTAATCGCATCGTTCATAAGCATACCGCGCTGCTGTAATAAACGGATTAATTCCGGAATTACCATAGATGGATGTGTATCATTAATCTGTACTACGGCATAGTCAGCCAAGTCATAAAGGTTAGAACCTTTTTCTACTGCTTCATCTAAGATTAATCTTGCAGCGTTAGATACCATGAAATACTGCTGGTATACACGTAAAATACGGCCTGCATCATCAGAATCATCCGGATATAAGAACAATGTAAGGTTCTTGTCAATCCATTCTTTATTAAAGCTGATTGTGTCGCCAACGATATTCTCGTCAACAGACTCAATATCGAATAAACGTAATTTTGTAGTACGGTTGTTGTAACCAACTACGTGCATATCATATAAACGAGACCAAACTGTGAATCCGCCAAAGTTTACCGGATAGCAGATGTCTGTCTTGGTAAGCCAGCTCTTCTCCTGAATCCATGGGTTTGGTGTTTCTTTCTGTAAATTGTTTTCAAATACCTGTTTGAATAAACCGAAGTGGTAATTCAAACCGATACCGTCACCATTCAAACCAAGTGTGGCAATTGAGTCTACAAAACAAGCTGCAAGACGTCCAAGACCACCATTACCTAAAGATGGTTCCGGCTCAAACTCTTCAATATCTACGATATTCTTGCCCGCTGCTGCCAGTTCAGCTTTCACATCTTCGTAGATTCCTAAGTTGATTAAGTTATTGGATAATAACTTACCAATTAAGAATTCAGCTGAAATGTAATAAACTTTCTTCTTACCATCGTTTGTCACTTTTTCTGCTGCTAATTCTTTTGTTGCCTCTAGTAATGTCACATAGAGTTCTTCTGTAGAACACTCTGCGATACTTCTACCATATTTTATTGTAACTAATTCCTGTAATTTCATAATTACCTCCCTGTTTGAAAACCAGTCAAACTGCTGTCGCCTTTATCGTTACACTCCCAACAACAGAGTGTATGATACAATTATATTTTCGAAAAACAGGTTTTTCTTGTAATATCTGGTCAAAAAGTGGTACAATCCTATCATAAGGCATTTTCAACGATTTGTACAAATTCAAATATGTTTTTTGTACAAATCGCATAAATACTATATTTTTACTATATTGATTGCACTAGCAACGGAGGTATTTTCCTATCATGAACATATTAGAATACGAAAACTACCAAGAAAAAGTCAAACATACCGACCCGGACTTTCCATACATCACCTACCTGTGCTCAATTCCTTTGGACTTCCCACAAGTCCCTCTGCACTGGCATGATGAGATGGAATTTATTTACATCAAAAAGGGAAGCGGTATCGTAACCGTTGACTTCACCCAGCATGTAGTAGACGCCGGCACAATTGTGTTAATTATCCCGGGACAGTTGCACTCCATCGAACAGTTAGCAGGATGCTCTATGGAATATGAGAATATCATTTTTCATCCAAGCATTCTTATTTCCAAGACCGCCGATGCTTGCAATACAGACTTCTTATTGCCGTTATTGGGAGGGCAACTCGCGGTTCCTACACTGTACAAACCTGGAGAAGTTCACTACTCTGAAGTCGCTACTTGTATCGACGCCAATGATGAGATTCGAAAGACCTTCCCGAAAGGCTATCAGCTTTTCTTAAAAGGTCAGCTTTTCCTGCTCTTTTCTGTGTTAATTGAGAAATGCTCCGATACTGCCCGGGAGCAGAAAGATAATAAATCTTTAGAAAAATTGAAACGTATTTTGAAATACATTGAGAATAATTATATGCATAAAATCACGATTGCAGATGCGGCCGCCGAAGTAGGATTAAGCCAATCTCATTTCATGAAATATTTTAAGAATACTATGGGAACTTCTTTTATCGATTATCTGAACGAATACAGACTTACCATGGCATCACGACTGCTGCTCTCTTCTGATTCTTCGATCTTAGCAATTTCAGAAGAGGTCGGTTATGATAACTTGTCTTATTTTAATCGAACCTTTAAGCGACGCTACGGAACTACACCGAGTGCTTACCGTAAACGTACAACTACATAACGGATAAGGTACTATAGTATAAAATATATCTTCTGTTAATTTATATTACGAGAATTGGAGTGCGACAGGACCTTGCGGGTAAATTTCCGTATTTTGGAGAAAAGCCTAGAAAGCCTCTGCGTATCGGCTATAATTACGTTTCGTGTCCGCTAATGCGTTGCACAAATCGGAGAAACTGTCTGACATAGCACGGACCTGCCGGTTGCAGCTTCCTAAGATTCTCTAACAGACCGTTTATGCCAAAGTCGATATTAACTTCGCGTCGTTAAGAACTCAAAAGGGACTTGACTTATAGGTATTGGAATATCCAACATCTACGAGTCAAGTCCCTTTTTCAAACAGTTAACTTTGCGAAGTACGTTTTGCCAAAACCGGTCTGTAAGAGAAACTAAGAAACCTTCAA
>SVEK01000071.1 GCA_015057405.1 Lachnospiraceae bacterium
ACAAAAGGAGTTATAATAATATTATTAATTCCTTTGGTTACAGTGTATTACAGAAACGAGGTGATCTTACATGGTATTTAATATTCAGTTTCAGATAGCGGGTCTGATTATTCTTTTATTGGTAGCTGCCCTTTATTATAAAAGAAGATCCGTGTGGATTTATACCGATAAGATTTTTGGGCTCTTTATCGCAACCGCTTTTGTTAGTGTGACATTAGATATTGCTTCCATATTTACAATCAATTACCGGGCTGTTCTCCCCGGTATTGTGAATGAGGTTGTGTGCAAAATATATATATACTCCCTTACATGGATTGCATATGTAACATTTTTGTATCTTATGGCCGATTTGCTTCGCAACAATTCTACATACTCAAAATGGTTCAAATTATTAAGCACTATTATGCTTGCGATTGGCGTTGCGTATATTTTTCTTCCTATTGACTATCATGTGGATGTTACTGACAGAAGCATTTATACGTTGGGAGCTGCGGTTAATTTTACATACGCCATGTGTATTATTATATTGGTGATTACACTTATTTCTTTTTTCAAATTCAGAACTGACATAACCGATTACAGACGTAAACCGGTTATGCTGGTAATTATTTCATTTTTACTTGCAGCTATACTTCAGTTCATTAACAATCATCTTCTTATAGTAACTTTCTCAGTATGCGTTTCCATACTGTTGATTTATCTGTTTTTAGAGAATCCTTCAGATAAAATGGATGATGAAACAAAGATGTACAATTCAAGTATGCTCAAGTCTTATGTTGAAAGACAGATAATATGTAATGAAAAATATTTCATAATAGTAATCAATCTGAACTCTTACAACATTATCACTTCTACATTCGGTATCACTAATACCTCTAAAATGACCATTGCTTTTGCCGAACATTTGAAAACACTTGAAAATGTACAGCTTTTCAGGCTCGGTGAAGCGCGATTTGCAATTTCCGGAATCGCAAATGATGATACATTCAAACGCGCACTTAATCTTGTAGAAAAATTACCGGAACAAGACTTCCCTGTTTCCAATACTACTGTTTCTCTTGACATTGACGCATATATTCTTAAAGACAGTAATCTTGTTGAGAGCTATGATGAAGCAATTTACTATATTAATGCACTTCTTCCTTTGAAAAAAGGCATTGTTTACGTTGATGAAAATGCAATCGAAGACGTCAAGCATCGCAACAAAATAGAAGAAACACTTAAATGGGCAATTGAAAATGACATGTTTACAGTTTACTTCCAGCCTATTTATTCTATTACCGAAAAGAGATTTATATCTTTAGAAGCACTTGTTCGATTGTGGGACAGCGACGGGAACTTTTTACCGCCGGATTCATTTATTCCGATTGCGGAACAAAATGGTATGATTACAGAAATTGACATGATGGTACTTCGTAAGGTTTGTCGCTTTATCAATGATACAGACCCTATACAGTATGGTATAAAATTTATCGAAGTCAATCTTTCTGTTGTTCAGTGTATGCAGAGTGGTCTTGCATCAGAACTTAAATCAGTTCTTGATAATTTCGGAATTCCTTTTGAATATATTCACTTTGAAATTACAGAAACCGCAATGGCTAATTCTAAAAAATCACTCTTTGATAATATGAACAAACTTATCGGATTGGGTTCCGCATTTTTCCTTGACGACTACGGTAGTGGTTATGCCAATCTCAATTACCTTATTGATCTTCCTTTCAGAGCTGTTAAACTCGATAAAGAGCTTGTATGGTCGTACTTTAATACCAAAAAGGGAGAGATTGCAACCAAGTTCGCTATAGATATGTTAAAGAGTCTTGATATGGAAATTGTTGCCGAAGGAATTGAGACAATCGACCAGCTTAATAAAATGAAAGATTTCCACATCGAATATATACAGGGTTATTATTTGTCAAAACCTCTGTGCAAGGAAGACGTCATACAATTCCTTATCGAGCATAACAACGCAATAGCATAAAACTGCTCAACAAAAATTATATGAATTACAACAATACAATACCTCTTAAAAAGACAAGGTTAATAACCAAAATCTTTTTAAGAGGTATTATTTTTTCTAAAACCAAATACTTATCTGAATCCTTGTCCCGAATTCAGATACGCCGGAATAATAACAATTGTTATAAATCATTTGCAATTATCCGCCAGAATCTCATTTTTTATCTCAGGATTAAATACTCCGCTCTTTATCATGGCTATCTCGTACTTGTACGGCGGGTAAGATTTCTTCTTATCCAAGGCATTAGGAATATACGGAGTTTCCATAATTTTAGGAACATTTTCAAAATCAGGATGATTAATTACTCTCAACAATCCATCAAAACCAATTGTGCCAAATCCGATGTTCTCATGGCGGTCCTTACCGGCACCCCGTTCATTTTTACTATCATTAATATGGAATACCGCTATCTGCTCCTTTCCGATTATGGCATCAAAATGTTCTAATACGCCATCCAAATCATTTACGATATCATATCCCGCATCATTCACATGACAGGTATCAAAACACACCCGCAGCTTATCATTATGAACCACTCCATCATAGATACGTGCCAATTCTTCGAAACTTTTGCCAATTTCACTACCTTTGCCGGCCATGGTTTCTAACGCAATATTGACCGGTGAATCGGCAGTAAGAACAGAATTAATTCCTGCAACAATTTTGTCGATACCCAAATCCGCTCCGGCACCGACATGTGCCCCCGGATGCAGAACCAGTGTATGACTACCCATGGCTGCAGTTCTTTCCAACTCAATGGCAAGAAAATCAACAGAAAGTTTGTACGTATCCGCATTCACCGAGTTGCCCAAATTAATAATGTACGGCGCGTGAATTACAAACTCATTAATACCGTTCGCCTCCATCAACTGTTTTGCAGCCGGAATATTAAGCTCGTCTACACTTTTTCTTCTCGTATTCTGCGGTGCTCCCGTATACACCATAAATGTATTGGCGCCATATGAAATGGCCTCTTTAACAGAGCCTGCAAACATTTC
Organism: Lachnospiraceae bacterium; assembly: GCA_015057405.1. Classification (GTDB taxonomy): domain Bacteria; phylum Bacillota; class Clostridia; order Lachnospirales; family Lachnospiraceae; genus V9D3004. Next base: position 3,016 of record SVEK01000071.1, read on the forward strand.
TTTTCCACTCATTCCAACATGAGAACCCAGTAACATCTTTTTTCCTCCATTTCATCAATCCATAAATGTGGTTGCAAGTTATCTTCCTACCATTGCGACTGTATTGTACGCTATTTTTCTACCATTGTGACTGTGTTACATACAATATTTATTTGCCCATGTATTTCAAAACTAAATATGCGTAAGCTGATTCCTGATTAATATCATACAACGACTTGGCACCACCGTCTATCAATTCTCTATGCGAAGCATACACCGACTCTTCACTACATTTTACCGACCCAATATACACAGGAATCTGTTCC
>SVEK01000003.1 GCA_015057405.1 Lachnospiraceae bacterium
CATTGTACGGCAAGTTCCTAGTTGATAGATATGTATGATATATGTACATTTCGGCTGGATTGATTTTATTACCGCCAAATAGGGATTGGTTCTCTGTACAAGAATAAAAACTAAATTGCCATACCATAACGTAGGTGCGTTATGATATGGCAATTATTTTTACTGATATATGTTTATATTTGTTGACAATGATAACACAATATGGTATTTGCATACCCACTTTGTGTGCGATAAACTATTTGCCTTATTGGCCATATAAATCACCTTTCCTTTCTTATAAGATAGCCTGAACAACTATATTATAACGGAAAGGTGATTTTTTTTATAACCTCCGACGCGCACCCGCATAGCGGGGGGGTTATATTTCGCACGCTTCGCGAGCTCAACCGGGTCACGACCCATAAATAAAAATGCCTATCCTGTATGACCCACAGGATAGGCGATGTTTGCTAAACAAATTCAAGAGAATTTGTTTTACACGTTACAAAGTGCATACAGGCGCCCCTTCAGGTCACTTGTCCCACGGTTGTCGTGCGAATAACAGGGCGCTAGACGTCCGGAGGACGTCTGCTAAGCGCCGACCGAAGCAAAGCGTAGACCTTGAACCGGTTTCAAGGTCTACGTCCGCAGAACAAAGAATGTCGCTTGCGACATTCTCCGCCTGCGGCGGGTTGCGTTAGCAACATTTTCCTCTCCGCCGCAGTGCGTTCCCGCGGAGCGCTTTTGCTTACTAGGACAATTTCAAAGAAATTTCCTAGTAAGTAAAAAGGGACATTCACGTTTATGAATGTCCCCTTTTTTTCGAAGTGCATACAAGCGCCCCTTCAGGTCGCTTGTCCCACGGCTGTCGCCGTATATACGCGGGATGTGATGCATCCATCTACGAGCAAGCTCGTGTCGGATGCTCACATCCCGCTATGCACTTCTCGTAGCTATCGTGCGGATAACAGGACTTGAACCTGCACGGTCTCCCACTAGAACCTAAATCTAGCGCGTCTGCCAATTCCGCCATATCCGCAAGCAAAGACGATTATATCACAAAGAATTTTCTAAAACAAGTATCATTTTTACAGTCTTTTCATTAACGTTCGAATCAATTTATGGTAAACCACTGCAACAACAACACTTAGCAACAGTGACACTGTCATTGACAATACTGTGGCAAATCCCTGAACAGGAAGTCTTGCTGCTAACATTTTCTTTATAATCAAAAAACATGTCGCATGGGTCAGGTACCATTCATATGAAAACTCGCATATTTTTTCACACAAACTCCTATATGGTTTTACAAATCGGTAAATCACCAATGCTATCCCGCCGTAACCAACTGCGAGAAAACAGTCATTGAATGATTTGAGTACACCACCCATGCTTCCCAGCACACCGCCAATTGCAAGTCCAAAAATTGCAATCGGCAAAAGGTATACGGTTTTAATTTTTATTGTTTCGTTATTATACAGTTTTTCAGCCAAACACATTCCAATAGCAAACTCCCATAAATACTGAAGGAAAAAACTGTACCATATACGTTCCGTACCTAAAACGGTCATTCCGGTAATTATCCACCATGCACAACTAATCAGAAAACAAATTGCCGCAAACAGTCTCACACTAATTATTTTTTTTACCTTATACAAAACAACAAACACTAAATAAAACTGAAACAATGTGGACATGTACCATAACGGATACGAAAAACTCCCCTCAAATTCCGGAATAAACATTTTATACAACAACAAGTGACTTGCCAAAGCTGAAATTCTCTCGTTAAATGAACCATCAAAAGTAAAAGGCACTATAGCAATAATCAGCACCACTATTATGTACGGAATGTATATTTTGAAAAACTTGCTTTTCAAAAATTCAAAATACGAAAGTTCTTTTTTTCTTTGTGAAAGATATAATCCGAATCCGGAGCAGAAAAAGAAAATATGTACACCTGTTCCACCCAGACTTGAAACTTTGTCTATAATACCAATTACATTATAGTTCTGAATCAGATGCATTAAAACTATAGTAATTATAGAAAAACCTTTCAAGTAATTAATCACATCATATCTGCTTTGTCCGCCCCTAATCTCCATCTTTTATCCTTCTCCTTAAATTCTTTTCCGAATGTTTTAATTACCATACCATTTAGAATTGCTGCTCACATATCTTGCCACATCAATTTCGCATATTACTTTAAGTTTTAACTTCTTTTTGCTTGTGTATTTTCCGGCAGTAGTTGTTTTAAGTTTAACATACTTACCTTTCTTATTTTTCTTGTACAACGTATATTTTACACTTACCTCACGAATTGATGATTCGTCTTTACTGTTCTTAATATTACATTTTATCTTGTTCCATGTGTAAGTATACTTGCGTGTCTTTTTATTATATTTGGATTTAACTTTTGTAATTGTGGTTTCTGTTTTGTTAAAAGCATCATTAAGTTTAGTTCCCTTAATGGCTAACTTAGGGTTGCCAAGCACAATTTTGTCAATGTCAGCTTCATCAAGACATAAAGTTTTAACATCCCCTGTATCTTTAGGAATTACAAGTTCTTTTATCCCCAAAGAATACATAGATATCACCATGGAATCCGACTGGCAATTCTCGAATGCCTCTTTATCAAATACAAACTGTTTCACTGAACCGTATATCCCCGCCGAAACCTCTTCTTCACCACAGGAAAAACTGCCGTACGCAGTTATTTTATTAAAGTTAGTGCCGTAAAATGCCGAGCCGATTCTGATATCACCCTTGAAAACTATCTCCGCTAAAGACTGACATCTGCTAAAATTGTTGTCGTCTATCCTAAACAGACTCTTTGGCAATTCAATATTTGAAAGGGAATACATATAACCAAAAGCGCCTTCTTTAATCATAGTAACGCCTTCAGGAATCTTAAGACTCTTGACCTTAAAATCATAATAATCGATAACACATCTTCTCACATAATTGACTGCCCTTATACAGTTCGGCAGATTATCCTTCGTGTATCGATCCGGAAATAAAGCAAGTGCATCTTCACTCGTAAGATCTTCGTTGTCATACTCCGCATCGTAAGGAACTCCGATATATATTACCTTGTATCCGTCTATTGTATCGGGAATTATAATCTCTTCACCATAGTTCTTAATCTTCACGATACTTGCATACTTGTTTGTTTCATCCACAACCGTATAATCAAAGCTACCGCTTGTTTTTATGTTCAAACGCTTATACTGATCACTCGGACCGTATGAAGGTGTCACAGTTGGAGATGCTGTTGCTGTTGCTCCTGCTGTAGGACTTGGTGCAACCGGAACCGGCATCGGAATCGGATATGTGTTACCTGCTGCCTGTGCCGACGAAACACCGTTCCACGCCCCAAAAAGTGCTGCCGCAAGACCAAATGTTGCAACAATTTTAATCATTTTACCCCAAAATACATTTCTTTTTCTCATAAATAGTCCTCCCATTTGTTTTAATAATAACTCTCCAATTGAACGTTCAATTCTGACTGTCATATATTAGTTCGACGTTACAATTTATTTCTTACATAAAAATACTAAAACATGGGATATTTTTTGTTAGATATGTTAATTCTTGATTTAACTTTTCTCAGAGTGAACAACTTTCCGCACTCCGCTTCCGATAAGCTCTTCGCACATCACTTCTCTGCACAACTCCGCTTCCGGCGAGCCTACTTTACAGTAATCTTTGCCACGGCTTTTTTTCCGTTATTCAAGCGCACGGTAATCTTACATTTTCCTTTTTTTATTCCCCGCACTTTTCCCTTTGCAGATACTTTTGCAATTTTTTTATTGGACGATATAAACTTCACCTTTCCGGTATAACCTTTTGTAATACTGTATTTAAGGGTATACGTCTTTCCTTTTTTTACATTAATGGTTGTTTTCTTCAGTTTCACAACATATTTTTCAGGCTTACTATTCGTATCTTCTGTCGTTTTGTCAGTTGTTATTTCAACAGGCTTTTTTGTTGACTTAGACATACTTTTTTCAAATTCAGACGCTATATCCGCTTTTGCGTCGACACTGCATTTGGTTTCAGAATCATTGGCCACAGTTTCAACGTCAGATACTACATTTCCTCGAAACTCCTGAACCCAGTAATGCTGACCATTATAATACGCATGGCCTATTGCAATTGCTTTGATATTACTATTAAGCATATTACGTCTGTGCCCCTGTCCCATATACGGCTCGTTATCTTCTTTCCATGCCTCAAACACCGCTTCAGCACTGTTATATCCATATGCAATATTTTCTGCACAGCAACCTGACCAGGCATAAGCTGTAAAACAGTTCTCACCGCTTGGTCTCATATGATTATAATACACTGCAATCTCTGCAGCACGTTGCATTGCTGCCACTTCAAGATCATAATCATATACAAGCTTACCCAAACCTTCTGCTTTTATCTTTGTTGAGTCATCCTTGTCCCAATACCACGCTTCATCTCCCGTTCGAAGCTTATTAACCATAGAAAGCATAGTTCTTGCTTCAGTTTGTCCGTATGTAACGTTAAACTTAAGCGCAACCGTGTCAGCCGCATACAAATTCGTTACATTTGAAAAAACAAACAAGCTTGCGGTTACCACTGTCAAAAATACAGCAACACTTTTTCTTAGTCTTTCTTTCATATTATCTACCTCTTTCCCCAAACACAGATCTTAAACCAACTCCAATTAATTGTACAACAAAACATGTAAAAAGTTCAACAAAAATAATCATTCATTTTTTGACACGTCAGGTCTTACCGCAATCCCATTCAACTCCACATGCTCATTAATCTGTATCATAAGATAAGGAATTCCGTCTATCACTCTTGTTTCTACAAGATGCGACTGTTCCGGGCTTACCTTGACAACCACATCCGCTGTCTTAATCTCAAACTTTCGATGATTGGTTATGTTGGTTGCCACAAACTTAACATCCTCCGCTTCATCCTCGCTTCGGACTTCATTTTGCATTACATTTTCATAACTTCTTTCAAATGTTTCAATCTTCTCCCTGCTTGCACCACTGCTTTCTATCAATCGCTTAACATCAGCTTTATCAAAAACCACCGGCTCCGGCAATTCTTTTTGTTCTTCTATCATTTCATTAATACTGTCATGAATTGCCATAACTGTTTCAAAATTACACTCTTCCCCGAGAGTTTTTTCTATTATGGAGCTAAATGTAATGTTCTGGTTTTTACTTGTCAGAGGCTTAGTACAGGCAAACATGTTGTCCATAAATTCAGGACACATATTCTCACATTTTTTGGTGTAATATAACATGGCATGAATATCCGTATTCCTGTCATTAAATGCCGGGAACAAAAATCCGTGCAACGGAGAATCTACCATCCAGTCACGAACCCTGGTTTCGATTGTATTAGCTTCAGCATTATAACATAATGCCGATTTCTCAAGTTTAACAGGACACAGACAACATATAATATGTTCATATACGTATACGGAAGCATCATCCATTGCCATTCCGTCAGATGTAATCCCCGGAATATCATATGCCGCATGAGCAAGTATTATGTAATAATTCTCGGGATAATCGTAATACGCAATAACCTTATCATAAAATTCTTCTATAATATCATCATCTCTTAATCTGCTGTCACGAAGTTTCAGGAGAAACTCCTGAGTTCCGCCTTCATATTCCTGCTCTGTCGGAAATTCAAGATTGAGAAGATTCTTCCCGATAGTTCCCGAAAGACATCCTCTGAATATGTTGATATACTTAAACATTTCCTCTTCTTCCAAAGACAAAAACGCCTGCTTAAGTGTTGTTTTTACATTTTTTTCTGCGTCCACGTAACATCCGCAAAGTCTTGTCACATGACATTTGTTCTTATTAAACAATTTCTTAATCTCTGCTATCTCTTTTTTATTCATACTGATTCCTTCTTTCCGTAAAGTTTTATCATTAAGCTAATCTACAGTGTAAGATAAAATACTGCAAGCTGTGTTCTGTCGCGAAGTTCAAGTTTTTCAAGTATTTGGCTAAGATAATTTCTTACCGTTCCTTCCGATAAGAACAACTTACCTGCTATTTCTTTATTGTTGAGGCCCTCCGCCACCAATTCAATTATTGCTATCTCTTTTTCTCCTATATCATAGGCTTCCCAGTCAATGGAATCCTTTCTCGATTCCTTTTCGGAATCATTCAAAGAATTACCGGAAACTTCTTTGTCTCTGCCGGCAGATTCACCGGAACTTAGAATTGCCGGAATTCTCCCAACCACTTCTCCTCCGAATACAGTCTGTCCTCCGGCAACTGCAAGCACAGCCGGTTCAATTCCTTCAAAATCCTGTTTAAGAATATATCCTTTAACTCCCAGTTTTAATGCTTTAACAATATATTCATCATCATTAAATGTAGTTAACAGAAGTATTCGCGCATCCGGGTTACAATCCATAACCGTAGCTGCAGCCTCAAGTCCTGTCATATGCTTCATCCTGATATCCATCACAAGAACGTCAGGTTTATACTTATTATATAGTTCAAGTGCCTCACTTCCGTCCTGACCTGTCGCTTCCACAACAACACCACCTGTCACCTCCAGTATGGTTTTTAAGGACAAGGCAACTAATGTGTCATCATCAATAATGACTACCCTTACTTTTTTGTTTTCACCTTCCATAGTATCTTCCCCTCATATTGCAATAGATTATTTCATAATAGATACACTAATTCTGAATCCCTTATCAGTAGATATGTTAATATTACCATTCAATGCCCGGACTCTTTCCTTCATACTTGCAAGTCCCATGCCACCTGTATAATCTTCCGGTATCTTAGTTCCGTTGTCATGTACCACAAGCTGATAAAATCCGGGATGCTCATTAATCTTTATCCTGACTTTATCAGAATTACTATGTTTAATTATATTATTAAGTGCCTCTTTGACTATAGCAATAAAACAATACTTAATCTCATTTGATACATCATTTCCTATGCTATAAGTATATTCTGTATTAAGCTTTGGAAATCTGCTTATCATTTCCTCAACGGCACTGTTAAGATCCACTGCCTCATCATGAAGATCGTGGACGCTTGTTCTTATATTATTCATAGCCGTATTGAGAGTTTCACCAAGTCCCGCTATCTGCTCGGCAACAGCCTCGTCCTTCACAATAACTTTAAGAGCGCCTGCCTGAAGAATAGCTCTTGTAAGCATATGCCCGACATTATCGTGAATCTCCCTTGCAATTCTGTTACGTTCTTTAAGTGTCGCAACATTTATTTCATAATCCTGTCGCCTAATAAGTTCGGTATTCTTATTCTCAAGAATATAGGTTGTCTCCACACCCTCGTCCCTTACTTTTTTCATTTTATCCATGGCCTTATTAAATGAGGATGTTTTGTATGCAAAAATCATCGTTGCCAAAAATATAACCGTCACAAATATCAATACAATAAACATCGGAGACATATCATACTCAGTCTGACCTTTACCTTTGCCGGCTTCGTAACATATAGCAACAAAATAGACTATCGCAGCAGCCACCTGATAATTTTTTTTATTATTCAACATCACGTCATACATTACGAGGGGCAAAAAACATACATATGTAGGACAAATAAACGTAACAAGCAAATATATGGCAACGGCTATTTCATGTGAATACTTCGGAATCTTATCAAGATATACAATAAGTACAATAATTATGCTGCTCATACATGCCACAATATAGTTAATGTCAATTCCGCATATGAAAACCGTCAGCATACACAACAGCCATATTACCGCCTTGTCAATCAGTTCATTAGACATCTTCACATTACCTTTCTATCCGCAGAATCCATGCGTGTTATCAACACTTAACACTGAATGTGACATTTGTCACATCGATTTACTTACATTCGTCACTTACAATTATACATATTTCGTGACATAATTCCATCATAAAATACAATATCGATTCACAGGGAGGAATTATAATGAGCGCAGTAATTGAGGTAAACAATCTTGTAAAACGCTACAAAGAGTTATTAGCTCTGGACCATTTCAATCTTACAATAAATGAAGGGGAGATTTTTGGACTCCTTGGTCCTAACGGTTCAGGAAAAACAACAACCATTAATTGTATTCTGTCACTTCTTAATTATGACAAAGGAACAATTAAAGTATTCGGACAGGATATGAAGCCAAACTCATACAACATAAAAAAAGACATCGGAGTTGTTATGCAGGATGTTGCCGTATTTGACGAGCTTACAGTATATGAAAATATCGATTACTTCTGCGGCTTATATATAAAAGATTCGAAACTTCGCAAACAGTACGTTGAAGAAGCAATCAGCTTTGTTGAACTTGACGATTTCAAAAAATTCCGTCCTAAAAAACTTTCCGGCGGACTTCTCAGACGACTTAATATCGCCTGCGGAATTGCACACAAGCCTAAGCTTATATTCTTTGATGAGCCTACAGTAGCTGTTGACCCGCAAAGCCGTAACAAAATCCTTGAAGGTATAATCCAGCTTAATAAAGAGGGAGCAACTATTGTATACACATCCCATTATATGGAAGAAGTTGAACAGATATGTTCAAGAATACTGATTATGGACAAAGGACGCAGCCTTGCAAGCGGTACCAAAGAAGAACTTAAAAATATGATTAAATGTACCGAAAACCTCTCAGTTGAAGTTGCCGGTCTTGATGACAACGCAGTTAAAGACATCGGAAATCTTATTCATGCTTACGGTGTTACTTATGAAGAATCAGTACTAAAGGTTTCTTTTGAAGGCGGACGTCACAACCTTGTACGTGTACTCGATTATTTGCAGAGTCACGACTATTCATTCGGCAGAGTTTTCTCTGAAGTTCCTACTCTCAATGATGTATTCCTTGAGATTACCGGTACAGAACTCAGAGACAATGCGTAAGGGGGCTTGAAAATGTTTTTTCATTATTTCAAATATACAATAAAAACCATGCTTAGAAGCAAAGACACTATGTTCTGGTCATTCATATTTCCGGTTGCACTTGCAACATTCATGTTTGCATCATTTGGAAATATATACGAAACAACCGAAAAAACGAACCCGGTTCCGGTTGCTATTGTTGAAGAAGAGACCAATGAAGCATTTACCACCGTACTGGATTCCATATCAGAAGGTGACGATAAGCTTCTTATTCCTACATCAATGAAAGAAAAGGAGGCAACCAAAGCTCTTAAGGACGAAACGGTTGACGGCATCATATATGTGGGAACCAAAGTAAAACTTGTCATAAGAGAAGAAAGCAGCAATGCAACAATCCTCAGCATGTTTCTTGACAGATATGTTCAGACTGAGGAAACAATTACCAGCATAATGAAAAATAATCCTGCCGGTGTTCCGGCTGCTCTTGAAGCTCTTAATGAGGAAATAAGTTCCTGCAGCGAAGCCAATAAATGTAACGGCAATCAGGATAACCTTATAACATACTTTTATGCAGTGTTTGCAATGAGTTGTCTGTTCGCTGCATTCAACGGAGTAGACAGAATATTTCATCTGCAGGCAAATCAGGGTTCACTGGGACAGCGACGCGGAGTTGCTCCTACTCACAAATCAATAATAATCCTTGCAGAGTTTATAGCATCCCACCTGTTACAGTTTGTTATTGAAATAATTACATTTCTTTACATGTGGAAAGTTCTCGGAATCAATTTCGGCGAGAAAATCCTTCCTGTATTCCTGATACTGTACGTTGGTTCTGCCTGCGGAATTGCACTTGGTATGCTGATTGGAGCACTTCCAAAGCCTACTTCTGCAGCAGGAAAAATAGGTCTTACTGTTTCATTTACAATGACTTTAAGTGTAATGGCAGACTTATGTGCACCGGGTATTAAGTATTTCATCGAGCACAACATTCCGATTATCAACAGAATCAATCCTGCAGCACTTATTACAGATGCTTTTTATTCACTAAATATATATGATACCTACACAAGATTTTTCCAAAACATGGCATATCTTAGTGTGATAACAATACTGTTATGTGTCATCAGTTATATTATGCTTAGGAGGAACCGTTATGCAAGTTTATAAGTTATTCTTAAAAATATTAAGAAGCCAGTTAGGCCAGGTCATAATGTATATATGCATCTTCACAGGAATTATTAATCTTATATCCGGGCAAAAGGTCGAAGAAGGTGAAACAACATATAAGGCAGTTGCAATGGATATTGCAATAGTTGATAATTCATCCTCTGTGGCAAGTAAAGAGTTTACCAAGTACGTTGATAAAGGTAACGAAATTGTTGAGCTTGAAGCTTACGACAGCGAAACAATTCAGGACGAATTATTCAACAGAACCGTAAGTGCAGTAATCGTTATCCCAAAGGATTATGAAAATAGATTAATGTCAGGCGATACAAAGGACTTATTTAAGGTTTACAGTATTCCGGGTACATTTAATTCAGATATTGTTAGTGGAATTGTTGACGGATATATAGGCAATCTCCATACATTTTTACAATCAGGAATGGATATGGATACAGCCTTATCACAGGCTGCTCGGATTAATGATATACACGCCGAAACAACTTTACTTGACAACTCAACCGGACAAAAAGGACTTATGTATTATTTCTTTTCCTATCTTGCATACGTTCTGATATGTATTGTATTTGTATCCGCAATATCAATTCTCATTGTTTTGAACAAAGAGACAATTCGTGCCAGAATGACATGCTCATCATATAAGCTAAGTAAAATAAGCCGCGAGACAGGTCTTGGACTTGCAACAATAGGAGTTGCAATATGTGCTGTATTTTCTGTAGAGGCTTTGATTACAATAGGTTCTGATATGTTCACGGTAAAAGGGGTTCTGTACATTGCCAATATGATAATTTACATGACAATTTCCATAGCACTTGCATTTTTTATAGGACAATTAGTCAACAAAGAAAACCTTGTATCAATGATTGCTAACATTATCGGTCTTGGTTTCAGTTTTTTAGGCGGTGTATTTGTTCCTCTTGAATTCATGGGTGAAGGCATTAAAAAAGTAGCACATTTTCTTCCAAGCTTCTGGTATATTACCGCCTGTGAAGATATCGATACTTACACAGCATCAAGTGACATGAATACTATCCTTATCTGTTTCGGAATCCAGCTCATATTTGCGGTAGTATTCTTTACCGCCGGGGGAGTTGCCATTAAAGCAAAACAGGCAAGATAATATGTTTCGCAGTAATATAATTGACAAAATCGCATATACTTTTCTTGAATAACAGATTATTGGAGAAATAATATGTGTGGTATATCCGGTTTTTATAATAATAAAGCAATGTACTGCTCTGACCGGCACAGATGGCAGCAAGTACTTGACGACATGATAAGTTCCATTAAGCATCGGGGACCTGATGCTGATGGAACTTTTATGTATGACAAATGTTGTTTTGCACACACAAGACTTTCCGTTATTGACGTAAATGGCGGCAATCAGCCAATGAGTGATTGCTCCGGAAGTTACACCATTGTCTATAACGGGGAAATATATAACACAAAAGAACTTCGTGATGATTTAATTGCTAAAAAACACGTTTTTAACACAACATCAGACACGGAAGTTTTATTACACTCATTTATGGAATACGGAGCTGACTTTGTAACCGAAGTTAACGGAATATTTGCATTGGCAATCTACGACAAACCCCACGAATCACTTTATCTGTTTAGAGATCAAATGGGTGTTAAGCCATTATACTATACAATTACGGACCATTCAGTAGACAGAAATACTTTCGTGTTCGGTTCGGAAATTAAATCTTTATTTAACTTCCCAAATGTTAATCCTAGAATTAACAAAGAGAGTTTTTGTGAAATATTCGGTCTCGGTCCGGCAAAAACTTCCGGCAAAGGCGTATTTGCCGGAGTCCACGAAGTTCTTCCCGGACAGTATATATGCGTTAACCGTCACGGGATTCATAAAACAACTTATTGGAGACTTAAGGCTAAACCTCATTATGACAGTTATGAGGACACCGTCGAGAAAATAACCTATCTTGTATCTGATGCCATTAAACGCCAGATGGTTTCCGATGTACCAATATGCACATTTCTTTCAGGCGGACTGGATTCAAGTCTCGTCACATCAATCTGCAGCAGTGAACTGAAAAAACAGGGACGGCAATTAGACACCTACTCGTTTGATTTTACTGACAACAATATATACTTTACAGCCAACTCATTTCAACCGTCAGAAGACAGACCTTACGTGGACAAAATGGTAGCGTACACAGGCTCTAACCATCGTTATCTTGAATGTACACCCCAAAAACAGGCGCAATTACTGTACGACTCTGTCATATCCAGAGACCTGCCTACGATGGCAGACGTGGATTCATCCCTTCTTTACTTTTGTTCGGAAGTTAGTAAAGAAAACAAAGTAGTTCTCACCGGAGAGTGTGCAGATGAAATATTTGGCGGCTATCCATGGTTTCACAAAAAAGAAATAATGGAACTTGGCGAAGGAAACGACACTTTCTGCTGGTCTCCGGATTTGACCCCACGAAAAGAACTGCTTAACAAAGACTTTCTACACTGGCTAAATCTCGACGAATATATTAAATCTACATATAATTTTTCTACCAAGGAGGCGCCACTCCTTCCCACTGACAACGAAACAGAAACAAGCCGGCGTAAAATATCCTACCTGAATCTAAGATGGTTCATGCAAACGCTCCTTGACAGAATGGACAGAACAAGTATGCATAACGGGTTAGAAGCCCGAGTTCCATTTGCAGATATAAGAATAGTCGAATATGCTTACAACATTCCATGGAGTATGAAAGCTAAAAACGGTGTGGCGAAAAATCTGCTGAGAGAAGCAGCAAAAGAATATCTTCCACAAGAAATAATGCACAGAAAAAAAAGTCCGTATCCAAAAACCTACAATCCCGAATACGAAAATTTACTTGCAGCGACACTAACAGACATTATAGAAGACTTATCAAGTCCGATTCGACACATAATAGATACAGATAAAGTCAGACAATTCATAAGTAACCCAAAAGATTACGGAAAACCATGGTACGGTCAGCTCATGGCAGGACCACAGATGATGGCTTATCTCATACAGGTCAATCACTGGTTAAAAATCTATGGCTGAAATATTTTATCATAACATGTTATGTAGCACGGGCTATATGCCCGTGTGATGTTTCACATCTATATAATCGAAGGGCGTATTATTTTTTTATATTTATTATATTTATCGTAGTTACACCTCATTACGCGCCAAGTATTACCGGCTGTAGCTGTTTTCCCTCCAGTGCTGTAACAAGTGCGTCCGAAAGCTTTGTTATATCCGCAATCATTGAATTAGGCTTTGCAATATAATCATCCTGACCAAATGGCACAAAATATATATTTTTCATATTCATCAAACAACCTATATTTTTAAAATTCATGCCTAATGCATCATTGGTGGACACTGAAATTAACAGAGGTTTTTCGTTACGAAGGTGGGCTTTTGCAGCCATAAGCACAGGACTGTCAACGATTCCGTTGCACAATTTTGCAAGGGTATTACCGGTACAAGGTGCAATAACCATAATATCAAATAATTTGCCCGGTCCTACTGCCTCTGCCTGCTCAATGCTTTTCATCCCCGGCTTAGTAGTTATATTTTCAATTCTTCTTATAAATTCACCTGCGTCACCAAATCGGGAATTTATACTTTGTGCATTAAAGGAAAAAACAGGAGTAACCACAGCTCCCGTATCTACCAGCTTCTTAAGTTCCTCCAACATCTTAGCAAATGTACAAAATGAGCCGGTTATCCCCCATCCAACTCTACATTCTGCTAATTCCAATATTCCTTTCCTCACTTCCTGTCTATATTAATAGTTTCAAGTATTCCGGCAACGGCGTGACCAAGTATTTCACCGGAGGTTTTAGGAGAATATTTCCCCGGAAGCCCAAGACTGTGTATGGCAACCCTTCCCGCCTCCTTACAATAAACAAAATCCGTTCCCCCTGGTACTGAAGCTATGTCAATAATTACAGCGTTCTTGCCCAACTTATCTATTTCCCTCCTGCCAAGAACTCTTGCGGGCACAGTATTAATCACAAAATCATATTCGCTGAAATCCTCCCGCTCAAACATATTACACACATCCATTCCATGAAACAGCACATCATCCCTCTTAGATTTATTACGCTCTGCAACAGTCACATTTGCTCCAATTCCACGAAATATAGCGGCTATCTCACGACCACATCTTCCGTACCCCACAACTAGGCATTTGGACCCTGTTATATTAATTTTACCGTACTTAACAGCTTCTGCCAGCGTCCCTTCCGCCGTAGCAATGGCATTACGAAGAGCAACCTCCTCCATTTTTCCAAAGTCGTACACCAAAAATGCATCAAATTCCTTAGGGACATTCCATCCAAATACAATGGCATCATGGGGCAAAAGCTCTGAAACATACGTCCATTCCCCTGTTACAGGAGTAGGAAGAACCACCACCTTGCACCCTTCAATGGCGTCTCCTAACGACCTGCAAATCCTGCCACCTAGTTCCTCTATTATCCCCTCACAGGCAACATCATAAGTTTTTACAACATACCCTCTTCTTAACAACTCTCCTGCAAGGTAACACTGTCTTAAATCTCCGCCAACAACAGCCACATTCATATAATAATTCCTCCCTTCGTACTATAAATATATGAAGGGAGGAATTATGCTGTGTATGTACTATTTTTTTGTGTTTATTTTGGTTTTTTATTAACCTATATTAACTATATCACCGTTTCCGTGATATTCATATGAATATTACTCTCTTGGCTCTTTATACTCAGCTTTTCTATAATGAACTCCCGGGAATAAAGGAATGTCCTTTGCCGCAAATAATTCCACAACTGACACAATCTGATATCCCTTCTCAATGAATTCCGGAACCAGTTCTTCCACGGCAGCTGCCGAATCCGGATTAGTCTCATGCATCAACACGATATCTCCGTCCTTTGCGCCCCTTACGTTATCCAGAATCTGTGCTTTCGTTGTTCCCTGCATCCAGTCCTTACTATCAACGCTACAGTCAATAAGCGGTACATTGCAATTATCGAAAACAAGCTCGCTCACACTTAGATTTGGTGGACGAAGTGTGAAGCTCTTAATTCCTGTTACTTCCTCTAAAGATGCCCTTGAGTTTTCTATCTCGTTTGCAATTGCTTCTCCATCCGGGAAAAAATTAATATCACCCAATCCATTCCATTGGGAAGTGTGATTTGCAATCTCATGTCCTGCTTCCATTGCAGCCAAAACTTCGTTTTTATTGCTTTCGTTATTAAGTTTACTTGTTACGTAGTTGAATGTAGCATGACAACCGTATTCGTTTAACACCTTCTGTATTCTCATGGCATTTGAAGTATCTTCCGAACCAACAGGGCCGTCGTCAAATGTAAATGCTATCATTGGTTTTTCCGGGTCAATCCACGAAATATCCAATTTCTCATATATAAATGCACCCTCTTGCATATACTCAGGCGTATCAGTAGGTTCCGGAACTTCTGTCGGCGCTACTGTTGCCGTCGGCGCAATTGTTGCTGTCGGTGCTACTGTTGGACTTGCTGGAATTGGTGTTACTGCTTCAGTAGGTGCCGGTGTTGCAACCTTTTTAGCAACCTTAACAACAACCTTACACGTTAACTTCTTACCTGCATACTTCTTACCGGTAAACTTTGCATATATCTTTGCAGTTCCCTTTGACTTCGCTTTAACAACTCCCTTTGCAGAAACTGTTGCCACCTTTTTCTTACTGGAAGACCATTTTACTTTCCCCTTCACTTTGCCAACCACCTTCAACTTAAATTTATTCCCCACTTTAAGATTTAAGTTTTTCTTGTTAAGTTTCAGTCCTGCAGCCTTGGCAACATCTGTATTTCCAACTGCTTCAACCGCTGCAATAGTCATAGCAATTGCCATAACTATTCCTGTGACTTTCTTAACCTGTTTCTTCATAACCAATCTCCTCCTCACATGTGTTATAACATAACTAGTATAGTATAACCTATAATCAACCATAAATCTAGCTTTTAATTAGTTATTGTCGGCACACTCCATATGTCAATACAGTCATTCTACGTAATCATTCTTTTCATTCAATTCACCGGCGGATACTGCTTCTATCAGAGTTGACGGCGTTGAGCAAGCAGAACCCGCTGCCAGAAGCTCCCATGAACTTATTTGCTAATATTTTTAAGATTAATTTGCGCATCTTTTTCACTAAATTCTACACAATTATTCCCTCTGGTAAAATATCCACCAACATATATTTCATATATATCTCCGACAACATACTTTAGTGTATCGTCTTCTTGTGTGTTAAATTCTTTGAATATCACATACTTATAAATTGAAAATCTATCAAAGGATCCACTCCAACTACCACCATCATCTTCCGGAATGAAATATAGATTTGCCATATTTTCATCAATTGTCTCTATTATTTCTAATTTCGCTCTCTGACAACCTACAAAAAAATTATTACCATAGTTTCCGGGTTTTATTGGCCAGCTACCAGAAAGGCCATTTCCAGATTTCTTATAAGCACTCTTAACCAATATATTATATTTAATAATACATTTTTTTTTCTTATACACTCTAACTACACATTTACCTTCTAACTTAGCTTTAACCTTCCCTTTTTTACTCACAGTAACAGTTTTCTTATTACTACATTTATATGTATACTTTTTTTTGTACTTAAGATTGTAGGTTTCTCCTGTCTCAAGAGTAATTTTTTAGTTGCACAGCCTTTTGACTTGGCATTAGTATTATTTGGTATAAGGCAAAATGTAGCAAGCATAAATACAAAACTACATATTATCACCTTGGATATGTTAGTTTTATTTAATTTCATTTGATTATCTCCCATATCTTTGTTAAAGAAAAACCTCTATTATCTCACTTTTATGGTACGTTCTGCCAACAACTGATACCAACGTTCATCATTAATACGTTCATCAAATAACATATACATCTTTAATGAGATTTTTTTCCCTTTGTATTTTTTTAAGTTTAATTTCTTTAGCGTAAACTTTCCTTTATTATCCGCCTTTGCTTTTTTTATCACTTTTCCCTTTGCGTTCATAAGCTTAACAACTGCATTTGCTTCTGTTTTTCCGCTGATACAACTAGTTGTACTCTTTATCTTTTTGTTACGCACATTCAATGGCCACTTTAGGTTCTGCAGCATTAACAAACATTTTACATACCATTTTTCTTTCAACATATGTTTAGGTAAATTATTAAGAAAACTTGCTTCACTTATCATGTTATTATTAAACGCACAATATTCCATATTTAGTTTTTTTAAGCGTTTCAAATTTGGGATTTTGGTAAAATTATTAGAATTAATATCTATAATTTCTAACTTAGTCAGCTTTTCAACTCCTGATACAAACGATAATTGATTGTGCGCCAAATGTAATTCTAACAATTTCCTAAACTCACTAAAATCAAATATCGTATCAATATTATTTGTACTTAAATCTAATCGCTTGAGATTCGTTAATGAACTTATATACGAAACATCTTTTAGATTGTTATCTGACAGATTAAGTTCTTTTAACTTACCTGCATTTGCCAATAATTGTGATGCGCTCTCATCGTTAAGTGCACCTCCAATTATTGTCAGAGACCTTAATTTATCAATCGAAGAAATTGTTGTATAATTACAATTCGGACAATTTATTAGCGATAATTCTCTTAAATTAGTTAACAGGTTAATTTCACTCAGGTCAGACATAGAACAATTCCATATTTGCAATGTCTCCAAATTTACAAGATTGCTAATGCCTTTTAAGGATTTAACATCACTAGTTGTTAAAAAGTTCAAATATATTAAAGAAACTTTTTCGGCCTCCTTTTTAGTAAACGTTTCATTCGCATCCTTGTGCAAAACCATAAGTATATCCTGATATAACTGCTTATCCGGAATACCGGTCTCATCATTATAAATAATACTGTCATCTGCTTTTACATTTGTAACATTCCCACCTATAATAAATATAGCAAGAAAACAGAATAATGATGTAATTAGTAATTTTATTTTGTTCATATACATTTCCTCCCAATGACTTTTTGTTTAGTCTATATTTGCTTCTGTCACGTATTTAGTCACGTAACAACAATTTTCATCCATATATCTGGATAATCTTTTCTTTTTGAATTTTTGTGAATCAATATCGTGTCTCCAACTCAATGCATTAAAAATTTAGCGTATGATTTTGATGTGCATTTTGAGTTGATTTTTGCTATCTTTTTTTACATGATTTTATTATAACATATTAAATATAAAAAAAGTTGGATTTTGCATGAAAAGACAAAAAACGGGCACAAGTGGTACTTGTTATTAAGTTAGAGTAAAAATATTCAAAATAATACATCAAAAATAATGTAGTAAGTTTATCATTTTATAAAGAGACAGTTAACAAAAAGTTTGAAATGAGTGGGTGTACTCCAAATCCTCCTCTTAATAAATCATTAAAGGCATCTAAATTATGAAAATTATTTCCATCTAAAATAAATCCTTTCATATTCCACTCCGGCTCATTTTTTTCTTTTGTTTGCTTGATTTTTTCATTATAAAAATCCTTCTTTGAATTCGTTCTAATTATTCTAACGAATCAAAAAAGGATTTCGTGACAAAATATTATTATCTGCATCATCTAATCGAGTTGTTTCCATATAATATTCAGGTATATTTTGAGGTACATCTTTCTATATAGAGCCTATCAATTCTTCTGCCCTAATAAGCGCCGCATCAATATGCTCACAGAAGTTATCTTTTCCTACTCTGTCCACGAAGCCTGCTTTATGCATAATAGTCATCGGCTGTTCATTTACATGTGAGAAAATAACCGTAATATTATGCTTATCACATTTTTCAAGTATAGTTTCCAATGTCTGCACACCTGTTGCATCAATTGCAGGAACACTTCTCATACGGATAATGAGAACGTCTTCCGAAGTATCTGTGATTACGTCAAAAAATTTGTCTGAAGCTGCAAAAAACATTGGTCCGTTTATTTCAAATACACGTACATTTTTCGGGACCTTTTTCAAAAACAAACTGTCCACATCGTCGTCTTCGTCCACCTCATCAGCATAAACCCAGCCGTGAACCTCGGTAACTTCCGCCATACGCTTCATAAACAGCAGTGATGCAAGTACAAATCCGATTCCGATAGCAACAACGATATCAAATACGACTGTAAGTACAAGTGTTGTTACAAGAACTATTATATCACTTTTAGGTGATGTCTTTAACTGATGGAGAACCGTTCTCCAACCACTCATATTATATGCAACAACAAATAATATGGCTGCGATTGCCGGCATTGGTATCAATGCTGCATACGGCATCAAAAGAACTATTATCAGAAGTAAAACTACCGAGTGAACCATACCTGATATTGGGGTACGGCCTCCGTTACGTACATTTGCTGCTGTACGGGCAAGGGCACCGGTAGCCGGAATTCCTCCAAACAACGCTGAAGCAATATTACCTGCTCCCTGAGCAATCAGTTCCATATTAGAACGATGCTTGGAACCTATCATACTGTCTGACACAACACATGATAACAGCGATTCAATTCCTGCAAGAACGGCAATTGTAAATGCATCAGGAAGGAGACTTGTTATTTTATCAAACGAGAATTCAGGAATATGTAAACTTGGAAGCTCGCTGGAAACCTGATACAAATCACCTATTGTATTAACCTCAAGCTTCATAAGTTTAACTGCTGCAGCTGCAACAATAACAGCCACAAGCGAAGCCGGTATCTTCTGAAGCTTTTTAGGCCAGAACACAAGTATTGCAAGGGATACAAGTCCAAGAAGCAATGCCTGATAATTAAATGTTCCGATACAACGCACTACTTCCACAACTTTTTCAATTGTTTCAACCGGAGACTCCTTGAACGTAAGCCCCATAAAATCTTTAAGTTGCCCCAACGCAATTGTTATGGCAATTCCCAGCGTAAATCCTGATGTAATAGTTGCCGGAATGTAACTGATAAGGGAACCCATACGGCAAAATCCCATTATAATAAGAATAATACCTGCCATAACGGTAGCTATTACAAGACCATCCATTCCATTTTTTGCCACAATTCCCGCCACTATAGTCGCAAATGCAGCTGTAGGCCCAGCAATCTGAACACGGCTTCCCCCAAAAAACGACACAACAAACCCTGCAATGATTGCAGTAAATATACCTTCCTTAGGACCGACTCCCGACGCAAGTGCAAGGGCAATTGACAATGGCAGAGCAATAATCGCAACGATTATTCCTGCAATAATATCCTTAATCAACTGCTCAGTTGAATACGTTTTCATTACCGAAAACAATTTTGGTTTAATCTTATCCATGATAATTCTCATCCCTTTGTACTATAATATTAATCACACAATTAATTAATCTATTACATAAAAGGCCGGCTGTCAAGCAAAAAACAGCTCCCATTCCAAAAAATGTAATTTATCATTAACATTCTTAAAATGTCATTCCTATTACTCATAAAACCTCACTAGAACAAAGAATGTCGCTTGCGACATTCTCCGCCTGGGTTGGGTTGCGTTAGCAACATTTTCCTCTCCGCCGCAGTGCGTTCCCTCGGAGCGCTTTCGCTTACTAGGACAATTTCAAAGAAATTTCCTAGTAAGCGAAAAACAACACCCCACGTCATAAACGCGGGGTGTCGTCATATATTATTAATTTACTATGGCAATAAATTAAATAACATTCTTTATTACATATAAACTCTTTGCATTGATTATGCAAGTTCTGCCTTAAGAGCAGCTGTAAGAGCAGGAACTATCTTGTTAAGATCTCCAACGATACCATAATCAGCAACATCAAAGATTGGAGCATCTTCGTCTTTGTTGATTGCGATAACGATGTCAGACTCTTCCATACCTGCTACGTGCTGAATTGCACCTGAAATACCAATTGCAATGTAAAGGTTTGGACGTACAGTCTTACCTGTCTGACCTACCTGATAATCAACAGGAAGCCAACCATTCTCTACAACTGCACGTGAACAACTTACCATACCACCAAGTACCTCTGCAAGGTCTTTAATCATCTGGAAGTTCTCTGCTGAACCAACACCACGTCCACCTGATACAAGAATCTTAGCGTCCATGATATTTTCTACTGACTTAGCTGCCTTAATTATGTTAAGAATCTCAACATACTTGTTGTTAACTTCAAATCCAGGATTGTAGTTAATAACTTCTGCCTTAGCACCCTTAACAGGCTCAATCTTCTGCATAACTCCAGGACGAACTGTAGCCATCTGAGGACGGTTGTCAGGACATGCGATTGTTGCAATTGTGTTACCACCGAATGCAGGACGTGTCATAAGAAGCTGATTGTGCTTCTGTGAACCATCTGCCGGAGCGTTAATTGGGAAATCACCAATCTCAAGTACTGTACAGTCAGCAGTAAGACCAGTCTTAACTCTTGCTGATACAGTAGGACCAAGGTCTCTACCGATTGCTGTAGCACCTACAAGCATAATGTCAGGCTTGTACTCATTAATAACTGATGCCAATGCATGTGCATATGGCTCAGTTCTGTATGTCTCAAGTTCAGGATCGTCTACTACGATAACCTTATCTGCACCATACTCTGCAAGACCGTCTACAAGTCCGCTTACGTTGTGTCCAAGAAGAACTGCAGTTACATCTGTATCAAGGTCCTTAGCAAGTTCCTTAGCTTTTCCGATTAATTCGTAAGCAATACTGCTTATCTCATTATCTACCTGCTGAGCGTAGATATATACGCCCTTATATTGATCTAAACTCATTTTATTTCACCACTTTCTTCATCATATTAAATAACATGTTTCTCTTTAAGTTTACCCATGATGTAATCAACTGCCTCAGATGCATCAAGAGTAACTTTCTCACCAGCGCCCTTACGAACCTTATCAGATGCCTTAGCAATCTTAGTAGGTGAGCCCTTAAGGCCAAGATCAGAATCATCAACGTCTTTAAGGTCATTACGTCCCCATACTGTTACTTCTTTGTCATATGCGTCGAATATTCCACCTGGTGTCATATAACGAGGAACATTAAGCTCTGAAAGTGCTGTTACAAGACAAGGCATCTTAGCTTTAATCTCATGATATCTGTCTTCGTACTGTCTCTTAACGATTACTGAATCACCATCAATTTTGATATCCTCAGCATATGAGATAACAGGAACTCCAAGGTGCTCAGCAATCTGAGGTCCAACCTGTGCTGTATCTCCATCGATAGCCTGACGACCTGTAATGATGAGATCATAATCAATATTTCTAAGTGCTCCTGCAATTGTAGTAGATG
Organism: Lachnospiraceae bacterium; assembly: GCA_015057405.1. GTDB lineage: Bacteria > Bacillota > Clostridia > Lachnospirales > Lachnospiraceae > V9D3004. Next base: position 22,333 of record SVEK01000003.1, read on the forward strand.
TAGCCCAAGTATCAGCTCCACCAAGTACTCTGTCAGTTACAAGAATTGCATTGTCTGCTCCCATAGCCATAGCTTCACGAAGAACGTCATCAGCCTTTGGAAGACCCATTGTTATAACAGTAACCTCAGCACCTGTCTCTTCTTTAATTCTAAGTGCTGCTTCTAATCCTGCTTTATCATCCGGATTCATGATAGCAAGCATTGCTGCTCTATCAAGAGTACCGTCCGGATTAAACTTAACTCCACCTTTTGTATCAGGTACCTGTTTAATACATACAACGATTTTCACGGTATATTCACTCCTTATATAATTATTTCAGTAATGCACCAGAGATTACCATTCTCTGAACCTCTGATGTTCCTTCATATATCTCTGTAATCTTAGCATCACGCATCATACGCTCTACGTCGTATTCTCTGATATATCCATATCCACCAAAGAGCTGTACAGCCTCTGTTGTAACTGCCATTGCAGTTTCAGCAGCAAAAAGTTTAGCCTTAGCAGCTTCTACTGAATATACCTTCTGAGTAGCCTTAGCCATAGCAGCCTTGTATACAAGAAGCTTAGCAGCCTCTACTCTTGTAGCCATGTCAGCAAGCTTGAACTGTGTATTCTGCTGCTGAGCTATTGAACGACCAAACTGTTTTCTCTCTTTTGTATACTCGATTGTACGCTCAAGAGCACCTTCTGCAATACCAAGAGCCTGAGCAGCGATACCGATACGACCACCGTCAAGAGTATGCATTGCAATAGGGAATCCCTTTCCTTCAGGTCCAAGGAGATTTTCCTTTGGAATTCTGCAATCTTCAAATATAAGCTCATATGTTGATGAACCACGGATACCCATCTTCTTCTCTTTTGTTCCGAATGAGAATCCCGGAGCATCTTTATCTACGATAAATGCTGAGAAGTTCTTTTTCTTACGTCCGCGCTTATCTTCAACAACGCTTGTAATTGCTATAACGATATATACGTCTGCAACCTTACCGTTTGTGATGAAACACTTAGAACCGTTAAGTACCCACTCGTCTCCGTCAAGAACAGCCTTAGTCTGTGCACCCTGTGCGTCTGTTCCTGCGCCCGGCTCTGTAAGTGCGAAAGCACCAAGTTTCTTTCCTGTAGCAAGATCCTTAACATACTTCTGCTTCTGTTCCTCTGAACCGTATGTCATAATCGGATCGATACAAAGTGATGTATGAGCAGATACGATAACACCTGTAGTACCGCAAACTTTAGAAAGTTCCTCAACACACATAACATATGTGAGTGGGTCACAACCCTGTCCGCCATACTCCTTTGGTACAGGTATTCCCATGAATCCTGCCTTAGCCATCTTCTCAACTGTTCCCATTGGGAATTCCTCTGTCTCGTCAACTTCCTGAGCAAGAGGCTTTACTTCTGTCTCAGCGAATTCCTTAAACAGGGTTCTCGCCATTTCATGTTTTTTATCTAATGAAAAATCCATGATACTAATTCCTCCATTTACTTAATTAATTATTTGGCATCAATTGGTGTCTTGGTGCGGTCTGCATTGTATACGTAGAATCCCTTACCACTCTTAGCTCCAAGGTTACCACCACGAACCATCTTACGGATTAATGGACATGCACGATACTTGCTGTCACCAGTCTCATTGTAAAGAACGTCCATAATAGCAAGGCAGATATCAAGACCGATGAAATCACCTAACTCAAGTGGTCCCATTGGATGATTAGCACCAAGCTTCATAGCAGCGTCAATACCGGCAACGTCTGAAACACCTTCCATCTTAATGAAAGCAGCTTCATTGATCATTGGGATGAGAATACGGTTAACAACGAAACCTGCTGCCTCGTTAACCTGTACAGGTGTCTTACCAATCTCTTCTGAAATCTTCTTAATAGCATCTACAGTCTCATCAGGTGTGTTAACACCGGCAATTACCTCAACAAGCTTCATACGGTCTGCAGGATTGAAGAAGTGCATACCGATCATTGGACGTGTAAGTCCGTTACCAATCTCAGTAATTGAAAGACTTGATGTGTTAGAAGCGAAAATACATCCTTCTTTAGCAATCTTGTCTAATTCCTGGAATGTTGTCTTCTTAACTTCCATGTTCTCAAATGCAGCCTCAACAATAAGATCGCAATCTGCACAAAGGTCTTCCTTGAGACCCGGTGTAATCTTAGCAACAATTGCATCAACTGCTTCCTGTGTCATCTTACCTTTTTCTACAAGTCTTGCATATCCTTTAGCGATTTTGTCTTTACCGCCTTCAGCCCACTCCTGCTTAATATCGCAAAGAGCAACCTCATAACCGTCAACCTGAGCAAATGCTTTAGCAATGCCCTGACCCATTGTACCAGCGCCAATAACTCCAACTTTCATTGTTTTGCCTCCTTAAAATATATTAATAATTATTGTTATTACTTATTCTGGAAAGGAACAACCTTAAGTTTCTTCTCTTTATCCTTCTCAAGGAAGTTGCCCATTCCTGCTTTTTGATCTTCTGTCTCAAAGCAGTCACCAAAAAGTTTCTCTTCAATAACGATAGCAGCGTCCATATCAACCTGAAGACCGTCATTCATAGCCTTCTTACAGTTACGTACTGCAATAGGAGCCTGTGCTGCAATTCCTGCTGCCATCTTTTCAGCTGCTGCCATAAGCTCTTCAATTGTCTCATATACAGCATTAACAAGACCGATTCTGTAAGCCTCATCAGCTTTAATGTTACGTCCGCCGTATACCATCTCTTTAGCCTTGCCGATTCCGATGATACGACCAAGTCTCTGTGTTCCACCAAAACCAGGTGTGATTCCAAGACCTACCTCAGGCTGACCAAACATTGCATTAGCTGAACAAAGTCTGATATCACAGCTCATTGCAAGCTCATTACCGCCACCAAGAGCAAATCCGTTGATAGCTGCAATTACAGGGATTGGGAAAGTTTCAATCTTACGGAAAATATCGTTACCGAACTTACCAAACTTCTCACCCTCAGCCTTAGTCATTGTGCTCATTGCTCCGATATCAGCACCTGCTACGAATGACTTCTCGCCTGCACCGGTAAGAATTACACAACGAACTGCGTCCTGATCAATTGCATCAAAAGTTGCCTCAAGGTCACTAAGAACTTCCTCATTGAGAGCGTTAAGTGCCTTTGGACGGTTGATAGTCACCTTAGCAACATATCCATTTACTTCGTAATCTACATATCCCATGATTCTGTATCTCCTTATATATTAATAATCAAAATCAAATATATTCTCAAAAAATGCTCCGACAAGTACTGATGTCGACGGGACATATGTCTTTGCCGGAGCATCATCCGTTACTTATACAAATAACAAATCAATTATGCTTCGTACTTCTCAACGATAGTAGCACAACCCATACCACCACCGATACAAAGTGTAGCAAGACCCTTCTTAGCATCTTCCCTTGCTTCCATCTCATGAAGAAGTGTTACTAAGATACGGCATCCTGAAGCTCCAACCGGATGTCCAAGTGCAATTGCACCACCGTTAGGATTGAGCTGCTTATCAACATCAATACCAAGATCTCTTCCTACTGCGATTGACTGAGCAGCAAATGCTTCGTTAGCCTCGATAATATCGAAGTCTGAAATCTCATATCCTGCCTTAGCCATAACCTTCTGTGTTGCAGGAACAGGACCAATACCCATTACCTCAGGTCTGCAACCTGCAAGTCCGCCTGCTATCCATGTTGCCATTGGCTTAACACCAAGTTCCTTAGCTTTTTCTTCTGACATAACGATAACTGCTGCAGCACCATCGTTGATACCTGATGCATTACCTGCTGTTACGAAACCATCTTTATTAATTGGTCTAAGCTTAGCAAGACCTTCCATTGATGTTCCTGCTCTAGGACCTTCATCCTTAGCAAACATAACTTCCTGCTTTTTAACCTTAACAGGTACAGGAACGATTTCTTTATCAAATGCGCCATTTGCCTGAGCTGCTTCTGCCTTCTGCTGACTCTTAAGTGCAAACTCATCAAGCTCTTCACGAGTGATTCCCCACTCTTCACAAATATTATCAGCTGTCTTAATCATATGGTAATCATTAAATGCATCCCATAATGCATCGTTAACCATACAGTCTTTCATTACTGCATTGTTCATACGATAACCAAAACGAGCCTTGTCAAGTGCGTAAGGAGCCATTGACATATTTTCCATACCACCTGCTACAACTACATCAGCCTCACCGGCCAAAATCATCTGAGCAGCCTGGTTAACACAGTTAAGACCTGAACCACATACAACGTTCATTGTTACAGCAGGTACTTCATTAGGAATTCCTGCATTGATTGAAGCCTGACGTGCAACGTTCTGTCCAAGACCTGCCTGAATTACACATCCCATGTATACCTGGTCAACATCCTCGCCTTTGATACCTGCTCTGTTAAGAGCTTCCTTGATAACGATTGAACCAAGTGTTGCTGCAGGAGTTGAACTAAGTGTTCCTCCCATCGTTCCGATAGCTGTACGACAAGCACCAGCTATAACTACTTTCTTTGCCATAGTAATAATCCTCCTTAAAAATATAAAAGAAATAAATATATTAATTCTGCCAGTTACCTGACAGTAATCAAACTAAATTAACGGTTTCGCGATTACCTGCACATCTTACTTTCAAGTGCAGCCTTAACCTCCGGCGGCACAAATCCCGAAACATCCTGTCCGTAATATGCGACTTCTTTAACTATGGTTGAACTAAGAAATGCATATTCAAGACTTGTTGTAAAAAACATCGTTTCAATATCAGGAGCAAGACTGTGATTGGTCTGGGCAATCTGCATCTCACTTTCAAAATCAGTTACGGCACGGAGTCCTCTTATTATAATAGAAGCTTCATTGTTCCTTGCAAAATCAACTGCAAGTCCTTCAAACATCTGAACCCGGACATTATCCAAATCACCGGTAGCCTTTTCAATAAACTCCTTACGCTCCTCCATAGTAAACATCGGAGTCTTCTTGCTGTTAACAAGTATTCCTATAATAAGTTCATCAACAACTTTTGCACCACGTCTGATAATATCAAGATGACCAAATGTCACCGGGTCAAAACTTCCGGTATATACCGCTTTAACCATACCAGTACCTCGTATTTTTCTGAGACTTTGATAAAAAATTATCAATCTTTTCCCTAATAAAAGTCAAAACCAAATGACATGGCTTGACCATATTAATTACCAATGCTAAAATGATTATATTACAAAACTGTGCAAATAACAACAAAAAAATTATAAAGTTATTGTACATGATTAAGGAGGATATTATGGATTATCAAAAAATGTATAAAGAAAAACTAGTTTCTGCTAAAGAAGCAGCTGCAGTTGTAAAGTCAGGTGACTGGGTTGACTACGGCTGGACAACTACTACTCCGGTAGCAATTGATGCAGAACTTGCCAAGAGAATGCCGGAACTTACAGACGTTCATATAAGAGGCGGAATACTCATGTGGGTTCCTGAGATATTCAAGATAGATGACCCTGCTGCTCACTTTGACTGGAACTCATGGCATATGGGCGGCATTGAACGTAAAGCTGCTGCACAGGGCTTTGCATTCTACTCACCAATCCGTTATTCAGAGCTTCCTCGCTACTACAGAGACGGCGCATGCAAAAACAATGTTGCTTATTTCCAGGTTGCTCCAATGGACGAACACGGATATTTCAACTTCGGACCAAGTGCTTCTCACATGATGGCAGTTTGCGAAACCTCAAAAACAATAGTTGTGGAAGTTAATGAAAATATGCCTCGTTGCTTAGGCGGAATGGAAGAAGCAGTTCACATTTCTAAAGTTGATATGATTGTTGAAGGTGACAATCCTAACATTGCTGAACTTTCTGCAGGCGGTCCTGCTACAGAAGTTGATAAAACTGTTGCAAAACTTATCGTTAATGAACTTTCAGACGGTTGCTGCTTACAGCTTGGTATCGGCGGTATGCCTAATGCGGTTGGCTCTCTCATTGCCGAATCAGATCTTAAAGATCTTGGCGTACACACAGAGATGTACGTAGACGCATTTGTTGACATAGCCAATGCCGGTAAGATAACAGGCGCACAAAAGAATATAGACCGATTCCGTCAGACATATGCTTTTGCTGCCGGAACCAAAAAGCTTTACGATTATCTTGATAACAATCCTGAATGTATGAGTGCAGCCGTAAGCTACACTAACGACATTCGCTCAATATCAGCGCTTGATAACTTTATTTCAATCAACAACACTGTTGACATCGACCTTTTCGGTCAGGTAAATGCAGAATCAGCAGGAACTAAAAACATCAGCGGTGCCGGCGGACAGCTCGACTTCGTACTTGGTGCCTACCTTTCAAAAGGCGGCAAGAGCTTTATCTGCTGTTCATCAACATTTACAACAAAAACAGGCGAGCTCAAATCCCGTATCAATCCAACTTTAGCACCGGGCTCAATCGTTACAGACACACGCGCTAACGTACATTACTTTGTTACAGAGTACGGTATGGTTAACCTTAAAGGTCTTCCAACCTGGCAAAAAGCCGAAGCAATCATCTCTGTAGCACATCCTGATTTTAGAGATCAGTTGATTAAAGACGCTGAAAAGATGAACATCTGGAGAAGAAGCAACAAAATCTGATAAATACTCACATAATTCATAAAACCAATAACAATACCCCCGGTCATATCCTAAAATGATATTTCCGGGGGTTATATTATTTATATTTTTATTCGAACCGCCAGCTTATTATCCGGCAATATCCGGTGTAACACGTTCACACTTTATCCGAACTGTCAGCCGGCTTATTTTCCTACAACATCCAGTACAACATATTCTGCCCTGCAGCCGGTTCTGAACTTGATTTCCCAATTAGAAATTCCTGATGTAACCACATATACCGTATCATCATTTTCTCTAAGTCCGTACGACATCTCGTCTATGCCGAGCCATTGTCCCATTCTGTTAAACGGAAACAACTGGCCTGCATGGGTATGACCTGAAAATACAAGATTGACTCCGGCAGCCTTAAGGTCAGCATACTCACTGGGCTGGTGGTCAAGAACAATCATATACTTGTCCTTGTCAAGTTCTTTAGTCAGTTCCTTTGGGGTCATTCTTACAGTTGCATCCTTTGTTCCTTTTTTACTGCGTCCGAAAGAACGGTCTTTACGTCCTATAATATAAAATCTGTCATCTATAAGAACCGATTCATCTTGCAAAACCGTGACGTTATTATTTTCAAGTTCCCGAACCATATCTTCACCGTCGTAACCACGATACTCTTTGGGATAATATCCCCCGTCATGATTTCCAAACGAATAGTACACACCATAAGTAGTCCGCAATTTCCCAAGGGCTTTACAAGCATCAATCATATCCTGCTTCGAAGTTTCATCATCAACATAATCTCCGGTCACTAAAACCACATCCGGATTCTCGGACTGAATAACCTCGATATGTTTGTTAAACTCTTTTCCCGAAAACGTTGAACCTATATGAGAATCTGCAATTTGAACAATTCGTATATTGCCTTTACATTTATCTGATGACACCGTATAATACGTCGCTCTGACATTATGTGCCAGCGCCCAGCCTATCGTCATATAAATTCCGGTAAAAACAATAGCAATTATCCCTTCATAATATATTTTTCGCTTGGTTGTGTTACTGTCTGTATCCGAACTATCAGCATATTGCATGCCAGTCGTACACTGCATGCCATCTGTACTCTGGGCACCATTCGTATTCTGCATGCCATCTATGTTCTGCGCTCCATCTGTACTCTGCGCTCCATTCGTATTCTGCATGCCATCTATGTTCTGCGCTCCATCTGTACACTTCACACCATCCGCGCTCTGAATGTCATCTTTAGCAAACAAACCGTACTTATCTACAATTTTGCCAATTAACTTTCCCAGCCCATCGCTAATAATCCAGAATACCATAAGATGTATTATCACTATTACAGTATTAATCATTCCGACAAACAGATAAACATTTACTACTGCACAGGCCAGAATAGTGTAACTGATAATATACTTAATTAACTTTCTGCCTCCGGACAATCTCTTAACAAAACTGAATTTTCCAATCCGGTTGGCAAGATACACGATTCCCAATGCACCAAACAGAATAAGTGCCAATATGATAAATAACCACATAATCTACAACTCCATTCACATATCATGTCCGCACGAGTTAACATTAACCCGCTCTCCTGCGCATATTCTGTCGGTAGCTTCTTGGCTTTCTCGGCATTGCTTTCGTCAGGTTCTAATCTGTACTCTTAAGTTCTTTCCACAGTTCATTGTACAACTCAACTGTTGCTTCATCAGTCTGTGTACACACTTCACAATTGGCTATGTCTTCTTTTGTCGGAACAATTGCCGGATTGTTTTTCAATTCATCAGGCATCATCTCAACAGCCGCTTCGTTTGGTGTGGAGTAATATATATATTCAAAGTTTTTATATGCTATATCATCTCTGCAAAGATAGTCAAGGAACTTAGCTGCCGCTTCGGTATTCTTACATTTTTTTGTAACAACCCACGAATCAATCCATACATTAGAACCTTCCTTTGGTACCACATAAGCCAAGTCCTCGTTGTATTCATGCCCAAGATATGCTTCTCCCGAATAAACTACAGCCATTGCAGCATTACCGGCAACAACTTCATCTCGTGCCTCGTCAACCAGATATGCCTGTACATCAGGTTTCTGCTTCTGAAGAAGGTCTTTTGCCTCACGAAGTTCCTCTTCACTGGTTGTATTAAGTGAATATCCGAGATATTTCAAAGTAACCATAAATGTATCACGCTGGCTGTTCTGCATAATAATGTCATTTTTATATTGACCATTAAATAACACTTCCCAGCTGTCAATCGGCTCTTTAACCTTGGTCGTGTCGTACAACAGACCTACCGTTCCGTAAAAATACGGCAACGAATATTTATTACCCGGGTCAAACGCTTCCGAAAACTTCCAGTACTCATCACCTATGTTTCCTGCATTTTCCATTGATGCAAAATCAACCGGCTGTGCTTCACCCTCATCAATAAGTCGCTTAACCATATAATCAGAAGTACACAACAAATCGTAATCTATTGCACCTGACATATATTTGGTGTACATTTCTTCCGGAGTAAGCGCCTCCTCGTATAACACTTCTATTCCCGTCTCATCAGTAAATGATTTAAGCACATCGGGGTCAATATACTCTCCGTAGTTAATTACCGTAAGTGTATTAGCATCCCCTTTTTGGCCACAGGCAGCAAGACACAGCGTAGCAACCGCCGCTGTCAACATAGTAATGATTTTCCTCTTCATTTTCACAATCCTTCCTTTATTGTAATAATTGTATCAAGACATGCAAAACGTTGTTTTTAATTGTGATACTACATCGCAAATTATCTGACACGTTCCACATTGTCTTTCATATGTTCTGCTTCGCTGTTTGCGGACATCTTATTTACAATAATAAGTATAACCAGAATAACAGCGAAAATAATGGTGGATAATGCGTACATTTCAGGTTTAATACCCTTTCTTATCTCACCATATATCATTGTTGACAACGTATTAACTCCGGCACCTTTTGTAAAATATGTTATTACAAAATCGTCCATGGACATTGTCAGTGCCATAAAGAACCCGGCAACTACCCCACTTGCAATCTGAGGCAGAACTATTTTGAAAAATGCATACACACTTCCCGCCCCCAGGTCTCTGGCCGCTTCATATATATGAACATTCATACCCCTTAATTTCGGCATAACCGAAAGAATTACATATGGAATTCCAAATGTAATGTGCGCAATAAGCACACTGGTGAATCCAAGGGGTAAAAACTTAACAAACCAAAGCATCATGGCAATACCGGTTACGATATCGGCATTAAGAATCGGAATATTGGTAATAGACATCACAACAGAATATCCATTTTTACGCATATTTTGAATTCCCAAAGCTGCCAGCACACCGATAATTGTTGCAATAGCTGCCGACACCAACCCGAGAACCAACGTAGTTTGCAACGCATCAAGAATCTGCTGATTGCTGAACAATTTAACATACCATTCAAATGTAAAGCCCTCCCAAACCACTCTGGAACGAGAGGAATTAAAAGACAACACTATAAGAACAAGAATCGGTATATACAAGAACAAGATAATTAACGCAAGATAAAACTTTGCAAATGCATTTTTAATTCTTACCATAATCCACCATCCCTTTCTCCATGGTCATTTTTCATTGTGAATGCCAGACCCAGCATAACCATAACCATGAGGGAAATGGACAATCCGCTTCCCAGATGCCAGTTCATTGATTTCATAAACTCCTGCTCTATGATATTACCTATAAGCTGAACCTTACCGCCTCCCAATATATCTGCAATAACAAAGGATGTCATGGCAGGAACAAATACCATTACAATCCCGCTAAGCATTCCCGGAATCGACAACGGCAAAATTATCTTTTTGAATATATTTAATTTTCCGGCACCCAAATCTCTTGCCGCATCTATCACATCTTCGTCAATGTCAGAAATCGCATTGAATACCGGCATAATCATATAAGGCAGGAAATCATAAACCATTCCTATCATAAGAGCAACCGGAGTGTTAGCAATCTCCAGCGGTTTTAATCCAATTGAAGCAAGGAGAAGATTCAGAAGTCCGTTTTTAGACAAAATCATCTGCCATGCAAGTATTCTGAGAATAAAATTCATCCACATTGGAAGGATTAATATAAATAACGTAAATCCGTTTTTTCTGAATTTCATACTTCTAAGTACAAGCGCCGTGGGATATGCAAGCAATATACAAATAACAGTACAACCAACTGCAATCGCCAAAGAAAACAGCAATGCCTGTCCATTTATCGAATCACCAATAGCAAATATATTTTCAAATGTTATGTTGCCTTCTTTATCAGTCATTGCACTGATGGCTATTGCAATCAGCGGGCATATAACAAAACCTATCATCCATATCAAATATGGTGTTGCAGGAAGTCTCTTCTTCACCTTCACATTACTCCTCGTACTTATCATTTCATCTATCTGTAATCCATAAACCAAGAGGGGGTCCTTTGAAATGCCGGCGCGAACGCTAATCGTCTGCCTCTTTGCAAGTTCCTCGTCGGACGATAATCGTCTGAAATTAATTTATTCCTTGATTATCTCTTCATCCGATGACTTTGGCTTATGCATAACATGTATATTATCCGGCATAATATATAATCCCACCGTACTTCCGGCTACCGGCGCATTGACGCTCTGGCATTTCCATTCACAGCCTTCCGCCAGAACTATAATTTCATAATACGCTCCTTTGTATAAAACTGATGTTACCGTTCCCGAATAATATCCCTTATCTTCCGTAGTAATCTCAACATCCTCAGGTCTAAGTACCACATCCACCTTCTCACCGGCACCAAACCCTTCATCAACACAATCTATCTGTTTACCGTGAATCTGAACAACACGGTCTTTAATCATTATTCCATCAAATATATTACTCTCCCCAATAAAGTCTGCAACAAACGCATTTTGCGGTTCATCATATATCGACAGCGAAGTTCCCATCTGCTGAATAATACCCTTATTCATAACCACGATTTTATCAGACATTGTAAGAGCTTCTTCCTGGTCATGAGTCACATATATAAATGTAATTCCCAGTTCTTTTTTCAGCTTAATGAGTTCGTTTTGCATCTCATGGCGCAACTTTAAGTCAAGCGCACCCAACGGCTCATCCAATAAAAGCAGAGCCGGTTCGTTAACTATAGCTCTTGCAATGGCGATTCTTTGCTGTTGTCCACCGGAAAGCGCCATTGGATTACGTTTCTCATATCCATCCAAATTGACGAGCTTTAACGCATATTTAATTTTATCAGAAATGTATGCCTTACTTTTTTTCTTAAGTTTTAATCCAAAAGCAATATTCTCCTCAACATTCATATGAGGAAACAACGAATACTTCTGAAAAACAGTATTAACATTTCGCCTTTCCGGAGCAAGCTTTGTAATATCTTCTCCCTCAAATAAAACACTACCCTCATCCGGCCACACAAACCCTCCGATTATCCTAAGGGTTGTTGATTTGCCGCAGCCTGACGGTCCAAGCAGAGTAATAAACTCATTTCGTCCTATTTCAAGGTTAAAATTATCAAGAACCTTCTTACCATCAAATGATTTTGTTATTCCCCGTAATTCAAGTATGTTGTCACCCATCAACTTCTCCTTTATCTGCCCTTGTTTATCTTTTTACACGCGCAGTTTGCGTTTATGTACTCATCTGAAGCTTTACGCACAGCTTTTTCGTTTTGCCTTTGTTTGGCTCTTTACACGCGTAGTTTACGTTTATGTACTCATCTGAAGCTTTACACACCGTTTTTTCGTTTTGCCCTCGTTTAACTCTTTACTCACGCAGTTTTTTTTCGTTTCTCAATCACAATAAATAAATTGCATAAAGAGTTGCAAGAGAAACTACAATCTGTATGATTCCAAATCTAAATACAGTTTGTGTATTAGACCATCCCATTACCTTTCTGACCTGATCATGAAGAGGTGTTCGTACATTCTTAAGAATATGAATTTTTAAGAATCTCAGCAAAAATACTTTAACTAATCCAAGTCCTCCGTCAAGCAAAAGAACGATCGACAAAAGTAAATACAAAAGAGGACTTCCGGTTTTCAATATGCTTATGGCGATAAACAATCCCATTGCCCTTGAACCTGCATCTCCCATAAGCAATTTACTCGGTGTCGCATTAAACCACAAATATCCAAGTATACATACTACAAACAAAAGAATTATATAATTATGTTCATCCACTACTCCAAGCAAAATATTGGCAATATATATTGACATCAGAGTTATTATTGTGAGTGTACCCGACAACCCATCAACTCCGTCGGCACAATTAGTTACATTAATTGCAGTCCACACAAGTATAACCACAAGTATTCCAAATAACACTGTCGGAATAGTAATGGTTGTACCCGTCATTGCGATTAATATCGTATTGGTATTGTATTTTAAATATGCCATTGCAACCACAATAGCTATAAGCAAATCAAGAAGCCCTTTCTTATATTCACCCCAAGGTGCTTTTGACGCATCATCTAAAAATCCCGTCATCATTGCCGCAAAAATCAATATTACATATATAACAACTTCCACATCTAGTTTCGCAAACAACAATGTGCTTCCTACAAATACAAGGATGAAAATGAATCCGGCACCTCTTGGTTTACCGGCAGATAATTTACCATCATGAGCATAATCTCTTCCAATATCTTTTGGAAGGTACTGATTAAACTTTCCAATAAAAAAACACGTAGCAAGAAATGCAAACATTACTCCTATAAATGCTACCATAGGTATTGTCTCACCCGAAATATAATTAAACACTTCACCATATCCTTTCAATTCAATTCTCGCATAAGTGCTCAAATTATATAGTATAACGAAAACACCGTATTGTAAATGATTTTATATTTTTTTTCTAATTCATTGTTTATTTCAACAAAATTCGACCTTATTTAACTCAAAATCTTTCTTAGAATAAAGAATGTCGTTTACGAAATTTCCCTGGTAAGAGAGCAAAACTGCCACCAGACAACTTACGTCGCCTGATGGCAGAATCTTAATTCTTATACAAGAATGGATGACATACTATTCAACCACACTATATATTGTCTTTTAAATATAATAACTTATTCTACAACAACACTTGTAATTGTTAAGTTATCAAGAGCCGGTGAATCATATGCCGGAACTTTGATATGAAGATATGGATTTTCAAAATCTTCACCAAATGTAAGCTCATATGCCTGACCAAATGTTATAGGATTAACAACCGCTGTAGAAAGCTGGTCACCATTACCGGATACTTTTACAAGCCAACTTCTTACAGCACCTGATGATTCACCCTCAACAGTTACACTAACTTTATCATCTTTTGCAAATGTGCCAACTATAGGAATAAGAATTCCTTTAACACCTGTTGCAGTAATTACACCGTCCGCATATGCTACCGAACCGTTTCCATCATAATTCTTAACGCCTGCTAAATTAACTTCATAGCCAGGCTCCTCTGTTGGAGGTGTTGTTGGCTCATCTGTCGGTGCTGCTGTTGGTTCATCTGTCGGTGCTGCTGTTGGTTCATCTGTCGGTGCTGCTGTTGGTTCATCTGTCGGTGCTGCTGTTGGTTCATCTGTCGGTGGTACTGATGGTTCATCTGTTGGAGCCTCTGATGGAGCATCTGTTGGAGCTTCTGATGGAGCATCTGTCGGTGGTGCTGTTGGTTCTGATGCTGTTGGTTCTGGTGCTAATGGTTCATCTGTCGGAGCCTCTGATGGTTCATCTGTTGGAGCCTCTGATGGAGCATCTGTCGGTGGTACTGATGGCTCATCTGTCGGTGGTACTGACGGCTCATCTGTCGGTGGTACTGATGGCTCATCTGTTGGTGGTACTGATGGTTCATCTGTTGGAGGTGTTGTTGGTTCTTCTTCTCCACCTACAATTATCTTTTTAACAATAAGAGTATCCCAGTTACTTCCTGCAGGCAATCCCTTAAGTGAAATAGTATCACTAGCTGCGTTTACTGTAACATCATATTCTGCCACAAAATCTTTTCCATTTAAGATTCCTACGTCACTTGACATAACAACAGCTGTTGTAGGACCGTCCGGATTAGACGCATTTGACATCCAGAGACGGAATCCGCCTGTTGGAGCAGTTCCGATGATAGTAAGCTTAATGCTCTCGTCCGCATCAACTGTCTGTCCAAGCGGAATAGATACACCAGCATTATCTTTTGCTGTAAATGAGTTACTTTCTTCATCATATTCAACTGTACCTTTACCGTAGAAAGCCTTTGTTCCTGAAAGGTCTATTCCCTGTACATTTGCATAAGGATCTTCTGTTGGTGTCGGGTCCTCTGTACTTGGTGTTGAAGGTTTTGCAGGGTTACCATTTAACCCGGTAATATAAATATTCTTAACTACAAGTCCGTCAATGTTATTACCGATTATACCCTTAATTGTAAATCTTGAGAAATCTGTTCCAACATCATTCTGACTTGTTCCTGCTTTAAGAGAGAATGTTACATCAAACTTACCTGTTTCAGGATCAGCATTAAGAGCCTTCTGGTCTTTTCTAAATGCTGCACCGTTAGTTGTTTCACCAGATACACCAACCATCGGTTCGCCAATCTGTGTTGGATCTTCAGCATCTGCATTATAACAACATGGCCAATCTACAATCTCTGTACCTTCTTCTACTGTCTTAACAAGCTTGATAGGAGTACATCCACCATTTCCTTCTGTACCAATCCAGAATCTTACTGTCTGAGTTCCTTTGAAGAATCCCTGTACTCTGAAAGTAACTACATCACCCACAGCAACAGTCATATCTGCAGGCATTGCCCATGAACCATGTGTCTGATTCTGTGGGTCATTTACTTCAACGATATCTTTATCTTCAATATACTTTGAATTACCTTCTGCTCTGTTATATGTAGAGTTCTCAATCTTAATACCTTCAACAGCTTCAAATGTAACAGTGTCATCAATTGGAATAGCTGTTGGTTCAGGTGTCTTAGTTGGCTTTGGAGTTCTTGTTGCCTTTGGAGTAGGAACAACTGTTGCTGTTGCATCTGGTCCTGCAACAGGAGTAGCACTTGCCTGAACAGGTGCATTAGTTACGTTACCAACAGGTGCTGTTGGAGTTGCTACTGTAGCCGGAGTTGTTGTTTTTGGTGTAGCCTTCTTAACTGTTACAGCACACTTAAGAGTAACCTTTTTCTTCTTGCTAACCTGTACTGTAGCCTTAACAGTTGACTTACCGTTTTTAACAGCTGTAACTGTATTATTAAGACCTTTCTTCTTAGCAAGTTTAACAATACCTTTACCGGTTGCCTTCCATGTTACCTTTGTTTTCTTGGTTGCATTCTTAACTTTGAGCTTAAGCTTGCCACCCTTTGCAATAGTCTTCTTAGTTACATTAAGCTTAGGTTTTTTCTTAGCTGCATCAGCTTCGTTAGCCGGTGCCATAGTAATAACCATTGCTGCTGCAAGAACTATTGCGATACCTTTTTTTACGAATCTCATTTTTTTTCCTCCCATACATTAAAATTAATAAGATACAAAATCATATCAAAAACAATGATAAAATAATTCGCAGATTATTCACATTGTAAATTAAAGTTGATACATTGCAAATATCGAAATATATAAAATTTTCAAGGAAAAATATGGAGATTATGCCAGAAAACCGGAGTTTTTATCCAACTCCGGTTTTCTGGCATTAAAAAGAGCGGGTGATGGGAATCGAACCCACGTACCTAGCTTGGAAGGCTAGTGTTCTACCATTGAACTACACCCGCATAATGTGCTCTGACAATGTCAGATGATATTAAATTATAAGTCGGGGTGACAGGATTCGAACCTGCGACCTCTTGATCCCAAATCAAGCACTCTAGCCAAACTGAGCCACACCCCGTCCTACTGTCGGTGAGCCAGTTTAACTGACTTTCCGTGACGCAAGACATATAATACATCATCACAAACAACTTGTCAACACTTTTTTTTATTTTTTTTCAAATGTGTTATTTGCGCGCTATATGATTGTTGTTATCAACATGAAATTGCCGCCAATTTACTTAACCAGTTTCGTGATTTCTTCCATGAATATAGCCATCTCTTCATCAGTGCCAATAGTAATTCTTATGTAATTATCAATTCGCGGAGTTTTAAAATAACGTACATATATTCCTTTTTTTCGAAGATCATTAAATATGCTTTCTGCAGAAACCCTTTCATGAGTTGCAAACAAAAAGTTTGTTGCAGATTCTAAAACACTGAATCCTATCGCTTCAAGCTGCTCCTTAACATTCTCTCTGGTATTGACAATCTTCGCAAGAGTACTCTGAAAATACTGTTCATCTTCAACAGATTCGGTTCCAAGTATTATTGAAGGCATATTCATAGTGTATGAGTTATAAGAAAGTTTAACACTCTTTAACGCATTAATAAGTTCTTCATTGCCTACTGCATAACCAATTCTCATTCCTGCCATAGACCTTGACTTTGAAAACGTACGCACAACAAGAACATTATCATATTTTTCAATCAAAGAAAGTGCACTTTCACCGCCAAAATCTATATATGCTTCATCCACAATAACAACAGAACACGGATTTGCCTTAACGATATCTTCAATACTGCTTAATGGCTCATACAAAGATGTTGGTGCATTAGGGTTAGTTATAACAATTCCGCCGTTTGGCACCATGTAGTCCTGTATATTTATAGTAAAATCTCTGTTAAGAGACGGATTGGAATACGGAATCTTAAACAATCCTGCCCAAACCTTATAAAACGAATATGTTATATCAGGAAACAGAATAGGTTTATCTGAATTAAAAAATGTCAAAAATGCCATTGCAAGCACATCATCAGAGCCTACACCGACAAAAACCTGATTACTGTTAACACCGTGGTATTCTGCAAGCTTATCCGTAAGCATACCCACATCCGGGTCAGGATAAAGTCTAAACTTGTCAGTATCCATTTGCTCTGCCATACTCGCCACTTTAGGAGCCGGCGGATACGGATTCTCATTAGTATTAAGTTTTATTATATTGCCTTCTTGTGGCTGTTCTCCCGGAACATAAGGAATTGTTTCTCTTACATTAACTTTCCATTCTAACATTGTATTTCTCCTATATCACTTATATATTGAAAATTATTTTTTACATCCAATTTTTTTGCATAACTGTTTTTTCGTATAACCGCTTTTTGTATAACCAATTTTTTTCACAACTACTTTTTCGTATAACTGCTTTTTCTATAACTTACTCTCACTAACTATAACTCTTTGCCAGTTTTTCAAATGCAGGCAAGGCTCTTTTAATCATATCATAATCTACACAATACGCAATGCGCACATAGCCCGGCCCATGAAATGTTGAGCCCGGCACAAGCAACAGATTAAACTCCTTGGCTTTTTTAACAAATTCCTTATCATCACCTCCCGGCGCTTTTACAAACATATAAAAAGCACCCTGAGGCTTTATACACTCAAATCCAAGTGCTGTAAGCTCTGTATATAAAAGTTCTCTGTTCTTATTGTATGTATCAATATCAACCTCTGCATCAAGGCAACGGGCAACTGTTCTTTGAAGCAATGATGGGGCATTAACAAATCCAAGAATACGATTAGCAATTCCCGCAGCCTGAAATACATTTTCGTAATCATCCACTTCATTTGGGATAACAAGGTAACCTATTCTTTCTCCCGGAAGGGACAAAGACTTACTGTAAGAATACCCCACAATAGTATCCTCATAATATTTTGTAAGATAAGGAACTGTCACACCATCATAAACCAGCTCGCGATATGGTTCATCTCCAATCAAATAGATTGCATGCCCGTATTCCTTTTCACATTCACGCAAAACATCTGCAAGCTTTATAATATCTTCTTCTGAATATACTACTCCTGTTGGATTGTTAGGATTATTAATAATAACCGCCTTTGTTTTTTCAGTTATTGCCTCCTTGGTAAGTTCAGGGTCAGGCAAAAAATCTTCTGTTGTTTTTGCCACCTTCATTACCCCACCATAGTTCTTAATATAGTTGGCATATTCACCAAAAAACGGAGCAAATACCACCACTTCATCCTCCGGGTCAAGTAAGGTCTTTAAAATAACATTAAGACCACCTGCGGCACCAACTGTCATAAGTATGTTATTAGCATTAAATGATGTGTCAAACTTTTGATTAATGGAATTGGCAATGGCATCCCTTACATCTTCATAACCTGCATTGTTCATGTAGCCGTGCACAAGATTAGGCTTCTCTTCCTGCAAAATATATCTCATAGCCTCCCCAACTGCCTTAGGCGGCTCTACACTTGGATTACCAAGACTAAAATCATAAACATTCTCGGCACCATACATCTTTGCCATTTTGTTACCTTCTTCAAACATTGCTCGTATTACAGAGCTTCCATTAACGTAATCCACCATGCTTTTTGCTATCATAATAACCTCCATTTTGGCATAATATGCTTTCAATTCCTCTGTTTATTATAGATTTCGAAAACATATCATCTTTTAAACTACAATTATTGTTATTCTATTACTCCCATTAACCCTTGTCAATAAAGTAGTTACATGCGGTATATAACATAAAATATTTCTAATAACTTTTTAACACAAAACAGTTCTAAAAGAACATAAAGCAAAGCAGTTATTAACAATGTGTAACTCAAACTATTTTCATTCAACATATAGTCAGCACAAAATTCATATAATTCACTTCAGAATTTTACAAAAAAAGTCTTGTACAAAATTGCTGACAAGTCGCAGTTAAAATCAAGCAACAAAAAATGTATATCATATGAGAATATAATATACAATATCATTATTAAAGAAAATATAATACATCACCGATATAATATTCAAGTATTAGCACTTCAAAGCAATTATAATAATTACTTTAAATAAATATATAACGAGGGACAATATGGCGAAATCACTTATCACACAAATCACAGATTGTATAGAACGAGTACTAGAAATGGGAGGTAACTCTCAGCATAAAATCATACTGTTTCCATGCGGAGACATTGGTATACAGACCTACAATATCATGAAAAATATTTATGCCGTTGAGCCTGCCCTTCTAATAGATAATCACAAAAGTAAATATACAGATAATATTCATGCTCTATCACATTTAGAAAATATTAACACAGATGAGTATGTACTATTTTTAACATCTAACAATACGAATATCTATGACGACTTGAAAAACAGTGTTTCCAAATATTTTTCACAAGAAAAAATAATCGAGCTCGAATGTATGACAAAAATAAATAATTCCAAATTCTCTGGTAAATCTAAATATTGTCAGTATAAAACAGAAATCGGCAGATATAGCTATGGACCTCTGTGTTACAACCATCGATTAATAAAATCTATCGGCTCGTTTTGTAGTTTTGCACATGGGGTAGATTATGTCCCTAATCACGAAATCAGATATATAACTACTCATCCTTTTATATATTGTGGAAAAAATACCGAGGGCTACGAATATCCTTTTGAACTTGACAAAGACGAGGATTATTATATGCCCGGCGTAGAACCCAAAACAGAATTTATAAAGAAACAACAAAGAGCTACTATAGGCAATGACGTTTGGCTGGGAAAAGATGTTCTAGTAACCAATAGCGCAAACATCGGCAATGGAGTTATAGCCGCTGCAGGTGCTGTTATTACAAAAGACGTCCCGGATTATGCTGTTGTTGCGGGAATACCTGCAAGAATCATCAGATACAGATATACACCGGAACAAATAACAGCCTTAAACAAAATCGCCTGGTGGAATTGGACTGACGATGAGATAAAAGAAAGATATGATGATTTTTATCTTCCAATTGAACTTTTTATTGAGAAGTACCAACAAATAGATTAGTCAAATTCATCAGTCTCATTGCAGACCATCATTCACTTAATAACCCCCATTAATAAACGGCGTTCCTATCATTACTTCCGTAGCATCTGCTGTCTCATTGTATGAATACGCAATTTGAAAGTTCACATTTTTACCTTCGCCTGAGTGAAAGTTATGGGAATTTTTTAGGGAATCGGAATATCCGTATCTTGTGTAGTAGTTATCATAACCTTCACATACAGTATCTGCACCTATTCTTGAAAATATTTTATCTGTAAGTTTGTTACACTCATCAGGAGACATTTTGCCTGTAATAAGAGCGTCAATTCCGGAGTATATGATATAAGATGTTTTAGAGAGATTAAGACCTTCTTTACCGTAATAAGTCTCTATTGTCTCACGGCATGCGTTATAATCCTTCATTTCGGAAAAATCAGTAATAACCAGATGAAGATATGCGCCTACATTTTTTGCCGGTTTGGATAAAGTCATTGATACTCTCCATACAGAACTTTCGTATTCCAGATAATAACAAGGCACAGGCTCATTTCTGTACTTTACTTCACTATATCTTATGTTGCTGTCTGTATCAGACATTTTTTCAAGAAGATTCAACAGGGTTTCTGCAGTAAAATACTGCCCATCCTTATCCAGACGGGCAGTACTTTCCACACTGCAATTTTTAATTGTAACATTATCTTCAATTGAAAATGCTTCTGTTATATCAACTTTTTTTGCAAATACATTTTCAACGGCAAGCTGTAACAGTACTGCTGCCCATAAACACAGGCATACAGCTATTACACATCTTATTTTGGCACTTTTATATATAGTTTGAAGGATATTCATATATACCACTTTTTCAGTTTGTACTCTCAAAGTACATTTATAGTTTATATTCATATCATTCCCACTATTAGAAATATTATGCACTAGCGTACTTTTACCTTTTTAACTGTACTCCAGTTTCCATATGTCTTTTGCTTGCCATTTGAATTATAAGCACGCATTTTTACATAATAGGTAGTTTTACGCTTAAGCTTCTTAATAGTCTTGGTTGTAACCTTTGTACCCTTAATATTGATGGTTTTCTTGCCCTTAGTTATCTTTTTGTTAGTTCCAAGTACAATCTGATAACCTTTTGCCTTACTTGCCTTCTTCCAAGTTACTTTTATTGTCTTTTTTGTCTTTGAAGCAACTTTTGTAATCCTAACCTTACCAGGCTTAGCCGGTTTTTTACTTACAACAGACTTGTTAGACAAATCCGTTGGGGCAGGTGTTATTGTAGGAGGGTTATTTACCGAAGGGGCATCTACAACTGGAGTTCCTCCGACAAATACCGGTGTGAGCACAAACTTACTAAAGTTAGGCAATGAGTTTACAATAGGAATATTTCCCGGCTTGTCAAAATAGAAACTGCTGTAGCTTCCGGTTACTTCCTGCCCCGGATCTGCTTCACGCCAATCTGGAAGTCCTGCAGCCTTTGCCTGACCATCATCAAGACCTTTCATTACCTTCCAGCTGTCATCATTAAATATTTTGATAGTATTCTTGCCGGCCTGCAAGTCAACAAAAACAGTTTTTTCCTTGAATGTATCTCTGGAGATTGTATTGATAAAGAAATATCTTTTTGCTTCTCCATCATTTACTTTTATGTTGGCATATTTGTCAATAATCTTAGTGTTATAACCATGTGTTCCAAATATTTCATCATTTGAATGAAATAACTGCATAGCATACTTGCCGGAACTTGCTACTTCCACCTCAAATTCAAGATATTTGTCAATATCATTTTCAGCTGCTGCATCTCCGGTAAGACTTCGACCTACTACGTAAGAAACAGGTTCTCCATCTACTGTTAATTCTGCATCAGCTATTTTATTTACAGTTTTTACTGTAGCAAATGGCTCTGCTCCGTTAAGAAGACCGGCATAAACAGGGTCAACATACTCAGGATTCCATCTTACTGACCACACATCATATTCCACATCTTCCATCTGTGCTCCCTGAGGAATGGCATCAATAGCCTTAACTTCTTTGGAATAAGAAGTACCTTCAGCCCACTCCTTTACTGTCATATTATCAAGAAGCATATCAACACTGGCATCCACATCTACAATATTAGAGCCTTTCTGCAAATATACTGTAGCTTCTGTATTCATCCATGCTCCGTTAGAGCTTGCCACACCAATATCCTTAGTAAGACCTTTAAAGGACCTTGCTGCATTACCAATATATATTGTAGCTTTTCCCGTTGCATTTGACTGATATCTCAGACTCATATTATAAAGTCCGCTTTTTTCAACAAATACGTTAAAACGTACTCCGCCACCATTTTTAACTGTCTTTGCATTAAGTCCTGATATATAACCTTCACCTGTAAATCCTGCTACTCCATTGTTAACCTTCACAGGATTAGTCTTAGGATATAATGCATTAAATGAAAAGTCTCCGTCTTCAGCTTCAAATACCTTATTATAAACAGTAGTATCTTCGCCATATTCTCCAACAGCAGTAACATGAAGGGCATCATGAAGTATATTGCCTTCTGCGTTAGGAGTGCTTCCAAGAATAGTTACACTGTGAGTTCCCGGCTCCCAGTCAACATATTTTGTATATAAAGCTGTCCATTCTCTTTCCATTGTATTTTTAAGAATCATGTCATACTCTGTTTCATCAATGGTAAGATACTGAATCTTATTTTCAGGCTTGTGAGTAGTTTCATTACCTCTGTTCATACCAACCTGGTTACCATATATGAATTCAAGCTTGTATCTTCCCTTTTTAGGAACCTCTATCTTGTATTCGACACCTCTGCTGTCGGTAAAGTTACAAAGACCTGAACCACCTATATTATTCTTGTCATCAGTAGCCTCAAATGCACGTGGTCCTGAAAGGAAGTATTTAGTACTTGTTACTGTACCAAGGCCACTATTTCCTACTCTGTCAGCTTCCTCTGCTTCATATATTGCATGATATGGTCCATAAGTTAGCTTGCCTACTTCTTCATTTTCCTTTGCAGGTGTTACAGTAAGTCTGTAGCCTGTAGAACGAAGCACATCATTAAGACTTATGTTAAGATTACCATCCTCGAGAGCATACGCGCCTTCAAGTAATAATTCCGGTTCACTGGCACTATTAAAGCCCTTAAAATAAGCTGCATCTATTCTCACATGAACCTTCTTGGCACCCTTGAATAAGTCTGTCTTATCAAGGTCCTTAAGCACAACATTGGCATCTCCGTCCTCGCTTCCAAGTCCAAAGAGTGTTGTAGTCTTTTTAGCCTTGTTATCTATAGTTGACACGCCATACAATCCTGAATACTTATCATCGGTTGTAATCTGTAATCTTTCGCCTTCCATATCTGCATACCACTTATAAAGCCACCATGCACTGTTGGCTTCATTGGCATCTGCCGCAAGGTCATTAAGATTGTCTGCCTGATGCCAGAAAGGAAGACATCCATATGCCTGGGCATCCTCAAGACGTCCCATCCAGCTAACCAAAGCTCCCGGAACTCCACATTCATCAGACTGGGCAATCTCGTTAATAACAACAGGAGGTGCATCTACAGGAATTTTATTAACATCCTGATTATTAACCCTGCCGTAATATTCATCTTCGTTACCTTCTCCGGCAAAAATATCTTTGTAATGCTCATGTTCTTCAATATCAGCCTTATATCTGTTCTCATTACGCTCAAGCTGATGCCATGTTACCACATCAGGTAAAGCATCATTTTCATACAGATAATTAAGCCATGTATGCCAACCATCCCACTGCCATTCCGGTGGAACGTGAGTCCATGAGTACTCAGCAGGATTCATACCTCCTACTGTAGCAAGGGGGTCAACCTCTTTTATGGCTTTGTAGTACGCCTCAAATATCTGTCTGAAATCGTCTCCGTCTTCCTTACTTCTACTTGAGTCTCCCTCGTTAATAGGAAGATATACTAATGCCTTATCAATATTAAGTCCCAAATCATCAACGCCAGTTACAGGATTGTGATGATGCTTTTTCTTCCACTCTTCTTTCCATTTTGTTACATATGGAACAATTACCTCTTTAAACTGCACAACATAATCCTGGCAATACTGCTTTGGCTGGAAAATGGCATAAAAGTTACTATTGTACATCTGAACCATTTCTCCACCTGATTCTAAAAAGGTTTCTGCTACATCAAGAGCTTCAGCATAAGGATGCTCTGTTCCTAAAGCTCCCTTAGTTGCCAACACCTTTGGCTTTAATGGGGTAATAAGATTCATTGTAGGAACATCTTCACTACTTACACCGTAAAGAAATCCTGACGCGCCATGCATTATTTCCCCTAACTCCTCAGTCATATCAACTGTCATTGTTGGAGAATAACCCTGGGCAGCTTCAACCTGCTTTGGTTCTTCAAACAAACCTGATACAGCAGGCATTCCAAGTGCTACACTTAATGTAAATGCAACTAATTTTTTTGTTAGCTTTCTCATACAAGCCCCTCCTCTTTTACTCAATTTCTTCATAAGTCCGTTAACACTTTTTTACTCAAACACCTCAAGTACCTCACTGCCTTCTTTAACGAAAGCAATAAATTCATCTAACTTAGCGTGGCATGTGATATCACATTCCCCTTCAACAACTTCCTTAGTATTAACGTTAACCCAACGTCCCTTAGGAAGGTATACGCTACGCTTAGTTGCGCCTTCATCCACAATTGGAGCAAACAATATATCTTCACCAAACATGTACTGGTCCTCAAGCTCATAACAGCGTTCATCTGTGTGATAATCCCAAAACATAGGACGCATAATTGGAGCACCGGTTTCGGTGGCAATATCCATATAGTGACATATGTATGGTTTAAGTCTGTCACGAAGCTTTACAAGTTTTTCAAGTATCTTAAAGTTTTCTTCTCCAAAGCTCCATATCTCGTTGTCTCCGCCACTTTTTTCAATAATTCCCGGATATCTGTCCTGATGATTCTTAGGTCTGAGTCTTGAACCGTGCAGTCTCATAACAGGTGAGAACACACCAAACTGAGCCCAGCGGATAACCAACTCTCTAAAGTAATCACTCTCTGTATCTGCAAATAAGAATCCGCCTATATCACTATTCCACCATGGAATTCCACACATCGCCATTGAAAGTCCTGTCTTAACGCTCATTCTAAGTGCATCAAATGTAGATACAATATCTCCATTCCATACAAGTGAACCAAACTTCTGTGTTCCCGGATATGCAGCTCTTGTAAGAATAATAATGTCCTCTTCTCCAACTTCTTGTAATCCTTCGTATACCATTTTGCTGTAGTAGTAAGGATAAAGCATAGCTGTCTGGGCACCATTTCCTGCATAGAACTTAAGATTATTAAACTGCTGTGGGTGAACCTCAGGCTCTGCCTCATCTAACCAAAAGCTTTTAATACCGTAATCATAATAATGCTCCTTCAACAGATTCCATACATAAGAGCGAGTCTTAGGATTAGTAGGGTCAATAAATGTCTGCTGTCCATAAAAATCAAAGGTTCCATACTGTCCATTTTCTGTACGAACAAGCATGTTAGCCTCACTCATTTCAAGGTAATACTTGCTCTTAGGATTGGTTGTCGGCCATACTGACACAACCGTTTCAATTCCCATTTCGTTAAGTTCATCTACCATCGCCTTAGGGTCCGGCCAGTACTTAGGATCAAACTGCCATTCTCCCTGCTCTGTCCAGTGGAAATAATCAATAACTATAGCATCAATTGGAATGTTAAGCTTTTTATATTCTCTTGCAACTCTTAACACTTCCTCCTGACTTTCATATCTTAATCTACTCTGCCAGAATCCTGCTGCCCACTTTGGAAACTTTGGTGCATATCCTGTCAAATCGCAATATTTTTTCATAACCTCAGCCGGTGTCTTACCTGCATACACAAGATAATCCGCCTGGTACGCACTGTCTGCCACCCACATTGTATGATTGTTAGTAGTCTCACATCTTCCGGGTGCCGGATTGTTCCACATAAATCCATAGCCAAGAGATGAATAAATAACAGGAACTGCTGACTTAGTATTATAATGAAGAAGATTTACCGTACTTCCCTTTCTGTCAAACTGGTCCTCCTGCTCCTGACCAAGACCGTATATATGCTCACCCTTATTGGCTTCGAATATAACCTTTATCTGATAATGGTCTCCTTCCACATGAACATTACGACCTGTATATTCTCCTTCGAACTTGGTTCTTAATATGTCCTTATCCTCTCTGTAATATGTGATAAGTCCACCGTACCATATCTGTCCTGCCTCAATCTTAGCAGACACCATTCCATTTTTAATTGTGGCAACCTTCTCATCGCCATCGGTTATACACTCCCCACCTTCCATAGGAGGAAGCAATGTCCAATCTTCGTCTAAAATTTTACCATTTTTTGTTGACCTACATCTAAGACAATCAGGACCATAAGGCTCAATTATAGTGAGCTCATCCTTTCTCTCAAATATAAGCTTGTCTTTGCAAATTGTTATCTTACCCATTAATACATCCCTTTCTAAAAAAACAAAAATAGTGTTGTCATGTTATTATCATTATATTGCTATCGAAAGCTCACATCTACAATAATTTTAACAAAAACTAACACTATTTTGATATTTCTATTTTAATTCTATTTTAATCATCTTAATATTTTTAGTGACATACTAATTTTTATCACCTTCAATTAACTCCGGAGCAAATTCCTTAAGATAAAAGTCTGAATTTTTCTGAAGCTCACCTTCAACAGTATGATATCCATACTTTTCATACAACGTCTTTTTTCCTGAAAACATGTTGGTTCCAAGCCCAAGTCGTTCCCCTTCAATTTTGTATCCCATGGCTGATAATATAGTTGGAAACAGGTCAAATGTAGCAAACTTTCGATTCTTATCAGAAATCTTCTCCATCCCCTTAACGGCGGCATTAATAAAGCAATTATATACTGTCCTTTCTTTATCGGTAAGGCCCTCCACTAATGTGGTATCCATCCTTGTGTGGTCACCAACTATAACAATAACAGTATCTTTATAAAACGGCTGTTTAGAGCACCAATCAATAAAATCAGCCAATTGTCTATCAGCGCAATCCAGTACATTTCCCGTCACCGTGTCATATTTACCTTCGCACATATAACAAACGAACCCTTCCGGAAAATGAGTATCCGCTGTTAGCATTGTAAAATTAAAAGGCTCATCCTTACTTGCCAAAGCCTTTATCTCCTCTTTAGCAATGCCGTAAAGCAAGGCATCTTCAATACCCCACCAAACATAGTAACCCTTTTTAATCACATCATTTTTCACAGCTGAGTAATAATCATATATTTTATAATCACCGTGTCTGTCTAAAAACATTCTTCTTCCTGCAAAATCAGCATCAGAGCCACATAAAAATTCATTGTTGTAGCCTTGACTTTTCGTAAAATCACCTAATGTAATTAATCCCGATGCGAACTCTTTCCCCGTGGGAGCCTGATTCCCATCAAGAGGAAGGGCATAAGGCACTCCTGACAAAGATGTATACAAAGCTCCAAGAGTCCATGTTGCTCCGTAATTAGAATAAAATCCACCTAGCATTTCGTTATTAGAAAATGACACATTTTTGTTAGCAAGCTCTGTAAGCTTAGGAATATAATTAACTTCTTGAAATCCCCCTGCATCCTTTGATGCATATGAACTTTCCATACTCTCAAGGTAAATGTATATAAGATTCTTCTTTTTCCCTTTTCGGGTAATATTAACCGACTTAGGACTTACATAACATTTTTCATAAATTCCCGAATCCGACATTCTATAATGTACATATTCTCCAATCTGGTAACTATGGTCTACATACAACAGCATTAAAGCAAATAACCCCACACTTACCCAAGACCATATTCTTCTTATTATAATAAGTTTTCTTACCTGAACCTTCTTATAATTAGTTTCTCTTTCCCAACTAAGCTTTCCTGACTTACGGATATCATACACAAGATACACTCCAACCACCAACACCACCAACACCAAAATAATAGGCACACAAAATACAAGGCCGTCATATAACACCGCATTACCTGCACCTCCAAGGGGACCCATTAAAGTATTGATAATTTCATTAAACTCAATATCGAATGCACGCTTAGACCAAAAACAAACTACCGACAGAAAAATAGATAATATATATACAAAAGATACTACTATATACCTTATCAGGCTTCCTTTAATCCTACTTATACTCTTCTCTTTTGTTTTATTAAAGAACATTACATACCCCACTTATTTGCCACTACATTTAACAAACTCCTATAACAAAATACTCTTATTTTTATTTTACATAATTAACTTTGTCGTGTCAAATTTTGTAAAACCATTAAAGTTAACTATTTCTATTGAAATATCTTGCCCAAATAAGCTATTATAATATTGTAGTAAACACGCAGATAACTATAACTCATTATGGGAGATTGGTATGGCAAACAACACCCCTTATCTGGCAGAACAAATAACTCACAAAACCCTATCAAGACCATTCTTAATTCATCATACTACAGTCTCATATGGTATGGAATTGGCCTTGTACCTTCATTATCACAATGAAATGGAATTCTTCTATTTAGAAGAGGGGAAAGTTGATTTTATAATTGAAGACGAACCCTTTAGAGTAAAAGCAGGCGAAGCCATGTTTATTCCTTCAGGGCTTATTCATTATGCCAATAATGCCTCTGCTGATAATGCAGATTGTTCATTCCATGCCCTGGTATTCGACGCCACCCTACTTACTGAGGTACTCCCTCATTATTGCAGACATTATATTTATCCTGCACTTTACAATGCAAGAAAATCAATTATGCATATTAACAAAGACACAGATTGCCATAACGACTGCAACAATAAAATTCTCGAATTACTAATTCCTATATTCAACATGGATAAATCAGATATCGATATGTACGAGTTAGAGCTGCGCGGAAGACTTCTTATGATATGGCAGTTAATGTACAACTCCCACTTTGTGACTGTTCACAACAACAGTGTATATGACCACATTTATCCCCAGCTTAAAAACTGTATCGATTACATAGACAACAATTATCAGGAAAACATCGAGCTTACTCTCCTTGCCCAGACTGCCGGCATGAGTCAAGGTCACTTTTGCAGAGTTTTCAAGGAATTCACAGGATTCACTCCATTTACATACCTTAACAGGAAGCGCATCTTAGAGAGTTGCCGTTTTCTAACAGATTCCTCTGAAAGCATCGCTGAGATAGCAACAAAATGCGGCTATAATAACATAAGCTATTACAACCGCACATTTTTAAAGATAATGCAGGAAACGCCATCAGACTTTAGAAAACGCGAAACCTCCGGCACCCCTACAACAAGTTAGTTTCTTTAACTTATATTACCGAGGCACTCCATATACTGTTTTACCCTTACATCTTCAGGTGCATAGGTGTTTAGTTTATCAAGAATATTAAGCCACAATATATCATCAGCTTCCAAAAGCTTGTTAAACATTATAAGATTACTCTCCACATCAAAGAGTCTTTCCCTATCTTCTTCATAGCCCCTTCTCTGGGGATTAAAGAAATCAGGTTGGGAATAATATCTTTCCTTGCTTTCTCCTCTTACAATTCTCATAATCTGATCATAAGTTTCTCTATAAAATTCCTTTTCAAAATGAGCTCCATTAAGATTATCCCAGTAATTGGCATCACCACAAAAATACTTAGACAAATCAATAACGTAAGGATTATATTTTTCAATAATATGCTCTTCAAGGCTCCACAACGGTTCATTGTAAGCATCATTTGAATGATATGGTTTCTTATACATATCAGGAACATGCAAAATATACCCTTCTTTTGAAAGATAATATGTATTGGAACGAAATCTGTTCAATATTATATGGTCGCTATCGTATACCTCCAAAAGCTTGTCAAAAAACACATCTGACATATGAAATACCCTATCCTTAGGCATAAGCATAAAATTAGCAACAGCTATATCGTTAGCATATTTTCTAAATAACTCCGTCTGAAAAAACTCATGGGCACAGGTAGAAAATATTTTCCCATTAAAAATGCCAAAATCATTCTGCATATCATACAAATCAATTACAATATAATCCGCCTTTGGTGAAAATAACATACTCACAGTCTCTTTGCTAAGACACTGTTTAAGGGTTTTAATTCTTGCCGGGTCATATATTTCCTCGGCGCGCACCGAATCAATCTCTTCCCTGCTAAATGGCGACGACGTCATTGCACATATTATATTCTGTTTATCAAGGAAGTAGCCAAGCTCTACGCCCTCACCCACTATTCCATGAGCTGTTCTGTCTCCATCCAACAAAGCCACACGAGACACACAGCTTCCTAATACATTGATTTTAATCATACTAACCTCTCGTTGTTTGAATTATAATTTGAATTATAGTTTTACTTATAGTTTATATTATATTTTGAACCATAGTTTTATTAGGATATATCTCTTCTTTCATATAAAAATACCGTGACACCTAAACACAATACGGAAATTAAAACACCTATAAGACATGTCATTCCCCAACTCATAACCTGGAATTTATTAAAGGGATTAATCCATGTAAGCGGCGAAAAATACTTTAGCATTTCAAACCCCGAAAGTCTTTCAAGTATCTCCACCTGCGACATATTATAAGCTTTCATAATCCACTTTAACAAATCCACAACTCTATACAGATTAGCAAGCAACACTATCCCCCAAGTAATCATCCTAACAAGGAAGTAACTGCCACTATCGTCTTTTCTGTTTCTATATACCGCATATACATATACTATTGAAATGTACATTACCCCTATACAAATTCCCGCAACCATCAACTTAAGATTGCTACCAAAATACTCTCCGGCCTGCAAGCCTTTAATGTCAGTAAAATAACCTGTCAATATAATCACTGCATAAAACCAAACGTACTCGACAGAATACCTTATAACAGACCACAAATACTTTCCTATAATATATTCTCTTCTTGAATAAAGCTGATTACACATAAAGAAAATCGTGCCATTGATTTCATCTCTATCCACAATTTCATAAACCCTGTCACAAGCCTTTATTATTATAAAGATGTTTGCAATCGTAACTGTAATTCCATTTAAAAAGGCAAGATTATAAGAATGAATTGCGTTATTAAAACCCAAAATCCTGTATGCCGGTTCAGGAAGCTTAAATATACGGCTACCTAAAGTTACCACTTCTTCCTTCAGCAAAAAATATAGCAACATAACAGCAACAGAAATCAACGATAATACAATGCCAGAGTTTATACAGTCCCTTATATCACGTTTGTACTCTCTTTTAATAAGAAATCTCATAACTCCTCCCACCTCGAATAATCATTAGTTAATTCCTCTGCCAAAGTCATCTCTTCTATGAGATAATCCTTGCTTCCAATCTTATATAATATAACCGGAACTTTATCCAATGGCTGATTGCACACGTAGCTTGATCTGTTATTTCTTGTGGCAATATATTCCCCAAATATAGACTCCAAGGTTTCCGACCTTCCTCCTGGAAGAGTAATAATTCTCTTTCTCACATCATTACCATCAACTACCCGGTCAGCAACAACCTTGCCCTCATCCAACATAATAAAACGATTACAAACAGACTTAACCGTCTCGTAATCGGTGCAGGAATATATTATTGTCGTCCCCAACTCATTGGTTTTCTTAAGATATTTAAACAACATTTTCATAGTCTTGGCTGTAATATAACTATGAAGTTCATCAACAATAATCACATCCGGCTCACTGCAAACCATAGCAATAAATTGTACAAGCTTATTATCTTCAAATGTCATTTCAAGCAGCTCTTCATTTTTATCAATTCCAAGCTTCTCACACAACTGCTCCTGCTTATTAATATTATAGTTCTCAAACCTTGAGCTAACCATTCTGAAATAATCGGCAGCAGTCATGCTTTCTTCATATAAAATATCATCCGGCAAATATCTTACACACCCTGCTTCTTCCCCAAAACATACCTCACCGGAATAATACCTTTTATATCCCATGATGCAATGTATAAGTTCTTTCCTGGCATCTGCATCATCTCCAAAAAGAACAACAAAATCTTCCTTATTAATATGAAAGGATATATCCTCAACCAGACATTGTCCCTCTACATCCTCAATCGTTAAATTTTTAACCTCTAACATTTATTTCATCATCCATTTCCTTATATAGTATAACTTAAATATTATACGATTTGTATTATATAATATGCCTTACAAGCATAGAACCAATATAACCGGTTGCCCCGGTTGCCAAATATGAAGCCATCAAACTCACACCCCTATATTTTTATATCATAACAACCTTGTTTTCATTATATTTTACATTCATTATATATTACAGTTAAGTTTAACATATACAAAGATGGCATGTCACTATTAAATGTAACTTTTATTTACAATCTATTCTTCAATATATTAATTGTTAACAAATTATTAATCTTTTGCGAAAAATATATTGCACTTTATTGATAATTAGTATATAATCTATACATCAAATATATTTGTTCACGTTTTTTTGAACATTTATTGCTTCAGGCTATAAAGAATTTTCAAAAAAAAGACGAAATAGTATTTGTAAAAAATGAATGGATGGATGGTTGTAATATGGCAAAGAAGAGTGTTCAGCAGCGTATCAATGCTACTAATCGTACTAGAAAAAGTTCATCAAAGAAAAAGCCTGTTATGGTGATTGTACCTATTGTAGTTGTCTCAATACTTATATTAGCAACAGTAATTGTCTTAGGTAAGCCTGATGATACTGTTACACCTAATGATATAGTTATTACTGAAGATAACGTAGGTAACTTTGCTGAACAGCAAGAGGAGAAGAATAACAACGTAGCAACAGGTTCATATGACGTTAGTATGAACTACGACTGGACAATCGATGCTTCCACAGGTATATCAAAGGATGCTTATGTTGGCAACAGCAAGAACAACACAAGTACCGTATATACAACCGTAACACTCGATTCCACCGGAGAAACTATTTACAAGTCTCCTTACATTGCAGTCGGCAGTCACATCGAGAACATCACCCTCGATAAGACCCCTGATAAAGGAGTCCACGCAGCTACTATGACGTATCATCTTGTAGATGGAAACTTTGATGAGATGTCCAGTGTATCCGTGGCAATTACTTTAACTGTTCAGTAACCCATTCATTGACAACAAAATTCATTTAATTCAAGGAGGAATGACTATGAAAAAGATTACAAAAAGTTTAATGGCTGTTGCATTATCAGCAGCAATGGTACTCTCTTCAACATCTGCTATGGCAGCAGAGCAGACGTCCACAGGTAACGGTGCATTCGAGAATGACGACTCAGCAGTTCCTGTATATGATGAAGTAACATTACCAACTGTAGCAGCAGGTACTTACAATTTTACAATTGACCCACAGAAGTTACTTAATAAGTATGACTCAGAAACTTATTCTGATGCTTCTGCAACTCTTCTCTTTAACACAGTGAATCAGCAAGCCAAAATCGAAGCTCTTGCAACTGCTCAGATTGATGGTGCACTGATTGACGGAAAGTTATACACCCACACTAAAGTAGAAGCAGATATTGATGATGATCTTAAAGCAGCTATTACAGTTGCAACAAGTACGATAACCGCTGTTGAACCAGGTTTTTATCTTTGGGTACCGGACGAGACAACTCCGATTGATTACGATGGCAAATACTTAGAGATAGACACGACTGTTCTTGGTACATATTTTGATATTACTCTTACAGAATCTGCAGTAGATAGCATCGCACTTAAAGCTAACCACAATGCCGGTAGTGTTGTATGTGCTGATGAGATTTACATGGATGAATATGTAGAAGCTACAGGTTCTGCAACAGATTATGTTACACTTAAGGCTGACGGAAGTGCTATTGATACAGAGACTGCAACAGCTAATCAGGATATTAACCTTTATGTAACTACAGACGAAGCAGCATT
This sequence comes from Lachnospiraceae bacterium, assembly GCA_015057405.1. Classification (GTDB taxonomy): domain Bacteria; phylum Bacillota; class Clostridia; order Lachnospirales; family Lachnospiraceae; genus V9D3004. Next base: position 56,789 of record SVEK01000003.1, read on the forward strand.
TACTCAGATTACAAAAACTAATCTTGCTACATACGTTAAGTTCACTCCTGCTACTAACACATATAAGGGTCAGTCCAATAAGGTCAAGATTATTAACAAGTCTACAAAGACCAAGACTGTTACAGCTAAAGTTACAGTAAAGAATGCAGATGGTCTTACATTTAAGCCGGAAGCTACTTATAGCAGCGACACATCAGCATCTGTATACTTAGCTATTACAGATGGTTCAACTCCTGTAGCAGTAGCTGCTGCTGACTCAGTTGTTTCAGCTACAAAGACATTTGAATTAGCACCAGCAGACGAATCTGAAGCTATTACATACCAGACTACATCTACAGATGATAAAACAGGTGGTCATGTATACAAGCGTTATATCCAGCCGGATGATGGTAGCAAATATTCATTCTGCGAATTCTATATAACAGGTTCTGCTAATAGCGAGGAAGGCGCTAAGGAAGCATGGGATGCTTACAACAAGGCTCTTGAAGCTAATCAGACACCTAAGATTCCTGGTATTGATGTAGTATATAGCATTAACGATAAAGTTGATAAGTACACACTTACAGCTGCAGGTGATAACGCTCCTACATTCAAGGTAGCTGAAGCTACTGTTACATCAGCTGCTGAAGGTGATGAAGTTACTATCGTTCCTGCTGTTGTAGACGGAAAAGTTGTTGATACTGTAAAATATACACCAAGTGGTGAGGAAGCTGTAACTGTAACACCTGTTAGCGGAGCTTACAAGTTCACAATGCCTGCTAAGGCAGTTAGCGTAGCTGTAACTTATAAGAGTGCAGATAAAGCTCCTAATATTGCAACAAGAACAGGAACCTATTCAAAAGCAAATGGTGCTACATTCGCTGTTGATTTGGGAGCAGGCTCTTTAGCAGCTGAAAACATTGCAAACCTTGAAATAAGTATTGATGGCAGCTCATTCATGGCTTACACTGGTGGATACTCACTCTCTGAAGGTACTCTTACCTTAAACAGCGGATATATGGGTGGTGCAACAGCTGGTTCTACAAGATATGTTAAAGTTACATTCGACGATGATGAACCTACTAGCGTAACATTAACACTTACAGTTGCTGATTAATTAAAAATGATTTTGATAAACTAATAATTTCTTAGTTCTTTATTAAAATTCAATCGGGTTATACAAACCCATTAACAAAAAGAAGGTGTGGATTTCTCCACACCTTCTTTTATATTGCCCTTCTGATAAAGCTCCATAAAACCATGTTATTAATAGGCTATCACCATTATATCATTATATTTGTTAAAACAGATATCATTTCTTTTTTTGTTTCAATATCTTTGTTTATATTATATCTATTCTCTATATCACATTTTATATTACCACTGTCACTGCCAATAACAATAATTCTATCTGCCAATGTTATTGCCTCCTCAATACTATGAGTAACAAAGATAATAGTCATATTATATTTACTGCATATATTCTTCGTTAGCTCTTGCATCTCTCGTCGATTTTTTTCATCTAAACTGGCAAAAGGTTCATCCATAAGCAATATAGAAGGTTTTAATGCCAATGCACGTGCCACTGCCGCACGTTGTTTCATTCCTCCTGACAACTGATGGGGATAGCAATCCTTAAAATCACTCAAGCCAACTTCATCTAATATATCGCTTGCACACTCCACTGCTTCTTTTTTTGATTTCACTTTACCAACTGCAAAAATCGGATATGCGACATTTTTTATAACTGTTTTCCAGGGCAATAACTGTTCAAAGCTCTGAAATAACATGATAACATCTTTTCCCGGTTTATCATGCACTTTATTATCAATAATAACAGCACCTTCATTAACTTCTTCAAATCCTGCAATTATTCTTAAAAGCGTTGATTTTCCACACCCTGAATGACCAAGAATACACACAAATTGATTTTTATGTATATCTATATTGAACCCATCAAACACTTCACATACATCATCAGTCAAATCAAATATTTTAGTTACATTTTTAATTCGTATTAAAGGCTCAGCGCTCAATGCTCATACCCCATTTCATAACTGTTAATTTTTCAATTGTATAGAAAACAACTCTGTCCACAATCAAACCAATAATAATTATAACCACAATACCAACTATTACATTAGTCATATTAGCATATGCTCTATTAGTGTATATATAATAACCTATTCCACCTAATGAACCTATCATTCCAAATACCATTTCTGCACTAATCAGGGCACGCCATGCTCTTCCCCAACCAATTCTTAATCCTGATATAAAACTAGGCATAACAGAAAATAAATAAACCTCTTTTACCTTGATAATAGGTGATAATTCTATATTATCTGCCCATTCATCATATATCTGAGGTACGTTTTTTATGCCCCCAAGCAAATTGGTTACAAGGGGCCACATTACCCCATGTACAATTAACGCAATCATCGCCCCATTACCTATGCCGAACCACATCATTATCAATGGCAATAAGGCCATTCCCGGCAATGGATTAAATATTGTACATAAGGTCACAAATAAACTTTTGCATACTTTTGACAATACACATAACGCTGTAATAATAATGGATATGGCTACACTCACAAAAAAGCCCAAAATTATCACAGTTAATGAATTTAATATCTGGTGTCCTAACTCACCAAAACAAATCTGATTAACCATAGCTCCTATCACATCTGAAAATTTAGGCAAAATATAATTGTTAACCATTCCTGTTTGGGATGATACTTCCCAAATAACAACAATTAATATAATCCACATAAGCGACTGGAGCGTCTGATTTTTCAATATTTTTTTCATTGCACATTACTCCATAGGAATTTCATCATAGTTTTCTAACTCTATAAACTTCGTTGGTTCACTTGTTAATATTCCATTATCATACAATAATTTAGCCTGTAAATCGTAATTATTAACAAATTTACTTGGTGGCATTGTTTCAATAACTTCCTTCACCAACTCTGCACTTACACCAAATCTTTCTGCCAAAAAAACAGAAACTTCATCAGTATTTTCTTCGATATAATTTAAAACATCGTCTTGAGCTTTTTTATATGCTTCGATAATATCCTTATTGTTATCATAAAATTCAGAACTCGATACAGAAGCTGCTCCAACACTATATTTTTCAATTACATCGCTCATATCTTCAAGAAGCTTAACATTATCTAATTCTTCAGCTTTAGAGCAGTTAGGGAAGGAAAAAATAGCAGCTTTGTAGTCGTCCGAATTCGATATGGATGCCAGGGCATCAGCTGCCGGAACCGCCGATAAATTGTTATCATATATCATAGCATCGCCTAACTTGTCCTCACACAAACCCAAAAACGCCGCGTGTAATGTTGTTGTCTTATTGGTTATAGCTATTTTATCATTCGTTCCTATATCACTTACAGAATTAATGCTTTCAGAATTACTATACACCTTTATAGGAGTTGCACCCATATACGACACTAACTTTAAAGGCAATTTATTTTCATATCCCATAATAAATGTCATTAATGACAAATCCGCTATATCAAGATTACCGGAAACCATTGCATCTCTTATATCCGGACCGGTTGCAAGTTCTACCCATTCAACTTTAACATTTTCAGGCAAATATTTTTCTAATATCTTGTACTCTTTCATAACCAACAATGTGGTTGCCGCATATACATCATGACAATTAATTCTAACAGTTCTTTCTTCCTTATTCCCTTTGCCTGAACCACATGCAGCCATAATAACTATGCTTATTATCAATATACAACTCATTAATTTTTTCATATCAATTTTCTCCTATAATATTTTTACATTTAACATTTTTAATCACTTTGATTTTTCATAATATATCACATTTAAATCAATATATCTCATTTATATCTAATTGATTCATCAACATATCATTCCCATTATAATCAACAACCTCAACCATGTTTAATATTTCTTTAATAACACTCTTTAATTCCAATTTATCAGAACACACAATATGTATTCTTGCTAACGTCTGGTCTAGAGTACCCCTTCGAACAACTTCATCATCTTCATAATGACACTGGGTTATGTTAATAACATTTTTTAGCTGTTCAACTTCTTTTAGTCCATTTATAAACTTTATTTTACCAGTTTTAACCAGAATAACCAAGTTAGCAGCATATCTTCCCGAAAAATTACATTGCATATTCGGTTTACCTTGTCCAACAATCATACTACCATTTATAGCATAATTTATCAACATTTCTATTTGATCGATATCATATATATATTTATACAAAATATGATCTTCCGCACCATTTTTTCTGAATGCCGGATCATAAAAATATATATTATTATCCTTAACAAATGCCTGAATACTCATAAATCCATTCCGTACATCCAACTCCTTAAATAATTTACACACTTTATTGTGAGTCGTCGATAAGTATAATTCAGCATACCTAGATGGATATACAAGTGCCGTTGGTATGGTTCCCGTATCACCATTTTCATTATTAATATATCTATCTGAAATTGATGTTACATATACTTCTCCATCTATAAACGCGTAATCAACTACAATGTCATCGCATATCATATATTCTTCTATAAGAATATTTCTCGACTTCGAATTATTCATGGCCTCATCAATAGCTTTACACAAAGTACTTTCATCGTAACAAACAGAGATTCCTTTAGCGCTATTGTTATCTACCGGTTTTATTATCGCAGGATACTCAACATTATTAATATCAAAATGTTTAATAATAGGTAATTTATTAGCCTGCAAAGCCATTTTAAAGCCTTTTTTATTATTAAAAACTTCCAAATGTTTTTTGTTTAAATAACAATATTTCCCCGTAAGCTTACATAACTCATAATAAACCGGCAGTAAAATATCTGCACAACCAACAATAATCCCATCAATACGTTCTTTATCAATTATCTCTTTCAATTCATCAACATTAAAACAGTCTATATCCAACGGAACATCACAAAACTTCTTAGCTGGCGAATTGGGTATATTATCTGCAACATATACTTTTAACCCCATCTCTTTAGCTCTTCTGACAAACGCAATACTTTGCACAACTCCACCTAATATCAAAACACTTTTTTCTTTCACCCTTTTTCTCCTTATCCAACATATATTTCCCTAATAATTTTATTCACAATTTATTATAGTCATATTAAAACAATAGTCCCTCTAATTCATTTATAACATTTAAATTATACCGAGAATCTTTTAACTGATTTATACACACAATTCATGTTGTATTTCGACAAAATAGTTGTTAATAATTAGCATTCCTATTAGGTTTTATAATCAAACCATATATCTTTATTACATAACACTTTTTCCTCTGCAATAGATCCTGATAGCAACAGATAATTTGTTGCTATCAGGATTTATTGCATGTTTTAAATATCTTTCAAATATTTATTATATCCATAGAAACATAACCTCTACACTTATAACTCTGAAGTCTTTGCACTTTTTATCAAATCACATATTTCACATATTAAATCTTCTTGCAATTCAGCATATAGCGGCAAAACCAAAACTCTATTTGAAAGATATCTACTGTTATTTAAACTATCATCAGAATATACTCCCTTATAGCATTCCTGTTCTACGGTAAGTGGATAAAAGTATTTTCTTGCATACACGTTGTTTTTCCTTAAATAAACACTTAATTCATCTCTACTAATACCGTACTCCTCTTCAACAACAATTGGCAAATATGCATAATTAAAACGTTCATTTGGCAATATAGTATTTAATACTCGTATTCCCTTTATCTTTTTTAGATGTTTAATATATAACCTATATCGCTCTTTTCTCTTATTAATAACCTCATCTATGTAATCCAGATTACATAATCCCATTATTGCCGAAAACTCATTCATCTTGGCATTAGCCCCCACTTCTTCTACTAATTCTTCTCCTCGGATGCCAAAATTTTTCAAATTATATAATCTGTCGTACATTGAACGTTCAGCACAAACAACAGCTCCACCTTCTATTGTGTTGAATACTTTTGTTGCATGGAAGCTAAAAACTGATACATCACCATAATTTCCCACACCAATGTCACCTTTTTCAATGCCAAAGGCATGCGCTGCATCATATATCACTTTCAAATCATGTTTTTTCGCAACATTTTCTATAACTTCCACGTTACAGAGATTGCCATATACATGCACAGGAACAATTGCTACAGTTTTATCTGTTATTAATTCTTCTATCTTATTTTCATCAATTGTTCCATCTTCTAACTTTACATCACAAAAAACAGGTGTTAATCCATTCCTTACAATTGCATGGGTTGTTGATATAAATGTAAAGGGGGTAGTAATTATCTCAGACCCTTCCTTAAATCCATAAGCTTGTATTGCAAGTTCCAACGCCATATGACCATTTACCATTAACGACAATTCTTTTACCTTTAAATAGCTTTTAAGCCTTGTCTCTAGCTCATTATGATAAATTCCCATATTGGTAATCCAGTGGGTATCCCACAATGGTTTAATAGCCTCTATATACTTTTCATAGGGTGGCATAAATGACTTGGTTACAAATATTCTGTTTTCAATCATTATTTTATCACCTACCAGATTAGCCTCAAAAGTCTCGTCGCCTTATAATTCAACAAATGACTTTTTAATTATCCTAAAAAATCCTCTAATTCTACAATCGAACCCCGGTAACCCACCATTTTCAAATTACGCTTAACATCCTCTTTGTAAAAAGAGATTGTATTAATTATTATATCAACATTATATAGAATATCCTTTTTATTTTCACAATCAAACAGATTATAAACCTCAACTTTATTAACACTTCCAGATTTATTACTATCAAATACACACACCGGAGTATAGCCATATTTTCGCAACCTTGAAATTAATGGTGTACAAATATCACTGCCTCCGTACAAAGCAAAATTTTTCCCTTGAAGCTTATCACAAATAAGTTTTTGTAATTCGTTGTTATCATCTAAATTAACAAGTTTTATTACATTTTTATAGTAATCCTCGTAACGCTTTAACGGATACTCTTTAGCTTCACGGCCATTCTCGTAATCAGCTTCCCAAGTCCACACTCTTGGGTCCTGAATAATCGGGTCATGCAATATATCTATTGCTTCTTCATATGATGGATGAAGCGGATTATACACATCCTTAAACCAATATTCTTCATCCTTCATAGCATATTGCATAATAGCCCTAAGCCTTACTTTATCTGCACCAAACTCATCAAGACATCTTCTAACATATGACGGCATTTCTCTAAAATTAGCTTCCTGCACTATCATACTAATGGTAAACTTGTTAATTGCACCTTTTTCTCTTAACTCTTTCATAAAATAAAGATTATCTATCACCTTGTCAACATGATTGGCATATCCGTTCAAATACCTATATGTACTATCGACAAAACTGTTAACAGTCGCGCAAACTTCTATATTATATTTACTCAATCTTTCAATTCTTGACCAATGATTTTCATCAAACAATGCGCCATTAGTTTCAAATAATAAATGTAAATCTTCATTTTCCGGTTCTAAATTTTCTAACAAGTACATCATTTCTTTACTGGCAAACAAATCTCCTCGACCATCCAATGATAAATATTTTGCTTTATTGTAATAAGGCATCATCTTATCAGTAATAAATCTAACCTTATCATAATATTCCTGACACCCTTTAAAATAATCTGAACGACATGAAGGACATGCATGGTTACAGGTTTCTTCATACGCAACATTATACTCACATATGGAAGAATTATTTATAAAGTCATTTATTTCCTCTTCTGTCATATCCGGAAGTTCATCATGAGATAACAATCTACACATTTTATCATCACAATACCTATATGACCCATCTATAATCGACTCTCGAAATCTTTTAGCAAATTCAGAATTATATATTTCCTCTACAGACTCCTCCAAAATATTGCCCCAAGAGTCTCCACCATTTAACCAACAACATGGAAGTACACTTCCTTTTTCCGCATCATATAACCACAAATATTCCCATGGTTTCTTACAAAATTTCATATTAATCCTCCTTACTTATCCAATTGATTAAATACTCTGCATTATAAATTACCGACTCATACACTATCTGCTTTGAAAAATCAGTCACACCAATATCTTCTAACGTATACCCCTTTTCTTTCACCTGAACAACCAACTCTTCAAGTGACATCTCCGGCACAATTTTAATTAATTTTTCTTCCTCTTTTTCAAAATAATATATACTTGCTTCCCATTTGTTAGTCATATAAAATGTATTTGAACGAATCGGGTGATAAGTAGCCTGTTCACAATAACCCACTTTATATCTCTTAACACTCTTATCATCTATCGACACTTTTAGCAGTTCACTGTAGCCATTGGCAACTGTATACAAACTATCATCTATAATTGATATAAAGCTACAAATCCCCCTTGATATTTTTTCATTATACAATTTAATATTAAAGTTTTTAGTTTTTCCTTCCACTAAAATCGAAGGTTCTCTATAAGGCAAATTCCATATTTCATCTCTATCATTATCATAATACACAAATCCATAATCTTGCGAATTATATTTATACGGTATAACAGTTACTAAAAAATCCGGTATGGATATACACAAAACATCTTCTCCCTCTCTGGGATATACATACAGCTTGTTATCTTTATAAAATGCTCCCAAAAATTTATTCTGATACCTTTTTTCTAAAGAAATCCTGTTTACCTTTTCATTAATAATATCAATAATCTGAACCGAGTCAGCACCGGCAGGTATCATATATACATACTCATTATTAATAACTCCGAACGTAATAAAATTACACCACACACTCTTATCATAATTGGCATTTAACTCTATATATCGAATTTCCACTTTATGAGGATTAAATATTGCAATTTTTTTAGCATGTTCCGGCATGAACCATATTTCATCATTTATTAACAGCGTGTCTCTGTATAAACCTGTTGATTCTGTTTCTTGTTTAAAACAATCAATAAACTCCAACTTATCATCTTCCATATCATACCTAAATAAACCATTTAAATATGTTGCTGATAAATATAAACTTCCCCCATACTCTATTCCTGTCATAAACGAAATATTTAAACTGTTATCACTCACATTCATACTCCTCACTAATCTTATCAACAATATCAAATAAAGAAACTATTTCTATATTACTAATATTATTTCCATATTCTATACCTATTTGGATATCAGACACAACCGTTGTATTAATCAAAATACTGCTTTTCATAATCCTTGTTCCCAAAGGACTTATATTATGCTTCTTAAACTTTCCGCATCTAAATTTATCAATAATACATTCTATTTCTATGCCCGATTTTATTAAATCCTCATACAACGCTTCACCTGCATCCCCACACCCATAAATTGACACCGTAAAAATACCTTTTTTTAAAAGATAATCTCCTATAGTAACATTATTTACACTTAATTTTAACCATCTGGTATAACACTTTAACTTATATCCATTCTCGCAATACATCTTCATGAAATATTCCATATTCATTTTTTCAAATAGAATATTATCATCTAAATTCATGCAATTACTAATAAAATTAATCAGAATACTATTAGGAATGTTAACGGTCCTAACTATATTTTTTATAGTATTAATACCACTATCCTGCATCAACTGATAATTTATACACTCTTCTTTATCTATCTTCCTAACATCCCCGAACATCTCGCTGCCATGAATATTATAACTTAAATATATTTTATCTAATTCTTCTACCCATTCTTCCTTAGACAATTTATAAAAATATTCCTTTGTCTGTTTTAGCACTTCTTCTTTTTTAAGTATTTTTTCTGTTGTATCCTTTAGCTCACTTAAAGAATTTACATATCCCCTTGCAAAATATCCTTCAAGTCTACCACATATATCATAAATCAGATACGGAATGCCATATTGTTCTGCAATATCCACGCCGGAAGCTATCATTGGAAAAGAAGCTATAAAAAGATCACCATGAGATATAATGCTATAGGCCTCTTCTCTTGGTAAATACCCTAACGCCTTAGCTTTCCCTGATGTTATTTCATATAATTGTTTCCATTTTATTTCTTCAAAATTCGGTCCTATAATAACAAACTGAACATCCTCCTTATCTTTTAACAGGTCTGCTACAAATTCTGTAAAGCTTACTCCTACAATGTCACTATATTTGTAATCCTGTCCCATACTAACAATTAGTTTTTTATTTTTATCAATATTGTATTTATCAAGGATATCCTCACCAACAAGCATAAAGTCAACATCGTTATCCCCATTATCCTCATTTAGAATACTCCCCTTATTAGGAAATTGTAACAACATACTTCTTTCTCTGCTTACTCCTCTAAAATTTACCGTTTTCTCAACATCATACGGTAATAAATTAAGTATTGCATCCGCCACACTGTATCCGAAAGAAAATTTAAAATTCGCATGATTATATAACAATACAGGAACTTTCCAGCTGTTTGCTGAAAATGCAAGATTGGGAATAATATCATTCATATGTTGTAATAAAATAATTTTAGAAAACCGTGAAGCAACCTTCTGTAACTGAACTGCTTTTTCTATATTTTTACCGGATAACCTGAACACATTCCCTCCTGAAGCAGACACCGCCCTATTAATAAAATCCGGTACTTTTTCATACATCATGTCTGTAAAAGCAATTGAATAAATTCTTTTTTCATCCCATTTTATCCAATTATTGGCTATTACAGAATGACCTCCCTTAGATGATGCTTTGGTCATTACAATCAGAATATGATTACTATTCACATCATATTCTCCGGTATATTCTATACTTTCACCAATTCGATTTAACTCACTTTCCAAATTAATATTTGAGTACACACCAGTCACTAATTCGCTATATAATAAACCAACAAATGATATATAATTCAATCTGCTCTCAATATCTTCTATATCGCCAATCAAACGCTCAAAGTTCTTTACGTTTTCGTAATTTTTATCTATTTTTTCAAATACATCCCCAGAAGTCAAATTCATAACTCCCTCCTCAACAACTTATTATATAATACGTTATATATTCCTGATGCATTATCAATATAATCATCATTACAGAAATAATCACCATTTTTCCCTATAGTATAAATTTTATATATTTTCCACTACATTTTCCCTCTTTTACTCTATTATTCCCTGAACTCTTGCATATTTCCAATAAAATTCCGGTTGTTCAAACCACAATAGTTTATCTTCTGAAATACTCTTTTCCTTTAACTTATTTATTACTTCTGTTGCTTTATCTTTGTTTTTTATCGCAATTAATATATAATCATAGGTTTCCGTTTCAATTTCAGGTATCTCATCAATTGCAAATCCCACCTGCTTTACAATAGTTAAATCTCCTCTGCTATGCACTTGAGTTACATACTGCTCTTCTAAATCTCCACCCCCATATATTACTAATCTGGAATTCTCATTAACCTGTTCCAGCCAATAAGGGTCCACTCTAAGCAGATATTTATTACTAAATCCCATTCGATTATTTATTCCCAAAGTAAGCAATTCCACAATGTATAATTCAGCCTGACTACGCATCTTTTTAGTAAAGTTTTTATGTTCATAAATCCCCACCAAATATTTATATACATTGTCAATTTTACCAAGATAAGAATAATCATCACTGCGGCTCATGGAATTGTAATTCATTTCCCAGTGATATAACGGCTTTTTTAAAACATACACCCTTTCACCTTCAAGAATTGCACGAAGTACACATAGTTTATCTTCTGCTATGGTTATATTATCCGGCACACTATTTTGAGCTAATTCAATTATTTCCCTTTTAAATAATTTACTCCACAAGGATCCTCGCAATCCTGTTTCTTTTTTTGAATAATTATATATTGTATTATCTCGCAAATACCCAATTGTTTCTCCTGCGTATAAACCTTCTTCCACATTGTCAAGATGCTTTGTTGTATAGTTTCCCTCAAGAAAATATCCACAGGTAACAATGTCAGCGTTTTCCTTTTCAGCATAAACTAACATCTGCTCATACATTTCTTCTTCAACCCAATCATCGCTATCAACATATCCAATAAAATTTCCGGTTGCAAGACTTACGCCCTTTTTCCTAGCCGCCACAAGTCCCTGATTAGACTGGGAATATACTTTAATATGGTTATAATCTTTCTCGTATTTTCCAAGAATATCTAACGAAGAGTCAGTAGAACCGTCATTTATACATATAATTTCCATATCCTTTAATGTCTGATTAACAAGACTATCTAAACACCGAATAAGATATTGTTCTGAATTATATACCGGAACAATTACAGATACTTTTGCCATTAATCTCCTCCATGCCTGCCATTATGTCATCTAATTCCAAGAGCATCTAACAATCTTTCACAACTGCTACCGGAATAATACCTATGCATTAATACCTTCAGCCGATTTCTTTTTTTTGAAGTCCTATCATTATTATCAATAACATTTATTATAAATTCTTTCATCTCAGTTTCATTTTCAATCAAGGCTCCCGGAAGCCATTCTTCAATGTCCTCAAAAATGAATCCTCTGGCCTTTTTATACCTGTCCAAATCATCCACAGCAAACCCTATAGGTCTGTCCAACAAAAGATAATCCACTGCCACAGAAGAATAATCACTTATGATTCCATCCGCATTACCTATTATCTGATTAATATGTATATCCCTATTAACCAGTACACTGTTATCAACTAATATAATATTACTGTACTCTCCGATGTTTATATCCTTTTTCTTTTGAAACGGATGCAACTTTACAACCATACAGGCATTATTTTTCTTAAGAATTTCATTAATACCTTCTAACTTCTCCAAAGAGTCCAAAACCGGCAATCCGATACCACCTTCAATGCAATACCCGTTATTCTGATTTAACACCATATCAGCCTGTCTATATGTCGGAAGCCAGATAATAATCTTCTTGTATTCATTAATATCTTTGTTTATAACCTCATAAAATTCGTCATTAGAAGCTTCATACAACCAATCTTCTTTTGGCAATCCCGTTACCAATATCTGCTCATCGTCAAGTCCAAATAATCTGCTATGAATGTCCCCATATAACTGACTTGTTACAATCATATATTCATACCTTTTCTTACAAGGTTGAAAATTAAGTCTTGTTTTGAATCCACAACCATGCCACAACTGAATTCTAATCTGATCTTCTCTGCAATTTCTGGCAATTCCATAGGCGTCGGTAAAAAATATATATTTACTATTGCACAAATAGTAATAATAAGTATCTCTTTCCCTCTGACAATTTGATATGGACCATGAAAGATTTACGAACTCCACATTTTTATATGCTTTATATCTGTCTATATAATCGCAACTTTCTTTTACAAACCAAACCAGTTTGTACTTATTGTTATAATTATTTTTAAGCATATACTCAAATAAAGCTCTTGCATTATCCGCAAAATCCATCCCTTCTATATAAGAATCAATATGAGGACCGCTTCTGAATATAATTATATCTTTAAGTTCACTTTCACTATATTTATCTCTGTAATATTCTTCATACTCAGTTTCTTTATTTGGGAAATAATATATATTAATATCCCTTGACTGTCCTAGTTCTTCAACCACCTTTTCATATGCTTCTCTATAATAATCCACAGCAATAACTAATAAACCATCCTCAACCAAATAATTATTATAATCACTTGAAACGATAATGATATTACATATGTCTTCATACCTTTCCTTAAGCTCTGCCAAATAATTGTCTGAATGTTTTAATAAATATATCTTTTTACAACTATCTGAAATCACCTTATCAGTTAACTTTAAAAGCTGCATCTTTATCCCTTTCAAGCATATTAACAAGTAATTTTTTTACATCTGTTACATGAGCATCCATTTTGTTTTCCAAAATATTATGCACCGTTTCTTCATTTTGAACCAAAGAAATTATAATACAATCTACTTCCGGCAATTCTTCTTCAATCTTATACACAGGTATACCATCTTTAATATAATCTGCATTCCGATCTATAACATATTCTAAAGAAATATCTTCATCCTTTTCCAATTCTTTTCTTAAAAATTTACCGATATATCCATACCCAAAAACAGCAACTTTTTTGTAATTATTATTTCTTAAAAAACTCGCTACTGTAACACCCTCATTAGCAGCTTTCATAATTCCATCATATATAAAAAACATTTTCTTGAATTTATCCAGCTGATTAATTCTCTTTGTAAACATATGTTTTTCCAAGTTTTCCAGTGAAGTCTTATATTCCGGAGCAAAGTCCGAAGCATTTTTTAGAACCTCTATAAGTTCTTTTTCTGATTTCAGCATATCAATTGATTTCCACGAATTATTGTCATACTCTACTGTGTGCTTAAAAACAATCTGCTGATTTAAGGCAAAACATCTGCCTTCATTCAAATAAGTTAGCCACAACAAAAAGTCGTCAGCTCCGTTATTAATCATTTTATTATTAATCCACATTATCGGAATAGCTGATTTTTTAATCATAACCTGTCCCGGAGATACAATAGGGCAACCCTTATTCAACATATAATTAATGTTCATTGCCTCATCAAAAGGATATTCCGCATTATAAAATTCCCTGTCTTCATGGATTAGTCTGCATACAACTGCCTCGCAATCGCCTATACTGCTAATCTGACTTTTTAAGTAATCCGGAAAAATATAATCGTCCTGGTCAAGCATTACCAGATACTTTCCATGACAATTATTTATGCCGATAACTCTGGCTCCATGTATTCCCTGATTAACAGAATTATTAATAACAATTACAGTAAAATCCAATGCTGCAAACATTTCATCCCGGTCATCTATTTTATTTTCAGGATAATCATTAACTAGCACCAATTCCACATTGCAATTCCACGCTTTAATAGTCTCCCTTGCAACGCTAACCTGATTTATTATTCTCTTTAAATACTTTTCTCCTTTATATAGCGGTACAATTATACTAATCATTTCCCCAGCTAACATATAATCACCATTTTTATTTATATTATCTTCTATTCTCCATTAGTGCCTCATAAACTGCTTCAAGCCACCCATAACCATATTTCATATCAGGCTCCAGATGAGAACCTTCTGCCCATTCATTCCATGAATTCAGAAATACATAATCTTTATCCGGTTCATGTATGGTTTTACTTTCTGCTATTATGTCCTTAACCCATTTTTTATAGCGATAAGGAGTCATTCCTGTATATATTGCTGCCCCCGAAGCAAATTTCCTTGCAGTATTATCATAAGACGCCATTGCCGAACGGTAATATTCCTTACTTCCATATTCCAAAAAATATTCCTTATTATCAACAAAACCGGCCAAATCAAAAAATTCCCCCTTGAAATCAGGGTTTACATACCCTGCCGGTCTTATGCGTCTACACATAGTACTTACAATCCACGGTGGAAATTCAACTATAGCATCTGCATTAAATTCTGTTGCATCCCGCATATAATTGCCTGCAGTAGTTAATATAATATATAAACCACCCAGCCCCAGACTTTCGCATTTTTTCTTAAATCCGGTAAATACACGTCTTAAATCTTCTTTTTCATGAACTACATTTCTATAAAACAACAAAACAGGTTTTCCGTCTATTTTTATATATCTTTCATCTTGAAAATAAGGCAGTATATCATCAATAAAACCTTCTACCGCTTCCTCGCTTAAGTCCTGCTCAAGCATAATTTCATCATTACCTGCATCCCATAAAGCCGTCCAGTTTTCATTAGCCCAATGCAGACAAAACGGGAAATCGAACTCCTTATGTTCTAAAAACAATTCTATTGGTTTTTCCATTATTCTTTTTCCTGCAAACCAATAATAATGGAAACAAAATCCGTATATACCATAATTTTTTGCTAGTTCTATCTGTCTCTTAAAGGTCTCCGGCAGCATTAAATCATAAAAACCCACATCATAAGGGATGTGCGGTTGATAGTGACCACAAAAAACAGGTCTTGCCTGAGTAGCATTGGTCCACTCAGTAAAACCTTTTCCATGGAATATGTCATTTAATTCTATTTGATGATACTGGGGAAGATACCATGCTATAAGCTTAGTATCCTCCTCTCTCCTTACGTATGCTTTATCTTCATACGGAGCAAAATCTTCTTTACTCTTTAATGAACATTCTTCAATATATTCACAATACTGTATTTTTTCCTTTGCTGTATTGTGTCCATATATATCAATCACCTCTACAACTTTGTCTTGCTGACATATATACTTTTTAATTCTTTCACATATCTCATTATGATAAACCCGTGCCACAACAACAATTACATCAACTTTATCATATATATCTTCAAGGGCACACACATTAAGACCACAAAACTTTTGCCCGAAATACTTCGACTCCCTTCTGTCTATATAACAAAGTACACTTCTGTCCTTTAATGCATCCAGTACAACTTCTGCACCCATTCCGGTTCCATATAAAGCAATTGTCTTATCAGCCAAATCAAAATCTTCTAATTTGTGTCTTATATTATCTGTATCCAGTTCTACAATTTTCTCAATATCTTTTGAAGTAAATTCCATTTTTTTCACCTACAATCCAAATATCTGCTGTCCTTCTATTGCCTCATATAATGCTCTGAATATATAGTAATCCGCAGGCTCTGTTATTTTAATATTATTTCGTGTACTTTGTACAAGATATGTCTGAACATTGTACATAGCACACAAATGAGCAGAGTCAATTGATCTATGTCCATTACTATGAGCAAGCTCATACAACTCTACTATATCCTTATACTTAAATGTCTGTGGTGCTTTAGCCACATACATCTCAGACCTTGGAGGAACATCATCAATAATCTTGGCATCCACACTTCTTACAACACTTTCTCGTACTGGTTCCGAGGTAATAGCATTACCATACTCTTTTGCCATTGCTATATTTTTACTAATAAGCTCTTCTGTTATTAATGGACGCACTCCGTCATGTATAAGTATTATATCGTCACTTTTTGTGTTTTTCTCCATAGCCTTCAAACCAAGACTTATAGAATCATGACCTGTATCTCCTCCTTCTATTACAAGCGACACCTTAGTTATACCATATCTTTTTAAAAATCCATTTAATTCATCTATCCATTCTTTTATACAAACCACTACAATTTCATCCACTTCAGAATGATATTCAAAATGTTCAATTGTATAAATTATTATTGGTTTTCCATGCATTTCTAGGAACTGCTTCGGTTTTGACCTGCTATTCATCCTTTGACCTGTTCCACCTGCAAATATAAGCGCTTTTACCATCACGTATCCCTCCAATACTTTATATCCCCATTATTTGCAAATTCAAAATTATTATGATTGATTATACATACATTCACTTAATTTCTTTTTGTTATTTCATTGTATAGATCTCTATACATTTGTTCCAGATTCTTAGATGGCGTCCAGCCCAACATTCTGAGTTTCTCTCCGGACAATCGCAACTGAGTGTCTGCTGCATATCCATTTTTTTCTGTATTATCAATATCATATGTAACGTTTATTCTATCATTGGCAATACAGTGTGAAACAAGCTGAGCCATTTCTTTAATACGCATTGTATTAGCTTCATTTACTACGTTATAGGCTTCCCCCGACTTACCTTTCTGCAAAATTGTTAAAATTCCCCTTATAGCATCCATTGTTTCGCAGTAATTTCCATATGACAAACCTTTTGTTTTTAGTACTATATCTCTATTTTCATAAGCTGCTTTCACAAATTGCATAAACACCCTATTATCCTCAGGCGATATTCCCGTCCCAAAAGTCTGGGCAAGACGTGCAATTTTAACCGGCACACCGTATTCACAATAATAATTATAGCAATACTGTTCAGCCATTCTTTTACCCATCGGATAACAACTTCTCTCATTAAATATATCAACGTCACCTAATTCTTCTTCTGTCACAAGAGTCCCCTTATCTTCTACTCTTCCGTACACTTCCATAGAGGAAATATATACCATTCCTAAAACATTTAGCTTCCGGGCAAGTTCAAGTATATTTTTTGTTCCCAGTACAATCCCGTCAGCAACCTCTACAGGATTATCAATCATATTCTTTGACTGTGTTGTTGCTGCAAAATGCAAAATATAATCAACTGAACACAATTGCTCAGTTTCGTGTTTAGATATTATCCTATCAATAAAATCTGATTCAACAATATCTCCTGTATAACACTTGATTTTTTCTTCTGATATCATTCTTTTGATAAATTCACTACACCTATTAACATCTCTCACTAAAATTGTTACCATACAGCCTGAATTCACAAAGCATTCAGTTATTACTCGTCCTAAAAATCCAGTAGCACCGGTTATCAAATAATGTCCTTTTATTATATCCAATTATGCATTCTCCTATAACTACAATTCTATTAAACATTCTCTAAAACACTTGATTCTCAGCATTATCAGTTATCACCGTTTAAATATTGATATTCTGTATCATAATAGGTTTCCCTGTCATTCTATACAACTCTACCACCGAACTCATATCTCCGTAATATGCATCTGATAAAGCAATTGCCCTATTCAAGTCAGAGGTATCATCGTATATTCCCCACCCCTGTGATTTATACTCTTCAACAATTTCAACATATTTTTCATACTCAACAGGATACATCGCAGCCATACTATCCTTCATCAATGGATGTGGCCGCCAAAGCAAAATCGTATTTTTATTTGCTTTAAATATTTCCAGTGTTCTCTTTATTTTATCAAGATATTTATCATGAAAATCAAAAAAAGCCTGCAGTGTTGTATTATACATTATTATTTTTTTTCTATTTTCACCTTCATCAATATATCTCTTCCAATCTCCAGGTATATCCACATTATCTCTTGTTATAGCTAAGACCTTATCAATTTTAGGCGAACGCATTACGCTAAACTTTTCTTCCAAATCACCTATAACAGCCTCATTTATACCCTCGTCTTTCAAATACTGTCTCATTACTCTGATATACTTTTCTCTCACCTTCGAAGACTGTACAATCACCTTATGCGCATGTATAGTTGCCGGCAACACAATAAAATGGTCAGACACTTCATCATTAAAACACACAAAGTAGGGTATATATACAAGCTCATTTGTATATTTTTTTAAATTAGATGAGTAATATTCCGGAAATACTGAAGTTACCTTATTGCAATTGTCATAAGGATTATGAATATATATTATATCCGGCTTTCTATCAGGAATACTATACTCTTTAAATGAAGTTATAGGAACATATGGAGGATAATCCTCTCCCTCATAGAACACTTCCTTTGGTGACCTGTCAGGATTCAATGAATAGTAGGGAATAGGAACTACATATACATCATAATCAGGGTTATCCCTTGCTTTTTTCCACACACTTTCTAAACTATCCCACATTGCTGCTTTGTAAGGTAAAAACACAATTTCTTTTTTTTCTTTTATATCATTTTTCAAAGAACTTATTATTCCTTGTAACTTTCTATTAAGATGCTTTATCACCTTTTCAATTCTAAAATCCGTTTCTGTAATATTGCAACTAAACTCATACAATAATTCGCAATATTCCTCCAGCAAACTAACCGTCTTTGTTCCTTCACCCTCACATTCCTCTATCTTAGTTCCAACCGTTATTGCAGCCTCTTGACAGGATGTAAAAACGGATATAGCTAAATCATATTCATGGGTTTTGCAATAATTAACCATTTCATAATGCGCCTCTTCTATTGTATTTAAAAGGTCTATAAGCTGTTTTTTCATATACTCTCTCATATTGCACCCACTTTCATTTCCATAGTGAAAACTGTTTGATTTCAGAACATTTTCTATATAACAATAATAACTGTATTCCCACAATATATCAAGATTATTTCCCATTCATGTTCTCTTTTCATTAATCCGAATAAAATTTTACGCTAGCTTGGCACACGGATTCTTATTAGTTAATACGATTTGTTAATAAACGGAGTTCCTACTGATATTTCTGTCATATTCTCTGTCTCATTATATGCATACGCAATTTGAAAGTTCACACTTTCCCCTTCCGAAGACTGTGCGGCACTGTTTCCTGTCAAAGACGCGGAGTATCCATACCTTGTGTAATAATTATCATAACCTTCACACACAGTATCAGCTCCCATTCTTGCAAATATTTTGTCCGTATAATTATTACAATCTTCTAATGACATTTTACCTGCCACGTGTCCGTCTATTCCCGAATAAATAATATATGATGTTTTTGGCACGTTTAATCCTGCACTGCCATAGTAATCCTCAATGATTTTACGACTGTCCGTATAATCTTCTATACGGGAAAAATCCGTCATCACAAGATGAAGATATATCCTGCCGTCACTTCCCGGATTTGACAAGGTTACCGACAATCTACAGACCTGACTTTCGTATTCCACATAATAACACGGCACCGGTTCATTTCTGAAATCAACTTTTGCTGATGTTATATTACTATCTGTATATGCCAGTTCATTAAGTAGTTTTTCCAATGTGGAACCAACAAAGTACTGCCCGTCTTTGCTAAGACAGGCAGTACTTTCCACGCTGCAATTATTAATTATTACATTATCTTCGATTGAAAATGCTTCGGTTATGTCAACTCTCTTTACAGACACCGCTTCTACGGCAAGCTGTAACAAAGCTGCCATCCATACGCAAAAACATACCGCTATTACACATCTGATTTTAGCATTCCTATATATAGTCTGAAAGATATTCATATATACCACCTTTTAATAGTTTATATTCATATCATTCCCACTAATAGAAATATTATACATAGTACCTCAATTACCGCACTTTAACACTTTTTATTGAACTCCATTTTCCGTAGGATTTCACTTTGCCCTTTTTATTGAAAGCACGTATTTTTACATAATAAGTTGTTTTTCTTTTTAACTTTTTAATTGTTTTTGTTGTAACCTTTGCTCCATTAACAGTAATAAGTTTTTTACCTTTTTTCATTTTCTTGTTAGTGGCAAGCATAATCTGATAACCCTTTGCCTTGCTCACTTTCTTCCAGCTTACCTTTACTGTTTTCTTCTTTTTGGAAACAACTGATTTGATTTTTACTTTACCCGGTTTTGCAGGCTTTTTACTTACAACATTTTTATTGCCTGAGTCCTGTGGAGCAGGATTTACTACAGGGGTATTTTTATCTACAGGCGCCGCTACTACCGGAGTTCCTCCGACAAAAGCCGGTGTTATTACGAACTTACTAAAATTAGGCAATGAGTTTACAATCGGAATATTGCCCGGCTTATCATAATAGAAACTACTGTAATTTCCTGTCACTTCCTGCCCCGGATCTGCTTCTCTCCAGTCAGGCAGTCCTGCTGCTCTTGCCTGACCGTCATCAAGACCTTTCATAACCTTCCAGCTGTCATCATTATATATCTTGATAGTATTCTTCCCCGCCTTCAAATCAATAAACACTGTTTTTTCTTTGAATGTGTCACGGGATATTGTATTAATAAAGAAATACCTTTTTGCATCACCGTCATTTACTTTTATGTTGGCATATTTATCAATTATTTTTGTATTGTAGCCATGAGTTCCGAATATCTCATCATTAGAATGGAACAACTGCAATGCATATTTTCCGGTCTCACTGACATTTACTTCAAATTCAAGATATTTATCAACATCATTTTCAGCACCGGCATCTCCGGTAAGACTTCTTCCTACAACGTAGGAAATTGATTCGCCGTCACATGTAAGTCCGGTCTCTGCTATTTTATCAACAGTTTTGACTGTCGCGTAAGGCTCCGCACCGTTAAGCAATCCCGCATAAACGGTATCAACATAATCTTCATTCCATCTTACTGACCAGACATCATACTCTACATCATTTAGCTTCGCTCCCTCCGGTATCGTATCCGTCGCCTGAATTTCCGTGGAATAAGAAGCACCTTCTCCCCACTCTTTTACTGTCATATTATCAAGCAACATATTAACCGATGCATCTGCATCAACTATGTTGGAACCTTTTTGTAAATATACTGTTGCTTCAGTAGTCATCCACGCGCCCTTTGTGTCATACACGCCGATATCCTTTGTATTGCCATTAAATGTTCTGGCAGCATTACCAATATAGATAGTAGCTTTTCCTACTGCATCCGAACAATATCTTAAACTTAAATTATATAATCCGCTCTTATCAACAAATACGTTAAAACGAACTCCGCCTCCATTTTTTACAGACTTATTGTTTAAACCGGATATATATCCTTCTCCCGAAAATCCCGGTACTGCGTTAGTTACCTGAACCGGATTAGCTTTAGGATACAGTGCATTGAATGAAAAATCACCTTCTTCAGCTTCAAACACTTTGTTATATATTGTAGTATCTTCGCCAAACTCTCCAACCGCAGTAACGTGAAGCGCATCATGAAGTATATTATTTTCACCATTAGAAGTACTTCCCAAAACTGTTACAATATGGGTTCCCGGCTCCCAGTCAACATATTTTGTATACAATGCAGTCCATTCTCTTTCCATTGTGTTTTTCAGAATCATGTCATAATCCACATCGTCAATGTTAAGATACTGCAATTGATTCTCAGGTCTGTGGGCAGTTTCATTACCTCTGTTCATT
Source organism: Lachnospiraceae bacterium (assembly GCA_015057405.1). Lineage (GTDB taxonomy): Bacteria > Bacillota > Clostridia > Lachnospirales > Lachnospiraceae > V9D3004. The sequence continues at coordinate 79,412 of SVEK01000003.1, forward strand.
CCAACCTGATTGCCGTATACGAATTCCAATTTATACCTTCCTCTTTGAGGAACTTCTATCTTATACTCAATTCCGCTGTTATCGGAAAATCCGCACAACGCAGAACCACCAATATTATTTTTGTCATCCGTAGCTTCAACTGCGCGCTGACCGGACAAATAATACTTAGTGCTTGTTACAGTTCCAAGATTTCTGTTTCCAACTCTGTCAGCTTCCTCAGCCTCACAGATTACATGGAATGGCCCGTAACTTATCTTTCCCACTTCTTCATCCGCCTTGGCAGGAGTTACGGTTAATCTGTACCCGGTTGAACGAAGAACATCATTCAGACTTATATTAAGGTTCCCGTTTTCAAGGGCAAATGCACCTTCAAGAACCATTTCAGGTTCACTCGCACTGTTAAATCCTTTAAAATATGCTGCATCTATTCTTACATGAACCTTTTTTGCGCCTTCAAACAACTCGGTTTTATCAAGACCGCTTAATACAACATTGGCATCTCCATCCTCACTTCCAAGCCCAAAAAGAGTTGTTGCTTTTTTTGCTTTATTATCTATGGTAGATACACCGTATAAACCTGAATACTTATCATCTGTAGTTACTTTTAATCTCTGTCCTTCCATATCAGCATACCATTTGTATAACCACCATGCACTGTTAGCTTCGTTAGCATCAGCTGCAAGGTCGTTAAGGTTATCTGCCTGATGCCAGAACGGAAGGCAGCCATACGCCTCCGCATCCTCAAGACGTCCCATCCAGCTCACTAATGCCCCCGGGACACCACATTCATCAGACTGGGCAATCTCATTAATTACAACCGGAGGTGCGTCAACCGGAATTTTATTAACATCCTGATTATTTACCCTGCCGTAATATTCATCTTCGTTACCTTCACCCGCAAATATGCTCTTATAATGCTCATGTTCTTCAATATCTGCCTTATATCGGTTTTCGTTACGCTCAAGCTGATGCCATGTAACTACGTCAGGTAACGCATCATTATCATACAAATAATTAAGCCATGTATGCCACCCGTCCCACTGCCACTCAGGCGGCACGTGAGTCCACGAATATTCTGCCGGATTCATACCACCAACAGTAGCAAGGGGATCAACTTCTTTTATGGCCTTATAATATGCCTCAAATATCTCTCTAAAATCTTCGCCTTCAACTTTACTTCTATTGGAATCACCTTCATTAATCGGAAGGTATACCAATGCTTTATCTATGTTAAGTCCAAGATCATCAAGTCCCGTTACCGGATTATGATGGTGTTTTTTCTTCCACTCATCTTTCCATTTTGTAACATAAGGAACTATAACTTCCTTAAACTGTACAACATAATCCTGATAATATTGTTTTGGCTGGAATATGGCGTAAAAGTTACTGTTGTACATCTGAACCATCTGTCCGCCGGCTTCCAAAAATGTTTCTGCAACATCAAGTGCATCCGCATATGGGTGTTCTGTTCCAAGAGCACCTTTTGTAGCAAGTACTTTTGGTTTTAAAGGAGTAATAAGATTCATCGTCGGAACATCTTCACTGCTTATACCATAAAGAAATCCTGACGCACCATGCATTATTTCCCCAAGTTCATCTGTCATGTCAACTGTCATTGTCGGGGAATATCCTTCTGCCGCAGCCACAGGTTGCGACTCCTTAACCCAGCCTGTAACTGCCGGTATTGCAAGAGAAAAAACAAGAGTATATGTTACAATCTTTTTTACAAAACCTTTCATTTAAGTTTCCTCCTTTACTCAAATAATGAACTCTTTAAGCACGTCACTGCCCTTTTTAACAAATGCAATAAATTCATCAATATTGGCATGACATGTAATATCACATCCACCTTCAACTTCTTCTTTAGTATTAACATTAACCCATGTACCTTTAGGCAGATATACACTACGTTCTGTCGCACCCTCATCCACGATCGGAGCAAATAATATATCTTCACCAAACATGTACTGGTCTTCAAGTTCATAACAACGTTCATCCTCATGATAATCCCAAAACATCGGACGCATAATAGGTGCACCGGTTTCGGTAGCAATATCCATATAGCGACAAATGTACGGTTTAAGTCTGTCACGAAGCTTTACAAGTTTTTCGAGTATCTTAAAGGTTTCCTCTCCAAAGCTCCATATCTCGTTATCTCCTCCACTCCTTTCTATAATTCCCGGGTATCTGTCCTGATGATTCTTTGGTCTGAGTCTTGAACCGTGAAGTCTCATTACAGGTGAAAAAACTCCAAACTGAGCCCAACGGATAACAAGCTCCCTAAAGTAATCACTTTCCGTATCCGCAAATAAGAATCCCCCTATATCACTGTTCCACCACGGAATACCGCACATTGCCATTGAAAGCCCTGTTTTCACACTCATTCTAAGGGCATCAAAGGTTGAAACTATATCTCCGTTCCATACTAAAGAACCAAACTTCTGTGTTCCCGGATACGCAGCCCTTGTAAGAATAATTATATCTTCTTCACCAACTTCCTTTAAACCTTCATATACCATTTACTGTAGTAATACGGATACAGCATAGCAGTCTGAGAACCGTTACCCGCATAAAATTTCAGGTTATTAAACTGTTGAGGATGAACTTCCGGTTCTGCTTCATCAAGCCAGAAATTACGAATACCGTAATCATAATAATGCTCTTTCAACAGATTCCACACATAAGAACGAGTCTTAGGATTAGTCGGGTCAATAAATGTCTGTTGTCCGTAAAAATCAAATGTTCCGTATTGTCCGTTTTCGGTACGCACTAACATGTTAGCCTCACTCATCTCAAGATAATACTTACTCTTAGGATTGGTAGTCGGCCACACAGATACAACAGTCTCTATGCCCATTTCGTTAAGTTCATCTACCATTGCTTTTGGATCAGGCCAGTACTCAGGGTCAAACTGCCATTCTCCCTGTTCCGTCCAATGAAAATAATCTATAACAATAGCATCAATCGGTATATTGAGTTTCTTATACTCTCTTGCAACTCTTAATACTTCATCCTGGCTTTCATATCTTAATCTGCTCTGCCAAAAGCCTGCCGCCCACTTAGGGAATTTAGGCGCATACCCTGTCAAATCACAATATTTTTTCATAACTTCAGCCGGAGTTTTTCCTGCATATACAAGATAATCCGCCTGATAAGCACTGTCTGCTACCCACATCGTATGATTGTTAGTGGTTTCACATCTTCCCGGTGCCGGATTATTCCACATGAATCCATATCCAAGTGACGAATATATTACAGGAACTGCCGACTTGGTGTTGTAATGAAGAAGATTGACCGTACTTCCTTTCCTGTCAAACTGGTCTTCCTGCTCCTGACCAAGACCGTATATATGCTCTCCTTTATTGGCTTCAAATATAACCTTAATCTGATAATGGTCTCCCTCAACATGCGCGTTACGTCCTGTATACTCTCCCTCAAACTTTGTCCTTAAAATATCCTTATCTTCTCTATAATAGGTAATAAGTCCGCCGTACCATATCTGACCCGCTTCGATTTTGGCTGACATCATTCCATTTTTAATTGTCGCAACCTTTTCATCGCCTTCTGTAATACACTCGCCACCTTCCATTGGCGGAAGAAGTGTCCAATCCTCGTCGAGTATTTTTCCATTCTTAGTTGACCTGCATCTGAGACAGTCAGGTCCGTACGGCTCAATTATGGTAAGCTCGTCCTTTCTCTCAAATATGAGTTTGTCTTCACATATTGTAATCTTTCCCATTATTTCATCCCTTTCTTAATCATTGAACAAAGAATGTCGCTTGCGACAGTCTCCGCCTGTGGCGGGTTGCGTTAGCAACATTTTCCTCTCCGCCGCAGTGCGTTCCCGCGGAGCGCTTTTGCTTACCGGGACAATTTCAAAGAAATTTCCTAGTAAAAAAAATGTTATCATACATCAATATCATTATATTGCTTAAAAACGCACTTTTCTATAATAATATTAACATATAATAACACTATTTTGACATTTATCCGGTTCTGGTACACACCGGCATCAGATTTTCAAATTACGTTCAAATCTATGAACACAAACAGGTACTGTTTTTTTACAACATTATTTTGTATAATGAGATTATTGAAAACTTCAATCATATCAGCATTACTTATTTAAATGACGAATTATAATGAAGAAAGTCCCTGCAAAAGATTATGAAAATTTGAAAGGAAAAAACTTATGAGAAGAAAGATATATAAATTAATAGCGGTAAGTTTATTAATATTGCTTTTTGCCGGTTGCAACAACAAACCATCGCAGAACACTGAAACCACACAAGGCGGAGAGATTTCACAAAGCGGCGAAACTTCGCAAAATGGCGAAACTTCACAAAACGACGAGACTTCGCAGAGCGACGAAACTTCGCAGAGCGACGAAACTTCACAAATCGAAGAAACCTCGCAAACGCCTGAACCCACACAGACGCCTGAACCCACATTTAAACCAATCACTCTCGGGTTTGCCGGCGACATCAACTTCCATGACGCCTACAGAAATATGCAATATCTGAATGCCTGTGAAAACGGACTTAAGGACTGCCTGTCAAAAAAGCTACTGACAAGGATGAACAAAGTTGATTACATGATGCTTAACAACGAATTTGCATTTAGCGAAAGAGGAACCCCCATAGAGGGCAAAGACTACACGTTCAGGTCAAACCCCAAAAATGTGGAACTTCTGAAGCAAATGGGCGTTGACATAGTTTCCCTTGCCAACAACCATGCGCTGGATTACGGAAGAGAAGCTCTTTCAGATACATTTAAAGTACTTGACGAAGCACAAATTGACTATGTGGGTGCCGGAGAAAACATAGACAGAGCATCCGACGTAATTGTGTATGAAAATCAGGGTAAGAAAATAGGTTATTTTGCTTCAAGTCGAGTTATATATCAGAGCGACTGGGTTGCCACACCTTCAAGAAACGGAATGCAGAGTGCATATGATATAGATTACATGATCGATGCAATTAAGAAAGCAAAAGAAAAATGCGATTACCTTATAGTTTATATGCACTGGGGCGTTGAATACAACAACTATCCTGAAGCATACCAGCGCGAATGGGCAAAACTATATATTGATGCCGGTGCCAATGCTGTTATCGGGTGTCATCCCCATGTAGTACAGGGGTTTGAGCTGTATAATGGTTGCCCGATAGTATACAGCCTTGGAAACTTCTGGTTTAACAGTGCCACAAAAGATTCAATGTATATTGAACTAACGGTAAATGAAGACAATACATCTACATTGCGGGTTTTTCCTACATATAACGACAACTGCAGAACGTATATAATAAATGATAAGAAAGAACGAAAAAGATATATTAAAGACCTTACTTCTTTTTCGTATGATGTTACAATAGACAAAAAGGGGTATGTTGGTTACAACAATTAATACACAAGGAGTACTTAATCATATGAAAAACGATACCTCCTACCTTGCAGAACAAATAACCCACAGAACCTTATCAAGACCTTTTTTGATTCACCACACTACAGTCACCAATGACATGAAGTTAGCATTATATCTTCATTACCACAGCGAAATGGAATTTTTCTATCTGACGGAAGGTGAAGTGGATTTTGTCATCGAGGAAGAAACTTTCAGACTTAAAGAAGGAGATGCAATATTTATTCCTCCGGGGCTTATTCATTATGCTGATAATATTCCCCTTAATGATAAGACCTGTTCTTTTCACGCCCTTGTATTCGATATCTCATTATTAACAGACGTTCTTCCTTCGTATTGCAAACACTACATATACCCTGCGAGATATAACGCAAGAAAATCCGTATTACACATCAATTCTTCTACAGATTGTCATACTCAAATACTGGAATTACTGTGTCCTATATTTGATATGGACAAATCCGATATAGATACATACGAACTGGAACTTAGAGGAAGGCTTCTTATGATATGGCAGCTAATGTACAATACCCACCTTAATTCGGTTCACAACAACAGTTTGTACGACCACATCTATCCTCAATTGAAAAAAAGTATTGATTATCTTGACAATAATTATCAGGAAAATATAGAGCTTAGCACCCTTGCGTATACTGCCGGCATGAGCGAAGGACATTTTTGCAGAATTTTCAAAGAATTTACCGGTTTTACTCCATTTACATATCTTAATAGGAAACGCATACTGGAAAGTTGCCGATATCTTACTGATTCAACCGAAAGCATTGCCGATATTGCAACCAAATGCGGATACAATAACATCAGCTATTATAACCGTACATTTCTTAAAATGATGCACGAAACTCCCTCGGCATATCGCAAACGCACTTCATAAGGGAGTTCTTTTCGAGTACTTTCTTTTGAAGCAAAAAAATGCAGGCAACTTCCATCTTTTATCGATTTTAGTTGCCCGCACAAAGGGGAAAGTTTATACAAAAGGGGTTACTTTACTTTCACTCGTTTTATTGATGTATACTTACTGTATACCTTCTTGCCGTTTACATTAGCATATGCTCTGGCTTTCATATAATATATCTTTTTCTTCTTCAGGGATTTGATTACACCTGTTGTCTTTGAACCCTTAAGCTTAAGTACGATCTTGTACTTTCCTTTTTTCTTATTAGATACACATACCTGATATCCGTCAGCTTTTTTAACTTTAGAAAGAGTAACAGTTACCTTACCTTTCTTTGACTTAATATTCTTAAACTTTGGTTTGCTAAGTTTAACTGTTTCAGTCTTAGCCTCATTGTCTGTCACTGTAGCTGTTGGCTGCGGTGCAACTGTGGATACTGCCGGTACCGGAGTCGGAGTTGCAACAGGCGGAACATACTTCTCCTGGAACTGCCATGTATCAAAGTTAAATAACTTGGCATCCTCTTCACCACTGAATATAAAGTATACGTCATGCTTTCCGGTAAGCGGTTCATTTATGTCAAAACCGAATTCCTTATATGCATTGGTGTCTCCGGTGTCACTAACATCTATTGTTCCGATGAGTTTCTTAGCATCTTCATCCTCATAATCAACCCACACTTCAAGTTTTCCACCAACAGTATCAGCATTCGGATTAAATATCTCCATTCCTTTATCATCAACTATCGGGTCTTCAAGTGGTGTACCCTGTCCGCATGCAATGCTTGCTTTAAAGGATACTGCTCCGTTGGCTCCAAAATCAACTTCTCTTACTTTAATATAATCATCATTGTCGATATCGCATACTACTACACCATACATAGCAGCAGACTTCCAAAATGCTTCCTTACCGGTTACATCGTCAATCTCTGTACACTGTTCTTTAGCTTTTGTCTTAACACCACGTCCGGTTCCGTTGAATCCGCCTGTAGCACCGCCAAGATTAGACTGCCAGCAGATTGTCTCCGCCTGATTAAGCAGATAAGGATTAAGTACATCTACCGGGTCGACACTAAAGAATGATGTTCCCTTTGTTGTATCCTCAATTCCCTGCTCCATATACGCATCTTTATCTTCGTCCGTTTCTCTTACAATAAGATTATCCTCATCATACTCAAATTCTTTTACACATACCGAACGGTTAGAACCGGTTCCTCCCACAAGCATCTCATTAAGGTAAAATAGGTAGTTGTGACCTTTATATTCAACAATACCCGGATGAATACATGAATAGCCGTGTTCTCTCGCCATCAAAAGTGACTGATATGTCCATGGTCCAATTGGCGTAGGACCTGTAGAATATTCTACAGTCTCTCCCGGTGTTCTTCCACCTACGAAGAAAAAGAAATAATCATCTGTTTCAGGATTACCGTCATCATGCTTAATAACCCAAGGTCCCTCTTCAAATGCACAACGTTTCTGCTCGGAACCTTCCGGTTCTATAGGGAATTTTCCTGTTGAGTCTTTTCCCTGAGAAGGCTCACCAAAAGACGCATAACCTTCATCACCATACGTTTGGAAACTGTGAAGTCCCGGTTTTACTTCACCAAGTATTTTATTATCATTTCGACTAAATCTAGGGTCAATCTCAGCTTCCTCCCCTGTAACTTCACCATCATCATTAGTATCAGGGTCAACATCAATCATATCATTGGTAAGTTTACAATATCTGATATACGGATTACCCCAATAAAGATACACATCATAGTTCTCATAATCATCCGGATTGCCATGATCTTCGATAAAGATAGCCGGATCAATGTTTCCTGCATCCCAAGTACCATCAATAAGGTATGCCCCCGGTGTTGCATCTTCAAACGGTCCCCACGGATTATCAGCTACAGCCACGTCAATCTTAGTTCCGTTAAACGGAGCAAAAAGATAATACTTCTTAACCCAGTTTCCGTCTTCATCCTTAACAGGCATCTCTACAACATGCTGTGCCCAGGCTCTCCAGTTTTCCTGACCGCCGTCCTTGTCAAATGTTTGTGCATGGGCAATCTGTCCATGATCAGTAAAATTAATCATATCCTTAGTGGAATAACATCTCCACTCATTCATATAACTCCAGTCATCATACTTTTGCTCTCTAAGCTCATCTCGTGTTGTATAAAGATACAAAGTGTCTCCAACAACAAGCGGCGATGGGTCTGCTGTATATGTTGTCTGCACGATAGGATTCTCAGCAGACGCTGTTTTTGGCATGTAAGTAATCGAACTTCCGGCCACCGCAACAACAGCAACAACTGCAACTAACTTTCTTAAAATTTTTTTCATAATGTCAAACCCCTTTCATTTTTTGAATTATTGACATATTATTATTATAAATGTATCATAATACATATTACAATGACTGATTCGCATTAATAATTTGATGGATTCTCATATGAGGGAGGGTATATTTATGTTAAAAACGCAATATGCCGGACACCTTTCTTTTCATCCTGCGGATTTTACTTACCACAGGGACAGTTCCCAGACAGACTGGGCAATTATTCACACCCTTACGCCGGCTGAATTTTTGCTAAATGATGAATGGATTTTATATCCCGAAAATTCAATCGTAATAATCGCTCCGGGGCAGAAACAGGATTACAGGGCATATAACGGTCGGGAATTTGGTAATAACTGGGTTTCATTTTTTACAAACGAAAAATTCATTACAGAGTGCGGTCTTCCCTTCGGCACTCCTTTTACGGTTAAATTTCCTGACATAATAGACCATATTATGCACATGATAGCCGCCGAAAATGCATTTGATAATAGCAACAAAGATCAAAGCATCTACCATCTGTTTCATTTATTATTTTACAAATTATCAGAAAGTATTATTGACAATAACTCAACCCTTGACGAGGAGTTGTTAAAACTACGATATAACATTATTAACAATCCGGCTTTTCAGTGGTCGGTACCACTTATGGCTAAGACACTTAACATCAGCACCGGATATCTTCAGGTTATATATAAGAAAACTTTCGGCATCCCGTGTATGGAGGACGTTTTCAGACAACGAATAGAATTGGCAAAAGATTATGTTGCACACAGCAGTTATTCCATCAGCCAGATTGCAGATATATGCGGTTATCAGAACACAGAACATTTTTGCCGGCAATTCAAAAGAATCACCGGCATGTCAGCATCTGCATATAAGAAGTCTCTTACATAAATATAATTATTAACACATTGCATGATATATATTGCTATTCTCTGTCACTTGTAAACCTTCGTCACCCGTAATACACTATTGTGCGAAGCGCCCTATCACTTGTAATGCACCATTGCGCACAACGCCCATTACTTGCAATACATTATTGCAATGATACTTCATCACTTGTAATACCCTATCGCCTGTAATACTCCATCAAGAAATTCTGCATTGTTCACACTAAACTCTTCGGTAACAAATGGTACACTCTCCCCAAGAATACACATGCTTAACTGTTCAACCTCAAGCATATAGTTGTCAGGCGTTTTAACTGACTTCATCACCGGTTCATTCATATTCCCGCACTCATCAAAAGTGACTATTTCGTATGTCAGTTCTCCGCTAAGGTTATACTCAAACCTGCCTGAACGAATTGTTCCTTTAGAACCCTGAATCTCGAATCTGTCAAGTCGTCTGTCTGCGTTTGTTTCAAGAACCATTCCGCATGTAAATGTACCTTTTGCACCATCAGCATATTCAATATGGCCGTTAGTCAGCAAGTCTATATTATTATCAGAAAATGATGCGGTAGCTTTAATATTATCCGGCACCTTACCCATAACTCTGAGAATAAAACTTGTATTGTAAACTCCAAGGTCATACGCCGCTCCTCCAAGAGTTTCCCTGCGCATCCTTATATTACTGTTATCATAATCAGATGTGATAAATGCTGTTTCAATATATCTTACATTGCCTATAACACCGTCACTGATTTCTTTTTCAACTGCTTCCATGTACGGACTGTGCTGATAAGCAAATGCTTCCATAAGATATACATTATTAGCTTTTGCTGTTTCAAACATTTTCTTTGCAGTGGCAGCATCCGGAGCCAACGGTTTTTCGCAAAGCACGTGTTTTCCCTTGTTCAGTGCCTTCATAACCCATTCGTAATGAAGATTATTCGGAAGAGGAATATATACCGCACTTATCTCTTCATCATCCAGCAATTCATCATAACTAAGATATCCTTTCTCGAATCCGTACTTAGCCATGAAATCATCTACTTTGTCCTTGCTTCTCCCTGCTATTGCATACAATCTGCAATGTTCTGAAAGATTCATACCTTTTGCGGTACATCCAAGAATACCTGCCGTACCTAAAACACCCCAATTAACCATTTCCATAATCAACACCCTCAACTTTCTCATTTCCATGCAATTACCAATAACCCACTAATACATCTGACAGTATTATAACATTCCCGGTAGTTTTAATTCAACAAATGAATATATTTACAGCCAAAGCATATTACCACATGCACCGCATTCGGGATTACTTTTTCCAAACTTAGCAATCCTCACATCCATCGTAAGTGCATCGATAATAAACATTTTTCCGGTGAGCAGATTGCCGGTTCCTAAAATATACTTAATTGCTTCCATTGCCTGAACACTTCCTACAATGCCGGTGGCCGCACCAATCACACCGACTTTAGCATTATCCGGAATATCTCCTTCCTTCGGAATGTCTTCAAATATACATCTGTAACAAGGCCCCCTGCCCGGAACATAGGTTAATACCTGACCATTGAATCTGATAACTCCCGCGTGACAAAACGGTTTCTTCAGACGAACACACTCATCATTAATTAAAAATTTACCTTCAAAGTTATCCACACAATCAAGAACAAAATCATATTTACTTATAATGTCGGCAGCATTCTCTTTCGTCAAATAAATCGGATAAGTTGTAACATTTATTTTATCATTTAAACGAAGCACACCTTCCCCGGCTGACAAAGCTTTGTTTTTACCGATGTTATCCACGTTATGAATCACCTGTCTGTTTAGATTCGACTCGCTGACGCAGTCCGCATCAATTATTCCGATATTACCGACTCCGGCTCCCGCCAGATACATAAGCGCAGGAGAACCAAGTCCGCCGGCTCCCACAACGAGTACTTTTGCATCATTAAGCTTACTTTGCCCCTCTTGTCCAATCTCATCAATCACTATCTGACGACTGTACCTATCTGACATTCAAATCCCTGCCTTTATTCTATATCAATCAGCATTAACTACATTTTCATATATTCCGACATCATACACACACCTGCTGCTCCGGCTCTGATACAATCCGACACATTTGACTGTATTATTCCTCCAAGAGCATACACCGGAATACTGACTGCTTCCGTTACTTCTGTCAGATACCGTATGCCTCTCGGCCGAAGTCCTTCTTTACATTTTGTCTCAAAAATATGGCTGGCAGTAATATATGTTGCACCAAGCCGGACTGCTTCTACTGCCTCATCTACACTATGTGTTGAAACGCCTACTTCAATAAAATCCGACATATCAAGCGACCGTGCCTGTTCCATTGTAACGTGAATATACGGGTGCCCTAATTTTAGTGCAACTCCAAAGAAACTGTGGAGCATACACACAACACCGTAACGGCTACACAAATCTATGACCTTAACCGCCAGTTCTTCATACTCGGTTTCCGTAAGGTCTTTTTCTCTTAAAATTACAACATCCACACCGGTTTTTAATACTTTTTCAATCTGTTCCGTGTAATCTCCCGTCACCAGATGACGGTTAGTTATACATATTTTTTTATACATAGACATAATCGTTTAGTACCGGTTGCAATCCTTCTCCGGCAATATCCTTATACATTTCATCAAAACTTCTGTCATCAGCAATTTCAAACTGCTCGTCACCGGTTTCCGCATCTTCGCCACCTGAATACTTTGACTCGTGGTCACCAATTCCCGTTGATACTCCGGCAGATACTTTCGTTGCTGCAATCTTAACAATTCCATCCCTGAAATGCTTCTCTTCACGTGAAGATACAGTAATTCCAACATAAGGCAGGAATATTCTGTATGCGCAAATTATCTGACATAGTTCCTTCTCATGTACGTCGAGAGGATTAATTTTGTCATTATTAATGATAGGTCTAAGACGCGGACAAGAAAGTGAAAATTCCGCATGCGGATATTTTCTCTGCAAATAAAACACATGTAACGCTGACGCAAGGGCATCCTTTCTATAGTCTGCCAGACCTAAAAGTGCAGAAAAAGCAACACCTCTCATTCCACCCATCAGGGCTCTCTCCTGTGCTTCAAATCTGTACGGCCATACTCTCTTATGTCCCATAAGATGCAATGTTTCGTATTTGTCTGCGTCATAAGTTTCCTGAAATACCGTAATATAATCTGCCCCGCACTCATGAAGAAACCTGTATTCATCTGAATTGACCGGGTATATCTCAAGACCTATGTTCTTAAAATATTTCCCGGCAAGTTTACATGCTTCTCCAATATACTCTATAGGGCTTGCACTTCTGCTCTCTCCTGTAAGCATTAGTATCTCTTCAATACCTGACTCGGATATAATCCTCATCTCTTTTTCGATTTCTTCAAAACTTAGCTTCTTACGGTTTATGTCATTGTAGCAATTGAATCCACAATATATACAATAATTTTCACAGTAATTTGCAATATACAAAGGAGTAAATATGTATACCGTATTACCAAAATGTTTGCTCGTTTCCATTTTCGCCTTCCCGGCCATTTCTTCAAGAAATGGTGCCGCTGCCGGAGACAAAAGAGCCTTAAAATCTTCTATACTGCAGTTTTCCGAATGCAACGCCCTCTTAACATCTGCCTCTGTATATTCATCCGGATTATATGAATTCATTTGACCAATAACCTTATCCATTATATCCGATGAAATCCTCTCCATTCCTTCCATATACTCCATATGGTTGGTACGCGCCGAAGGGTCTGTTTCAATACGATGTTTTTTTTCAAGAGCCTCTTTACTTAATTTATCTGAGTCCACAAAAAATTGATTCTCTGCCATAATAACCTTCACCCCTAATCACGCAAAAATCCCGTAAGAGGGTCTGATGCAGCAGCTCCCCTTTCAAGAACTCTTCCAAGTCCTGCAAGATATGCTGTTCTGCCCGCCTCAATAGCACTCTTAAATGCACCTGCCATTGCAGGAATATCGTTGGCAGTTGCAATTGCAGTATTGGCCATAATAGCTGCCGCACCCATTTCCATTGCTTCACATGCCTGGGAAGGCTTTCCGATTCCTGCATCAACTATTATAGGAAGGTCGATTTCATCGATAAGAATCTGAATAAAATCTTTTGTTGCAAGACCTTTATTGGAACCAATAGGAGAACCTAAAGGCATAACTGCTGCCGCTCCGGCATTTTGAAGGTCCCTTGCCACATTAAGATCCGGATACATATACGGAAGTACTACAAATCCTTCATTTGCCAGCTGCTCAGTTGCCTTGATGGTTTCTGCATTATCCGGCAGAAGATATTTGCTATCTCTCATAATCTCTATTTTTACGAAATCTCCGCAGCCTAATTCTCGGGACATTCTCGCGATTCTTACTGCTTCTTTTGCATCTCTTGCCCCTGATGTATTAGGTAAAAGCGTTACATTATCAGGAATATAATCAAGTATATTCTCAGTCTCTTTTGTGTTAGTTCTTCTGACAGCCAAGGTAATAATCTGCGCTCCCGCATTCTTAACTGCTGCCTGAATTAATTCCATTGAATATTTTCCCGAACCAAGTATGAACCTTGAATCAAACTCTTTTCCTCCAAGTACAAATGTGTCTTTCATAATTAACTCTTCCTTCTATTGTTGTATTGATATATTATTATGATTATTTCCGTGAAAATATCAGCCGCCCCCGACGAAACTGACAATCTCTACCACGTCACCTGAATGAATGATAAAACTCTCGTATTGAGATTTTGGAACAATCTCCTCATTGCATTCTACGGCTATACGCCCGGTCCGGTATCCGTTTTCATTAAGATAATCAGCCAGCTTAATCTCATCGGCTTCTATCAAATTACCATTTATCTTAATCACAACTACACCTCATTTCTTTAATTTTTTGCAATACTTTATTCTCCCTGTCTTACTACAGAATATCAATATATTCTCCCGCAAGTGCCTTATTCATACTTCTGACTGCGCAAAACTTGCCGCACATACTACATGTATCAGAATGGTCATCTTCCGGACTTCTGCTATCACGTATACTCTTTGCCGTTTTTGCATCGATGGAACACGCAAACTGGGCATCCCAGTCAAGGTTACGTCTTGCCTTCGCCATCTTGTCATCAATATCTCTTGCGCCCGGTATTCCCTTTGCGATATCCGCTGCATGAGCTGCTATCTTTGACGCAATTATTCCCTGCTTAACATCTTCCACATTAGGAAGCGCAAGATGCTCTGCCGGGGTTACATAACAAAGGAACGCTGCCCCGTTTGCTGCTGCAATTGCCCCTCCGATTGCCGCAGTAATATGGTCGTATCCCGGCGCAATATCTGTAACAAGAGGTCCCAGCACATAAAATGGAGCTCCCATACAGATTGTTTTCTGAATCTCCATATTGGCCGCAATCTGGTTCATCGGCATATGCCCCGGTCCTTCTACCATAACCTGAACGTTGTGTTCCCAAGCCCTCTTAGTGAGTTCTCCGAGTCTTACCAATTCTTCAATCTGACATACGTCAGTTGCATCAGCAAGACATCCCGGTCTGCAGGCATCCCCAAGGGATATCGTCACATCATACTGTTCACATATATCAAGTATTTCATCGTAGTATTCATAAAACGGGTTCTCCTCCCCCGTCATACTCATCCATGCAAAAACAAGACTGCCGCCGCGACTTACAATATTCATTTCTCTCTTATGTTTACGAATCTGCTCAATTGTTTTTCTTGTTATTCCACAGTGAAGTGTTACAAAGTCAACTCCATCCTCAGCGTGAAGACGAACCACATCAATAAAATCCTTAGCAGTCAATGTGCTCAAATCTCTCTGGTAATGAATAACACTGTCGTATACCGGAACAGTCCCTATCATCACAGGACATTCCCTTACAAGTTTTTGTCTAAACGGCTGGGTATCTCCATGACTGGAAAGATCCATAATAGCTTCAGCACCCATATCAACAGCACTCATAACCTTCTGCATCTCGATATCATAATCTTTGCAGTCTCTTGACACCCCGAGATTAACATTAATCTTTGTTCGAAGCATACTTCCGACACCTTCAGGATCGAGACACCGGTGATTCTTATTGGCACATATTACAACCTTACCTTCTGCCAAAAGCCCTCTGAGTTTTTCCGTGTCCACATTTTCTTTTTGGGCAACACGCTCCATCAAGGGAGTAATAATTCCTTTTCTCGCCGCATCCATCTGAGTTGTATATTCCATAGTTTTTCACAATGTCAAAGCAGGTATACCATTCCGGCATACCTGCTACAAAATACTCACTCATTCGATACTCATGCATTATCCACACATGACAGTATACATTTTGCCTATATACGACAATTAAGTGCATAATATTTCCCTACGTTGGCATTATCCAAATCAGGTAATAGGTAAAGACGGAATAGTCTATTCTCAGCCTGCTCCTGCAAGCTCCCTTCTTGTATTATTATTGTAACGTCATGGTAGCATAGGGATAAAAAAATGTCAATAACAGCCCCCCCGCAAAGATAGTTTTTATGAACCCCCACAAAGATAGTTTTAAAAGTACTCAAATTATCTAAGATAATTGCTTTACAAAGCTCTCTCTCTGAGGCTGTGGAATTTCAAGCAAATCCATTGCCTGCTCTGCCGTATACGATAGTTTAGACATTATATTTCTTAGTGCTGCCACATTTCCATAATGTATGCCTTCTTGCCTGCCTTCACTATACTTCAACTCTATCTCTTCCTCAATTTCATCTTTCATTAATCTTCGTAACGCTTCACACATTTCATCCCGCCTCCTTAGTTCATCGTACAATTCAAAATTCGCACCTACACTTGCCTGTAATATAGCATCTATATTCTCTCTATCACCAGACGATTTCATACTCTCTGTTTCTTCAAGGAATCTTTTCACATCTTCCTCTTTTACATTATCAGACAGGATTCTAAAACAGCTATGCTTTTCTTTATCCAGTCTTTTAATAACTATCACTTGTACAGGTACCGGCACATTGCCTTCTATATAATATATCCCCGGATATTTCTCCTTTATCTTATAACCGGTTCTTCTTAACTCCTTAAACAATTTTCTTGGATAAGTACTGCTAAATATAGACATCGTAGTCTCTTCAATCTGAATATCATTAACAGATTTCCCATAACACTTATATAAACTGACATATCCGAATGTCTTATAGAAATCATCAATTGTCAAACTATCACCGGGACCTTTGTATTCAATTATATTGTACTTCCTCATTATATGACCAATTTCATTCTCAATCTTAACTGTTCTCCATCTTTTATTGATTATTACCAGATCAATTCGTATTGGCTGCTTGCTAAGATTATATTCAGATATCAATTCCAATTCCTGCATATCTCCAATTAACTCTACTTCTGTGGATGCATAAAATGCAGGGTGCCACAGAATCCTATATGGCGATTTCCCCAATATACACCTTGCCTTCCCATTACTTCATAAGACATCAGCATTGCAGTTGTAATACCGATAATAATGATTAACTTATAGATTACCTTTGAAAATAATAGATTCAGATTACTACGGTTGTTTCAAACCATATATTTTTCTTGCAATACATATTGTACACTATTCTTTAGAAAAAAATCTATTGTCATAATACACAAACTTTTGTACTACATTTTGTATAAATTGTATAACATTTATATGATAACCGGATTCAAAATTACCGAAAAATTTCGTACTTTGGCATATATCAACAAAAATCTGATTCTGCCCCCTTTTAACTTCCGGAAACTCCCCTAATCAGACACGAATTTCTCTATTTTCACTTCGCACTCATATCAGCCCCAAACTTTCGCCAAATCAAAGCCTCAAATCTTCATATAATTTCATATAGATCCTCGTACCAAAAAAAAATCACCAACACTTATTAACCATGAACAAAAAAAATGCCATCACAGAACCAATCCAATCTCACTTGAATCAGTCCATGATGACACTTGTAACTGTTACATTATTTAATTAAGAAACGCTTATTCATCACTAATACCAGTACATACTAAAACATAATACATACTCAATCTATATCAACTACCTTTACTTCACCTTAAAACTCTTCTTCAAAGTCTTATAGCCTTTCTTACTCACCTTAATCTGCACCTTAGTATTCTTCTTAAGTTTTGCGGTTTTAAATGTAAACTTCTTACCTTTTACGGTTGCTTTCTTCCATGCCTTACTGCCAACCTTAATCTTAACAGTTGCCTTTGATACTGATACCTTACCTGTTATCTTGGTTGTGTTCTTCTTGATTTTAACTGATGAAAGTTTGAAAGTTTTGACTTCATCAGTCTTGGAAACATTCTCATCAGCTTTTGACACCTCAGTAGGTGCCACAGTCTGAACAGGTGCAGGTGCAATTGTCGGCGTCACTACAGATGCAGGTGCTTGTGTTACTACCGGTGCCTGAGTTGGTTCTGATGTAGGCTCTATTCCATCTGCCGGTTTCTCAGTTTCTTCCGGATCAGTTGTAGGTGTTGGACTTTCTGTACCCTGCTCACCATAACTTGTCATAACAGACGTCACTGTACCTGCATTTTCCCATAAAGAAGATGATAAATTTATATTAATAACCGGACGAACACCATTATAATCATAATAATTGACAGCCATACCATCGTAACTGCCCGAACCGTAGCAATTCACATAACACACAGCATCTAAATTTCTACCAGGCGAACGCAGCCACCAAAAGCCATTTCCAAAATAAGCAGAACTTATATTTGCATACGCTCCATTTACTTTTGCATATTCTGTATTCTTTACTTCTCTTGTTTTACTTTCATAATCAAATGTATTTTCTAATCCATATGCAGCATTACTTGCTTCTTCTATGGATAACAAATATACCTTATCCTCTGTATTATTACCTCCATCTGTTTCATACGAATGGTTATCATTATTGATCACCGTTGTAGTATTAATTGCTGCTTGTTCTTCTTCCGTAAACGCTTTGTTCATAAAGTTATCTGTAGAATAATCAATTCCATCACCATTAGAGCTCGCACCATATCCATTAAGCCAACTTCTAAGTGTACTCATTTCCCATGTTATCAATTCTTTAGTTTCGTTGTACTTCCTACAATCAAGATTCTTATCTGCTATAAAAAATGCATCATCTCCGTCTACTGACAATACTCTCCACTTAATCGGTTCCTTCGTCCATCCCTTTAATGTCTGATTATAACTTCCAAAGTATATACAATCCCACGTTGTTACTCCGTTCTCTACTATAGGATTATCAATAGTATTATCCCTCGAAACGCCATCATTACCTTCCGAATCCGTCACCCCTGCTTCAGTCCATATAGATGCAGATGACAGATTAATACACAACGCAGGACGAACACCATCACTAGGATCGACGACACTATGATCATCGTTGAAGCCCATGCCATTGGTGCCCACATAACTTACAGCGTTTAAAGCGCTACCGGGAGAGCGAAGCATCCAGAAACCTGAACCATAATAAGTATATGCACCTTTTACCTCCGTATATTCTGTATTCGCTACTTCTCTTGTGTTGCTGTCACTTCCAAACGTACTCTCGAATCCATACTCTGTATTACTTACTTCTTCTATGGATAACAGATATACTTTATCCTCTGTATCATTACCTCCATCTGTTCCAAACTCAGGATTGTCATTATTAATTACTGTTGTAGTATTAATTGCTGCCTGTTCTTCTTCCGTGAAAGCCTCGTCTATAAAACTATCTGTTGAATAATCAATTCCTTCAATATTAGAATCTGCTCCGTATCCGTTAAGCCAGCTTCGAAGCGTACATGTTTCCCATGTTACATCCTTTTCTGTTTCATTGTACTTCTTACAGTCAAGATTCTTATCCGCCACTATAAGTGCATTATTATTCTCATCTACAGACAATACTCTCCACTTAATTGGCTCTTTAACCCATGTTGCTGTCTGATTATAACTTCCAAAGTAAGCACAATCCCATGTTACATTTCCTTCGCTGTCTACTCTTGGATTACTAAGTCCATAATCAGCTGCTTTTACATTGTTAGCACTGAATCCTGTCATAGTCCCTGTTACTGCTAACGCAAGACTCAGAATTAGTGCTATCAGTTTCTTCTTTTCATTTTTTTAATTCCTCCCCTAGTGTGAAATTATTTAACATATATTTTTATATAACAAAAGACATATAGCACCTCACTCCATATAAGTGAGACACTATATGTCTTATATTATCCTCTATATTAACGCACTCAAAAAACAGACAATCAACTAGCTTGTCTTGTCTTGATTTGTTAAGATTTTACTTCTGCTCATAACAATTGTAAACCTCTTTAGTGTTTTTTCTTATTAACTCATTATTAATTTTACTATATAATCATCTATTGTCAATAATTATCTTACTACTACACCTCCCTGCAAACAATTCTCTTTCTAATTATCTTAACGTGTGTTATACTTTTCGGCAGATTAAACCGGGGTATACCATTACGTACTTTAATGATATACTATGTGGAAATAATAATGTTTAGACTCACAGGAGACATAACAGTATGAACTATAAAGATTTATGTCTGTACGCAATTACAGACCGTACATTTCTTAAGGGGAAAGCACTTGAAGATGCAGTAAGAGAAGCTATCGAGGGAGGCGCAACCATAATTCAGCTTAGAGAAAAGCAACTTAAAGGTCTGGAGCTTAAGGAACTGGCTTTAAGTATAAAATCAGTATGTAACGAATATAATGTTCCATTCATTATCAATGATGACGTTATGCTTGCCAAAGAAATCGATGCCGACGGAGTTCATGTAGGTATTAGCGATATGAGCGTTAAGGAAGCAAGAAACATACTTGGGCAGGACAAAATTGTGGCTGCCACCATACACACCATACACAATACTAAACAGATTATTTTTTTCATTTCATAACTCCTCCTGTTAAATATAATATTTTTGATATTTTATATTCCAACTCAGTTTTCGCTTTGAAAGTCGAATTGGCTGAGCGTAGTAACATTTTTCGAGTTCTCTCCCTCATTCCTAACACCAAATTTCACAAGTAACCTTTGTTAATACACTTTAGCACATAAAATGAACGCTATTAAAGTCACAATTATTTAAAAGAACATTAGCGAATATCTTCTGCTATTGTTAATCTTCAGGATACTACTATCCTCCCTCCATCAATTTCATATATTCTGTCACATACATAGTCTATGTCCTGCTGATTGTGGGAGCAAAGGATTATGGTTTTACCTTTCTTTTTTTCTGCAACAAGAATTTCTCTCATTTTCATGACCATTTCTTTGTCAAGTCCGTTAAAGGGTTCGTCCAGTATAAGCATGGATGGGTTTTCCATAAGAGCCTGGGCAAGTCCCAGTCTCTGTCGCATACCAAGGGAATATTTTTTGACGCTTTTTTTGTCGTCAGGGTTAAGGCCAACAAGTTCCATATATTCCCGTATTGTATCTTTACTTATGTTTTTTCTGATGTCTGCAAGAACTTTTAAATTCTCATATCCGTTCATGTATGGAATAAATCCCGGTGTTTCTATTATGAATCCTGTTTCAGGTGAGAATTCCGCATCTTTACCAATTGCTTTTCCATTCACTTTTATTTCACCGGAAAACATGGTATTAAATCCGCAGATACATTTCATAAGCATGGTTTTTCCCGAACCGTTACCTCCCACAAGCCCTATTGCTTCACCATCATTCACTTTTATGGAAATGTTATTAAGTACGTTATATTTTTTAATTGTTAAAGACACATTATTTACTTCTATCATGGCAAAATGTTACCTCCAATCATATCTAAACTTACTTTTCCTGCTTTTTTGTATATAATTATCAGATAAACCACACATGCAAGAGATAACAGCATGATGGAGGCGTATGGTGAAAATACATACTCTCTGAAATAAGTCTGGTAATGCATTAAAAGCATTCCGTGACATACAGGGAAAAACCACATGGCACTACTTTCCGTAACCATTATTCCACACCCTGCTATTATGTGAGCGCACTGTATAAAGAAAAATAACAGTTTCTTTGAATACAGACATCCGGCTAAAAATAACAGACCACAAAACAGCAAAAGCAGAAACAACAGTAAATATGACAAAAAGAATGCTTTATACGGTGTCATCTGATAGTAAAGATTAACCGGAATCAGTTGTTTTTTATCATAGTCTGTTATAACAAGACTCCATCCGTTTACCATATAAGCTCTGGTAATTCCCCTTAAAGTTGTGGCAACCGCAATAATGGCTGCGTATGTAAATCCACTAATAAACTGAAATAATATTTCTCCCAACACCCAGTTTTTTCTTCCTGCACGGAATATGCAAAAAGGAATGTTATCATTTATCCGTGGGAATGGAGAGATTAGCACAATATAAGATATTAATATCAGTAGCAGTCCAAGACTTGAATTAACTGTCGCTATAGGTATTTCAAATAAATTAACAGGCTGGTTCATGTAATCTGATGCAGTAATTATCGGCATAATAATCATTTTCTCTATAATCAGATAAACTACAGCCAGAATAATTATTTTGGGATTAAGTATAAAATTAATATATTCATTTTTGGCAACACGCCATATACATTTCAAATTAATCATATTCTTTTACTCCTGTATTTCCACATAAGCACGCTCAGAACTGATAAAACTCCTATCATTACAACCGGAAATAATATAATGTCATTTATAAACATTTCTGATGTAAAATAAGCCAGCATAAACACAAGGCTAAGGTCGAATAAAATATCTCTGTGTAAAATTGCCGTTACTATCCCGAACAGTGACATCATTCCCCCAAATAACATCAGCTTCAGGCTTTTTGTAGCAAAAGCTGTTAACAGCTCTCCCATACCCTCCGGTGTATAAAGACCTTCATCGGGAAGAAGAAACAGCAATGCAATCTGAAAAATCAAAAGGGATATTATCGTTATACTTATTCCGCTTACAACTGAAAATGAAATCTTTGATAATATATATTTTTTAGTACCTTTTCTTTGTTGTATTCCCATATACATTTTAGAATTAATTTCATCCAGAAATAAAGATATTGTAGGGATACAGATTGATACTGACATTATTATGTACATCCAGTAGGTGTCTACACGATTCATAACCTGAGGTATCGTTATCCCGTATTCTGTCATAGCCTCTTTGGAATAAAGCATTACTGATTCGAATACAGAATATATAACATTATCCCCTGCTACACAGCCTGTAAGCATACACATAACTTCCATTACAATTACGGCAGCAATGTAATACACCATTCTTTTTCTAATCACCATATATTTTCTCAATGCTCCTCTATCTTATAAACCTAAATTCGTATTAAAATCACCGGTTATCATATCTATCGTACAATACTTGTCATATAGCTCAAAGGGTGACACAGGCATACATATACTGTCCACCGACGATTCTTCTTTTTTACAAAGGAAAACATATACCGGTCTTGCTTCAAAAACCTGTCCCGGTCCATATAAGCTCTCATAGTTGTTACCTTTTAAGGTTATTTCATACATTGGTGCCACAAGTTCAAACTCCATTGTTCCAAATCCTGAAAGCTTGGTTGCAACTTTTTCCACTGCATTACTAAAACTGATAATTTTATCCTGTGATGTTGCTTTTATCACATTAAGTGTCTGATTGTTTATAATAAAACTTCCCAATTGTTTACTGTCATTATATTGAGCACTGGTTCCGTAGGACATACTTTTAAAGGTTGTTGTCAGATTCTCATCATAGGATTTAAAATAATGATTATTAAATTCAATTCCCTTATAACAAAATTCACCACACAAAGATGCCACAGAAGTTTTCCCTTTATCATTCTCAACTTCCACAACAAAAGCATCTCTTATTTCATAATCCAATGTGCTGTTATCAAAATTAGCCTTATACCACTCTTTTGCTTCATCACATAATACACTAAGTTTCTTATCCCCGTCCTGAAACTTTATTACCGTGCTATCAAAGTCGTCTTTACCACGACGATACTTATCCACAAGTACACAGTCCGCTATTTCCAATGAGCTGTCAAAATAAGACACAAATCCACATTCATCAATATTTATCATTTTATCCCCATCTGTGTAACAATGATTAGTTCCCCCCGGCGTAGCAGAGGTTTCATAACTGTCTGTCTTAATACCAAACAACTCCCTATGCTCTTTTTCATATTTATTAATGTAATCCGACTCCACCTGTACCTCAAGGGTACAAACATCTTCAATACCTGAAAAATCCACACTCTGTGGCAAAATAATATTGTCGTATTTTTCTGCTATCTTTTCCATGTCAGTCTGATTCAATTCCTTTACGGTACAATAATCTGAATCAGGATCTTCTATCTGTTTATTATCATTGTACTTATTCATATTGTCATACACACCCTGTGGTGCTTCTTTACAACCCGCGAGGGTCATAATGCCCACCATGGACAACAATAATAATGCTGTTTTTTTCATGATAATCTCCCTTACCTAATTACATTTTCATATATAATATTGATAACCTTTAACTAAGCCATCTTCATAAAATTGCCCCGTGGATGAAAATGTATGTTCTCTCGCACAATTATTTTCTAATCTAACTCCTACCTTTGCACCACTAGTTATATAGTCTACATAAAAACACGCTTTAGTACTATTAGCTTTGAATCTTTTTGATTCTCTCATAGCCCATTCAGAGGGTTTACTTCTTTGCGGTGATATAATAATGCCATTGAAGCAACAACCGGTAATACCAAGAGTACAAGAACAGTTTAAAATCATCCCGAGAAGTATCATGCGACAAGCACAATTTCTGCCTTGCCTCTAATCAAGATTGTGAACTTGTTTCTCAATCATCCATATTTTGTAAAATAGGCGCTGGGAAATAGTATTGTTCCTCCTCTGTTATTTCCTCTATGATATCTCCGTTAACGTATTTGTACCTTGCAACCTCCTCAACTTCTTTATCTCCACTATAAAATACAGCATAGATAATTACATTTCCATCGTAATAATCAGGATTACCAACATCATGTAAGCTTTGTGTCCATGTATTATAATAATCAAGGATTACCAGTCTCTGTTCCTCGGTCATTTTTTGTTGCTCATTCACACTCAAACTTAGTTCCGCATGAGTCATATTGCTTGTATAAACATTATCAGTATACCTTTCTTCCCATATACCTGCATCTTTCATTTTCATCGCTTCATGATTATTCAAAATCTCTTCATATTCTTTTTGCAGATTGGCAAATTCTTCATTTTTCTTGTCAATCATCTCATCTGAAAATTCTTCGCTATTAGTACTTTCGTTACTCTTCCCGCATCCTCCTACCATACATAAGGACAATATTACAACCATAAACATAATTATTTTTTTCATTATTTCATTTTCCTCCAATCACGTAACGCTTTACAAAATCAAATATACTGTTCAACAACAAAATCATTAAACAGGTTATCGTTGTAATTAAAAATGACCATGCCACATCACTTAAACCAATAACTACAATATCATCTAACCTCGTTATCACCGTTGCCATGACAGTTGCAAAGCTGAATCCGACTATAACAACCATTAAATATCTCTTAATTATCTCAATACTTTGAAATGTATTGCTTATGCCACATAATTTAAGAGCATATAATAACTGATGACGTTCCCCACGCCAAATAGTAGTAACCACTATGGAACTTAGTATAAAACATATTGTAATCATTATATACATTCCGTTCATTATGTTATTTGCAGATAAAAACCGTTCAAAAAAAGTAATTTCTTCACCTTGTGTTATAATTTCACTCTCCATACTATTTTCTACTATGTTCCTAATGTCTTCCATACGCATTGTAGAAATTAATATCATTATTACTAATGACATTGCTGCAAAACTAATAAATAACAGTGTATTTCCTTTAGGCACTCTTTTATTTATTACTTTCATCCACAACACCATCCTTTATATGAATTATCCTCTTACAGTTTTCAGCAACCTTCATATCATGTGTAACAACAATTATTGTTTTCCCACTTTCATTGAGTCCTTTTAATATGGACATAACATCTTTACTTGTTTGTTCATCCAAAGCCCCTGTAGGCTCATCTGCAAGAATAATATCCGGTTTCTTCACAATAGCCCGCGCTATTGCTACTCTCTGCTGCTGTCCTCCTGACAATTCTGCAGGATAGGCTTTTGCCTTGTCCTCTATACCAAGTTCAGCTAATGCAGACATCACTAATTCTTTAATTCTATGTCCGGAATACCGTTGATACTTTAAAGGCAGCGCAACATTTTGAAATACATTAATATCATCTACAAGCGCAAAATACTGCACAACAAATCCAATCTTATCACGCCTAAATCTAGTTAAATTGCGCTGACTTGAAAAATCAATTTTTTTTCCACAATAGTAATATTCCCCTTTTTCAAAGGACATCATTCCACCTAATATGTTTAGCAGAGTTGATTTGCCGGAACCACTCTTTCCCATAATTGCAACCATATCCCCCTGCTCTACCGACATGCTGGCACCCCTAAGAGCCCGTACAGTTCCTTCATTTTTTCCAAATGTTTTACATATATCTTTCACTTCAATAATATTCATAATAAACACCAATTTAATCCTTCTGTCTGATAAAATGTTCTATATTTGCGCCCTTTAACAGAATCAGAATTAGTAACGTTCCAAATATAAATACTAATCCTACACATGTATTAGCAAATGATACTATTACTTCCTTTCGACACAAACCAACGTTATTTTCAAAAAACACATATCTGGCCACCAATACAGATGGAATCAACACACATATAACTTCCATCAAATATGACGCTATTATCATCCACATGGAACATCCATTCATTAAATATATTGAATATGTTCTTTTGTTCTGTCGAATTTTTTCATAAAGGGTTATGCCAAGGCAATACAAAGTAAAACATACGAGAATTATTGTAAAAATAAGCATAATTTTGACGCTTTGAGTTGATTCCTTTCTTAACAAATCAACTCCCATTGAAACACCTTCAAGATGGACAGAAGGAATTCCATGCTTTTCACCAATTTCTCTAAGAGAATCAACCTGTTTGTTAAGAAATTCCTCCTTGACAATTATCGTTCCATTCTGAAGCGACACGAAATCAAGATTAGCATATTTTCTTATTGCTTTTTGATTACTTTCCTCCGTGTTTCCCCGAATAATATCCTCATTAATCCTTATACCCAAAGGGAAGATAATGTGGGAATCTAATATGCAGCTTGAAAAATATGACACTCCACTATATCCAAGTTTTGGTGTAGATGCTCCTTTTTCAAGAATTCCAATAACCCGGCATCTGTAAACATTATCCCAATATAAAATATCAAGTTCACTTCCTATTTCCACCAACCCTTTATAATCGTTCCCTAAAATAATCGGAACTGAATCACCAGCGTCTTTTATCGTCATGTTATTTTCATTAAATCCCTCACCAACTTCAACCGTGAGATTGCAGAGATTATATGCGTTAAGGTCAAACTGATCTGATTGGAGACAAACAGTACTACATATTTCAGCATTATTATCTTCTCCAAACATAGCTGTTATCGGTTCATCTCCCCATTCATCATCACAAAATCTCTTATATACATCCTTCCCAAGCAATAAATCCGCATCATCTCGCCTAATATAGACAGGTTGTTCAATAAGACTCGACATTATTTTACAATCAGGAATTGAATGTATGTCTTGATAATAATTGATAATATTTATACATCCTTCGTCTGACGCTAATGCCTCATTCATTACATCCATATCACCTGACATATAATAATCCAGATTACACCACAGTTCACTATCTGATAACATAGAATCCATCCTGGCGTATCTGTCACCTATATCAAGATAATATGAACTCATTATTACTGTCATTATTAAACTCAAAGAAAACATAACCGCCAACAGTATATTGCGTGTAATTCCTTTTTTGAAGCTGCGAAAAAATTCTTCAAGCACAAATATTAAACCTTTCATTATTTTCCCTACTTTCAATATTCGTAATCTGAAATATTTGTACTATATACTAGTTTTGGAACCAGCGATTTGTTCCCGAAGTATCATTAGGACTTGCTACATTATAACTGTGCCATGCAACTGTATTCCTGGATGCACCTGAATTAGATATTGCTTTTCCTAATCCGGTCTTTACAACATAGTAACCATTCTCTATCATACTTGCACCGGCATTAACTGACGCCGGAACACCATTACTAGCAATACAACCAGATACAACAGTATGACTATAACTGTAGGTAGCATCTCTTTTTATCTTTGAACCATCAACAGATAATACGCAATTACTATACCTAACTGTCTTTGCTTCTGCTGTTGTAATAACTGTGCATATTGCCATTGCGCTCAATGTAGTTATTGCTATAGTCTTTTTAATATTGTTAATTACTTTTCTCATAATAATAATCTACCTTCCTTTTTACTTTCTATTACTTTACTAAAAATAATTTCAAGATATTATGTACTTAAAAAATACAATATCTTATATTCATCTTAACCTAAAAGCCATATATTCAACGTGATGTTTCGCGTTCTTTTCAGGTGCTTCAACACCGTATGAAAAGAACGCTTTTTAAATTCTGCTCTCTGCATATTTTTCATGGTTTCTATACATTCTCTCACCACCTTCACATTATACAGTAGCAGTTTTTATAGACCCTCTCCAAAGTCTGTATCATTTCATACATTTTCTCTATTATTATAATAGTTCCCTTTTTTCAAAATAGATTAAAATGTAATCAAATGCCCTTTAACTGTAACGAACGACATCTTTTGTTCTTTATTAAGCCACCAATACACAGTAATTCAACATCGAATATGACAACGCTTATTCTTTTCACTTTTTGCTTCAAGTATCAATGAAATGCATTCTGTCAAATGTGCCAGCATTATACACTTTGATATTGTCGTACATTTTAACACCAATAAAATTACTCCTATACAGAATTCTATTCCCCAAACTACTTTAACCTTTTTCCTATATATTACCTTTTCTATTTGGTCTAAGTCCTTGTTTTCACATCCCATCGGTGCCAATAATAAAATAATCAAACCCGAAATAATACTTACTATTAAACAAACAACACTACTTAGTTTAACAAATTTTATTATCGCAAGATTTAATGATAGAATTAAAACCGTACCAATAAAACACTTTATAGGTGTAGTTGCATGATATCCACCTGCATAGATTCTAAGAATTACAAAAGATAGTGTGAGAATAATTCCTTCAATAACTTCCCCAAAAACTAATCCAACAAATAAGATGGTTATAATGTTTACCAAATACGTTAATAACTGATTCAATCCAAATACATATATTTCCTCATCATCTTCTTTAAACATATTTTTTTCTGAATAACTGTGCATTATTTTTTTTGCAAGCACGTGGAACATTAGTTTTTCCTCAATTTCTTTACTTTTTCAGGCAACTGTGGCTGATAAAAAAAGAAACCACACACTGAATTAGCACTTTGTTTAGAAGTTAAATACGCAACTCTAATCACCGTTTTACTAATCTTATCTGTACCTTTTCTCATTTTTTAAGTCCTCCTCTTTGTTTTTATTTAAATTACATATATAATCTACCACAAAATAACTTCAATAACGAAGTCTTGCCCGAATTTATATATGTTTATGCCTAAATTTACAGTTTTCGCTCCTCAATTAATACATTTTAACCCCGAAACGTATTACACACATAAGATTACTTTAACCTTAAAATCATTTTCTTCATATTCAATATTCGCAATTCCGGAATATTTTTCAATTGTTTCCTTAACGCTTGTTAACCCTATTCCGTGTAACAGTTCATCATTCTTTTTTGTTCTCAATTTACCATTTACAACATTTACATCGCCATCGAAGCTGTTTGATATATCAATGATGATGCAGCCTTTTTCATATTCAATATCTAAGTTAATGTATCTGTTTTTGCTACATTTTTCCGCTGCCTCTATTGCATTGTCCAGCAAATTTCCCATAACAACTATAATATCATCATCCTCTATTTCTACATCCTGGGGAATAGTAATGGAAGAAGTAACTTTTATTTCATACTTATTTGCTTGTGTTAATTTGTAATTAACTATACTGTCTATTGCCACATTTCCGGTTTTGCTGTACATTTTCGTATCTTCCATCTTTTCCGAAAGCAATGAAATATAGTCTATTGCTTTTTTATAGTTTTCTGTTGCCAAAAGCTCATTTATTACTGTTAACCGATTCCTGATATCGTGTCTGAATTTTCTCGTTTCCTCATAATTATGCTGCAATAATACTGACTGCTCATGATAATACTCTCTTTCTGCCATAAGTATTCCAGCCTGAGTTTTCTCCTTGAAAAAGGCAGCTAAGGAGTCGTACAAATATATCATTACTAAGTTAATTACAACTGTTAATATCAACGACACAATAGCAATATTATCTTCTATTTCACTTTGCTGAAATACTAATATCTCCATAACTATGGTTATTACAGGAACTACCAATATTGCCACGGCAAAAGCTTTGGGAATAGGAATACTTTTATTTAAGTTTTTAAATCTGCTTAATAACACAGTAATAAACCATAATATCAGTTCTGATAATACGACTGCAAAAGACTGTCCGCTACTTGTTTTTTGGTTAATGTTGAAATTACTTATTCCTATCACCAAAGCAACAATAGCTTCCGAAACGAAACAACACATGTATATCAATATAGTGGTAATTATTTTTTTAGAATATTTTGACTGATATCCAAGAGTTATTATAAATATTGATAATATGTATGACATTAGATTAACCAAAGGATAAGATGCATATATAGCAACTACACCTGAAACTGCTAATTTTATACTATATGCAACTAATAAAAAGATTTTATCATAACTATACCCTACAAAAAAAATCGTCATGAATTTAAAAATAACGTAAAGGTCAATAATGTATGTGCTGATTATCAGAATATTTTCTAATATGCTTTCCATTAATCTTTCTCCTTTAAAACTTCCATATGCATCTCACGTATTGCCTTTCTTCTTGACTGACTGATTGGTAATACAACATCGTTAATCATTGTAATTTCTTCGTAGGCAATCTTTTTTATATAACTATAGTTCACAATAATTGACTTATGGATAAACCAAAATCTTTTTCCCTTAACTTTTGAATATACATTATCCATAGAGTCATAAAATTGATTACTGCCATCCTTCGTTACCATTGTAACCTTTTTATTTTTACATTCAAAATACATAATATCCGAAAGATAGGTTTTATAATATTCATATCCCTTTTTGTATGTAAATGTTTCCTTTTCTATTTTTGCCAATACCATGTATTTGTTCATTACTTTCTTTATTTTATCTTTGCACAATGGCTTCACAAGAAAATTAATAGGTCGGGAATCAAACAACTCCATAGCATATCCTTCTTTTGCTGAGATATATGCTATCTGAATTGTTTCATTTTTTATAAGTTCTCGTATGTACTTACCAACATCCACACCATTTTTCTTAGGCAGCTCAATATCCAAAAATATCAATTCATACACAGTTCTGCTAAGTTCATTACACAACGCTTCTCCGTCATTATAAATGCCTATTTCACACTCAAATTCCATTTCCTTCGAAAGTTCCAATAACATACTTTCAACCTGTGTACATATAACATTCTCATCATCACATATTGCTATTTTAATATCCATATTTACCACCTGTATGATTTTCTTCTATTTTATCACATCCTTAACAGTAATAAAACATCTTCTTATTTTCTAGAAAAAAATAGCCGTCTTTTCCACTCCAATGCCTAACTTGTTCTTTATACCTTCTTAGGAAATAAAACAAAGTTTACCGTATACAACGTCCCAAGTATGACTAACCCCAATCCCGCTGACATTATAAATGCCAGTAAAATGTCAGTTAAAAATATTGTTATATCACTAATGCATGCACCTATTATCAGGGCTATGATGACACTTGTCAGATAAGCACACAAAGTTACCGGGTAGTATTTTTTGAAGATTTCCAGTGCCATTAGTCCTTTGTTATAACCACACAGGTTAAGGGCCGCAAAAAACTTACCACGAAATTCCAGCCACATTTTTGTTACCAGTACCGTACACAGTGAAAAACATACTACAATCATTACATATAACAGGTTCATTATGGCTCCGCCGGCAATAATGTCATTAAGAAATCCCTCACTACTGTAACCTGGAACAATAACTACACTGTCTGATTTTCCCGAAAGTTCTCTTTCCAAATCCGTTCCAACAAGTATGATGTCTTTCTTTGATTTTGCATCAAGATAATACTGTCCCGCAATCCCGTTTATACCAAGTGCAGAATTAAAGTCAATTAATATCATATTGTTAACTCTGCTCTCTCTCTCCAGTCCCATTACGCCTATTACTTCAAACTTTGTGTCTCCATATGAAAAATAGGCTTTTTCATCTTCGTACTGAATCTTGTCCTGATGATCGGCTCCAATCACCGCTGTAGGGTTAGATGTAAGAGAGGTGTCCGCGGTAAAATAATCCCCCCATATCATAGGCGGAGTCTGCACTTCTCCGTTAATGTATACGCCCCTTATTACAAATTCCTCTTCTTCCATGGGAAGAAATATTCCATAATCTTCCCAGTCGGCTGACAGGTCAGGAATAACCATGTCCCACAAATCATCATCCCCTTCAAATACCGTGAAGGAGGTTTCGTTCCCTGTATACATGCCATTACGGCTCATTTCATTGTAGCGCTGGGTCCTTACCGAAGATGCAATTATTATAAAACATAGGGAAACTGCAACAAAACTGGCAAATAACATACCGTTTCCCTTTGATATTTTTCTCATTATATTGTCAATCACCTGGAACCTCCATCTAATACACCATCGTCTGCAACTTTTCCATCCCTTAATCTGATTACCCTGTCGCATTTTGCGGCAACATTGGCATCGTGGGTAACAATAATTATCGTTTTTCCCTGATTATTAAGTTTTCTGAATATGTCCATAACAACTTCCCCGGTTGCCTCATCAAGAGCTCCGGTAGGTTCATCCGCAAGAATCAAATCAGGTTCCTTAACTATTGCCCTTGCTATTGCAACTCTCTGCTGCTGTCCGCCAGACAATTCGGTAGGATATGCTTTTCTTTTTTCTGATAACTCCAGTTCCTCCAATGCTTTTAGCACTTTTTCCTTTCTCTCTTTTGACGAATAACCAAGATATTTAAGGGGAATCTCCACATTTTTATGTATGGTCATGTCATCAATCAGGGCAAAATACTGAACTACAAATCCTATTTCCTTTCGTCTGAAACGAGTAAGTTCCTTCTGTTTTGTGGTTACTACTTTTTTTCCTTTGTAATAATACTCTCCCGAATCCATGGTAATTAATCCGCCAAGTGTATTAAGAAGTGTAGACTTTCCACACCCGCTTTTTCCCATTATGGCAACCATTTCTCCTTTTTTAATGGATAAGCTGACACCCTGCAGTGCACTCACTGCCGCGCCACTCTTTCCATATGTTTTTTTTACGTCAACAAGTTCTATTATATTATCCATAACCTTCTACCTCTTTTACCTACTCACCATTTTTTATAAGTTTTTCCGTATCAACACCCCTCATAATACATACTAGGAACGCCACTCCCAGTAAATATGCGGCAAGAACCACCATATAAACAGCATTAATTATGACATCAGCATTGAAATAAACAGAAGACATTTCCTGTCCGAATATACACTTTCCAAGAATCAGCGACGGGATTATTATTGCTGCAATCTCCATCATAAAAGGAATGGTTATCATCGATGTACTGCACCCGTTCATAAGATATATTCCATAGATTTCCTGATTATTTTTTATTTTATTATGAATAATCAGGAACAGGGAAAATAATGTAAAACACACAAGACATATGCTTATAATCAGCATAATCCTAATATTTCCCACTGCCTCCTTACGAAACAACCTCTGACCCATTGATGACCCTGTAGATGACATTGGGGGAAGATTATATTTGTCTCCTATCTGCGAAAACAATTCAGCAATTTCCCTGAATTCAGTGTTATAATGAAACATCATCTGACAGGTCTCAAGTGAATGATAATTAACATATGCATACCTTGCCAGTACATTATTATCCGTTGTTTCAAAATTCAGATTAATTCCGCAAGGGAAAATAATATGAGAGTCTAATGACATAAGTCCCTGCCCTGATGAACCAAAGTTGTATACTTTACTTCCCTGTTCAAGTATTCCCACAACCTTACAGTTAAACAGATAATCGGTTCCGTCTATGGCAATCCTCAGTTTAGTGCCAACGTCCATAAACTCACTGTAACTGCTCCCAAGAACTACTGGCAGCTCATCTGAGGGACTGTTTAATGTTGTATTATCACGGGTAATTCCTTCCCCTTTGACAGTTTTAAATCCAAAGTATTCATACGCATCTGTATCACAATGAATAGCCTTAAATTGTCTGTATTCCTCATCAACTCCGTCAATTTTAGCACCAAAACTTCCTCCGGGGAAATCCTGTGGCTCAAACATTCTTACTTTATCCTCCGGAATATATTTATCACATTCCTCCTCAATCAGCAGAATTTGTTGGATTGTATTAATGGACATAACCGGATGGGACGGAATACTGTAGACTTCTTTGTAATAATCCATAACTTTCTGACTGTCTTTTGCAGTTTCAAAACTTTTCTCAACCTCAATCCAGTCCTGACCCTCAAAACGAATGTTATACCATGTACCGTCTTCGTCGTAATTACTTACACTGTCTGAAGTACGTTCCCCCAAATCAAGATAATAAGAAGACATAAGCACGGTCATTGTAATGCATATGGAAAACATTATCATTAACAGGATATTATTTATTATTCCTTTTTGAAAACTCCTGAAAAATTCATCAAATATAAAATGTATCTTTCCCATAATAAACTCCTTTGAAGCCTTACTCTTCAAGCCCGGTATCATCATCATGAACTCTACTTGAAGATATAATAGTATTAAACCAAATCTCATCTTCCTCTGTAATATCCATCTTTCCTTCACTTCCATATTTTACAGTTTCCAACACATCATAAGTGTCTTTATCATAAAATACAGCAAAAATAGAGTTCACTTTATAGTCACAGTAGTCATCACCCTCATCAAACTTTTCTTCCCAGTAATACTCCAAAATTTCCATAATTTCTTCATCACTGAGTTTTTCATACACAGTTATGCCCAGATGTACATCACATATTTCTTCCGAACTGCTGTAATCAGCGTAATCAGGATAAGTTCTGCCACAACTCCTTTCCTGCCATTTACCATCCTTATAACTATCTAAGTCCACATCTTCTTTTTCTTCAACCCACACATCTTCACCCGATTCCTCTACACTCTCACTTACATTTTCTTTTGGTGGTTCTGTATTAACCAGACTTTTCTTTCCACACCCTGTGGCTGCCACCATACACACCATACACAATGCTATACAGATTATTTTTTTCATTTCATAATTCCTCCTGTTAAATATAATATTTTTGATATTTTATATTACAACTCAGTTTTCGCTTTGAAAGTCGAATTAACTGAGAGTATCAACTTTTTTATTTCATAAGGTTAGGGTGTCAAAAGGTCATTGACCATTGATATAAATTTGTACCTTGAAAATTTAACACGATATATCAAATCATCCAGATATTTGGTAAAATATAAGTATTAAATATCGAGGTGATTTATAT
>SVEK01000072.1 GCA_015057405.1 Lachnospiraceae bacterium
AAGATGGAATTCTTAGAACAAAAGTGTATTATTGTGATGCAGGATGCCCTCATCAAAAAGGTTCTATCGAGGTAAATCATGAGCTTATTCGCAGAGTATTACCAAAAGGTGTTACCTTTGATAATCTGACTCAGGAAAAGATTGATATTATGATGAATCACATTAACTCATATAGCAGACTAAAGCTCGGAAACAAAACACCATTTGAAGCATTTGAGTTTTATTACGGTTCTGAACTTTTTGAAAAGTTGGGATACAAACAGGTAGAAAAAAATCAGGTTATTATTAACTCGAAATTACTTAAAAGATAATTAAAATGATACGGTGGATACACTCAATATTAGGTGGGATACAGGGGTAGCATTTTGAGTTACAAATTTTTTACCAAAGCAACTATCCCTTATTGGCATGCAAAAATGCTTGTATTTTGAGAAAATAGGTATTGCATTTCGCTTACAAATCGTGCATTTCGTTTACAAAACTTGCATTTTACTTACAAATCGTGCATTTCAGATTACAAACTTGCATTTCAATTACAAAAGTCGCATTTCGTTTTACAAATGCGACTTCTTGAATTACAATTCAGCCTGTTTTGTGCAACATGCAACACAAATCCACAAAAAAGCAATGCAACTCGTCAAAATTGACGATTAAATATTGAAAATTGGGCTAATCCATGTTATAATATAATTATGAAATTATAATTTATACATACAGGAGGCGTTGTTATGCAGGTTAGCTATAAAGGATTATGGGTTAAGTGTGCAGAAAACGAAATATCAAAGCATCAGCTTATGGAAATGGCAGAGGTATCTCCATCGACACTCACAAGGCTTAACAAGAACGAGATAGTGTCTCTTTCTGTTTTGCTCAAGTTCTGTAAGATACTTAAATGTGATGTTGGAGATGTTGTGAACGCTACACCTATTAATGGGCAAATGGGCGGTAATTAAAATGTTTACGAAGATAAGAAATTTGTATTATAAAATCAAATACAGCAATCTTAAAGGCGGAGCGGTTGGTGTAATTATCGGCAACAATAAAAGTAAAACCAATTTTGATGAAAAGGTTGCAGAAGTTGCAGATAGAACCACACCTTGTTATAAGACTAATGATGAAGTTCTTGCCTATGTCCGTGAAAGATATAATCTGACATCGGATACACTCTCAAGGTCTGCTGTTGAAAATTACAAGGTTAATTACATAATGAATGTTTGTCCGGAACTTTTGGAAACTCCTGAATACAAAATTCCACAAGGAAAGAAAGCTCCGACACGCAAGCAGATGCAGATGTTTCACGAAAACAGTAACAAGCGTTTCAGCGAAGCATTTGATTATCCAATGGAAAAGCTTGGTCTGGAGCTTGAGTGCTATACCTTTACTCATCCTCTGGCAGACGGTAGTGATGTAACATTCAAAATTGTATCAAACAAAACGCACGATCAGCTTGCACTGTCTTCAAGTGTTAATCGCTCGGTTACACCTGATGAGCAAAGGATTATTTCAAGAATACATAATGAGATTGATGTTTTTAAAGGTGTTACAAAGGAAGATATTGATAAACGCACCAATAGATTTTTGGGATATGCGATGGCTGTGATTGAACTTGAAAAGAATAGGAATTAACGGAGGAATCAACATGAAAAACAAAGAAGGTATTTCATACATAGTTATATTCTGCTTGGTAATAGCACTTATTGTATCATTTACAAAGATACATTCTTTAGAGAGCAATATAAGATTGCTCCGTAACGATCACAGCGGCGATATTAGGTCGCTTGAACAACAAATCGCAAACATACATAAAGAAGTCGATGAAAAGATGAAAAAGCATACCAGCCTTTTCTCAGATATAGGTGTTGCGTATGGTACAGAAGTTAAAGGCAATAAAGGTGATGTTACATTCACTGTAACTCCAAAGACAATTACAGATGATATGGTGCTAAAAATTACACACGACAATCAAACAGTTACAATGAATAAAACTGCTGACAGAAAATATTCAGGGACCATTGCGGTTGATATGTTTTCATATAATCCTGATTTTCCTCTTGTTACCATTACATCTAAGGGCGAAACAAAGACGGAATACCTGAGTGACATTTCATTAAGCGTTATATGGCCCGACTTTCTTCCCTCGCTTATAGGAAATACGGTTGAAGATGTCGCAACTACAAGGAAATATAAAGATGGTAAATTACCGATTCGCCTTATTGTAGAAACCGGATATAATCCACCAAACAACGAGACCGATGTGAAGTTTAACGACGCTTATCTGCTTATAGAGGTAAATGATAAAGAGGTTGACCGAAAAGATATGAATGATGAGTTCAATGCTCTCACGCCGGAGTCTAATATTACTGAGTTTACTCTTGAGGACACCTACAACGTGGCTAAATCAGATAAACTATCAATTTCAGTGGTAGGTCACGATGAACTTGGATTTATACATAAATTGAATATATATGGTTGGGTACATCCTAACGAAAATGGCGTACAGCCGGAACCTGTTCCTCGCGTGGAATATGCTGGTGAAACCATCTTTGATAAAGATGGAAACTTACTGTTTAGTAAGTAGATATTGTAAAGTAAGAGGATGAAAACAATGAAGATAAAAACATACATAGACAAAATAATTACAGGAGTTACACTTGCAGGCCTTGCGATAAATGTTATGTGCCCTGCGGTGATGGCGGCATCATATACTGATGTTCCATCAGACCATTGGGCAGTATCGGTTATCAATCAGGCTGCGGATGCAGGCATTATGCAAGGCAGAGATAACGGAGAGTTTGGTCTCGGTGATACCATAAAAAGATGTGAGTTTGCTGCAATGCTTGTTAGAATGATGAAATGGGATAAAAGCACTGCAGAGGTATCAGCATTTACCGATGCAAATGCAAACGATTGGTTCTTTGCAGATGTAAATACACTTGCAGAAAGGAATGTTTATTCCGAAAGTGTATTCCGTCCTAACGACAACATAACTCGCCGTGAAATGGCAGTAATGCTTGTAAAGGCACTCGGATATGATGAGCTTGCAAAAAGCGAAACAAATACCGTATTCGGCGATGTAATAGCAGATAGCGGATATATAGCAGTTGCATATAATCTTGGGATAATCAATGGAAAGTCTGAAACTGTTTTTGATCCTGAAGGCTCTGCACTCCGAGAAGAAGGTGCAGCTATGATGATGCGTTTGTATAA
>SVEK01000037.1 GCA_015057405.1 Lachnospiraceae bacterium
CGTTTAAACTCTTCGTCATACCTAGTTCCTCGTTTGTTTGTGGACATGTTTAGATACCTCCTTTTGGTGTCTACTTAATTATAATGTATAGTTACTTTTTGTGTCCACTTTTATAATATAGATCCAAGATGATTTTGAAAAAACGGATATATTTTTTTATTGTATTAAATATTGTAGTGATAATCTTTATAAATATATATTCCTTTGTGAATAAGAAGCAGACAAAGAGTGAAGAGACTACAGAACAAAACAAAGTGGAACAAGTGGATATTCGGGAGGTATATGGTGACAAGTTGTTGCCATTTGGAAAGACAGTATCGGTGAGAGGATACAATGTCATTATTGATGAGTTTTATTCTGAGTTTTATGTCAATGAGGAAAAGCCACATTTGTATGATTTTAAGGTGGTATTTCATATAGTTATTGACAATCAGAGTGAATTGAGTGATAAAAACTATCATGTTTTGAGAGATTATTATGATGGTGTTGAGATATTGGACGAATCCGGAAACACGATGTTTAACGTTAGTCCAAATGCCACCCATAATAATGTGTTGGATGATGATGTTCAGTTTAGTCTATATGTGGAAGATGGAGATATTCACATATATTGTTTGATAGAGGATATGACGAGGGAGACCAATCTTGGAAAAAGAATATTTCATATGTGGTTGTATTATGAGACAGAAGAAGAACGACATTTTTCTATAATCCCGTATATGCTGTCTGAGGGTATTCAGTATTATGATGTGAATGGCCAGGATATTATAGTAACAGATTACGGGGTAATTGCCGAAAAATCATTCGAGATTGATACAATGCAGGTGTACGGAAAAGATGGAACAAAGGCATTTGATGATGAGGAAATGGGTGAGATTGAGAGTGGTAGATTAGGTGATGAATATATCTACGCTTACGACCCAATTAATGCCAACGATGTTGAGTACATAGAAGTCAATGGGGAGAAGTATTATCCGGAAGGTGAGGAGTAAATATACCAAATAGGAGGATGAGGTATGAAAAATAGCGGAATATCGAAAGAAAGACTTGTTCTGATAATAATTCTTCTCTTTTTAGATATATGCATTGCATGGATTATCATAGGAGAAAAAGAAAAAAAACCGGAATATAGACCAGAGACAGGTCTAAACGAATACTATAATGTAAATCTTAAAAACGAGATTGAGGACAAATTAATCCCATTTAATAAACAAATCCAGCACGAAGAGTGTACATTTGAGATTAACGGAGCATACATCGACAGCGAAAAACAAAAAATGTATATGTTAATCATTATAGATGCCGGCAGACAATTGGGGGAAGACGATATATGTTTGAATAATATATTTAGGGAGATAGAAATTGATTATTGTAAGGAATATTATGACAATTATAAATATGATATCAATGTGAAATATAGCGACGTATATTACGAAATAGTTGATAAAAATATACATTTATATGTAGGTTTTTATTTACCATATAGCTTGACACAGTATGATCGTACTGATTCGCTCGTAATCGGATATAATGGAATAGATGATTGGGGAAATTGTAACGCGTCAGGTAGTTTATTCAGCTATAGTATTATGAGTAAATCTCGGATGTATAGCGTTGAAGACGGATATGTTATTGCCACAGATAGATACTTGTATGTAGACAAAACTATTAATGTGGAACGATTACAAGTGTATATGAAGGATGGAGAAATTTTATACGATATATTTGAAGATGATATTGTTGACTATGATTCGCCAAGAGTTTTCGATGAAACTTATGAATATCATTTTAGGCATAGAGAAATCAATGTTGACGAGATAGAGTACATAGAGATTAATGGTGAAAAATACTATTCAAATTAATCTTTTGTTGAGTAGTGTGGAAGGAAAAGAAGGTAGAAGACTTTGAAAAAATTAGTAAATATTTTTATTGTAGTAAATTCAATAATGATACTTATTGCGATTATATATATTTTTTTGGGCAAGATGCAAACAAAGCAGGAAGAAACTACAGAACCGACAAATTTCGAACAAATAAATATCAAAGAAGTATATGGCGACAAATTGCTTCCTTTAGGTAAAGAACTGCAGGGAGATGGATATAATGCTACGATTGATGGGATATATACGGAATATTATGTAAATGAGGAAGAACCACATCTATCAAATTATAAGGTGGTAGGCCATATAATTATAGACGGTCAAGATGAACTTGACGATAAGAATTATGATATAACATATGATTATTATAAGGATTCTTATTACCACGGCTGGGTACATGTTTTTAATGAGCAGGGTGATGAGTGTTTTAAATTTTGTCCAAATACAACCTATAGTAATATATTAAATAAACAGCCACAATTCAATATATATATAGAAGCCGGAAATATTCATATATATTATATGGTTGAGGGAATCACGAGAAAAACGAGCATTGGAAAGAGGATATTCGCTTTGTATTTTAAAGGCGAAAATTATTATACATACGTTCCGTATATGCTCTCTGAAGGAATTCAATATTATAATGTAGATAATATAGATTTTATAGTAACAGATTACGGGGTAATTGCTGAGAAATCAGATGAGATAAAGACAATGCAGGTGTATAAAAAAGATGGTGAGAAAGCATTTGATAATGAGGAAATGGAAGGTATCGGAGAATATTTAGGACTTGAGTATTGCTATTTCTACCATTACGACCCAATTAATGCCAACGATGTTGAATACATAGAAATCAATGGGGAGAAGTATTATCCGGAAGGATAATTTGGAAAAGTAGGTAAACGTTCAGCCTGACTGAGTGACAAGTCTTCCAATTTGAGTACAAATAATTTATTGTTACAATCATTAGGTTTTATTGAAAATGCAGTAAATGAAGGCAGATAAGAAAAAATATGGCGGAAAGTATTAATTGTCCATTGGTCTGCCGTCTCCATGTTTTTTGCCCAAAAATCAACCCTTTCAACCAAAAAAGCACGCGAAACTACCAATTAAGCACACCTTTGAACACATGAAGAAAAGAATATGATAATATATACATAATAACACAAAGTAGTTATATATATCAGAGTATGTTAAAATAAAATGTTAAAGGAGAAATACTTGATGAAGGTAAAGACAAAAAGATTTTTATTATTTTTAATGACAATTATGATTTTCGGTACTACAGTTTGTACAGCATCAGTTATTTACTGTGTTGCTAATCAGACAGAATATCGAGATTCTGCGTATTCAGCAACAAAAACGACAAGAGATAATTCAGCGTTGTTGACTGTAACAAGTGGTCCGGATAGAGTATATGCACCAATATCTTCTTATGTAAAGCAGTTTACACAGGAAGAAACAACTTTAAAGACAAACAAAACAACACTATATACTGTATGCACAAACAAAAAGCTTTATTATGATGATCCATTTGTTTCTACTGAGGCGATGGGAAAAGAATATAGAGCATATTTTCAGATATTGAGGTATTCAAGATATACTTCCGTGCTGGTTAATGGTTCGTTGATTCCATAATAGATACAAACATACTCTGATATGTTAACTTAATAAATCTATTTTGCGGGAGGATAACTTTGAAAATATTACGAATGCTAAGAAGTAATATGAGAAGGGCGATAATAAACAAAAGATTTATTATTGCAGTTCTTTTGATTGCTATATTTGAATATATGGATGTATTTCACCTGATATATAGTAATTATGCGGACGGTTCATCAAGTGATATGGCTGGGTATACGCTTGTAGAATTATTGTTGAGTACCGGTGTGACCATGTTTTGGGGTATGTCAATCACAGTCTGCCTGATGCCATACAGTTGTGCGTATATAGAAGATGAGGAGAATAATTCTGTTACATATATGTCGGTGCGAAGCAGTAAAGTATTATATTCTGTTTCGACTGTGTTGACGTGCGGATTGAGCGCCTTCCTTTGCGTGGTTTTGGGAAAGGTACTTTTTTTTATAATCAGTTCTTTTTCCTGCGATGTTTGTAATCCATACACTCTTGAAATGTACGGAGATTTTATTACCTCACTTTCGGAAGGAAATTATTGGGGGTTCATAGCAGGCAACGTAATTCTGTGTGGGTTAAGAGGCAGTTTTTTTGCATTGGTTGGTATGCTGACATCTTGCTATGTAAAAAATAAAATGGTGATTTATTCGACACCTATATTGTTATTTTATTT
The DNA here is from genome assembly GCA_015057405.1 of Lachnospiraceae bacterium. GTDB lineage: Bacteria > Bacillota > Clostridia > Lachnospirales > Lachnospiraceae > V9D3004. The sequence goes on from SVEK01000037.1 coordinate 4,189, forward strand.
TTTTACAAAGTTTGGTTATTTTAACCTTCATTTGCCGGAATATCTGGACATTGTTGCAATATACATGACCTATGTTTTTGGTAACAAGCATGAATTGTTCAGCATATTATATGCATTTGCATTCACATTATGTGTGGGAGTAATAACTGCGTACTCAGTTAATAGAGAGGTAAGGAGGCGTTATTGATGAAACCACGTAATGACTTTATGAAGGCAGTCGTTTTATGCATAGGGGATTTGAAACGATTAGTTAAGTCTCCGAAGATATATCTGATTATAATTTTGACATTATTTTTCTTTGATAATTTCGTTATGGATATAAAAAGCATCGCTGCATCTGTGAAAATAGGTATAACACCTTTTGTTTATCCTATACTCATGAGCGGATGGCAGGGAAGGATGCTTGTGTTACTTGTTATTGTGGTTCTTATGAGTGATGCACCTTTCTATAGTGGTACGGAAAAAAATGTATTTTTGAGAGTTTCTAAATATAGCTGGATATGCTCAAAGGTAATATATGTATTTGTTTTATCGGTAGTTTATCAGATATTATGTTTTGCTGCATCAATTATAGTGTGTGCACCGTATATTGCAATGGGTAATGAATGGGGGACCGCGATAAAGACGTATGCATATGGGATTTCCAATGGGATTTCTGCAGGTTCAGGAGAAGGTGCATATGTTATTGTTTCGTGTTATTCACCGCTGGAGGCGTTAGTAAAGGAGTTGGTGATAGCCCTCATGGTAAGTGTAATTATCGGATTATTAATTATGACATTAAATATATTGTTTAATGGATATGCAGGCACAGTTATAGCATCTGTTGTTGTGATTCTGGATGCGTTTTTGGAATCATTTATTACATCAAGTTCTGTCATACATAAAATTCTGTCCAATCTGCCTACTGTGTGGGTAAGTTTGTCCGGTTTATCACAAGGTGATGTAAAAAAGATGCATAGTTTCGGTAGTGCATGTTTAATCTGTGTGATTATTATCTTTGTATTGTTATTATCTTTGTTTTTGGGAACAAAAGTGCGAATTGAGAAAATAAGAGAAAAATAATATGGCAAAAAAGAGGTGTTAGAATGAATGAAATAATAAAGGTAAAAAATGCCGTAAAGATATATAAAGAAACAAAGGCTCTTGATGACATTTCTGTTAATTTTGAAAGAGGTAAGATACATGGGATTATAGGTAGGAACGGTTCCGGTAAAACTGTTTTGCTGAGGTGTATCTGTGGCCTGTCTAAATTAACATCAGGAAGTATTATTGTTGACGGAAAAGAATTGGGAAGAGATATTGATATTCCTGAAAATATTGGTGCTATTATAGAATATCCGGGATTTATTCCCGAAATGAGCGGTTATAAAAATCTCAAATATTTAGCAGATATTAAAGGCGTTATTGATAAAAAAAGAATATTGGATGTTTTGAAAATAGTGGGGCTTGAAAATGTAGGAAAAAAAAGAGTTGGTAAGTATTCGTTGGGAATGAGACAAAGACTTGGAATTGCTCAAGCGATTATGGAATCTCCGGAAATATTAATTCTAGATGAGCCAACTAATGGTTTGGATAAGAATGGTGTAAAAGAGTTTCGGGAATTGATGATTAAATTAAAGGAAGAAGGCAAGACGATTATTATTGCAAGTCATAATAGTGAGGATATTAATTTTTTGTGTGAGGACATCATTGAACTTGATAAAGGAAGGATAGAGTCGGGAGGAAATGTGTAATGAAAAAGGCGATATTATTGATAATGATTATATGTGTTTTGAGCTTAGGCGGATGCTATCCTGCAAATGTGAACGAAAACGAAAATTCTGAATCTAAAGAAGGCGAGACAACGGGTTTTACGGATTTGATTAATGTTGAAGACGGCCATATATCATTAAATTTGATGAAAAATCTTATCATTGATGCAGATGTAACAGAATACAATAAGTATTCAGGTAAAGAATATGGGTTGTATTATGTTGAAAAAACGCAAGAAATAGAGTATGAAAAGTTCTACGGAATTGCAGAAGAAACATACGGAGATGAAATAATAGTTACTCCACAAGAAGCGGAAGAGGAATATTTAAAGGATAAAAATACAAAAGTTGTTGCGAATATTTTTGGTGATAAGCATGAGTTAAGCTTGACCTTTACGTCGTCACCGCTAATGGGAGCTATGGATTTTTTTACATTGTTGCACTCAAACTGGGCAGATAAAGTTGATGAAAAAATAACTGAAAATGCAGTAAATGAGGCTTGCGACATAGTAAGTGAGTTTTATGATCTAGGATGTTTTAATTATAAAAGATATATTTGGACAGATAAGACATGGTATGATAAGGCATCGTATTTGGGAATTCAAGATAATTATAAGAACTACAAAAATCAGGAATATTATGTAGTAAGACATATACAGGGAATAGAGGAACTTCCAATAGTTTCTGATTCAAATTATTATATATATGATATTTCGAGTGAAGAAGCTAAGGACAAATGTCTTGCAGATACAGGTGAAGGTTATTACTGGATTCCGTTGTTTGGCTATTTTGATGTATATATAGATAATACGGGAAAACTCATGGAGTATAAAGTGAGCAGAAGTTTTGCCGTGGAAGAACAGGCATTCAGATATGTAAGTATTGTTGATATAAAAGAAGTTATACAGACTATCTATAATAGGTACAGTAAAACATATATAATTAAACCTATAGAATTCTATGATTTTGAGCTTGTATATTACGGAGCTGTGGATAGTGAGGGGGATGAAGTAAAGGTATATGTACGTCCATGTTGGATAGCAAGGTGTAAAGACGATAATATAGGCACTATAAGGTATTTTGTTATAGATGGTGAATCGGGAAAAATAATATTTGAATATTAAAGTTATGATTTTCGGATATAATAGTAAAATTCACCGGTTCGTAAATGTGGTTTACGAGCCGGTGGTAAAGATATTAATTACTTGTATTTAAATGCATATTATGTTATACTACAAAAAGCTTAATATTCCGTAGAAACCTTCAGGACAAATCACTGAAGGCGGAGGAACTCTGGAGAATCTCTTGAATGAGTGCCGAAGGTGCAAGGCGGTGTAACCGCTGAATCTCTCAGGCAAAAGGACAGAGCTTATGGAAGCTGAGAGCTTCCGACTGTTTTCCGGAGTTGCCGTATTAGGCAACTTTTATTTTTTTGGAGGCATGAAAAATGGACAAATTTTTAGAAAATGTCGCTGCAGTTAATGGCGAACTTAACAGCTTTATCTGGGGTTGGGCAGGTATTGTTCTGCTTATTGGAACAGGAGTTATTTTAACTACTGTTACAAAATTCTTTCAGGTGACACATGTAGGTCACTGGTGGAAAGAAACAATCGGAAGTTTATTTAGAAAAAACAGTGATTCTACAAAGAAGACTGATAGAAAGAGTATTTCCCAGTTTCAGGCACTTTGTACAGCGCTTGCTGCAACTGTAGGTACAGGTAATATCGCCGGTGTGGCTGCGGCCATAGTGGTTGGCGGTCCCGGAGCGATTTTCTGGATGTGGGTTGCTGCATTTCTTGGGATGATGACAAACTTTTCAGAGAATGTATTAGGTATCTATTATCGTCGCCGTAATAAGGCAGGTGAATGGTCAGGTGGTGCCATGTATTATCTTAAAGATGGTCTCGGAAAGAAGAAAGGCTTTAAGGGTATTGCCTCTGTATTGGCTGTATTATTTGCCGTCTTTGCTATTCTTGCATCTTTTGGTATTGGTAATATGGGACAGATAAATAAGATAACACTTAATATTCAGTCTGCATTTTTTAAGAATGTTAATCTTGGTACGGTAGGCGGTATGCCGATACTTGGTCTTATTATAGGATGTACGCTTATGGTTTTAGGAGCGGTAATCATTTTGGGTGGTTTGCAGAGAATTGCATCCGTAGCAGAGCGTGTAGTTCCTTTTATGGCCATAGCATACATTCTTGGTGCTCTTATTGTGATGTTTACTAACGTCGGTATGCTTGGCGATATGTTTGCAGCAATCTTTAAATTTGCATTTACATCCCGCGCTGCTTATGGTGGTGTGATAGGTACAGTAATTCTTGGAATGACACAGGGCTTTAAGCGTGGTGTTTTTTCAAATGAAGCCGGTCTAGGTTCCTCAGTAATGGTACATTCGGCTTCAAATGTAAAAGAACCGGTACGTCAGGGTATGTGGGGTATCTTTGAGGTGTTTTTTGATACAATGATTGTTTGTACAATGACGGCAGTAGTTGTTCTTTCTTCCGGATTCATTGATCTTTCTACAGGTAATCCTGTTTCCGCAGGAATTGATGATTCAACACTTGTTTCCAGTGCATTTGGAAATACTTTTGGTATCGCAGGCGAATGGTTTGTTGCTGTTGCATTATTGCTTTTTGCTTTTACCACGGTCCTCGGATGGTCACAGTATGGTTCGAAGGCTGTTGAATATCTTCTTGGTGAAAAGGCTGTTAAGGTATACAAGGTTATCTTTGTGCTTATGATAGTATCCGGCGCTGTAATGACATCATCGCTGGCATGGGATATTTCTGATACATTCAACGGTTTCATGATGGTACCTAACCTTATAGGTGTTGTATCTCTTACACCTCTTGTTGTAAAGATTACAAAGAATTATGTAGAACGCAGAATTAAACATAAGGATGTTGAACCGATGCTTTCATATGATTCTGAAATCCAGAAAGAAATGGAAGCGGAACTTGATAAGGAATAATTTACGAAACATTATTTGTTGATTTTTACTAATGGTTGATTGATTACAGAGCACAGCAAGTATATATTTTTGGTAATATTTTAATATTTATTTAGCGGTGAATATATGATAAAATTACTCTATATGTATAGTGATATTTTTAAGTAAAGAGAGTGAAATAGTGAAATAATGAAAAAAATAGCATTACTTAGTGATGGTTGGAAGCGTTTAATCGTATATGCGTGGACAGACGGAATTATGAATAAGATAAATGACTATAAAGAGGATATTTGTCTTTATCATTATAATTGTTTCGGAAACTGGAGCAGTGACAACCTTCACAACAAAGGCGAATATAATATATACAATCTGCCGGACTTAAAACAGTTTGACGGTATCTTTGTTGACTGTAATAATATAAAGGACAAGCAGGTACTGGAGCATCTTATTGATTTGGTAAGGGAAAGCGGTGTACCGGCGATCAGTATCGCACAGGATATTGAGGGATTTTATTATGTTGGTATAGAGAATGAGAAGGCTATGGGCGATATGATGGATCACCTTCATAATGTCCATGGGTGCAACAGCTTTATTTTTGCAGGCGGACCGACAGATAATTACGAAAATACATTAAGAACAAGAGGATATCTGGAAGTTTTATACAGATTCGGTTTAAGCAGAGCAGACAATCCTGTATTATACGGTGATTATGATTTTCATACCGGTGTCGAATATTTTAAACGTATTGTTAAAAAAGGATGGACACTTCCGGATGCAATAGTATGTGCAAATGATAACATAGCGGCAGGTATTTGCTCTGAGGCAGAAAAAAAGGGATACAAAGTTCCGGGAGACTTTATAGTAACAGGCTTTGATAACCTTGATAAGGCAGCATATTTCAGACCGCAGATTACAACAGTACACCATGACAGAGGCCATATTACATCCCGTGGAATGGATATATTGTTTGATATCTGGGACGGTAAGACTCCTGAGAGGTATAATTTCCTTGAATCACAATGCATTTTTGGTGAAAGCTGCGGCTGTCCGAACTCCGGTCTTGTGGACTACAGAGAGTATATGAAGGGACAGATTCTTTATGGCATTAAGAAAAGCTATGAGGAAGAAAAAACAAGTGAACTTGAAGGTCGTATTTCACAGTGTAAAAGCTTTTATGAAATATTTGATTGCGTTGGAGACTTTTTCGAGGATTTTGACAGCGGAGGATTCGGAGTTGTATTGTACAAGTCGCTTCTGGATGTTGAACCAAGTGATTTCTTCAGTGTAGACGGGTATAATCATGATGAGTTTCAGGTGGCCTTTTTAAGAGATAAGACAATAGAGTATGATATACAAAGTGTCGATGAATTATTTTCTATGATAGAAGAAAAAGGTGCCGGTAATGAATATCTTTTTACGCCGATTCATTTTAAAGAGCAGACCGTAGGTTTTAGTATACTGAAGAACGGAAGATTTTTGTATGATAATCCTTATTTTTATGATGTTCATAACGTGCTTGTGAGACAATTGGAGACCTTGTACAGGAGTATAAAACTCAGTGCGGCTAACAGTAAGCTGAGAGATATTTATGATAAGGATCAGCTTACAGGTATATATAACCGTATTGCATATGTTGAAAAGATGACACCTGCATTTAAGAAGTGTTATGAGGAAGGTGTTGTTTGCACCATAGCATTTGTGGATGTGGATGATTTTAAAAATATAAATGATACATATGGTCATGATTATGGCGATGAAGTATTAAAGAAAGTTGCGAGTACTTTGCAAAAAAAATGTCCGGATGACGGATATGTCTGCAGATATGGCGGGGATGAATTTATTATGTTTTTCCCTAATGCAAGCAGGGAACTGGCAGATGAAGTTAAGGCAGCCATAAATAAAGAAGCAGCCGAGATGGATGTGAAGCTTAGTATCGGTATGGTATTAACAAGTGATGACCACGGAAGCGATATTGAGAACTATTTCGAGGTGGCAGATAAATATATGTATCAGGAAAAAATGCTTCACAAAAATCAAAAATAAATATTTGCTGATGAATAAATCCCGGCAGTTTTCTGCCGGGATTTGTAGGAAAATAAGGCAAAAGTACGGTTGCAACTTGCAGTTGCAACCACCGGTTGACAAAAAACATACTGTCAGTTGGTTGTGAGCAACCATAGGAAAATGTATATTCCATGTATCGGGAGCAACCCGAAATAAATTTATGAGGTGAATTAAAATGATACTAGCAGACAAGATTATTGTTTTAAGAAAGAAGTGCGGATGGTCGCAGGAAGAACTGGCTGAAAAGATGGGAGTAACAAGACAGTCAGTATCAAAATGGGAAGGAGCTCAGTCCATTCCGGACCTTGAAAAGATATTATTGATGGGTAAGCTTTTCGGTGTAAGCATGGATTACTTATTAAAAGATGAAATAGAAATAGAGGAAACTGTTTCTGTAGAGGAAGCAGATAATAATGTCCGTCGCGTTTCTATGGAAGAAGCAAATGAATTTTTACAGATTAAAGAAAAAACAGCAGGACCTATAGCAAAGGCAGTGGGTTTATGTATTATTTCCCCTATTTTACTTATTCTGTTTTCAACAGCCAGCGATACAGGTGTGTGGTCTTTATCAGAGGATGTGGCATCGGTGTTCGGTCTTGCAGGTTTGTTCTTATTAATCGCGGTGGCGGTAGCAATTTTTGTTTCTTGTGGAATTAAATCAGAACCATATGAGTTTCTTGAAAATGAAATTTTTGAAACAGAGTATGGTGTGAACGGAATGGTTAAGGAACGCAGGAAGAATTTTAGAGATACGTATACAAAAAGACTTGTAATCGGAATCAGTCTCTGTGTGTTATCAGTGGTGCCGTTATTTGTTTTTTCAGTTAATGAATCTGAATTTTTTGAAGTTATAGGGTTGTCACTTTTGCTTTTGCTTGTGGCAATAGGTGTATCATTTATTGTAGAAGTATGTATAAAGTGGGAAGCAATGGAAAAACTTCTCCAGGAAGGTGAGTACGATAAAAACAAAAAAGCAAATAAGAAAAAAGAAAATGATTCTATAGTAGCAGGAGCTATAAGCTCAGTGTATTGGATGCTTGTTACAGCAGGTTATCTTGCATACAGCTTTATTACGTTTGATTGGGCAAGAAGCTGGATTGTATGGCCGGTTGCAGGTATTTTATATGCGGCAATTATGGCTGTTGTATATGCTTTTGTTAAGGTGAAAAAAGGTAACGAATAAGGGAGATACATATGAAAAAATTAATGACAAGAGTAACAATTCTGATACTTGGTGTATTTGCTTTTTGCATCATATATCTTCGCGGTTGTGATGTATTTTCAGTAGGAATATCATCCTACAGATATGATAATGCATCAAAGTATACTACGGGTGGAGCAACCATAGATGACGAAGTTAAGACGTTGGATATAAGCTGGGTATCGGGAAATGTAAATATAAAGTACCATGAGGAAAATACAATCATTTTTGAGGAAGATGGCAGTACATTTGAAGAAGATGAGAAGCTTCGTTATTGGCTGGACGGAACCACGCTACGCATCAAATATGTTAAGTCAGGCATGAGAAAATATGGAAACCTGAATAAACAATTGACGATATATATACCAGCAACAGCCGAATTTACGGATTTGAACATAGATACTGTATCTGCAGGCATCCATGTGGAGGGGATTTCAGCAGATAATGTAAGGATTGAGTCTGTGTCAGGTTCATTTGTGGCAAAGCTTCAGGGAGAAACATCAAAGGTTGATGTTGAAACTGTATCAGGTAAGATAAACATCACCGGAGAAAATATTAAAAATGTTAATTCAGAAAGCGTGAGCGGAGCAATAGTCTTAACTCTTGATACTGCACCTGAGAAAATCAACGCGGAAACAGTTTCCGGCAAATTGACGGCATATCTGCCTATGGAAACCGGATTTACACTTGAAGTAGATAAAGTCAGCGGTGACTTTGAATGTGATTTTGCAGTAACAAAAGACAATGGTACATATGTATGCGGTGACGGAAGCGGAGATTATAACTTTGAAACGGTATCGGGAGATATCTATTTTAGAATAAAGAATTAAAGAATACTGTCGAAAATCCACTTTTAAAAGTAATAATAAAAAAACATCTTTTGACAAATTTCATATGCTCTATGGAGTATACTTATGCCATAGACAGAAAGGAGGTCGATAGATGGACATAAATGAAATCAGTGTTATTTCTGGATGAGTTTTTTGGCATAAATTTTGTCATGGACCTGATAGTTGTATGCGTGGTCGCGAAATGTTTTGCACCGGAATTGAAGCGCAGATACAAGTTGTCAGCGGCATTTTGCGGAAGTATGCTTTCGTGTGTGTACGTGGTCTTTGGTGGGAACGGTTTGATATGGCAGCTTGTGTTTCATGTCTTGACCGGCCTGGTTATGGCAATATGCTTAAAAAATATAAAATTGTTTTTTGCCCTTAATGTGGCATGCGCCATATTGGCCGGAGTTATGAATTACGTTTATTTTTCAGGAATATTTGTAAGGCTAATCCGGTCATGTTTGAAGAATCCGATGGCAGTGTTTGCCATAGCAACGACGATTTCTTTTTTTGCAGTAAATGTTCTTGTTGGTAAATTTCTGACATTCAGGGATTCATGTAAGGCAAAGATTTATAAGGTTTCGATAATACTTAATAATAAAAACGTTCAGGTAGAAGCATTGCTTGACACCGGTAATACTCTTACGGAACCCATAAGCGGAAAACCGGTACATGTTATGGAAGAGCACTACGTCAATGAACTTGTCGGAGAAAAAGAACTTACGGATTTGAATCTGAGACTGATACCGTTTCACAGTATCGGAAAGAATAACGGAATCATAACGGGAATTATTGCCGACAGTATGGTGATACATAAAGAACCGGATATTTTTGTAGAAAAACCGGTCATCGGAATCTATAAGGGAAGTCTGTCACAAGGGAATTCATATTCGATGCTGCTGAACAGCAGCTTAAGATAATCAATGCATGGAGGGAAGTATGTTAATCAGGGTTACTTTAAAAAAGGGATTACAGTTAAAAATGATGCCACGCATCAGAAATATTATAATGAATAGTCAGGGTGACATTCATTATATAGGAGGAGCGGAGGTGCTTCCACCGCCTCTTTCACAATATGAAGAAGCAGAGATAATAAATGATCTGGGTACCGAAAAAGACAGTGAGGCGAAATCTATATTGATTGAGCACAATCTGAGACTTGTAGTGTATATTGCAAAGAAATTTGACAATACGGGAGTCGGCGTCGAGGATATGATTTCCATAGGTACCATAGGTCTGATAAAGGCAATTAATACATATAATAGAGATAAGAATATTAAACTTGCCACATATGCATCCAAATGCATAGAAAACGAAATCCTTATGTACCTTAGAAAAAACAGCAGAACAAAGGTGGAGGTGTCTATCGACGAGCCGCTTAATGTGGATTGGGACGGCAATGAGCTTTTGCTTTCGGATATTCTTGGTACGGATGAGGATATTGTATACAAGGACATAGAAGATGAGGTCGAGAAGAAACTTTTATCGAAAGCTCTCGACAAGCTGAGCAAGAGGGAACGGACCATCGTGGAATTAAGATACGGACTTAATTCAAATGACGGCGAGGAGCTTACTCAAAAGGAAGTGGCAGATGCTTTGGGAATATCCCAATCCTACATTTCAAGACTTGAAAAAAGAATCATAAAAAGATTAAAAAAAGAAATAGTAAGATATGAATAAATGAACGTCATTCCGTAAATCATTTTATTATAAAATGACACGCGGAGGAAGGTATAATGGCGTTATATAAGGTGGAGATATGTGGCGTTAACACGGCAAAACTGCCGATATTAACGGAAGATGAAAAAGAAGAACTGTTTGAACGTATAAAACAGGGAGATTCTGAAGCAAGGGAGTTATACATTAAGGGAAATTTGAGATTGGTACTCAGTATCATTCAACGTTTTATGGGGAGTAATGAAAACGTGGATGATTTGTTTCAGGTGGGCTGTATAGGATTAATAAAGGCCATTGATAATTTCGATACAACATTAAATGTAAAATTCAGTACCTATGCAGTTCCCATGATTATGGGGGAGGTAAGAAGGTACTTAAGAGATAATAATTCTATACATGTCAGCCGTTCCTTGAGAGATGTCGCATACAAGGCCATATATGCAAAGGAAAGGCTGCTAAAGACAGGACAGAAAGAGCCGTCAATAGGGGAAATTGCGGCTGAGATAGGTGTGAATAAGGAAGAAATCGTGGCTGCACTTGACGCCATTCAAAGTCCTCTGTCACTTTATGACCCTGTATATACAGAGGGGGGAGATACTCTGTATGTAATGGATCAGATAAGTGATAAGAAAAATAAAGAGGATAACTGGATTGAAGAACTGTCTTTGGGGGAAGCGGTAAAAAGATTATCTGATCGTGAAAAATATATTGTTGACTTAAGATTTTTCAAAGGTAAAACACAGATGGAGGTTGCCGACGAGATTGGAATATCTCAGGCTCAGGTAAGCCGACTGGAGAAAAGTGCACTTCGCACTATGAAAAGATATCTTTCCTGAAAGGAAGTGGAATGTTGAGATTAGCCGATTTAAGGCTTAAAGAGGTGATTAATTCCTGTAATTGCAAGAGACTGGGATTTGCCACCGATATACTGTTTGATGTATGTACCGGTACTATAGCGGCTATTATTGTGCCGGGTCCGGGAAAGTTCTGTCAGATATTCGGAAGAGACATGGAATATGTAATTCCGTACAAATGTATAAAGCAAATCGGAGATGATATCATCCTGGTTGAGATTAACGACGACGAAGTATTAAGAAAATGCGGAAGTTAGCGCGGAAACAGGCACAGTCCTTGACAAAACCGACTTTTTTAGAGTAAAATGAAAGGAGGAAATTCAAGGAGGGTACCAACTATGAAATGTCCATTTTGTGGAGAGGAAAATACTAAAGTAATTGATTCAAGACCGGCAGAAGATAATAATTCCATAAGACGTCGTCGTCAGTGTGATGTGTGTAATAAAAGATTCACAACATATGAGAAAATAGAGACGATTCCGCTTATTGTAATAAAGAAAGATAATACAAGGGAACCGTTTGACCGTTCAAAGATTGAGGCGGGTATAATCAGATCATGTCATAAGAGACCAGTGTCACTTAACCAGATTACAGCATTGGTTGATGATATTGAAACAGCAGTATATAATCTCGAAGAAAAAGAAATACCAAGCTCGGTTATCGGCGAGATGCTTATGGATAAGCTTAAGGATTTCGACTCGGTAGCTTATGTAAGATTTGCATCTGTTTACAGAGAATTTAAAGATGTAAATACATTTATGGCAGAGCTTAAAAAGATTTTGGAATAGTACGAGAGGGTATACGGATGTTTAAAAAGTTTTATCCGAAGGATACTACGGAATCGGCATATGATATTGACTATAAAACATACTATGAAAAGGGCTACAGAGGTATCTTGTTTGATATAGACAATACTCTTGTACCTCATGGCGCACCGGCGGTTGAGAAAGCAGCAGAACTTTTTAAGGAGCTGAAGAACATAGGATTTAAGGTGTGTCTTATTTCAAATAACAGCGAGGCAAGAGTAAAGCCATTTGCAGATATTGTTGATTCGCCGTATATATATAAGGCAGGTAAACCATCGAGGAAGAATTATGTAAAAGCCATGGAGATTATGGGAACACAGGTTAAGAATTCCATGTTTGTAGGAGACCAGTTATTCACTGATGTTTACGGAGCTAACCGCGTGGGAATGTATTCCATATTGTCAAAGCCTATTAATCCGAAAGAAAAGATACAGATAGTATTAAAGAGATATCTTGAAAAGATTGTTTTGTTTTTCTATTACAGAAAAAAGAAAAAATAATATAGTTGCAATAAAAGAACCCCAAATATTGAACCGTCCCCCAAAAAGTTAGACCTAAAATCTAACAATTGGGAGGTAGGTTCAATATTTGGGGTTCTGTGTGTTTTATGAGTTTATAAGTCAGGAAAACAGGTTTCCTTTACAAGTTCTATAGGCATATCCTTTCCGGTCCATAACCTGAATGCATGAGCACCCTGATAAAGCAGCATACCTAAACCGTTGTTTGTTGTGCAACCGGCTGATTTTGCAAGCTTAAGGAGAGCCGTTTCTTTAGGATTATATATGATATCCGATACAAAAGGCTTGTGGTCGAACATGGAAACGTCTGTTATCAGGCTTGTTTTGCCATTGGCAGAATTAGTCTGACCTTCCTTGTTCAGCATTCCTATAGAAGTGGTATTTGTTACAAGAGTACTTGCTGTGACTGCAGATCGTAATTCTTTATCATCCTCAACATTTTTTAAGTATACCGGACAACTTGTCTTTTCGGTTACTGCGTTCGCAAAATCTATTGTGGCATCCTTGAAAGGAGTACGACAACATATATATATAGCTGAAACACCGCTCAGGGCAGCCTGCGCGCATATGGCACGGCTTGTATTTCCGTCGCCCAAAATGGTTATGGTTCGACCTTTTACGTCAAATCCGAGGTCTTTAAGTGAGTCGAAGTAACCAAGTCCGTCAGTATTGTAGCCATATAATACATTGTTTTCATTTACAACTGTATTTACCGAGCCGGACAGAGCGGCCGCATCAGAGATATGATCAAGGTGCTTTATTATTGCGCTTTTATTCGGCATTGTCAGATTGAATCCACGAATATTTATGGCACGTAATCCCGTAATGGTGTCCGAAAGTGTTGAATTATCTACATCGAAACAAAGATATACATAATTCAGGTTATGATATTCGAACGATGTGTTATGCATCATTGGGGAAATGCTGTGTTCTACGGGACTACCGAGCAATCCGAGTAATTTTGTCTTTCCGTTAAATTTTGTCATATACCGGTCACCTTCCAATACAGAGATATTAGTTAAAAACATATATAAAATATAAAATAACAGGTTTTAAAAGTCAATGATTAACTTTAATGTGATTCATCCGTAAAACACAATAAATGTATTAAGGAAAAAGTAATGGAAAAAATGTCGTAAATATTGTATACTGTATGTGTGAAATTACCTATGATGAAAGGAATGATATTATGAGCACGGGAAAAGGACAGGTAAATGCAAATACAAATACAACACCGGCAACTGCCAAAAAGAAGAAAAAATCATCTGGTCAGGATGATGTGCTTTCACTTGTTATTTTTTTCGCGATTATAGCTATTATTGTTGTAGGCTTGGCGTGGCTTGACAGGGGCAATTATAAGACAGATGAATATGTTGGTGAAGAAAAAAATATAGATGGTGATGAGGATAATAATTTCGACGGAATCCTGGTTGTGGCAACAGTAGCCGGTGCAACTGTTCTTATTGCGGCAGTCGGAAAAAAGATTTCAAATAAAAGAAAAAAGAAAAAACAGGAGCGCGACTTGGAGCGACAGATTCAGGAGATGAATTTTGCAAAGCAAAGTCAAGTGATGGACGATGATGTGGCTAAGATTATTGCTGCAGGAAGAAGCACCATTAACAGCAGGAACTATCATAAAAATTATAATTTTAACAGAGATTCCGAGCCTATCAATGTAAGGTCCTACAGGTTGGACGATGATGAATTTGACGAGTTTACATATGATGAAATGCCTGCGGAGCGGTCAAAAAGCAAGATTTTCTTTATTGTTCTTGCATGTGCCGTATGTATAAGTATAGGTTTTATCATTGCAATTATTGCTTTTTAAGAAGGAATACAGATGATACAGACAGATTATTTAAAAATTAAAACAGACAATATTTGTGTGCCTGTAATGTCGGAATCATTATCAGCACTGATTTCGGAAAGAATCGATGCGGAAAGATATTCGAGCTGTGATTTTATCGAGATTCGTATAGATTATATAAAGGAAAATATCGTTGATGAGACAAAGGCAGTTTTGGAATATCTTCGCGGGGTGATGCCGGAGAAGATGTATATCGTAACCTTCAGAACATACCTCGAAGGTGGCACAGGAAGATTCTCCTATGATACGGACGAGAAAGATTTTGTCTCTAAGTATGAAAAACTCCTCGAGGATATCGTTGAAAATGTGTCATGTCAGTATATTGATGTTGAGATAAACAGGGGCAGAGATATTCTCGATAATATCGGAAGAAAGGCACACAAAAAAGGAATTGCCGTTATCGGCTCATATCATAATTTTGATGAGACACCTTCTGCAGAAGTTATGACAGATATAATGAGTAAGATTAACGGGTCTGAGGCAGATGTTATAAAAATGGCGGTAATGCCGGAAAATAATAATGATGTTCACAGACTTATGAAGATGACAAAACAGGCTGTATGTTTATTTGATAAGCCTGTTATAACCATGTCTATGGGTCAGTTGGGTGTTGTGTCAAGAATATACGGTTTTTTGTATGGTTCGAAGCTGACATTCGGTGCTGTTGGAAAAACATCCGCACCGGGACAGATTGATGCGGGCGTATTGAGAAAATATATGGATAAAGCTATGGATATGAAACTGGCATTAATCGGATTTATGGGAAGCGGAAAGAGTGCTGTATCAAGGAGCATTTCAGATGTTCTTTCAGAGCCGGTTGTGGATACGGATGATGCGATTGTTGAGAAAGAAGGCAGAAGTATTACACAGATATTCGCGGAATCGGGAGAAGAGTACTTTAGAGAGATTGAGACCAAAGTCTTAAAAGAGACGATAGAGGATGAGAGACCATTGGTTATTTCCTGCGGCGGAGGAATTATTAAAAATAGTGCCAATAGAGATATTTTAAAGGAATACGCTGTGACATGCATGTTGGAGGCAACACCCGAAACTATCCTTTCCAGAGTGAAAAATGACACAAACAGACCACTGTTGAAAGACAGGAAGACGGTGGAGGATATCAGTGCCATGATAGAGGAGCGAAGACCGTTGTATAATATGACGCTTGATTTTAGCGTAAATGTTGATAAAAAGAGCATTTCAGACATCACCATGGAGATTTTGGATAAAATGGTACAAATTGAAAAAAAGAGTTGAAAAAATTCTGTATATAGGCTACAATATTACATAGTTTAAAGCAACAAATTGGCACAAAGGTGTCATTTTAAGGAGGAAAATTTCAATGATTTCAGCAGGAGATTTTAGAAACGGCATTACTCTTGAGATGGAAAACAGCATTTATCAGATTATCGAGTTCCAGCATGTAAAACCGGGTAAGGGTGCTGCTTTCGTTAGAACAAAATTAAAAAATATTATCAGTGGTGGTGTTGTGGAAAAAACATTCCGTCCTACTGAGAAATTCCCACAGGCTCGTATCGAAAGAAAAGAGATGCAGTATTTATATTCAGATGGTGATTTATATAACTTTATGGATACAGAGACATATGATCAGATAGCACTTAACGAAGATAAAGTTGGTGATTCACTTAAGTTCGTTAAGGAAAATGAGATGGTTAAGATGTGTTCACATAACGGTAACGTATTTGCTATTGAACCACCTATTACAGTAGAGCTTCAGATTACAGATACAGAACCTGGATTCAAAGGCGATACGGCTACAGGTGCTACAAAACCTGCTGTTGTTGAGACAGGTGCTACAGTATATGTTCCGTTGTTTGTTGAAATGAACGATGTGATCAAGATTGATACAAGAACAGGCGAGTATCTTTCAAGAGTTTAATTTGATTTTTGATTATGATTTAGGAGACTGTTTTTACAGTCTCCTTTATTTTGTGTGAAAGGACACGATTATGAAGGGCAATTCTGAGATAAAAACATATGAGTTATGGGGTATTAGAATATTTGTTGCGTGGGTATTGACATCCATGTTTTATTTGTGCGGTCATTTTTCAGAGCTTGACAAATTCTTTAATGAATCTGCATATGAAAATATTAATACAATTCAGTTTATTGCTATCATGTTAGTTTCCGTGGGATTACTGACGATTATTAATCAGGGATTGAAAAGGTGGTATTCGGATATTATTATAGCGTTTCTGCTTTTACCGGTATATTTCTCGGTTGTTATGTATGACAGAAACGATGTGTATATGTGTACCATAATTATTTTGGTGCTTTTTGTTTTAGTGTCATATGTTTTTACACGTTTTGACAAGAAGGCAGAAAAATTATCGGAAGTTAAAATCTCAAATACATTTATGCTGTCAGTTATCGGAATAGCATTGTTTGCTTTTTTGATATACATCGGTCTTTTGAGTGTAGTACGCTGTCTTAACATGAAGAGCCCAAGCTACGATTTTGGTATTTTCAGCCAGATGTTCTACTATATGAAAGAAGGACTCGGACCGCTTACAACATGTGAAAGAGATGGACTTTTATCTCATTTTAAGGTTCATATGTCACCTATTTTTTATGTTCTTTTACCTATATACTATGTATTTCCTTCTCCGGTAACACTGCTTGTTATGCAGGTTATTATTGTTGGAAGTGCAGTTATTCCGCTATTTCTCATATGCAGAAAAAAGAAGCTTTCTAATTTCCTGACAATATGTATATGCATTACATATTTATTCTATCCTGCAATGAGAGGTGGATTTTTCTACGATTTTCATGAAAATAAATTCTTAACACCACTTATTCTTTGGTTTATATATTTTATGGAAGAAAAGAAAATTATGTGGTCGGTTATTTTTGGTGCGCTTACACTTATGGTAAAGGAAGATGCACCTATATACATTGCCTGCCTGGCTCTTTACTATGCCATTACAAGAAAGGAAAATAAGGAGAAATTTGAGGCAATCATTTATCTGGGCGTGTCCGTGATATATTTCTTTATAGTTGTACACTATCTTTCTGTGGTTGGAGATGGTGCCATGACTGGCAGATTCGGTAATTTTCTTTCAAGTAATGACGACTCTATCGTGTATATGATAGTTAATATTGTAAAGAATCCGCCATATTTCTTTACGCAGCTCCTTGACGTAGAGAAATTAGAGTTTTTGTTGTGGACCATGTTGCCGCTGGCATTCATTCCGGTGTTAAGCAGAAAATTGGCAAATTACATATTGATTTTGCCGTATCTGCTTATTCATTTCATATCAAATTACAGATATCAGCATGAGATATATTATCAGTACACATACGGAACCATGGCATTATTATTTTTCATGGTTATTCTGTTCTTTAGTGAGAATTCGGATACTGTTGAAAAGCGTAAGCAGAATATTAAATTGGCCGTTATCATGGCGATGGCGGCATTGATTATGTCTACGTCAGCTATTTCAATAAAGGAATATTATCTGGATGAGTATAAAACTAATACAGAGTCATACAAACAGGTTCGTGAGGCTTTTGAGTCATATATTCCGAAAAATGCAAGTGTAGAGGCTTCATCGTATTATGTCGTACCTTTGTCGTCAAGAAAATATATTTATCATATCGGAAGCGAAGTTTTGTGTGATTATATAGTGTATGACCTTCGTATTTCGGGTGATCAGAAGAAGATTGATGAATACCAGATGGAGAAAGAACGGCTTGGATATGAAGTAATACTGGAATTGGATGGTCTTGTACGAATCCTGAGGGCACCTTGGACAAAATAGAATTATAAAAAGAGGTTGTTGCATAATATCTTTTATGACGGGTACAGTTTTATATGTTTTTCATCCTCTTGATTTGTATATATCATCACGAAAATACGCACATTTTCACATGCCCCTGCGTCCTTTATATATATGTCTCTTCGCTAACTTGTGATATACGTATAGCATATACGTATATCACTTCAAACACGCTGCGAGACACATAAGTATACTCGGGGCATTTTGTGAAAATTTGTGCTATTATTTTCTTTGATAATATATACAAATCAAGAGATGAAAGTTTAAAGCACATGCGTACCCGTTATAAAAGACAATTATGCAACAACCTTTTTTATATTCAATATACAACACTTAACATATTGACAATAAAAACAAAAAGTGATATATTTGTTTTGCTTAGATGATTTAGGGGAGTGCTACCGGATAGGCAGATAGTAGTGGCGTGACCCATTATACATCTGAAGAATAATTAGTTAAGGAGACTAACTATTAAAAGTCAAGAGTTTTATTAAAAAAGTTACAGGGTAAAAAAGGGTAACCTTAATAAACCCTCACATACTGAGGATTTGAAAATTAAATATGGTTAACTGCCACTACTCAGC
>SVEK01000038.1 GCA_015057405.1 Lachnospiraceae bacterium
GAATGTCGCTTGCGACATTCTCCGCCTGCGGCGGGTTGCGTTAGCAACATTTTCCTCTCCGCCGCAGTGCGTTCCCGCGGAGCGCTTTTGCTTACTAGGACAATTTCAAAGAAATTTCCTAGTAAGTCAAAAAGAGGCTGCCACTATACGAACTTATACTCGTTATAGCGACATCCTCTTTAATCACATTCCAAAGAATGAATTAATAATCAATTATTGTTTTAACCAATCAATAAAGGTTACTAACTCAAATTAATAGTTAACAATTTTACCAAAGTCAGCCTTAAGTGAAGCACCACCAACAAGACCACCGTCAATATCAGCCTGAGCAAAGAGTTCAGCAGCATTTCCTGCATTAACACTTCCGCCGTACTGGATACGAACTGCATCTGCTGTTGCCTGATCATACATTTCAGCTACACACTCACGAATACCTTTACATACTTCCTCAGCCTGCTCTGTTGTAGCAGTCTTACCGGTACCAATAGCCCAAATTGGCTCATATGCGATAACCATGCCCTTAACCTGATCAGCTGTAACACCTACAAGGTCAGACTTAATCTGGAATCTGATCCAGTCCATAGTAACGCCCATTTCTCTCTGTTCAAGTGTCTCACCACAGCAAAGAATTGGAATAAGACCAGCCTCAAGAGCCTTCTTAACTTTCTTATTAAGAAGTTCATCATCCTCTTTGAAGTAATCACGACGCTCTGAATGACCGATAATAACATACTTAACACCTGCGTCAACAAGCATCTCAGCAGATATTTCACCTGTATAAGCACCTTTTTCTTCAAAGTACATATTCTCAGCACCAACTTCTACGTTAGTACCTTTAACAGCCTCAACAACAGGAACAATATCAATAGCAGGAACACAGTATACAACATCTACTGTATCACTTTTAACTAAATCTTTGAGTTCATCACAAAGAGCAACTGCCTGACTTGGAGTCATATTCATTTTCCAGTTACCAGCAACTATCTTCTTACGCATAATTATATCCTCAACTTTCTTACAAAATAATTTCTTGCCATATCAAATATTATTTACAATAATTTTCTGTCAAAAAGTATTTGTTATTAATACACAAATTATTATTAACGAAAATTATTTGTTATTGGCACAAGCAACACCCGGAAGCTCTTTTCCTTCAAGGAATTCAAGAGAAGCTCCACCACCTGTTGAAATGTGGCTCATCTTATCACCATATCCGAGCTGGTTAACTGCTGCTGCAGAATCACCACCACCGATAATTGTTGTAGCATCAGTCTCTGCTAAAGCTTCAGCAACAGCGATTGTTCCCTTAGCAAGTGTAGGGTTCTCAAATACACCCATAGGTCCGTTCCATACAACTGTTTTAGCTGTCTTAGCAGCTTCTGCGTAAAGCTCACGAGTCTTAGGTCCGATGTCAAGACCTTCCTTGTCAGCAGGAATCTGATTTGAAGGAACAACATCAACTTCTATCTCTGCATCAATAGGACTTGGGAAACCATCAGCTACTACTGTATCAATTGGAAGAAGAAGCTTCTTGCCAAGCTTTTCAGCTTTAGCCATCATTTCCTTACAATAATCAAGTTTCTCATCATCAACAAGAGACTTACCAATCTCATATCCCTGAGCCTTAAGGAATGTGAATGCCATACCACCACCGATAATAAGTGTATCACATTTTTCAAGAAGGTTATTAATTACATTAAGCTTGTCAGCAACTTTAGCTCCACCAAGAATAGCTACAAATGGTCTTACAGGATTCTCTACTGCATTACCAAGGAAATCAATTTCCTTCTGCATAAGATATCCTACAACAGCTGTATCTACAAGTGCACTAACACCTGCATTAGAACAGTGAGCTCTGTGAGCTGTACCAAAAGCATCATTTACAAATACATCACAAAGTGAAGCGAGTTCTTTTGAGAAAGCCTCTCCGTTCTTAGTCTCTTCAACACGGTAACGTGTATTCTCAAGAAGAACAACCTCTCCATCCTGCATAGCATCTACAGCAGCTTTTGCATTAGGACCTACAACTTCAGGGTCAGCTGCAAACTTAACATCCTGTCCAAGAAGCTCTGCAAGTCTCTTAGCTACAGGCGCTAAAGTAAGCTCCGGCTTTGGTTCTCCCTTTGGCTTACCAAGATGTGAACAAAGAATAACCTTGCCACCGTCAGCGATAAGCTTCTTAATAGTAGGAAGTGCAGCAACAAGACGATTCTCGTCTGTAATCTGACCATCTTTAAGAGGTACGTTAAAATCACAACGAACAAGTACTTTCTTTCCTTTTACATTAATATCATCTACGCTTTTCTTATTTAACATTATGAAATACTCCTTTCAATCTTATAATCCGAATGGGAATAACTAATCAACATTCAGCATATATAATTACTAACAAAACAAGGTCCGGTCCAATAAGACCGGACCCTTAAGGATCTTATAATATAATCAACTAATAATCAGTTTTTATATTGTAATAATTAGTTCAATTCAGCGAAATACTTAATTGTTCTAACCATCTGGCTTGTGTATGAATTCTCGTTATCATACCATGAAACAACCTGTACAAGGTTATCTTCACCAACCATAGTCTGAGTAGCATCGAAGAGTGAACCATATCTCATACCAATGATATCTGATGAAACGATTTCTTCTTCGTTGTATCCGTATGACTCATTAGCTGCAGCCTTCATTGCTGCGTTGATCTCTTCCTTAGTTACTGACTTCTCTACTGTTGCAACAAGAATTGTTGTTGAACCTGTAGGAGTTGGAACACGCTGAGCTGATCCGATAAGCTTACCATTAAGTTCTGGAATAACAAGTCCGATAGCCTTAGCAGCACCTGTTGAGTTAGGAACGATGTTAACAGCACCTGCACGAGCTCTTCTCTTATCACCCTTTCTCTGAGGACCATCAAGAATCATCTGGTCACCTGTGTAAGCGTGAATTGTTGACATAATACCTGACTTGATACCAGCAAGGTCATTAAGAGCCTTAGCCATTGGTGCAAGACAGTTTGTTGTACATGATGCAGCTGAGATAATCTTATCATCTGCTGTAAGTGTTTCATGGTTAACATTGTATACGATTGTAGGAAGATCATTTCCTGCCGGAGCAGAAATAACAACCTTCTTAGCACCTGCATTGATATGAGCCTGAGCCTTATCCTTTGATGTATAGAATCCTGAACACTCTAATACAACATCAACGTCAAGCTCTCCCCATGGACAATTGTTAGCATCCGGCTCGCTGTAAATCTTAAGAGTCTTGCCCTTAACTGTAATTGTTCCAGCCTCATCATCAGCTGTAACAAGATTCTCATCACCAACACCTACGTATCTTCCCTGTGATGAATCATACTTTAACAAATGAGCAAGCATAGAAGGCTTTGTTAAATCGTTGATTGCTACTACATCATAACCTTCTGCCTCAAACATCTGTCTGAAAGCAAGACGTCCAATACGTCCAAATCCATTGATTGCAACTTTTACTGACATTTTAAATTCCTCCTAAAAATGTAAATTCTAATCGGTTTGGGAGATTGATAATTTTTCCACAAACTTTGTCTACCATTGTACATAATATGAAATAAAATTTCAAGGGGTAATTTGGTCTCTTTTACAACTTTTTATCTAAAATGCGATAAATTCCTGTAAAAATACTGTAAACACCCTTAAATCTTATTACTACCATCCTAATAATTCATCATACAAATGCTGATATTCTTCAGCCGAATGTTTCCACGAGAAATCCATCATCATTCCTCTGTCCACAATTTTATTCCATTCTCTTTTTTTATTGTAGTACACACTCTTGGCATAGTTAACTGTTCCAAGCATCTCATGTGCATTATAATTACAGAATGAAAAACCTGTTCCCGTAGATTCATATTCGTTATAAGGTTCAACGGTATCCTTTAGACCACCGGTCTCCCTTACAATAGGAACTGTTCCGTAACGAAGACTCATAAGCTGGCTCAGACCGCACGGTTCAAACAATGACGGCATAAGAAATGCATCACATGCAGCATATATTTTATGGGAACGTTCATTATTATAATAAATACTTGACGAAACTCTGTCATGATACTTCCACTCATAGTGTCTGAACATATTCTCGTACTGTGCTTCTCCAGTTCCCAGAATTACAAGCTGTACATCCTCTGCACATAGTTCCTCCATAACATAATTAACAAGATCAAAGCCCTTCTGGTCAGTAAGCCTTGACACCATACCAATCATAAACACTTTTTCATCTTCTCTTAAGCCAAGTTCCTTTTGAAGCATTCGTTTATTTTTACACTTGTCCTTACGGAATGTTGTTCTGTCATAATTTTTATAAATCAATGGATCAGTTGCAGGATTATATTCATCATAATCAATTCCGTTAACAATTCCCACCAAAGAATTGGATCGGGCATTCATAAGACCATCAAGACCTTCTCCGTAAAACGGCATCTTAATCTCCTCTGCATATGTTTTGCTGACAGTAGTTATCTTATCTGCGTATACGATTCCACCTTTAAGATAGTTCGCATCACCATAAGCTTCAAGTTTATCAGGCGCAAAATAAGACTTATGAAGTCCTGTAATGTCTTTTATAGTCTCTACATCCCAAATACCCTGGAACTTAAGATTATGAATTGTCATGATTGATTTGATTCCGCGATAAAATTCTCCCTGGCTAAACGTATCTTTCAAATACACAGGAACAAGACCCGTCTGCCAATCGTGACAATGGATAATGTCCGGTCTGAATCCAATCAAAGGCAATGCCGAAAGAGCAGCCTTACAGAAAAATGCAAACTTTTCAACATCTTCATATATATTGCCATATGGTTTATCTCCCGCAAAATAGAATTCATTGTCAATAAAATAAAATGTTACCCCTTCGTGCTCCATTTCAAGGATTCCCACATATTGTCTCCTCCATGCAAGTTCCAGATAAAAATGAGTTTTATAATTCATCTGTTGCTTATACTTGTCCGGTATAGCCATGTAATTAGGAATAATAACCCTCACATCATATTCTTCTTTATTAAACTGTCTTGGTAAAGTACCGGCAACATCTGCTAATCCCCCGGTCTTAATAAATGGAACAGCTTCGGACGCAATGTACAGAATCTTCTTCATAATATATTCCACCTTTCAAAATGCAAACATAATTTATTAATCAAATTTTTATTATTATACTATATTTAGTTGCAATATGAAAGATTTTTTTGCGACTGATTTGCAATTGCAATATATAGAATCGATATATTAAGCATATGCGTACACATGTGTAACATACAATCCGATATCACTTTTTGTGATTGCGGATACATCTAAATAAAAGTATGTTCTTCACAAATGATTATGCCCTCATTTTATATTCAAGTCGTATCTTATCAGCAATCAGTGCAACAAATTCGGAATTAGTAGGCTTTCCTTTGCCGTTACTGACCGTATATCCAAACAATTCATCAATTGTATCCATTTTACCTCTGCTCCATGCAACTTCTATTGCATGACGAATCGCACGTTCGACTCTGCTCGGCGTTGTTTTATGTTGTTTTGCAATGGACGGATACAATAATTTCGTTATGGAATTAAGCATTTCACCATCATTTACAGACATCATAATCGCATCTCTGAGATACTGATATCCTTTAATATGAGCCGGAACACCTATCTCATGAATTATGTTCGTAACATCAGATTCAAGATTATGTGCTCTCCTAAGATATGCATTTTCAAAAGAAACTGTCGGACTCTCCAGATAATTTCCTCTTAAACTGGAACGTAATTTTCTGATTCTTGACACAATAACACTTGTATCAAATGGTTTTAGAATATAGTAGGAAGCACCAAGTTCAAATGCATTTTCTGTAACAATATCCTGTCCGATTGATGAAATTACGATAAAATCCGGGTGTTTAAATGACTTGTCCATTAATGCAACTCTCTCCATAACACCAAGACCATCAAGTCCCGGCATTACAATATCAAGCAACACCACATCCGGCTTAATTTCTTCAATCATGCTCACAGCTTTAAGTCCGTCAGAAACCTCAGCCACAACTTCCATATCATCTTCCGTATTTATAATATTCTTCAACTGTTGTATCATTCTTTCGTTATCATCTGCAATCAAAACTCTTGTTTTTGACATCATTCTTCATCCTTTCATGAAACAATAACTTTTTTGGCAATTTATGGTAATTTCTGTTCCATTTACAATATAACCATTTTTTACCAATTAATCAAGAGTTTTTATACATATTTTAACGACTTTTTTTGCTACCATCTACATTTAGCTACCAAAATCCGTCATAATTAGCAATAATTCACTCAATTATTCCTAATTATCTCCCGTTGAGCCAAACCCTCCTGCTCCCCTTACAGTATCCGACAATTCTTCCACTTCTTCATATTCACCAAATATGTAAGGCGTAATTACCATCTGTGCCACTCTGTCTCCCGGCATGATGTCAACTGCATTATTGGAATGATTATGAATTGCAACCATAATTTCTCCTCTGTAATCCGCATCAATTACGCCTACTTTATTTGCCGGAGCCAAACCTTTTTTACAGGCAAGACCACTTCTGGCGTAAATAAGTCCAACCGTATACGCCGGAAGTTCAATAGCAATCCCTGTATGAATAAACTCAGTCATTCCCGGTTTAACCGTTACCACTCCATCCATACACGCATATAAATCCGCACCTGCTGCATACTCACTTCCGTAACTTGGCATTATTGCTTTTTCATCTAATTTTTTAAAATAAACCTTACACATTTCCATAAACCTTCTCCTTTTTATTCCGATAATCTTACTTAAACAACATTACTATTGATTATTTTACTACTTACGCTACTGTAACAATCCATTAACTTGCCGGGGGTGTCCACAAAATCGTCTTTCCTTTTGCAAGAGATTCAGGAACCATTATCGTTTTTTGGTTTGCGGAGCCTTTGAAATGCAGTTTTAAATTTTTTTCATCCTCGTGAAACTCTCCATCAACGAGAATATCAATATACGACAACATTTCCGACGTTTCCGGCCATTTTTTACACATATTTTCTAAAATATCAGTTTCAAATGTGTAACCGCTAAACGCCCATATATCACGATGATGTTCAGCATATCTGTTTGCAGGATACTTTTGTCTAAAACGACGCAAAAGTGGCAATAACCCCTTTTGATTGGAATGCTCAAAGGGTTCTCCTCCAAGCAATGTAAGACCGGAACAATAATCGGGCTCCAAATAGCTCATAATATCTTCTATGGTTTGTTCCGTAAAAGGCTGTCCATAATCAAAATCCCACGTTTCACTGTTAAAACAGCCTTTACAATGGTGTGTGCAGCCACTTACAAATAACGATACTCTTATTCCCGTCCCGTTTGCTACATCGAATTGTTTTATATCTGCATAATTCATATGATCACGCTTTCTTGTTCAACTATATAAATACTATGCTATACAATGCTTTTCGCACCATATAGCATAAAATGAGTATCGGCATACTGTTTCAAATTATATGCACTCCGTCTGAATGATGCATCCTATTACCAGGTCAAAAAATGTTACCGCTACCGCTGTTAATAATTAAATATGGAGAACTCTTGAATTTATCTCTTTTGTTTTTCCTACATTCCAGAAATTTTCACCAAGATAACCGCAAGTCCTACGTGTAACATTCATCCTGGCATGATCCTTATTACCGCACTGCGGACACTCCCATTCAAGGTTATCATTAATCTTTATCTCACCATCATAGCCACATTCATGACAATAATCAGACTTAGTATTGAATTCCGCATACTGAATATTGTCATAAATAAATGACACTATATCTTCAAGTGCTTTTAGATTATGAAGCATATTAGGAATTTCAACATAAGAAATTGCACCGCCGGAAGATATGTTTTGAAACTGACTTTCAAATGAAAACTTAGTAAATACGTCTATTTTTTCTCTTACATCTACGTGATACGAATTGGTGTAATACCCTTTGTCAGTGACATCTTTTATCTCGCCAAACTGCTCCTTATCGATTCTTGCAAATCTATAGCATAAGGACTCAGCAGGTGTTCCGTAAAGAGCAAATCCGATTCCTGTCTCGTCTTTCCATGTATCTGTTGCTCTTCTTAGTCTCTTCATAAGTTTTAAGGCAAACTCGGTTCCGACAGGTTCCGTATGGGATACTCCGGTCATAAGTTTTGTCACTTCATATAAACCAATATATCCAAGGGATATTGATGAATACCCGTCATGAAGAAGCTTGTCTATTTTTTCACCCTTATTTAATCTTGCAATTGCTCCATACTGCCAGTGAATAGGACTCACATCTGACAGTGTTCCTTCAAGCGCATGATGTCTGCACATAAGAGCTTCAAAACACAGAGAAAGTCTCTCTTCAAGGATTTGCCAGAATTTCTCCATATCACCGCTTGCAAGTATACCAATCTGTGGCAAATTAATACTAACAACACCCTGGTTAAATCGCCCTTCAAACTTGTAATTACCATTCTCATCTTTCCACGGACTGAGAAAACTTCTGCAACCCATACATGAAAATACATTTCCCTCACAAGCCTCTCGCATTTTCTTGGCAGAAATATAATCAGGGTAAAGTCTTTTTGCAGAACATTTTACCGCAAGTTTTGTTATATAATCATACTTGCCACCTTTAAGACAGTTATTTTCATCAAGAACATATATGAGTTTTGGGAATGCCGGAGTTACATACACTCCCTTTTCGTTCTTAATGCCTTCAAGTCTCTGTCTTAAAATTTCTTCTATAATCATTGCATTTTCTTCAATGTATTCATCTTCATCATCAAGATACATAAACACAGTCACAAAAGGAGATTGTCCATTGGTCGTCATAAGTGTATTTATCTGATACTGTATAGTTTGTACTCCTGAGCGAAGTTCATCCTGTATTCTGTCATCAACAAGCTGTTCTATTATATACGGATCCATCTTATCCCCATACATTTCCTTATAACGGTTTTCGTATTTTTTACGGCTCACTCTCAAATATTTACCAAGATGCCTTATATCAACAGACTGCCCGCCATACTGGCTGCTTGCAACCGCACTGATTATCTGCGTCATAACAGTACATGCAACCAAAAAACTCTTAGGGGTCTCTATGTTCTTACCGTTCATTACCGTACCTTTTTCAAACATATCTTTTATATTAATCAGGCAACAGTTAAAAATTGTCTGCACAAAATAATCCATGTCGTGAAAATGTATAGCACCTTTTTTGTGGGCAGCTACAATATGCTCCGGAAGCAAAAGTCTCTCAGTAAGGTCTTTTGACACTTCTCCTGCAATGAGGTCGCGTTGGGTTGATGCAATATAAGCATTTTTATTGGAATTCTCTTCCATTACATCTTTGTTACTGTTCTGAATAAGACTCATAATCGAATCATCTGTAGTATTGGCCTTACGAACAAGTTCTCTTGTATATCTATAAATAATATAGGTTTTGGCAAGAACATATTTTCCTTCTGCCATAATCTTCTGTTCGATAATATCCTGAATATTTTCCACATGCATATTATCTCTGTGAAGATTCTCAATGCCGGCCACTATGCCTTCAATCTTTTCTTCACTAAGCTTTTCATACCTGTCAACCTCGGCATTCGCTTTAAATATAGCTTTAAGAATCTTATTACGATCATAATCAACCACTCGTCCGTCTCTTTTAATTACCTTCATCACAGTACCCCTTTCAATAAAAATAAAGAATGCCGCAGTGCAATCCCCGCGAAGCGTTTTTATTCATCAGGACAATTTCAACGAAATTTCCCTAATAAGAAAAAACGATAATACTATAATCACCACACGTTGTGTATTATAGCATTACCGCCTATTTTTGTCCATATATGTAGTTGTTCACATACTTTAAGTATACAATATATAGTATTGAAGAATATCCTTGTTTTTCTAAATACCACGTCTGTAGTATACCAAAAAAAACTCTATCGGTTAAAAATAATTTAATATTTATTTCATCCTTTTCCTATCTCAATTTTGTTTCCTGACATTCGCACAATATCCATTATTTCTTCTTCAGAAATATGAGTAAATTCTGACAATTCAGATAATGTTGCAATTCTTCCATACTCGGTTGCCAACGTTTTCACTGCTTCATTTACAAGTCCTGCCTTTGCAACTGTTGCGTACATATCACTTTCTTCTTCGTTAGATTTATCAACAAATTCCACAATAGCTCTTTTTATATATTCTTCTAAATAATTCCTACACTTCTTAACCGGATTGTCGTTATCACAAGTTCCTAAAGAATTTAGTTCATTCACTCCCATAACAAGGGCAAGATTGCCTTCCTGAATAAGTTCATCTGACGAAACACCACGATTAGCATACTGTTTTGCTTTATTAAGAACAATTGCCAAATGATTTTCAATAACAATGTTTTTTTCAGCATCATTTGCATATCCATTAAGCACAGCCACACAAGCTTTTTCTAAAACATCAGGAGCTGCCGGTTCAAGTTCTTTAACATTTTTCCTATACTGTTTTATTCTTACAGAAGACTCAACGGCCCCTGACTGCAAACCTACGGAATCATCTGATGATTTTTTCTTAATACCATTCACATAACCTTTAACAGTAATATTACTCTTATACAAGTATTCATATACATACTCCAACTGCTTATCATCAAGATTTATTTCACTGAAATAATCATCAATTTCCTCAGTCGTTATACTATTATCATTAACACGGGCAATCTCGACGATATCTGTAAGAAGTCCCATAAATATTTTTTGTTTATCCATGAAAATCTCCCATTATAATTATAATATTAAGCTTTATACTATTGATTAATACTTCATTTCAAATGTATTGTATCAAATAATATACCCGTATGCGACAAATTATATCACATACGGGTTACCATTCATGTCACATCTGTTATTCCGGCAAATCATCTTACAGAAAAAGCATCTTTCAATTAAGCTATCTTGCAGAAAAACATCGTCCAAACAAAACAACTCACTGAAAAATCATCTCATAGATAATAACTGTACGAATAACATGTTAAACTACATCAGTCAAAGGATTAGTTATCGATAAACTTCTCCTCACCGTTCCAGCTGTAAAGTTTACGAACATCTTCTCCAACCTTCTCTGACGGATGCTCTGCAGCGATCTTTCTCATTGCATTAAAGTGAGCTTTTCCACCTGCTGCTGACATATCAAGAAGGAAGTCTTTCGCAAATGTACCATCCTGAATATCCTTAAGAATCTTCTTCATAGTCTTCTTAGTCTCTTCAGTAATAATCTTAGGTCCTGTTATATAATCACCATATTCAGCAGTATTAGAAATTGAATATCTCATTCCTGCAAATCCACTCTGGTAAATAAGGTCTACAATAAGCTTCATCTCATGGATACACTCAAAGTATGCATTACGTGGGTCATATCCTGCCTCGCAAAGAGTCTCAAAACCAGCCTGCATAAGTGCACATACACCACCACAAAGAACTGCCTGCTCACCGAAAAGGTCTGTCTCTGTCTCTGTTCTGAAGTTTGTCTCAAGAACACCGGCTCTTGCTCCACCAATTGCAAGTGCATATGCAAGTGCCTTCTCAAGAGCTTTTCCTGATGCATCCTGATGTACAGCAACAAGACAAGGAACACCCTTTCCAACCTGATACTCACTTCTTACAGTATGTCCAGGTCCCTTAGGCGCAATCATTGTAACGTCAACGTTTTTAGGCGGAACAATCTGTCCGTAATGAATATTGAAACCATGTGCAAACATAAGCATGTTACCTTCTTCAAGGTTTGGCTCAATATCATTCTTATACATATCTGCCTGAAGCTCATCATTGATAAGAATCATGATGATATCAGCTTTCTTAGCAGCCTCTGCTGCAGTAAATACTTCAAATCCCTGCTCTTCAGCTCTCTTCCATGATTTAGAACCTTCATAAAGTCCGATGATTACGTTACATCCTGACTCCTTTGCATTGAGTGCATGAGCATGTCCCTGACTACCGTAACCTATTACTGCAATTGTCTGTCCCTTAATTGCTGAGAGATTACAGTCTTCCTGATAATAAATCTTTGCCATTATCATAATCCTCCTAAAAAATAAATTATAAAATATATTTAGTCGTCTGCAGGATTAAATCCTCTTGTAAGACCGGTAATTCCGGTACGAACAAGTTCGTTAATCTCGAAGCCGTCTAACAGCTTAATAAATGCATCAATCTTACTTGTTGTTCCTGTAAGTTCCATCATCATGAACTCAGAGGAAACATCTACAACATTAGCTCTGAAAATATTAGCAATTGTATTAAGTTCAGTTCTTGTATCCTTATTAGCAACAACTTTAATCAATACCAACTCTCTGCATACCGAAGTTTCCGGATACAATTCAACAATCTCAATAACATCCTCAAGCTTTGATAACTGTTTTGTAATCTGCTCAAGAATCCCTTCATCACCGGTTGCGGCTACAGTCATTCGTGAAACACCTGAGTCTTCTGTTTCTCCAACAGTAAGACTATCAATATTATACCCTCTTCGGCTGAACAATCCTGCGACTCTGCTAAGAACACCGGACGTATTATCAACTAATATGGATAAAATCATTCTCTTATTACCATTCTTGTCCATAATCTAAAACCAACCTTCCATTCAAGACTACCTAGTCTGATATTACCAAACTTCATTGTAGCAATCTATGTTTTTTTTGTCAACTACTGACAACTACTCTTTTTTCAGATATTTACTGATTACCTTCTTCAAATGCTCCCTATCTATCGGTTTAGGCACATAATCTGTAAATCCTTCACCAATATAATAATCCTTAACACCTGAAATAGCATTAGCCGTCATAATAATGACAGGAGTGTCTGTATTGGAATTATCCGGGTTCTCATTGAGCATATGAAGTATCTCCACACCATCCAATTCAGGCATCAGATGATCCAAGAAAATAATATCATACGTTTTATCACAAGCTTTTCGAATACCTGCCATACCGGACAATGCGCAATCAACCTTACAGCCAAGATTTTTTAACATTTTTTCAGCAACCATAAGATTGATTTTATTATCATCTACAACTAAAATCTCAGCACCGTCAAATACAGTTTTATCGTCAATGATTTTCTGAACGTTAACATCCTCACTCTCATTGAAATCAACTCTTGAATTAATATCTCTCACAATTTGTGGAACAATAATTTGGAAAGTTGAACCCTTTCCGTATTCACTCTCAACAGATATCATTCCATTCATCATATCTAACAATCTGCTTGTAATAGTCATTCCAAGGCCGGTTCCTTCTATGGAACGATTATGTAACATATCAAGTCTTTCAAACGAGCGGAATAAACTTTCCATATTTTCCTGCTTAATTCCGATTCCTGTATCAGTAACAGAAATAACAAGTTCAATATGATAATCATCGATTAGTTTATAACCGACATAAAGGGTTACTTTTCCTTTTTGTGTATATTTAACTGCATTTGTTAATATGTTAGTGATGATCTGTTTTAACCGGATGTCATCTCCATAAAGTTTATCCGGAAGACCATCTTCAATCTTTAATTCAAATGCAAGTCCTTTATCTTCAGCTCTTACTTTTATCATCGAAGTGATATTATTAATTACTTTGGACATTGAATAATCAACATCTACTATGTCCATTTTCCCTGACTCTATCTTGGAGAAGTCCAAAATGTCGTTAATAAGAGCTAACAGTATCTTTCCTGATGACAATACTACCGAAGCACTCTTTCTGGTTTCTTCTTCCTTGGTCTCGCGTATAATCATCTCATTCATACCTATAATACCATTAAGCGGGGTACGTATCTCATGAGACATATTGGCAAGAAATACGCTTTTAGCATGATTGGACTTTTCAGCTTCCTCAACAGCATCACTCAATTTACGCATATCTTCCAATTCTTTGCGTTTCATAACGTCATTATTTTTAATAATAATAAATATCTCATTCTTATCTTCAACCACAGAATAATGGAAAGTCATTGTGTACCATTTCCCATCGATATTACGAATTTCCAACGACTTTTCATTGTTTTCAGCATTAAGTTCTCTCAATTCATCATATGAGAAAAACTCAGTCAGAATATCCATATCTTCAGGATAACAGCGTGATTGGAGTCTTGCTACAATGTCATCGAAGGAATTAAGTCTTTTTCTTTCAAAACAATCATCCGAATTCTCCAACATATAAAACTTATTATCGTCGATATTAATTTCATACAAATAATCAAAATAATCCTTAAACACCAGTCCGATAACACTACTCAAATGTCTGCTTCTTCTGTCATTAATAATACGTTCAGAAATATCCTGAACCATAACCACAACCCTATTGGATTTAATTGTCATCATGGTAATGCCGTACCATTTTGTAACACCGGATTTTTTCGTTTTCATTTCAACATAAGATCTGGATTTATCACTATATATTAACTTCTTAATATTATTAATAGAGAATCTGTCTCTGAATTTATCAGCCACCTCCCAAGGCATATTGGTAAGCAGCAATTCCATTCCCGCATTGTAATTCTCTATTCCAAACCACCTGACATTCATGCTACTCGTACGCTTGAGTGTTTCTATAGTTTCTTCTTCTGCATCAACCATATATACTGCTTCATACGCATCAGTAAGTGCCACAAGAATATCAGAATATTCTTCCTCACGAACCCATTCCAAAATATTATTGGTCCAGTTATCTTCTTCAAGAGCCAATATTAATCCAACAGCATGACGGTCTTCATTATTGTCAGTTCCTATTGCTTTTGAAAAGAATATACAATTACGCCATTTTCCTGTAACATCCCTTAATCTGAATACAAACTTAAACTCATTTTCCGTTCCTTCCAAAGCTCTGAAACATTTAATAATCTTCGAATAATCTCTGACATTTACATAACCGCTGTCTTTGAGCCATGCAACATTGGCTGAGTCATTATCATCATTATTAAACAACGTGTCAACATACGAGAAATCTTCGGTCCAGCCAAGAAGCTTCACTTTCCCTGACACATAACTATAATCAAATATAATATTACTGAAATCGGAAATATCTCTGTCACCCGGAAGCATATCCCGGATATTTTGTTCCATTCCGGGCACCGAATATGTAACAATACCAAACACGCCTCCAACCACGCCCTCCTTATTAATGCATGGTTTTTTACATATACTCATATATTTAACGGTTCCGTCTTCGAGATAAGGATCAAGATAATTAGTTTCAATTCTATTCTCTACAATAAGCCGGTCTGTATTAATATGTTTTTCTGCATATAAGCTGGCCTCAACAAAATCATAGTCACTTTTCCCAATCATGTATTCTACAGTTGTATTATTCCTACGCGCCGACTCAGCACTAACAATTCTGTAAATTGATGATGTATCTTTCATAAAAACGTTAATCGGAATATTACTCATAAACATTTCATATTCTTCAATACGTTTTTTTAATTTTTCATTCTCGGTCTGAATTTCTGCCAATCTTTTATCAACATCAAATTCTGCCATACAATCAACTCCTACTGTTACATCTATTTCCAATTGTCGTCAACGACTTATATTTCATTTTACATTTTGATAAACTTCTACATTATCCATTGTATCATATTTTATACGTTGTTATCAAGTTTTTTATCATTTGATTATAATATTTGTATAGGAATAACGAAATTTCCCTGGTAAGAAAAAAAGCGGAGACTGCATAAGCAATCTCCGCCAAAACTAAACCTTGATATTATTACCCAAAACTACAACTTATTCAGGAAGAGTACCACCAAAAGCTGTGTAAATTGAGTTAAATGACTCTTTAGCTGTAAATACTTCATCAAAAAGTCCGCTATATGGTGTATAGATATCGTACTCGTACTCATCATCTGTGTAATTCAATGTTGGGTCATCAATAAATGCCCAAAGTGACATACTTGTAAATGCTCCGTCTGTTTTTTCATTAATATCTGCAAGCATCTTGAACATCTTTTCTGAGAATTCAGCATGAGCCTTCATATATTGTTCAGTATTAGTAAAGTTTCTCATTGCCATCTCAGTAAGCTGAACTTTAACGCCAACGTCTGACAAAGCCTGAATTGTTTTTTCAACTTCTGTAACAAGAGAATCACCAAGACAGTTAGACTGCTGACCATA
The DNA here is from genome assembly GCA_015057405.1 of Lachnospiraceae bacterium. GTDB lineage: Bacteria > Bacillota > Clostridia > Lachnospirales > Lachnospiraceae > V9D3004. The sequence continues at coordinate 16,190 of SVEK01000038.1, forward strand.
ACCAAGATAACCCTGCATACCTACTGCATCTACAAGTTTATTATCCTTGTTAAGATACTGCACAAGTCTTGTTACTCTGCCACGCTTATCATTATATGTCTGGAATACATTATAATCATTGTATACAAGATCAACATCTTTCAGTCCAAGCTTATCAGCAGTTGCTCTTGCTGCCTCAAATGCAATCTTAACATATTCATATCCAAGAACTTCATAGAAAGGATTCTTCACTCCTTCTCTTTCTGTTCTGATATAATAGTGTTCTGCATCTCCGCCATTACCATTCTGTTCATCTGTCAAACCTTCGTTAACAACATCCCAACAATAAATTACACCAGGATATTCCTTTTCAAAGTGTGTCATAACCTGTTCAATGTATGACTCAAGTCTCTGCTGAACTACTTCCTTAGAAGCACGGTTAGTTACATTACCCTCTTCATCAAGCTGATTTTCTTCATATCCTTCATTGAAGAACCACTGACACATACTCTGATCCCATACAAGAGCATGTCCACGAATCTTAAGACCATTTTCTTCAGCCCACTTACATATAGCATCAGCTCTCTCATAATTCATTCCGGTTGGCATTCCGTCAGCTGATTCTTTACAAGCACCCTGATTAAGAAGTGAGTATGCTTTGAACTCGTTTGTTGCTGTGATACTATCACAATGCTTCTTAACAAGATTACAGAATTCTTTATCTCCAACTATCTGATCATATGTTACACATGTACCAAACTTATATCCTTTTGCTTCTGTCAAAGATGCAAGAGACTCATAAGAATCTGAAATAATTGCAGATGAATCCTTCTGTCTTGTTGAATAGATACCCTTTGAACTTGAGGTACATCCAACAGTATTATATGTAAGACTTACAGGATATAATTCATCACTATTGTTATATCCAACATACATATCATAGAGACAGTAAACCTGCTTAGACTTATCTACAGCTGTAGTGTAGAAACCAAACGAAACTTTCTCATTTGTAATAGCATCAAGAGCAGCACCTGCAAGATCTACACTAACCTGCTGGCCAACAGTTCCGTCTGTAGTGAAAGAACCAACTTTTGCACTTTCTCCAAGTGATGATGCTCTACATCCCCATGTCTCCTTATCACAAGCAGCAACATAGATTCCCATCTCATATGATGCAATAGAATCAATCTTGAATGTGAGCTTGTTACATGCTGATGCCAGCTTATTAACCTCTTTTGAATCGGCCATTACATAATTGATGTAAAGGTTATCCTTACCATTGTATGACTTATTTCCGTCATAACCTGCATAATAACCGGCAGTGTTGTAATACGGGATATCTGTCGGAACAGGTGTTGCTGTTGGTTCAGCTGTTGGAGCTACAGGAGTGCTTGTAGCCGGTACCGATGTAGGTGAATCTGTAGGTGTTACAGTAGGCTCTACTACTTTTTTCTTAGCTTTTACAGTAACCTTACATGTAACCTTAACAGGCTTCTTCTTGCCGGTCTTACATGAAGCAGTAATAGTTGCTTTTCCGGCCTTAACCGCTGCAATAGTTGCTGTTGCTCCTGACTTCTTAGTAATCTTGGCAACAGATTTCTTGCTTGTTTTCCATGTTACCTTTGTTTTCTTAGTAATTTTCTTAACCTTAAGCTTAAACTTCTGACCAACTTTTACAGTCTTCTTAGCTGTAAGCTTAGGTTTTGCTGCAGCGTCTGCATCTGTGCTACTTACGGTTATAGATGTAACTGCCATAGCAATAGCAAGAACGCCTGCAATCAGCTTTGTTCTTTTCATGACATAACCTCCAAATTGTTTTTTTATAAAATCACCATGCAAGTATATCATTATCCACAACCAATGACAACATAATTTACAACAGAATTAATGATACATTGAACTATTTTCCATACAAATCACATTCAAACAGACTCATATAAATTCATTTATAAATCATATCATCATTAACTGCATTAGCTTTTTCAATACCTGCACATACACTATATCGAACAATCTTGTCAAAAATAAAGCACAAACAGCATTATTACCAAAAATTGCAAACAATCATAGATTAATAATCATTGCAATTTCAATAATCATTACTCACCCACCACATTAATCTGACACATTTTCATTGTTTCAAGGGCGGCTTTATGACTTTCAACGGTTACGCCTGCACAACAATTTGCATCAACATACATTTCATTTTCCGGAAAATAAGCCTTAAGAATAAGTGCGTTTGATACAACACAAATATCAGTACAAAGACCAATCAGTGTCACATCAAAATCCGCATCACCCGCCACCTCATTAATTAGTTTTGGAAGCTTGGTGGAACCAAAGGTTATTTTTTCAACAGACGTGTAATTCTTTTCTGCCAATGCTTCAACAATCTTTTCATTAAGCTCCCAACCATCTGTGCCCTTTATACAATGAGGGACAGGCAGCTTCTCACCCTCAGCAGTATCCATATAATTATCAAAATGAGTATCGAATGTTACAAAGATATCACCATCAAATTCGCGAATCTTCTTTGCCGCACTATCAACAATAGCAATTGCTTCTGTGGTTCCAAGAGCTCCGTCTACAAAATCCTTTTGAATATCTACAACAACCAAAATATGCTTCATAACAGCCTCCTTTGAATACAATTTACTAATATCACTTCATTATATTATCATATTATCCGCTAAAATGTTTGCCGGGAAATATTATTTTTATCTAATCACAAGTTTCATATTTTCGAAGAATATAGAATCTCGCTTGCAAGATTCTCCGCCTGTAGCAGGTTGCGTTAGCAACATCTACATCTTCGCCACAGTGCGAGTCTTTGCGAAGCGTTTTTGCTTACCGGGATAATTCCAACTAAATTTCACGGCAAAGGAACAAAGAATGTCGCTTGCGACATTCTCCGCCTGGGTTGGGTTGCGTTAGCAACATCTACATCTTCGCCACAGTGCGAGTCTTTGCGAAGCATTTTTTCTTACCGGGATAATTCCAACTATATTTCCCGGCAAGAAAAAAAGCTCTTGATAACCAAGAGCTTTCCGCATTATAAAATATAAACTGGGCTACTAGGATTCGAACCTAGAGATGCTGGAGTCAGAGTCCAGTGCCTTACCGTTTGGCGATAGCCCATCAATCTCAACGAAAATGATTATAGCAAATGGTTTTGCACAATGCAAGCACTTTATTTTTTTTTTATAATTATTATATTTAATCAATAAACACTGTCGTTCATTATTTATTAACAATTATCTGATATTCTTATAAATTAGCACAATAAAACACAGATTGGAATGAATGTTATGGCACTTGATACTAAACATCGTAAAACCACTTTAGACGAAGATGCGGCTATATATACTTCAAATAGGGAACTTAATGAAAAAGAGCAATGGAAGGCAATGAATAAGGAAGAAAAACGAATTCAGTTTAAGGAATATTATATGATTCCGATCATTGCAGGTCTTGTTGCTTCTTTTATCATCGGTTTCTTAATATATGATGCAGTGATTAATCACAGAGAAGTTGTTTATATGACAACCATTATAAATGACATGATGGACGCTGAAAAATTAGAAGAATTCAACAATGACCTTCTATTACAGTTAGGTTATTCTGAAAAAAAACATGAAGTTCGTTTTGCTGACAACTATCTGCTATCCGGCGGAACAAGCGCAGATACACTTAACACAACCGAAGCAATCACTTCATATATTTATGCAAAACAGCTTGATTCCATGATTGCAGATACCGAATCATTTAATCACTATGCTTCCCTCGGCTGTTTTTATGACTTGCGCGAGATTCTTTCTGAAGAACAATACGCACTTTACGAACCATATCTGTATTATCCTGAGCTTGAAGCTCCGGACAACAATTCACCATCTTCAGCAATGGGTTCAAGACCAACGGAAACATATCCATGCGGAATAATTCTTAGCGAAAGCAAAAAATACAAAAGTCTGGGCGGTGCCCAGACTAAACCTATCATCGGATTCCTGATAACATCATCTCACGTTGATAATACCGCTGATATATTAGAATATCTGTTTGACAATGTTTCGAATTAACGTGCTACTTTCTTCTTTTCTTTGTCCTCGTACATATATTTATCGCAAAGATTAATATAATACTCAAGAGATTCGCCGTTATGATTATCAATGAGCATCGCTCCACAACTAGCACTCACTTGATACTTACTGTTCCCGGCGTTTTTGTTATAGTTATCCAGGTATTCAAACACTTTTCTCACAAAATCGTCCATTTCTTCTTGCGAGTAATCTCCTGCTATAACACAAAACTCGTCGCCACCAACTCTTGCGCACACTTCTTTGTTACCTGATGCATAACAAAGAGCTTTAGCAAGTGTTCTAATTGCTTTATCGCCACTGGAGTGCCCATGTATGTCATTAATATACTTTAATCCATCCATGTCAATACAAACAATCATAGCCGGCACATTTTTTTCAACACAGTCTTCGTAAATATCTGTAGACTTAATCTCAAATCCGCGACGATTATACAGACCTGTCAACACATCTGTAACAGATAACTGTTCCATTTTTTCAAGTGTCCTTTGTAAAATAACCTTATCATTAAACGTATCAAGCGCATTACTAATGTATGTTGAAAACGAATAATAATCACCCTGCAATCCATAATAATCAGAATAACTAATCGCGGTATAACCATAATTCTTTGTAAGGCAATGCAACGGTGTAAAATAATATATTTGTGGTTCTTCCGTGGTATACTCCGGAGGAATAAGGAACTTTCTCTCAAAGGTCTTAGGGTTCGCTTCAACCTTAATCCTGTCTTTTATTGCCAAACTGCATAGCATATTCTCTGTATATCCATCGCAACTTGGGTACGGCTTTGTCAAGTCACCATCCGGTTCGATATTAAGACACATGAAGAAATCTCTGTACCCCCCGACATTGCCCATATAACGATCAACAACATTAGTAAGTTCGTTAAGATTAGAAATACCTTCTAATGCTATAGTAAAAAATCTCATATCACGCATAGTATATGCGTTATCGGATTTTGCTAAATAGTCTCTTCCTTTTTTTCGAATAATGTTCCAATCATCTCTCTTACCACAGCCACATGAATTACGCAGAACCGGACGCGGAACAATCATAATATCATCACTACTTTTCTTACCATTAAGTTGTTCATGAATATAACAAACTGCCTCTTTAGCCATAACATCAAGAGGGACATCTAAAGAAGTCAATGACGGAATATAATCCTCGGCATCATTAATATTATCAAAACCTGAAATTAAAATATCATCCGGAATTCTGTATCCACGTTCAATAAGTTCCTGCATCACAGCTAAAGCCATATAGTCATTAGCACATACTATAGCTTCCGGCATTCCGTAGTGAGATGCCTCGTAATGATCAACAGCCTCTCCTGCTTTATTTTTCCAATAATCACCATAGAAAATATAACTTTCGTCATATTCAAGTCCATATTCTTCCATGGTTTCTTTATATGCAGCCAATCTCAACTGTGCTCCAAGCATCTCTATCTTTCCGGTCATAAAAGCAATTTTCTTACAACCGTGAACTTCTATAAAATGCTTCACAATTTCCTTGATACCTGCCGATTCATCAATAAGAATATTGCAAAAATCCTTGGCATGAGTTCTAAGAGACACACACGGTCCCGTCACTTTTTCATGCACTTTTTTTTCTATATCCTGCTCAATTTCAGGATTGTCAAATGTATCTTTCAAATAAATAACCGCATCATAGGATGACATATCGGCAAGGTCGAATATTTCCAATTCACCTTTAAAGTATTCCTTATGTTCACCGTAGGGATTGTTCCAATTAAATATAGCAACATTGTATCCAAGTTTATATGCCTGTTCAGAAATATGTTTACACACAACACGCTGAAATAGAGATTGAGTCTGCATCTCAGTAACTAATACTGCAATTGTCTTCAATCCGTTGCTATACATAATCATCCTCCTCGTATTATAGAGTAGTAGTGTTTATAGACCCTCTCCAAGGTCTGTATGCTATACTATTGGAGATACTGTGGATTGGTTCTCACCTCCTACCA
>SVEK01000073.1 GCA_015057405.1 Lachnospiraceae bacterium
TTTTTCATAACGAAATGGTCCGATTGTACACATACATACAATCCTTCACCACTTGAACATTTTACAACATGGTTTTTTATTATGCAACACTTTTCTGCGCTAAAAGGTTAAATTATTAAAGGCTACCTGTAATTCATACAGATAGCCTTATCATTTTTCTGAATTCTATAAAAATCTACTCTAAGAATTCGGATTTAATATAGCCTGTGATATCTTTATACTTAATCTTTGACCAGCCGTCATCCTGCTTCTTAACAACTTCTACTTCATCGCCCGGATAACATATACCAAGTTTATCTGCGGAAGTACTTGCAGACTTACGTATATTTACAGTATCGGTTACGGTTGCCGTTCCTTCAGAAGGAGAATCTGCATCTGCATTTTCTTCTTCATCTGCACCTACCACCGTTTCTTCAACTTTAGCAGGTTCCAAATACTCCGTTTTAATATAGGCTTCTTTGCCTTCAAATTTAATCTTAGACCAACCATTTGGTTTTTCTTCCAACAAATCATATTCCTGTCCGAGCTGTGCTTTTCCTACCTTATCGGCAGTTACACTGTCAGAACTACGTACATTAACAACTTCTGTTGTACGGACCGTTTTCACTACGGTTTCTACCGTTTCAACTGCATCCTCTGAAGCCTCCGCCGGCTCTGTTCCTTCGGATTCTTCAGATGTCACCTCCGTTACAGGCGTTTCCGGCACTGCAGCTTCGTTGGTTTCTGCCTCCAGTTTGGCGAGTTCCTCTCCAACTGCCGCTGTCAATATATCCGGTAATTCATCTAAGAACTGGCTAAGTTCCGTATCTGTAGCTTTAATTTCATTATATTTTACCTGAACGGTATTTACCAAATCAACAACATCATCCTGAGCAGAAATCATCTCACAATAATCAATAATTTCGTCAGACTGTGTCTCCCCATTCACATAATATGCACCTTTCTCATTCTTGCAAACATACAGCGCATTCATACCCGGTGTCAAGGTCTCAAAATCTACCAGTTTTACTTCATAGTAAGCATATACAATATAGGAATCTGCAATCGGTCCCTGCTTCGTATAACAGGTTACTGTCGGATAATTCTCTACGTACTCACTCTTTTTAACTATCTTAATCTGTTCTTTTTCATCAAGACCTGTTGTAATGGATAAAAGAGTATTCATATCTCCATCCGCCATTGCCTGATAATATTTCTTCACTAATTCATTTACTTCTGCGTACGCATTTTCCATAAGAGGTTCATCCGGTATAGCCAGCGTTGTTTCCTCTTCTGTTTCTGCAACCGTTGTTGTCTCCGTCACAACTTCTGCCACCACCTCAGCACTTGGTGATTTTTTGCCTAACATTGTACTAACAATAATTGCTACTGCCACAAGTGCAACAAAAACAATTACAGCAATAACGATATTACGGTTCTCTTTAATCAATCCGCCAATATCCTTGCACCATTCAATAAAAGAATGCCATTTTCCCTTTGTCCCTTGTTTCTTATTCAAAATAGTGACCTAACCTTTCATTTTGAAACTGTACTTCATAAAAAGGGCGTAACCCAATGCACCCGACAGGAATCGAACCTGCATTAAAGGCGTCGGAGGCCTCCGTTCTATCCATTAGACTACAGGTGCAAAAAATATTACAAATTTGTTACGCCAGTGGTTATCATACCATATCTTGAGCTTGTTGTCCAGTAAACGGGCTTTTCAAATTGTTTCCATACAAGTTATAGGATGTATCAAAAACAAGTGAGGAGAAGGAAAAGCCTTCTCCTCTCATGCTAATGATTTTTTATATATTATATAATTCTGGTTATCAATTTATTCCGGATTTGCAAGGAATCAATGGTAATGATGTGATTTCTTTTGTAAGACTCGAGTACAGATACGCATGATTGGAAAGCACTTCTTCTATATCAAGCTGCTCATGATTGATTTCGTCAACCATTTGAGATAGGTGTTCTTCATCTGTTGCATATTTTTTTGGCAAAATAATAATCTCGTGTATGGAACTCGGAAGCAGGTAAAAATCATCTTCTACTTCCCTTGCTATTGCCTCCAGCTGACCACTGTAGAGAATAGCCGCCGCACCATACATCCTGGCTTTTGTTGTAAGGACATACATGGGCAATTTCCCACAAATCAACTGTGCAGGATCATCGTATAATTCTTTTAACAAATCCGCCATATTAATAACATCAGCCGGAAACAAGGATGGCATATTTTTCAGGGAATCACGGATAATAATATCCTTCTCCACTTTCCATATATCCAAATGCTCGTTACGGATTAGAATAGTACCCTTCCCAATCCTGTCATCCACAATATTACAGTAGCAGACAATCGCCAAATCCAGATAGCACTTATGCGGAATCTCTTTTAACAATTCCCGATTCATCTCGTAATTAATCAGCTTGTATCCCAGATGCGGCTTGACCTTCTCATAATATTCAAAAAAACTGATATCAAAATCATCATAAATGCAGGCTTTATCGTATTCTAACACAAACTGATGAACTACATCATGCAGCGCTGTTCCTCTGTTATATATATCATAATAATACTCTAAATACAGAGTCGGCATAATACTTCTGTCCTCTTTCATAACAGTAATCCCATGCAATACGACTCCGTTCACCTTCTGTACGGTCTGAAGCTTTACATTGGCTTCCACACCGTAATACTGCTGTACTATATCCTTCATGCGTTCACAAAATTTTTCATAAGACATGTCTTTCATAGATAATTCTCCTTTTGATGTGTAATAAGAGTGGAAATAGAAACAAAAAAACAACGGACAAAAAGTCCGTTGTCTTATAAGCATATTCTGTAGCAGATGTGCAATTATACTCTGGAGAGATATTCTCCTGTACGTGTGTC
>SVEK01000039.1 GCA_015057405.1 Lachnospiraceae bacterium
TTACTCGGGAAGGGGCGGCATCTGCATTCACCGAACTGTTGATTCCCTGAACACACAGGGCAGCAATTACAGATAGTAATAATGCACATAATACAGATGGTTTTATAATATGGCTTCTTTTATTTTCGGTGATTTTTTGCATAGTTTATTCTCTCCTTCGTGATAAATTGTATTGTTTTTTTGCGTGTTATAATTATAACAAATTAAAAACAATAAATGTTCGATTTTGCATGAAAAGACAAAAAACGGGCATAATTGGTACTTATTGTTAAGGTTAGGTAAAATAATCAAAACATTACATTAAAATTAATGCATTGTCTGTATTGTTTTTATAAAAAGACAGTTAACAAAATTATCGAGATATGTAAACGTTTCCGCTACCGATATCCACTTAAGACGAAAATAAAAACATTGTTATTTCAGCGTATACACTACAACGAACCAAAGTTCTACCAGATGCATTTGAATAATTTTACATTTGCAGATATCCAAATAAAAAAGAACAAGATACAAGCAAAATTTTCTCTACTTATATCTTGTTATTAATATTTTATAGCTTAACTTAATGGCATTATATGAGTGGTACTTATTTATGTAAAATTGTACTTGAAACAGTCCTTACTGACTTCAATCATTCCCAATAATACATCCCTTCTGAAGTATAATATTGGCATATCTTCCGGTTTCTCCCGTGGCAACTACTGCATAAGCTTTTTTTGCCTGCTCGTAAAATTCAAAGCGCTCAAGTTTTTGAACAAGCGCGGCTCCGCGTTCTTCGTATTTTACAAGCAACTCCTCATATGTATTCCATATAGACACATCTACATTATCACCTTCACAACGTTCCATAAGCGTTACCGGTTTTTCCTCATACTGATCAAGGGGAATTAATGACAAAACCGCATCAAGAATCTCAGGAATTCCGTGTCCATCCATACGAATTACTTTTGAATTCTTTCCCACACTTTCTGCCGGGAAATTATTGTCAGCAAATACAATACAATCTCCATGCCCCATTTCACATAATGTCTTTAATAATTCCGGTCCTATAATCCCCGGTATCCCTTTTAACATAACACAACCTCCATAAATATTTTTTTACAGCATATTATCAATATGTTCCGGTCTTGTGAGATTATCAAAACCATAGAATTTTATGGCATTCTCTCCAAGAAATGCCTTCTTATCTTCTGATGACAAATGCTTACTTTCAAGAATAAACCTCGTACTCATTTCATATGTAAGTGCCACCATAGTTCTCGGATAGTCACTTCCCCACATAAGTTTATCCATTCCGCATATATTTGCAGCTTCTATTATTGCATCAATGGCACCCGGATAAGGGTATCCCTCTTTGTTGAATAACCATGTTAAACCGCCGCTTTCAATATATACATTTTTGTTTTTAGCAAGTTCAATCTGCCTTTTCCAGCCGTCTATGGTAACCATTCCAAAATGACCTATTGCAATACGAAGTGTCGGGAATTGTTCAATCAACTGTTGCATAGCATCAACCTGAACATCTCCTTCTGCCAAATCAATTGAAACAAACATGTTAAGGTCTGCTGCCCCTGCAAACACATCCTGATGATGCAAAAGATTGGTGTCCTTTAATCTTCCTGCACATATCTTTACGCCGTCGAATCCTTCATGCTGCCAATCTGCATTTTCTTCATATAATGAACATATTTTCATGCGCTTGCCAAATCGGCTCTTACATTCAAGCAAATAATCATCCTGGTTACCGTCTATATATTCCTGGGTTATTACACATCCGCTTACACCGGCGTAGTCCATATTGGCCATAAGACGTTCAACACTGCATCTGTTGTCATCCATATCAGGCGGCATCATCTGTCGTATTGCTCCGCCAAAATCACTTTTGCCGTTTCCTACAGGCACTACAGGTCGGCCGTCAACCATTCCGTGCTGCCTATCCCATAAATGTGCATGTGCATCCACAATAAGCAAATCACTCATAACGTCACCCCATCTTTGAATATGGCTATTTCACGATAGCCATTCCTTTCGTTACATGTCTCCTTACCGTTAACAACTTCCGTTACATAATCCCAAAACTTATCACCAAGGTCTTCTCCGTTAATCATTGGGCCTGCATCAAAATCAATCCATCCTGATTTACGGGAAGCAATATCTGAATTAGTGGCAATCTTTACGGTCGGTACCGGTGCTCCAAGAGGAGTTCCCCGCCCCGTTGTAAAGAGTATCAAATGACACCCCGTAGCAACAAGATTAGTTATTGCGACCATATCATTGCCCGGTCCGTTTAAGAGATTTAATCCACATTTTTTCACATAATCACCATAATCAAGTACATCTACAACCGGAGCCATTCCTCCTTTTTGGATACAACCAAGGGACTTGTCCTCAAGAGTAGATATTCCCCCCTCTTTATTACCGGGAGAAGGATTTTCATATATTACCTGATTATGGCTTGTAAAATACTCCTTAAACCGATTAATCATGTTTACTGTTTTTTCAAATACATCCTGACTAACGCATCTATTCATAAGAATCGTCTCAGCACCAAACATTTCAGGAACTTCCGTAAGCACTGCCGTGCCTCCTGCTGCCACAAGTCTGTCTGTATACTGTCCGACTAACGGATTTGCCGTGATTCCTGAGAGTCCGTCTGAGCCACCACATTTTAAGCCTACTTTAAGCCTGGAAACAGGTACTTCTTTTCTTGTAAATGAATCCGCATATCGCTTAAGTTCATTTATCAGCTCTACGCCTCTTGCTATCTCATCTTCACAATTTTGCACCTCTAAAAACTTTACCCTGTCAGGTGAAACTTCTCCGAGAACTTTTTTAAATTGCTTTATATTATTATTCTCACAGCCAAGGCCAAGAACAAGAACTCCGCCTGCATTTGGATGATGCACAAGGCCGCTAAGAATCTTTTCGGTAACCATATGGTCATCACCAAGCTGAGAACAACCGTAAGGATGGGTAAAACAAAATGCACCGGTAAGGCTGCTAAGCTTTTCAGCAACTTTATTAACACAACCTACAGTATTAATTATCCAAATATCATTCCTTATTCCAATATTTCCATCTTCACGCTCATACGCTAATATATTTCCTCCGTTAAAACAGTCAGTCTGCACATCAGAAGGATTATATTCATATGTAAGTTTTTCCTTAAGATTGGTTTTTATATTATCTACGTGAACAATCTCACCTTTTTTTATGTCTCTTGTTGCATGACCGATAGGATAACCGTATTTAATTACATCCTGCCCACTTGCAATATCACATAAAGCTACCTTAAATCCTGTGTCAGTATTAACGGCTACAGTATCTCCCCGGTGAATCTGTATAAGTCCCACTATAATACCTCCCTAAACGCAGCTTCCATGCCACGTTCCTCAATACATTTTACCATTGAGGCTACTTTCTCATACATAAATGACAAATCTATACCCCAGTACTCTTCTTTTGCAAGAATGTCACTTACCGAAGCTGTCTTCATATATTCCATAATCTCAGCAATATCATTGGATTCTTCCCCACGATAAAAACATATCAGTGCAGCCAATGACAATGTCAGACATTCAGGCAAAACACCATTTTTCTCATAATACTCAATAATGGTCGGCAATACTCTAGCTTTAAACTTGCTAACTGAATTAAGGGCTATACTAAGCAACTGATGCTTCACAAACGGATTTGAAAAACGTTCCATAACAGCGTTACCAAACTGTATATCCTCTTCCTTTTTACCAAGAGTCGGAATTATCTCTTCGAATACTGCCTTTCTTAAAAATGCCTTCGTTACTTCGTCCTTCATACATTCTCCTACGGTAGATAAACCGTATAATCTGGCTCCCAATACCATAGAAGTATGTCCACCGTTAAGAATTCTCACTTTCCTTCTTTTATATGGTGTTACGTCATCTGTCCATATCACATTAACACCGGCTTTTTTTAACGGAAATTCATCTTCAAAATCACCTTCAATTACCCATAGATGAAATATTTCGGCAGTATTCATAAGTTTATCAACTAACCCCAGACGTTCTGTAAGGGATTCTTCCTCATCCTTTGGATAACCGGTACAAATTCTGTCAACAAGGGTATTACAAAAATGATTATCATTTTCTATCCACTGAACAAATTCATCGGATAATTTCCACAGCTTGGCATATTGCATAACATATTTTTTTAGAAAATCTGCATTATTATCAATAAGTTCACACGCCAAAATAATAAATCCCGGAAGGCCTGCCTTAAATCTTTCATGCAATAATACCGTAAGTTTTGCCGGAAATGACTTAGGCGGCTTGTCAGTAATACTCTCAGTTCCAAGAAACTCTATTCCGGCTTCAGTTGTATTGGAAATAATAATTCGCATATCCGGATTATGGGCAAGCTTAAGATATTCCTCATAATCCGTATAGGGATTCACTCCTCTTGAAATTGCCCTTACCTTGGTACATTCGTCCACAATTTCATTATTATTGATTCCACGCAAAAACTGATGATACACACCTTCCTGCTCATTAATAACAGAAATCAATCCTTGCTCTATAGGCTGTACAACTACAGCTTTTCCTTCATATACGCCCTTTTCATTCATTTGATGAATAAACATATCTGCGAAACCACGCAAAAACCCACCTTCACCAAACTGAATAATCGTTTCCTTCATTTTATCCGTCCTCCTACATTTCAATCAGTACTTTTGCCAGGTCGCCTGTATTATTGGCAAGTGCCATAAATGCTTCATCTGCCTTGTCCATAGGATATATTGCACTTACCAACTTCATTACGTCAACTTTTCCGCCGGCAATAAGGTCAATAACACTTTCAAAATCCGAAGTGTATGAATTACGACTTCCAAATACATTAAGCTCCTTTTTCAGAAGTATCGAATGTAAAAATGTAGTCTCTTTCTTTCCGTTTCCAATCAAAATAATATTTCCGGCAAAAGCAGCCAAATCTATACACATAAGAAATGTATCTGATAAACCGCAAGCCTCAACGCACACATCAAACCCTTTACCACCGGTAATTCGTTCCGCTTCTTTAGCAATATCACATTTTTTAGAATTAATTATTCCGTCTGCACCAAGCTCTTTTGCAAGTTCAAGTCTTCCGTCAAGTATATCAGTTACATATACCTTGGCACCCATTGCCTTTGCAGTAAGTAATGCAAACATACCAATAGGCCCCGCGCCTACTATAATAACATTATCCGTCTCTTTAACGGTTGCTCTGTGAAGAGCATGATAGCTTATTGTAAATGGTTCAACAAGGGCAAGTTCCTTTGCAGATAAACCTCTTCCCGGAATAATACGCTCAATAGGCATGGCAACATATTCACAAAAACTGCCATCCCTTTGAACACCCATTGTTTTATTATCCACACAACAATTCACATATCCTCTTTCACATGAATAACATGTACCGCAATTAAAATATGGATTTGCCGTCACTATATCTCCCGGTTTAAGTCCTCTGTCATTGTCTCCAATCGACACAATCTCTGCACTAAATTCATGCCCCGGAATTCTTGGATATGTAGTAAAAGGTTGATTGCCGGTATAACTGGCAACATCCGCTCCGCATACTCCGCAATAGCATATACGGATTAATGCTTCTCCTTCCTTAACTTCCGGCATCTCTATATCTCCGACTTTTATTGAAAATGGTTCCTTTATCATTACAGCCTTCATATCTTAGCTAATCTCCTTTATTAATTATTGTTATTCCTGCCTGATATATTTTTCATTCCATACAACAGCCGTTTTCATCGGCGCCCTACTGCTATATATTTTGTTCTTATAAGCGCCCATAGGATCACTGATAAACTCTTCCTTATCTATCAGCTCAACGATTTCATCATAATTACTCTTGGCAAGTATCTCTATTGCTTTTTCCATATGATCCTGTCTGAAATTGATTGAACCGAATATCAGATGATTCTCGAATCCAAATGGCATTGTGTCATATGTTACTTTAGGTCCAAGTGAAAAACTGTTATAAACACCATTACATCCAAGAACTCCCTGTTCAAATGCAATACGATGCTCAACTTCAACACCGCTTACCCCAATAAACATAGTAGCTCTGCCGCCAAGTTTCTCTATAATGCCTTTGGCAAGCTCCTCTTCAGAATCATAATTATTCTGAAGATAATCTCCTCCTGTATTCTTGAGAGCATACTGTACCTTTGCCGAAGACTCCTCACTCCGCGCAACAAATAATATCTTGGCATTATTATGATTCTTCGCAATCAAATCCCCAATAAACATTCCGGTTGTTCCAAGTCCAAAAATAACAGTTCTTTCAAATATCTCTTCTTTTGCTATAGCACGTGCTTTTTCTTCGTCACACTTTTCCCTTGCCATAATAACACGGAAATTATGAGCACTTC
The DNA here is from genome assembly GCA_015057405.1 of Lachnospiraceae bacterium. GTDB lineage: Bacteria > Bacillota > Clostridia > Lachnospirales > Lachnospiraceae > V9D3004. The sequence goes on from SVEK01000039.1 coordinate 6,404, forward strand.
CCAAGTCTTCCATTCTTTCCAACTGAAATATCATACAGGCATACGGATCCGGAAAGACCATTTTTTTTGCAAAATCCAAATCCAACTTCCCGTCATGGACATATCCGTCAGGAATCCTAAGAAGCATATCCGGATTAAAGTACTGTTTATCACAAAACAATCCATCAGCCCTGTCACATCCGTATTCAAAGTAGCTTTCATCCTCTGTATACCTCGTTGGATCGTAACTGTCACCGCCACGAATCAGAACAATAGCAAATCTTTTTTCTTCAGGCACCCAGACAATTCCTTCATGCCCATTAATAAGCCTTGTCTCTCCTTCCGGAAACTTAGGCCCCATCAATCCCTTTTGTCCCATTCTCATTAATTCATTATCCGTCCCGCAAAACCCTACCATAACAGGTTCACACAAAACCGGTTCTTTAAGTTCCTCACCGCGGAGCCTTCTTCTGGCAACCGGTTTAATCTCCACGTCTCCGTATACAAGCGGATTATTATTATCATTTTGAAAATAAGTTCCTTTAACAATCATATCTCTCTACCTCATATATTTTAATAGACACATTATACCCCTTATTATCCACACATTCCATAGCTATTTTATATCACGAAAGCATTGTACAGTAAAAAAGCAAAAAAAATCATCCACGAAGCAGTAATAACAACTACTGTTCCGTAGATGAAATATTCGTTTATATTCACCTTCAAACCACTATCAGCTTTTCGGTTGCAAAAACTTTCTACTCCCTTAATAACTCACAGGCTAACAACAATTCCGTTAATCACCTGCATCCTCCCAAATACATACACGCATTTAATCTTTTTTGTAATATCTGCATTCTTTAATTTCATCCGGATCCTCATAAGATTTACGCATTTCACAATACCACTTATATCCTTTCCTTTCCGACGGATCTACATACGCACAGTTTTTACATTTGCAACAATCTTCATACCCCATAAGCAAAATCCTCCTCTTGATGTATTAAGTAAAATTATACTATCATATCATCCACAAAATAATTTTTCCCTTTTTTTCAAAATTATTAACAATACTTTTCCTTTTCATAAACTTTATATAAAGCTGTATTGTAGTAATATTCCTGATTCACTGGTAAACAATAAAAAATGGCGCTTGCGATATTTTCCGCCTGCGCCTGGTTGCGTTAGCAACATTATTAATTATCATACATTTCCATATCACTTTCGCCAGTTTCATTACGTTTTTCTATATCTACATAATCCTTGTGAACTCCAACGAATTTATATGCAGGTCTGATAATCTTTCCTCTGTTAACAAGTTCCTCAAGTCTATGTGCACACCATCCTGATATACGCGCCATTGCAAATATCGGTGTAAATAATTCCTCAGGAATCTCAAGCATTGAGTATACAAATCCACTGTAGAAATCCACATTAGCACATACCGGCTTAAACAAATGTCTTCTCTTGGCAATTTCAACACCCGCAAGATTTTCTATCGTTTCTAAGAATTTGAACTCATCCTGAAGTCCTTTTTCCTCTGACAAACGTCTTGCGTATTCTTTAAGAATTACTTCTCTCGGATCTGATAATGTATAAACAGCATGCCCCATACCGTATATAAGTCCTGCACCATCAAAGGCTTCTTTGTTGAGAATTTTAGCCAGATACTCAGCAATCTCTGTCTCATCGCTGTGATCCTTAACATTTTCTCTAATATCATCAAGCATGCATTGAACTTTCAGATTAGCACCGCCGTGTCTTGGTCCCTTTAACGAACCAACAGAAGCTGCAATAGCTGAATAAGTATCAGTTCCTGTCGAACTTACCACATGGGTAGTAAAGGTCGAATTATTACCACCACCATGCTCTGCATGAAGTACTAAAGCTATGTCTAACACCTTAGCTTCCAATTCTGTAAACTGTCCGTCAAGTCTCAACATTCTAAGAATATTTTCTGCTATCGAGTAACCTTTTTCAGGATTTCTGATAACAAGAGTTTCATCTTTCTTAAAATGTGAATATGCATTGTACGCATATACAGATATCATTGGCAATTTACTTATAAGCTGAAGTGACTGTCTAAGCACATTAGGTACAGATATGTCTTCAGGATTAGGATCATATGAGTAAAGTGTCAAAAGACTCTTTTGTATAGCATTCATAATATTAGAGCTCGGAGCTTTCATAATAACATCTCGAATAAACTGACCTGATAACTCCTGCATCTCTGCAAGAATATCATTAAAACTCTCAAGCTGAACGCCGGTAGGAAGCTCTCCAAATAAAAGCAGATAAGTAACCTCTTCAAACGCAAACCTTCTGTTATCAAATCCTTTTACCAAATCATACACATTGTACCCCTGATAATAAAGCCTTCCGTCTGACGGTATCTTACGTCCTTCATTGGTTTTATATGAAAGTACATCTGAAATCTCTGTAAGTCCTGTTAATACACCCTTACCATTGGAATCTCTAAGTCCGCGCTTTACATCGTACTCTTCATACAAATCGAGATTAATAGCTCCCGAAGTCATACAATACTTAACAAGCTCATCAAACTTATTAGTAGTCTTAGGACCCATTTCCATCATTTGCTTCTTTGACATCAAATACCACCTCACTATTACTAATAAAATCCCTAGCAGAATTCAAATTCAACACCTAAATCTATGTAAACATCGCCTGCCATAACAGAAAAAAATAGGGTGTCGGTTATACGCCGCACAACCGACACACTACATAATTATACATTTATTTTTATTCAAAGTCAACCTAAAGGTTTTTACATAATGCATGAACATATAACATATAAAACAGACGCCACAGTGCGATCCCGTCGGAACGCTCTCGCTTCCCGAGACAATTTCAATTATTACTCTTTGTACTGATAAGCTGTAAATCCTAAAGAATTCATTGTACTCTGACATCCAAGACCCTTTATAATTTCTTTCCAGGTTATCATTCCCAAATCAAGCACCGAAGGTGTTACAAGCTTTAATACCTGCTCATATAATGGTTCCGTAAAATTATAAGAACTGTAAATTACTTGTGTATTACCGGATACAATTGATGCCAATTCTATTTCGCCGCTTCCGGTCAATTCAATCTCGTCATCTGACGAACAATAATTACAACGAATTGTACCTTTTCTTAATTCCGGATTAGTAACCTCTATATCTATAATTACAGTCTGCGATTCTTTATTTAAAAATGTAATCGAAAAGATTGTTGTATTTAACGTTTTATTCTTTGAAACGGACGCTTTAACTGTACTCTCTTCAACCTTAAACATTACAGGATAAGAATATATGCTTTCATTTACAGTGTAATCACCACTTTTAGTTAACCTATCTTCGAGTTCTGTATATGCAGCCTTAATAACATCAGCCGGATTAGCTGTCGGATTAGCTGTCGGTTCTACTATTGGTTCTGCCGTTGGCACAACTGTTGACTGTGGTATCTCAGAAGTTGGCACAACATTTTTCATTTTATCTTTAACTGTCACTTTGCATTTATATGTTTTCTTTTTATATTTTGCAGAAATAACAGCCTTACCATTTTTCTTTGCAGTTACAACACCTTTTTTACTAACTGTAGCAACTTTCTTCTTGTTACTGCTCCACTTAACATTTTTTGCATTAGATAATCTGAGTTTTACCTTCTCTCCGACTTTCAACTCAACTTTTGTCTTATTTAACTTTGGTTTCTTTGCTGCTTTGGCAGTACTATCCTGTAAAGGTGATAATGCACATGACATTATCATCAATGCAGACATAACAACAACTGCTCCTTTTTTAACTTCTTTTTTCTCCTTCTATTAAAATTATACAAGCGAAATTATATCACTTTTTCTAAGGAAATCAAGTATACCACATAATATTATACGCCTCTAAGGCCTTCCTATAACAACTATATTTTCCTGATTATAAATATATCCGGTTGATACAACCACACCACTTGCATGTATTATTTTACCGATTGTATAATCACCATAACCTTCCTGACCCATGTATATTGCCACATGGTAAATATTTTTATATCTTCCGTTACTCGAACCTCTAAAGAAGAACAAATCCCCGGGACGAAGTTTATCGAGATTTTTTAGGTATTTTTTCGGAAGAGTCTTTTTATGGCTCACACAATAATACGCCTGATTGGCAGCCACAGGTGCATAATATCTGTCACCAAATGTCACTCCCAGCGGAGAGTACATTCTCCATACAAGAGATGAACAGTCATAATAACCTTTAGACATTCTCCTTGCCTGACTATACTTGGCACCTTCTACTTTTAGGGCATTAAGAACCGCTTTAACCCCTTTTTTTGCACCTACATTTATTGAAGCAACATATACTGCCCCATCAACCTCAATCTTAATCGGAGCAAAACCGATACGCTTAGCTTTTACAATTCCTTTTTTGCTGACACTTGCTATCTTTGGCTTTGCTGACGTAAATTTTACAACACTTTTTTTATTAATACCCGTAACTTTAATAGTCTGTCGCATACCCTTAGTTACTACGAAAAATGACTTCTTAAGAGCAGGGTCAGTTACAGTAATATTGCATGAAAGAGTAATACCATCCACTACAACTTTAACTACACATTTTCCTTTTTTATTGCCATATACACTTGCTTTTGGCTGCACTCCTTCAACCATTTCTTCTGCGTTATAACCCGGAATAATATCCTCATAGTCATGATAACTATAAGAATACGAAGATACCTCTGAGTAAACGGAAGCAATGCTTTTTTTTGCAGACGACCACTCCGCAATTCCGGTCGTTCCATTTACAGTTAAAGTAATCGAATTATTTTTAGCAACGTTGGTTTCAGTTACACTAAGAACCGGGTTAGTAACAGTAATATCACATGTGCATGTAGTCTTAAATCCGGTCAATGAAGTATGAACGGCAACTATCTTCGTCGTTCCCACGGCATGCGGAATCACCATCCCTTGAGAATCAACAGTTGCAATACTGTTATTATTTGAAGTCCACGTAACGGTGCCTCCGGTGGTATTAATGACTGACAATTGATACGGACTGCTTCCTACAGCCCTTGAAATATTACTCTCAGATATGCTTATGTAATTACTTTTTACAACAATTGTTCCTACATATATTCTGTCACTAATTCCATCTGTAATATATACAGACGTTCTTCCGGCACACACGCCTGTAACAACGCCGTTTTCTGCCACAGTAGCAACCAAACTGTCCGCAACTTCGTATTTCATGTGGGCATATGTTTCATATTGAGTATAGTTTAAGCTATACTGTTCACCTACTGTCAGTTCTTTTTCTATATAATCAATAACTATAACATTACTTGTTGCTTCAAGAGTTTTACAACCCTCATACATTCCATTTTCATCATAATAGTCAATAAAAACAGTTGCCTTTATAACAGAAGTACCTGCACTGTTACCGGTGACGGTAGTAACCATACCACCTCCGTAACTGCTAAAATATGTATAATAATCCTCTGAAGTGTATGTTATCCTTAAAAATTTATCAGGTATATTACATTTTAAGCCAACTGAAACACGATTATTTTTGATAACAGTGTAGCTTTCCTTTGTAAATGACAATTCTGCCTTTTTTATATCTTCCAAAGTAAGATACGATTTTTCTTCTAATCCGGTCAGTATGTCTGCAGACTTGTTATCCACTGCGGATTCATTAGTATATGCAGATTTCCTAATATCTGCCGCTTTTACATCTGATGCAGTATCAAATGTACCTGCATATGAAATCATTATTCCTGTAATAAGAATAAATGATGTAAGAATTATTCTAAACAGTTGTCTGTTCTTTAGTATTTTCAATAAGGTCATCTCCTATTTTTATTTCAAATATCTTCACTAAACTCGCGTACGTACTCCTCAATATATTCCCATATCTCATCTCTTCCGTTCCCTGTTACTGATGAAAACGGAATGATAGGGGTACCCTCTACAGTATCAAGTTTTTTTCGTATTATCTGAAGGTTTTTATTAACGACACCTTTACTGATTTTATCAGATTTAGTTGCTATTATTATAGGACAAAATCCTATGTCAACAAGACTTTTATACATATCAACATCGTTAGCTGTCGGTTCATGTCTGATATCAATCAGAAGAAAAACAACCCTTAACATTTGGGAATTTTTAAAATATTTAAAGGTCATTTTCTTCCATTTTTCCTTCAATTCCTTAGATACTTTAGCATAACCGTATCCCGGCAGGTCAACAAAATAAAACTCACCGTTAATATTGTAATAGTTGATTGTCTGGGTTTTTCCCGGTTGTGATGAAGTTCTTGCCAAAGATTTTCGCTTCAACATGGCATTGATAAGGGAAGACTTTCCTACATTGGAACGTCCTATAAACGCAAGTTCTACTTTATCATTGTCCGGTAATGTACTTGTTATTCCGCATACCGTTTCAAGTTCTACATTATTAATCTTCATATTGTTTCTCCATTGCAAATGATAAAACTTCTTCCATGTTATTAACATAAACTATATCAAGTCCGGCTGTTATCTCTTCTTCAAGTTCTTCAATGTCTTTTTTATTTCGACCAGGGACTAACACCGTACTAATTCCCGCATTATATGCCGCAAGAAGTTTTTCCTTCAAACCACCTATTGGCAATACACGTCCCCTCAGAGTCACTTCACCGGTCATAGCAACATCATGACGTACAGCTCTTCCCATGACAGCCGAGAATAAAGCAGTAGCCATAGTTATTCCTGCTGAAGGGCCATCTTTAGGAACTGCGCCTTCCGGCACATGAATATGAATATCATGTTCCTGATAATAGTTAACTTCAACATTGTATTCGCAACTAAGAGACCTCACATATGTCAGTGCCGCTGCCGCCGATTCCTTCATCACATCGCCTAACTGACCTGTTACTTTGAGTTCTCCCTTACCGTTCATTACATTTACTTCTATCTCTAATGTGTCGCCACCGACACTTGTCCATGCAAGCCCTCGAACAATTCCAACCTGATTCTCCTTCGCGGCCTTGTCCACCTCATATTTAACCTTACCAAGGTAATCTTCTATATTTTTGGAAGTGACACTTATCTTTGCCTTTTCACCTGCAACTAACTCTCTTGCAGCTTTACGGCAAACACTTCCGATTGTTCTTTCAAGACCACGGACACCTGCTTCTCTTGTGTAATTAATAATCATTTTCCTGATAGCAGTATCAGAAATGTTAAGTAACGACGGCTTAATACCATTCTTTTTCTTCTGCTTGCCGATCAAATGCTCCTTAGCAATATGGTATTTTTCATTTTCCGTATAACCTGATATACTAATTATCTCCATACGATCAAGCAACGGTCCCGGAATTGTCTGGGTATCGTTGGCGGTACATATAAACAGAACTTCCGACAAATCTACAGGTATTTCTATATAATGATCTGTAAAATACTCATTCTGCTCAGGGTCAAGTACTTCAAGCAATGCTGAAAATGTATCGCCTTTATAATCATTACTCACTTTATCTATCTCATCCAGCAAAATAAGGGGATTGCTGACCTTTGCTTTTTTTAACGAATTAATAAGTCGTCCCGGCATTGCCCCTACATACGTTTTTCTGTGACCTCTTATCTCTGCCTCGTCCCTTACTCCACCAAGACATATCCTTATATACTCTTTGTTAAGAGCTTCAGCAACCGACTTTGCAATTGAAGTCTTTCCTGTTCCCGGTGGTCCGACCAGACATACAATAGGAGTTTCACCTTTCCCTGCAAGCTGTCTGACTGCAAGAAATTCGATGATTCTTTCCTTAACCTTATCAAGTCCATAGTGATTTTTATTAAGTATCTTTTCAGCATTAATAATGTCGTTATTGTCTTCACTTTTATTGTACCACGGTAACGCCAATAGAGTTTCTATATATGCTCTTATTACGGCACTTTCCGATGAATTAGAAGATATGGTTCTAAATCTTCTGATTTCTTCACGAAGTTTATCTTTTACTTCTTCCGATGCATTAAGGGCTTCGGTTTTTTCAAGGTATAAATCAGCATCACTTCCCGTATCACTGTCTCCCAGCTCTTCTCTTATAACTTTAAGCTGTTCTCTCAGATAATACTCTTTTTGATTATTATCAATCGATGCCTTAACCTTATCACGATACTCCATTTTAATACGAAACAGACGGATATATTCCATCAATTTAGTTGCAAGAAAATCATATCTTTCCTCAGGAGAAATAATATTAATAACCTTTACCTTATCTTCGTAAACGATAGAAGCATTACCTGCAACAATATCAACCAGTTCATCAAGATTGTTGCATTGTTTTACCTTTTTATCAAGTTTGGCATTCATTCTGCCACACTCGTCATTGTATTTTACAAATATATCTTTAAGCCCTACAAGCATTGCATCTTCACCATATACTGCCTCCGGCACAATATCTTCTATGTATGCTTTGTATGCTTTATCCTCTAATTCCAGTTCTTTTAATTCTACACGTTTTATTCCTTTAACCATAACACGTATCGAATTCGATGATGTTTTAACAATCTGACGAATATCCGCAAGAGTTCCAATCATCACGGAATCCCCATCATCTTCGTCATTTTGTTCCGGTAATACCAGTACTCGGCTTCCCGATGCTATCGCAATATCTACAGCTGCAATATTTCGTTTGCCATATAGGTCAAAATGTATGGAACATCCCGGAAATACGACTATATCATTCAGCACTATTACCGGAACTTTTTTATTATTATCAAACATTTACTCATCTCCATATAACTAAATATCATCTGATATATAGAAAGATATATGCGTTATTAGTACAGCGCATATATCTCTCCGTCATATTTTTGTTATTATATTCAATACTCATGTTATTCTAATACAGGCTCACCTGTACCTTCTATAACTTCTTTTGTAATACGGCATTTTCTGACATTTTCATCAGACGGAAGCTCATACATAACATTCATCATCGCATTCTCAATAATTGCACGTAATCCTCTTGCTCCTGTTTTACGTTCTATGGAATGCTTTGCGATTGCTTCCACTGCGTCGTCGTCAAACTCCAGTTCAATATCATCAAGATCAAAAAGTGCACGATACTGTTTCAACAACGAATTCTTTGGTTCTACAAGAATTCTTCTAAGCGCCTCTTCATCAAGTCTGTCAAGTCCCACTGAAACAGGAACACGTCCTACGAATTCCGGAATCATTCCAAACTTAACAAAATCCTGTGGAAGAACCTGCTTAAACAGCTGACCTATGTTCTCTTCTTTTTTGAATTCACTACCTATTTCTGCATTAAATCCAATTGACTTTTTACCAACTCTTGATGCAATTATCTTTTCAAGTCCATCAAACGCACCACCGCATATGAATAAAATATTGGTTGTATCAATCTGAATGAACTCCTGATGAGGATGCTTTCTTCCTCCCTGTGGCGGAACACTGGCAACCGTACCCTCAAGAATCTTCAACAGTGCCTGCTGAACACCTTCACCGGAAACATCTCTTGTAATTGATGTATTTTCCGACTTACGGGTAATCTTATCAACCTCATCAATATAGATAATACCGTATTCGGCCTTATCAATATTAAAATCAGCCGCCTGTATTATCTTCAGAAGAATATTTTCAACATCTTCTCCGACGTAACCTGCCTCTGTCAATGCAGTTGCATCGGCAATCGCAAACGGAACATTGAGAAGTTTTGCAAGAGTCTGTGCAAGATAAGTTTTTCCGGAACCTGTAGGTCCCACCATAATTATATTGCTTTTCTGCAATTCAACATCCAGACTCTTACCAGCAAGAACTCTTTTATAGTGATTGTAAACTGCTACAGAAAGTGCTTTTTTTGCATCCTCCTGGCCAATTACATATTCATCTAAAAATTCCTTAATCTCCTTTGGCTTAAGAAGATTAATATCATCTCGCAATGAAGAATCTTCATCGTATTCTTCATCAAAAAATTCTTCCTCTATAATTTCTGCACAAACCTCAATACAACTATCGCATATATATGCGCCATCACCTGCGATTAGTTTTCTTACCTTGTCCTGCGGCTTATTACAAAAAGAGCATCTAAACTGCTTTTCATTATCATCTTTTCCAGCCATTCTTATACCTCATAATCATTCTAATTTACTTAATTATACACGCTTAGTGATAATATTATCTACAATACCATACTCCATGGCTTCTTCAGCAGACATATAATTGTCTCTTTCTGTATCAATCTCAATCTGTTCCAGAGGTTTACCTGTATTTTCAGATAAAATCTTATTGAGACGAGCTTTTATCTTAAGTATATTTTCAGCCACTATCTTAATCTCAGTAGCCTGTCCTCTGGCACCGCCTGAAGGCTGGTGAATCATAATCTCGGAGTTAGGCAATGCAAATCTCTTACCTTTAGCTCCTCCTGCAAGCAAAAATGCACCCATACTTGCAGCCATACCAATACATATAGTTGATACATCACATTTTATATAATTCATTGTATCATATATAGCCATTCCGGCTGTTACGGAACCACCCGGACTATTGATATAAAGACTGATATCCTTATCAGGATCTTCTGACTCAAGGAAAAGAAGCTGTGCTGTAATAAGACTTGCTGATGCGTCCGTTACTTCCTCTCCAAGGAAAATAATTCTTTCCTTCAATAAACGCGAAAATATATCATATGAACGTTCTCCCCTACTGGTCTGTTCAATGACGTAAGGTACTAAACCCATAATTACACCTCCCAAAAAATAATATTATTCGCTGTTATTATAATTGTCTGATTAAATCTCTTTAGCAGCTTCTGTTACAAGATTGATAGCTTTTTCAACCTTGATATCTTCTTTCATCTGATTAACGCCGTCTTCTCCAACAGCTTCCTTAACCTTAGCTGCATCCATTCCATACATCTTGCCCATCTCTTCGAGTTTTTCATTTACTTCATCATCTGAAACCTCGAGATTCTCTGCAGCTGCAACTGCCTCTAACACAAGTCTTGACTGTATACGTTTCTCAGCCTGTGGACGCATCTGCTCCATCATCTGCTCTACTGTGTTACCTGTAAACTGCATATACTGCTCAATGCTAAGACCCTGCATCTGAAGATTCTGTGCATACTCTCTAATCATTCTTTCAGTCTGATCTGTAATCATAGCGTCAGCTATCTCCATTGTTGCACCTTCAATAATCTTTTCGATTACACTGTCTTCCTTAGCAGCCTTTATCTGGGCTTCTTTTTTCTCTAAAAGCTTTGCCCTGATATCATCCTTATATTCATCAAGTGTATCAAATTCTGAAACATCCTGAGCAAGCTCATCATCGATTTCAGGAAGAATCTTCTTTTCAATCTTCTTAACAGTTACCTTGAAAAGAGCCGGCTTTCCAGCAAGTTCCTCTGCCTGATACTCATCAGGGAATGTTACATTGACATCAAGCTCGTCTCCAACATTGGCACCAACAATCTGATCCTCGAATGTATCGATAAATGAATGGCTGCCAAGTTCAAGCGGATAATCAGTTCCCTTGCCGCCTTCAAATGCAACACCGTCAACAAATCCCTCAAAATCTATAGTTGTCTTATCACCAAGTTCAGCAGGTCTGTCTTCAACAGTTTCCATGCTTGCATTCTTTTCCTGTTCTCTCTTAAGCTCGTCCATAACATCTTCATCAGTTACTATAGCTTTCTCACACTCAACTTCGATGCCTTTATATGTGCCGAGAGTAACTTCAGGCTTAATTGCTACTGTAGCAGTGAAAATGAAAGGCTTGCCTTTTTCAATCTGAACAACGTCAACTTCCGGTCTTGAAACAGGCTCAACATCGCTGTTCTTAAGTTCTTCTTCGTAAGCATCAGGAATAATAATGTTAGCAGCATCTTCATAGAAAATCTCACTACCGTACATTTTCTCAACTACGCTAAACGGAGCCTTACCCTTACGAAATCCCTGAACGTTTATCTTTCCGGCATTCTTCTTATAAGCAGCCTTAATTGCTTCCGCAAACTTCTCGGCAGAAACCTCTATTGTAAGTTTTGCCATACTCTTTTCCATTTTTTCAACCTGTAAACTCATTTTATTTTCCTCCTAAATAATAATCATTATATTAAATTAAATTGTTTATAATATTATTTCCATATACGATAATTACCACTGAGTGCAAGTAATGCAAACAAATACAGACAATTGTCATAATATCTTCTTACACCGGTTCTAAGCGGTGTGTCCCAAAACAGCTTAACCCAGTCTTTTGCATACTCACCCTTAGCAGCAAGAGATGCCATAGCATTAGTTGCTATAATAGCTACCGGATGAAGTGCCGGCTGGTCAATAACCGTACCGTCTATCTCATATGTCATATAATTTCCGTCTTTCATACAACCGCTAAAGAACTTTTGAATCTTATCTGCACATTCACAGTTCCATTCATCTGCCGCAAACCACTCATAATCAAGTCCTATATTGGCAGCCACTCTGTATGAATCACTGTAAAACCAATCGTGTCTGCTTCCAAACTGCTTAACAAAATTCTTGTCGCCCAAATAAGGACTTCCGTCATAATTAGCATATTCTGCTGCCAATCCGGTTTCAGGATGACATGCTTTTTTCAAATATTCACGGCTGGCTTCAGCAGCCTTTTTCCAAAACGGTCTGTCCTCTTCGTCAGCCCATAATGCAAACAATTCATAAAAATGTGCCAAATGATACGAAGGATCCGACCAATTACAATTCGGAATGAACTTAATAAGGTAATTATCTTTATCCCACATAGGACATCCCGGTGCCTCTTCTCCATTATGAAGACATGCACGAAGAATCGCTCTTGCTTCTGCAGAATAATTGAATATTCCTTCGCCGTCTCCCCATCTATTGGATGCAAAGAATAATGCCATCGCAAAAAACTCTTCTCCGTCAGGAGCAGGTCCTTCACTATTCTTTTCACCATTAGTCTTACATGACCAACCAAAATATCCCTTATTATATCCTTCGGTATTGAACATGTAAGTTCTAGCCCACTTCCAGAATCTGTCAAACTCTTCTTTCATGTCCATCTGAACACACATCATCATTCCGTATGACATACCTTCGGTTCTCGCATCATTGTTACCGGTATCTTCAAAATACCCCATATCATCTCCTACAGTATGAAAAAACTTTTCATCATCACTTCCGTAAAATACTGTATGAAATGCATCTTTAATCTTATCATCAATCTCTTTCTGGCTATATCCAAGCTCTGCGAATACATTACGATATTCACCGGTCTCAAATGCACCTTTTTTCATCACATCTAATCCTCCAAAGTACTATTATGAGTTATTGTAAATCATGCGCAACAGCCTTAATAACACACTAAACATAATTCCCCTAATTTAACTCAATCACACCTATACTAACACAACGGAAAACATATTTCAACAATTACATTTTATTCACGTACAGACTATGTCTATAGCCTATGTTTTATCATTGAATATACATTTTACCAGCATATACACATTTGGAATTATAAGAAATACATTCAAAATATCCGCAGTTTCCCATATCATGTTCAGAGAAAAAACACTTCCAAAAAAGACCATAAGAATATATATAAGTCTGATAAACGGAATAACCTGTTCATACTTATCACCAAACAAAAAACCTGCTGCCTGCTCTCCTATAAAAAACCACCCAATAATTGTAGATACAGCAAACCCGGCAATGGCAACTGCCAGCAATGGTGCACCAACTATGGGAATCTCGCAAAATGCTGCATTCATAAGCCCTCCTACAGATACTCCATCTGCAAATCCCGGATTGGCCAAATAAGAACTTACAATTACAAGGCCGGTTATCGTACATATTACAACCGTATCCCAAAATGTAGCTGTCATAGAAACAAGTCCTTGATTTACCGGCTCTTGTTCTCCTGATGCCGCAAATACCGCCGCCGAACCAAGTCCTGCCTCATTAGTAAATAACCCTCTGGCAATTCCGTATCTTACAGCAAGTGACATTGTCCCACCGGCAATTCCGCCTCCAACCGATTCAATATTAAATGCTGATTTAACAATCAACATAATACTACCGGGAATATAAGACATATTTTTAATTAACAAATACAAACAACCAATAAGAAAAATAATGCACATTACAGGAACCATTCCGGTACAAACTTTTACTATAGAAGTTTTACCCCCAATAACTACAAACCCGGTAATTAACGCCACCACAAATCCTATTATCATTTTATTTAAATGAAAAGTTTGCAAAAAAGTTTCAGCAACAGCATTAGATTGGGTAAGACAACCGGTGCTCATGCACACAAGCAATATACAAACCGCATAAGAATATGCCAATCCCTTCTTACCCATTTTATTTTTTAAAATGTACATAGGCCCGCCACCCTGCCTTGTTCTATACAAAGAGCCAAGGTAACACTCATAATAAGTTGTCGCCATCCCAAGTATCCCGGTTATAAGACACCAAAACATAGCCCCCGGCCCACCGAGAGCTATTGCAGTAGACATTCCTATTATATTACCTGTACCAAGAGTTGCCGCAAGAGTTGTTGCAAGCATGCGAAAACTGTTCTCTCCGGCTACCGACAATCGAATTCCTTTAAACACATTTTTTTGAACAAAACCGGTTTTAATAGTCATTACAATATGATTACCCAGAAGCAACATCAACAAAGGTCCACTCCAAAGAAACACATTAATACTTTGAATTATATTCAACAATGAATTTTTCGTTTCCCTATACACAAATCATCTATATATACTATGATTTGAAAATACCATTTATAACAGCGGCCTCTATTATCCTTTGTTATTGTTATTGGGGTGCGATTTTGAATTTCGGTTTTGGGTTTCGATTTTTGGATTTCGGTTTTGGGATTTCGGTTTTTGGATTTCGGTTTTGGGTTTCAGTTTTGGTTTCGGTTTTGGTTTCGGTTTTTGGATTTCGGTTTTAGGTTTCGATTTTGGGGTTCGATTTTAGATTTCGGTTTTATTTTCGTACTTTGCTTTTCATAGTTACATTAACATCTTATTTTTAAATAAAAATCTTCAATCCCAAGCC
>SVEK01000040.1 GCA_015057405.1 Lachnospiraceae bacterium
AAGAGATGACCATCAGGATGTTGCGAACCAGCTGTTTTCCTCATATGCAAAAGTTGGGGATGTAAGAGCTTTGGCTTCTGTTATCGGAGAAGATGAGTTATCAGATATGGATAAATTGTATTTGCAGTTTGGACAGGAGTTCGAGGCAAAGTTTGTGGGACAAAGCGAAGAAGACGACAGAGGAATTCTTGATACAATTAAGATTGGATGGGAACTTCTTAGAATGCTTCCCCGTGAAGAACTTGACCGAATCGATACAAAGATGCTTGATAAGTATTATGATGAAAAGGATGAGGCTGTATGAATTTAAGTGAGGCACCTACTAAGGGTAATCTTATGGCAGCCAAGAATTCACTTTCACTTGCCAAACAAGGTTACGACCTTATGGATAGAAAACGTAATATTTTAATCCGCGAATTAATGGAATTGATTGACCGGGCAAAGGAGATTCAGGCAGAGATTGCTTCAACATTTAGCAACGCATATAATAACCTTGAGCTGGCTAATATCGAAATGGGAAACTGGCAGGTGTATCAGATTGCACAAACCATTCCCGTTGAGGAATCTGTGCGCATAAAGGTTAGAAGTGTTATGGGTACGGAGATTCCGTTAGTTGAGTATGAAAAAAAAGAAGATGATACTTTACGTTATTCTTTCGGGAATACGACAGAGACTGTTGATAAGGCAAGAGAAGATTTTGCAAAGGTCAAAGATCTTATTATAAGACTCGCAATGATAGAAAATTCTGCGTATAGGCTTGCTGTTAATATTAAGAAAACGCAAAAGCGGGCTAACGCACTTAAGAATATTACTATTCCGGCAACTGAAGCTGTTATAAGACATATTTCAGATGCTCTTGAAGAAAAGGACAGGGAAGAGTTTATTCGACTAAAAGTAATAAAACGTCAAACATCAAAATAGAACTTTAAGTGTAGTTTGTGTTTGCAGATTAAGTCATGGGAGAATGAGTTGAAAGAGGAATTAATACGTACATCCTTTTTGTTGGGAAAAGAGAATGTAAAGAAACTTAATGAATCAAAAGTGATTGTATTCGGAGTCGGAGGAGTCGGCGGGTATACAGTTGAAGCGCTTGCAAGAAGTGGTGTGGGCGCTTTTATTCTTGTGGATAATGATACTGTGAGTGTTTCTAATATTAACAGACAGATTATTGCTACTCATGATACGGTAGGAAGATATAAAACTGAGGTTATGAAAGAACGTATTCTCAGTATTAATAAAGATGCTGTTGTTGAAATATACAATATGTTTTATCTTCCTGATAACGCAGATGAAATATCGTATGCCGGCTGTGATTATGTGATTGATGCAGTTGATACCGTTACCGCCAAAATAGAAATTATTATGCGGGCTAAAAAGGAGGGTGTACCGGTCATTTCCAGCATGGGAACAGGAAACAAGATTAACCCTTTGGCACTGGAGATTGCAGACATATTTGATACGTCCATATGTCCCCTTGCAAAAGTTATGCGTAAGGAATTAAGAAAACGGGGAATTGAATCATTAAAAGTAATATATTCTAAAGAAGAACCGGTTAATCCGTTAATGGATGATTTGTGTATGTATGATGATGAAGCAATTCATGCACAAAAAAATGTAAAAGAAGATAATTCTAAACGGATTAAGTGTCCACCGGGAAGTGTAAGCTTTGTTCCTTCTGTTGCAGGATTAATTATAGCATCTGAAGTTGTGAAGGATATAATATCTGTTTGATTATTTTACAGATACATTCATGAAATAATAAAAACACATTGTTAAGATGAGTTATATATGCTAATATGTTCCGTAGAAAAAACTGATTGATAAGAAACGGCAGTGTGAGTTGCCAAAGGCAAATATAATTGATTAAGTAATAAGGCGGTGAATCTGTTTGAAGAACAGACGCATTTTAATATTATTTTCGTGGGTACTGTATATTATATATATTTCGGGACTTATTTATTTTCTGTTTTTCTCAGAAAGATTTGGAAGGCATTCTTTAAATGAATACCATTATAATCTTGAACCCTTTTCTGAGATAAAAAGATATATACACTATTGTGATATTATTGGATTTAAGTGGGTTTTTATTAATCTTGTCGGAAATGTTGTTGCATTTATTCCTTTTGGAATGGCAGCTCCGTTATATGGAATACGTAAAATGGGATTTGTTTTCATATTTATATACGGACTGTTATTCACATTTTTAATTGAGATAATCCAATTAGTAAATAAAATAGGCAGCTTTGACATCGATGATATTATACTGAATACATCAGGTGTCATAATAGGTTATTGTATATATAAACTGGTAAAAGTATGTAGGAAAGACAATATACGAAACAAATAATAAAAGGAATGATTGTATGGGATACAAGAATAATAGAAAAAAGGAAGCAAGGAAGAAACGTAGAAAAGCAATGCGTGTATCAGCATCTAAAGTGCCATTGTCTATTTATTTTTCACTGGCAGTTGGTATACTTTCCTTGATTTCGTTTTTTTTAGTATGTGCAATAGCTGCAGCTAATAAAGGAGCAGCCGGCATATGGGTTGGTACAGTTCCGCTTATAGCAGGATTGGCGAACATATTTGCTTTGATAATTGCATATAAAGGATTTAAAATGGATGACGTTAGAAGTAAATGGGTAAGTGTCGCATCAATCATAAACGGAATAATGATAATACTGTATTTGTTGTTATATATAATCGGTATCGGATAAGATGATGAATAATGCCTATAAACGGGAGGAAAGGCCAATCGGTGTGGTGATTGGCCTTGATAATATGAAAAAAACGTAATCGCTACCTTTGGGTAGTAGTTTGTTATTATTTATTTCTTACTGATAGTATATTGTTCAAAAATGAAATGATAATGATTAAAGTATGAACAATTTGTTAACAATTGCGCCGTGAGTTGTGAATATGTGACATAAGTTCACATATTTCGGCAGTATTTTTGAATGTTTTTTGGAATTTTGATGTCTTTGTAAATACTAAGATATTCAGAAGAAGACATTTCTTCAATGTAATTTTTGCGAAAGGATTTATTATAGCCCATTGTATTAATGTAATCAGCAGCCTTATTATATGCGATTGCTGCGATGATTTCATCGTCATAATAACCTATAATATAATCACCGTTAATATGTATTCTTGAAGTATAATATATGTTTCCGTTTTTTTCGTGCTGTCTGACGCCGTAGTATCTGTTAATAATTCTAATGTTTGAGTATCTGTAATCTCTTGTGTTTCCGTTAACAAATTCATAATCCCGTCCGCAAACAGCATGGTTCATGATACCGTATCTGGATGCAATATTGACCTGCATACCGTATTCGTTAACAAATAAATGACCGCCTCTTCGAGTTATTGTATGTTCCGAATAATAAAACAGATCATCAACATCAAAAATATAATAATCATGTCTGTCAAAATAATACATGAATTGTTTGTTGCGAAGATATATGGGAGTCTTTATGTATATTCCATTGTCTCTGAAGTTTATTATTGAAATCCATTTTGCAAATAAAAGAGTATGAATCTGATTATTATAATCAAGGATTGTGGCGTCAGAATTAACAAGCATAGTTGCTTCTTCATATGCTTTTTTTGCCTGAAGTATTGTATCGTAGCTTCCAAGACTAATATGTTTGCTTTTATAGGTAAATGAAGAACGGTAATAAATTGTCCCGTCTTTTTTTTTGCCTGTAAACACGCCCGGATATTTTTCCACTTTTTTTCTCCCTTGATGTAATAATTTGACGAATAATGTGGTATTAAGAGTTTGTACATTAAAATAATATCACAAAATTGTTACATAATTGTTGCAATACTGCATATATTATTTTTAACATGTATAAATTGAAACATCAATGTTGATACTCTTCAATATGAGTAGCGAAAGGAAGTGAAATAATATGAATCGTATATTGAAAGGAATATTGTTAATGTATTTTGTATTGGCTTTAACAATATGTGGAATAGATATTATAAAATCTGTATTAGAAGAAAAAGAAATATATGCTATGACTTATAATGTAAAATCAGCCGGTTTATATGTTGGAGTTAACACAGTTGGGACTCAAAATCTGAATAATAATGATGAGACCGAGTTGCAAAAAGAAGCAGATATTCATAACGATACGTATGCTTTATTAGAGCAGGGAATTGAGAGAAATGCTGAACAAGCTATTAATATTCAGGCTCCGGAACTTATGGTAAACGGACTTAGAACAAAATTTCGTGGCGAGATTGAACTTTGTAAACGAGATGAAAATATACTAAACCGAATAGTAGAAGCTGAAGCCGGTGGTGAGGATATATCCGGTAAAATGCTTGTTGCCAATGTTGTGATTAACAGAATGAAAAGCGAAGAGTACCCGGATAGTGTTAAAGGTGTTGTGTTTGAAAAAACAGGAGGTAACTACCAGTTTTCGCCCATACGGGATGGAAGGTATTATACAGTAAAAATATCCCCTGCCACCAAAAAAGCTGTGAAGCGTGTATTGGCGGGAGAGGATAATTCAGATGGTGCAAGGTATTTCATGTGCAGAAAATATTCTGCTAAAAGTAGTACAAAATGGTTTGATTGCAGTTTGCAGTATTTGTTTACTCACGGTTGCCACGAGTTTTTCAAATAATGCTATTTTTTAACCGTAATCTTAAGTTTCGCTTTTTTTCCTGAAGTGGCAGTTGCAGTAATAGTACATTTGCCCTTCTTTAATCCGGTCACATTTCCGTAATTATCTACGGATGCGATTGATGGCTTTGATGATGTCCAGCTTATTTTGTCAGTTGACGTAGATTTTGTTAATTTGGCAGTAAGCTGGAGATTTTTGTTAACTTTAACAGTTTTCTTGCCTGTAATTTTAACTTTCTTTGCGGCAATGCTCTTTTTACTAACTTTAATGGTAAATGTAATCTTAACTCCGGAGGAACTTTTTGCGGTTATCTTAGCGGTTCCTTTCTTTAATGCTTTAACTGTTGCGCTTTGTCCGCTTCCGGTAACAGAAACTATTTTTTTCTTACTTGATGTATACGTTATATTATCAGTTGTATCAAGTGGAGTACATAAGCAGCCTATTGTTATGATTTCATCTTTAACCATACGAATAGTTTTTTGGTTGGTATTGGTTTTGTGCTTTAATCCGGTCGCCGGAATAAGTACGGAAACATCACATATAGCTACTTTGCCTCTTGCTGTGATAACGGTTATTTGGGCAGTTCCGTTGCTGATTCCTTTTACTACTCCGTTTTCAACAGTAGCAATTTTTGAATTTGATGATGACCAGGTAAGTTTTTCTGTACTGAATGCAGGTGTAATATTTGGAATCAGGGTAATTGTTTTTCCTTTGATAACGGTTTCATTTTTCGGTAATGTAATACCGGAAATCAGTGTTGTTACATTAATAGGGATAGCAGCAGTAACTCCGCTGTCGGCAGTAAGAATAATATTGGCAGAACCTTGTCCTACAGCTTTAATAGTGAATTTTGTTCCTACAGTTTCAACTGTTGCAACAGCTTCATTACTTGAGGAGCATGTAACTTTATCTGTGGAAGTGGACGGAACAAGCTGGTATCCTTTGGCTGTAGCCCGATTTGTTTTTTCAAGTGTAAAACTTTCTCCTGTGTACATATTTATGTCTTTGGTGGCATCTGTCAACATAATGGTCGAAGCTTTTTGGAGAACTGTAACCTTGCATGATGTTGTTATTTTTTTGCCGGAAGAGACTGTGATTATTGCATCGCCGACTCCGATTGCAGTAATGGTTCCATTTTCATCAACTGTTGCAACAGCTTCATTGGATGATTGCCAGGATAGATTCTCTTTACTGTCAGCAGGAGTAATCACCGGTATAAGTTTTTTTGTTGTGCCGGCTTCTAAACTACAGTATTCGTCAATAGCAATGTCAGAGATAGGTTTAATAACAGTTATCGGAATGTTTGTTGATGTACCGCTTGAAGCTGTGAGAGTAATAGTAACTGTTCCCTGACTTATTCCTTCAATTATTACGGAGTTGCCGGATGTATTACATGTAGCTATTTTTTCATCAGATGACGAACATGTTATTGTGTCAGTTGAAGTATTTGGAACAAAATCATATCCAACTGTATTATCATTCGTCGTTTTATATACTGTTATTGATTCATCCTGATAAACTGTCAGGTTTGATGTTGCTTTGGTTAGAACTATTGTAGTTGAGGCTTGTAATACTGTGATTTTTTTGGTAACTCTTGAGGAGGTTGGTTTATTATCAGCATCAAGCATAATAGCAGTAACGGTTATAGTTTCAGGAACACTTCCTGCAGTTAATAAACCGGAATCATTTATAGTTGCAGATCCTGTTACTGACCAATCTATTTTATTTGTCGCAACAATCGGGTCAAGAACAGCAGTTAATTGTAAGTTTGTATTGGAATACATTGTGTCATTTCCTCGGATATCAACAATCCTTTTACCAATGAGAGTGTTGTAATCCATAGGTTCTACAACAGTTATGGTAAATATTATTCTTCTTCCGGAAGCGAGTGCAGTTGCAGAAATTTCAGCTACACCAACTTTGTTGGCGTGTATTTTTCCGTCCTCATCTACGGATACAATTTCGGAATTGTTGCTTGAAAATGATACCTTATCTGCGAAGTTTGTCCATTCTTCCTCTGAAAATGATGTGTTGTTGTATGATTTTGTAATGACAATCTTGTCTGTTCCTCCTACCGGAAGTTCAAAACTTTGACCGGCTGAGGAATCGGAAGTCGAATTGGTAGAAGCTGACATATTGCTTAAAGGTACCTTAACATATACGTAGAGCTCCTTTGTTAATTCCCCGCATGTAACAGTGATTTTTGTGTTGCCCGGTTTTGTACCTGTAAGAGTAACGGCGCTTTTTCCATTGGAATAAGTTTCGTTGGTCAGTGTGGCAATTGACTCATGTTCTACAGTCCATGTGCAGTCATCGGTAGTATTGGAAGGAAGTATATCCGCATTAAGTGTGACTGTCTGATCTTTCTTTAAATATATAGACTGTGTTTCACGGCCCTGAGCCTGAATCTCGGTGATTATTGGATTTGAATCGGAATTGCAATTAATATCCAGGTGAGAAGCCGGTATAGTTGTTATGTCTACGTTATACAGGAAGGTCTGGGAATTGATAATTGAACCTGCATCACCATTGAGCAGCGGGAATGCTGAGTTTGCTTCAATTTTAACAATCAGGCCTTTTTTAGGAGTCCGGCCTCCGCACAGGATTATTTCATCTGAAGTGTTTTTTGAACCGTATTCAATTTTAACATTAAGGATATTGTCGTACTTGTCACCTGAAACATTGTTACCGTCATTGTATATTATCGTTCCGACTGTGTCGTTTTCGTCTTCAAAGACAGTTACTTTATAACTGCCGGAACGGGTATATTCACTTAATGCTTTGATTGGCAAAGCTTCCTGCATATTAAGAGGAACAGTAATTTTTTCTGTATTGTAGTTGTTTAGTACAAGACCGGATATTGTTGATGGAGTATATCCTCTTAATATTGTGGAATTGATTTTTGCAGACGCAGGCATATGAAGTCTTTGTAACGAAAGACAGTCTTTAAATACTCTATCACCTATCGATGTTACTTTTGAAGGTATAGTTACATTTTTAAGCCTTGTACACCCTGCAAATAAACTGTCGTTTATTGTTGTAAACTGCGCTTCAGGAAGGTTTACGGTTTCAACAGCAGTATAAGCAAAGGCCTCGCTTCCTATGTACGAAAGTTTGGTTGCGTAAGTAAAGTCAAGTGTTGTTAAGCCTTTGCCGTTTGCTTCAGGGTCTGTTGGGTTAAGTATTTCATAATATGTGTAAGATTTCTCTTCTGAATTTGAATTGAAGTATGATTTAACTTGTTCCTCAGTACTTTTGGCACCGCATTCCTTAAATGCCCCGGCACCTATTGAAATAAGAGCGCTGTGAAATACGACTGAAGAGATGCTTTTACAATTGTAAAATGCCATATTACCAATCGTTTTGAGACTGTTACTTATTTCTCCGCCGTCTATACTTTGCTCAAGATTATAGTTATAGCAGTTGTAAAAACAGTTGTCACCTATCTTGATAATTCTGTCAAGACCTGTAACTTTTGTTAAGCCGGTATATACGTAGTTAACTGTTTTATTTGTTGTGAGATCTGTTACCAAATCACCGCAACCGTAAAATGTTCTGTCAGGTAACGTAGTGATTTTGTTTGATAAGGCAACGGTCTCAAGTGCTTTACAATTTTCAAATACCCCTATGCCAAGCGCATTGTTGGTTTCTGTATCTGTAAGAGAATTAGGAAGAATAACATTGGTCAGACCTGTATATATCGGAATAGGAAGTGATGGTGCTTCTATACCTGTCTGATATATAGAATCGTTAAAAAGGATGTACTGTTCGTTCCATCCGTCAATTTTTTTATCTGATATTTGTTCCCGGGTAATACTTAATTTTTCTATATTTGATATAGCATTATCGTAGTCGTAGTTTGAATCTCCAAAAACAATCGGTTCGATAGAGATAGTATTTTCATTAGTCTCATTTGAAGTAGTATTCGGGTCAACCCATACCTTACAAGCGATAACATATACTGTTTTATTATCTGTGTTTTCGTCTTTTTCGTTAGTAGTAACGATTGCATCATTGAGATTGAGATAAACCTTATGATAGTTTACCTCTCCAGGTTCGTATATAAGGTATTCATTGCAACCGGTTGTTGGCTCGTCGTAAATGTTTTCTTTGGAAAAAGTATATTTTACTCCGTTGATAGGATAATTACGTTTGTGTCTGTATTTTATTACCTGTTTTCTACCGCAACCGTTAAAGGCATTATCTCCAATACGTGTAAGAGAACTGTAGAATTTGGCCGTGCCGGGAGTAACAGTAATGTTAGTTCCGTCAGTATATCCGATAGTTCTTAATCTTGAATTGTTTCTGAAAGCATCATTACCTATTATAGAAAGATTCTTTGGAACAATTATTTTTTGAAGCATGGACGTAGCTGCATTATCAACCATAAATGCGCCATCAGAAATAGATGTTATTCCGGAACCGAGATTGACAGTAACCAGTGCGTAGTTATTTGCAAATGCCTGGTCGCCGATTGTGTTTACTGAATCCGGAAGGGTAATATCTTCAAGGCCATAGTAGTTGTATTCACCAAATATAGTTTTGTCATAAAAACCATTTTCATCCTTTTCTTCATCGTAATAACAGCAGGAAGCAAAGGCTTTGCTGCCGATAGTAGTGAGTTTAGTTGCTCCTGTAAGAAAGTCGGTATTGCTTAATGCACTACATTTATAAAATGCTTCATCTGATATTTCAGTAAGCAAAGGAGTATTTGGTTCGTCAGTATCGGATAAAGATATCGATGTAAGATTAGTACAGTTTATAAAGGCTTTGTTGCCGATAGAAGTAAGTTTACCCGGATTATTCTTTGAATTGTTGAAATGTATCGTATGTAACGAACTGTCTGCAAATGTTTCTTCTTCAATGACAGAAACGGCAGAGGAAACAGTTATTGAAGGAATAACACTTTGCTTAAAAGCCTGTGATTTAATAGTAATTACAGAATCAGGAATAATAAGGCTTGGTATGGCCGCACTGTTAAAGGCAAGAGAATCAATTCTTATCAATGTGGATGGAAGACTCAACTTTGAAATTATGGAACCTGCAAACCCATATTCTCCGATATATTCGATTTTGGTGTCTGAAAAGTCCATGTTGCCAAGGTGTGCATCCTGGAACGCATTTTTTCCTATGTAAGTAAGTGATGACGGAAACTTGTTATTGCCGTCATATTTTTGGGTATAAAGTTTAACTGTATTGATTGCTGTATTGCTAAAAACATTGGCAGGAATGTAGTCGAGTTCATCCATGAGCATAATTTCGCTAAGGCTTGAACATCCTGCAAATGCACCTTCTCCAAGATTAACTGCATTTTTAATAGGAAGATTAATTGACCGAAGAGATGAACAGTTACCGAAGGCACCGATACCTATTATTACTTCCGGTGTTTTTTCGTATAAAGTGACATTCGATAGTTTACTGCAACCGTCAAAAGCATAATTGCCGATTTTTTTAACATTTGATAAATCTGTATATGAGACTGTATTATCTTCAGCATTGTATGCTGTACCGGATATGCGTATTTCCTTAAGATGAGAGCACTGCTGGAATGCTCTGTCGCCGATAATTGTAATATCCGGTGACATAATCAGCTTTTCCATAGAACATTTACCGAATTCGTCGGCAGGAATGGAGGTTATATTGGTACAACCGCTAATGTCTATTACTGAAGCGCCTCTGGCATAACCAAGACCTTCTATAGAGTATATGATATCACCGTAAACGGAAAGGTTAATAGGTCCTCTGTATGCTTTTAAATCACCAAATGTGAAGGCATCGTTTTTATATGCCTGATAATCGTCAGAAAGGAGGTTTTCATTGCCGGTCAGCTCAGGCAACTCAGGGTTGTCGATACGGGCTTTTGTATAATTAGCTATGACCTTCAATATCTGACATAATGTGCTGTCTTTGATTTCATTTTCAGTAAGAAAAATATCTTCATCAATTGTAGTTCCTGATGAAAATGCTTTAATAATATTAACGTTACTGGTCACACTGTACATGCCTGATGAAGTCATCAACAGTGCTCCGCTTAATACACTACACAGTATTCTTTTATACAATTTATTAATTCTCATAAGGACCTCCAAAATCAAGCTATATTTATTATGACACAGATACTTATTTTATAACATATTTTACCTTGTCTATCAAGAAAAAGAGTTTGTTTTATAGTGTTGTTACGTAGGTTGTCGGTAAGCGGTATGAATTATCTGTAAACGCTTTAATTATGGCGTTTGACATTCGTTTGTTAATATTCAACTTTATTTGCCAAAGAACACATTTTGTATATTGCAGAATCCGGTGAAAAGGTTTGTGAAGTCAGGTTTCCTGAGTATTGCCAAGGTTAAAATATAGTGCTATAATCCATAATTGATTACAATGCAAAAAGGAGAATGCTTTATGAATATAATGTACAAAAGTACCAGAGGTAACGGAGGGACTGTTACTGCATCAGAAGCAATATTAAAGGGACTTGCTGAAGACGGAGGTCTTTTCGTTCCGGAGAAGATGCCTAAGCTTCCGGTTGAACTTGCTGAATTAAGCAACTTCGATTACAGAGAAACTGCTTATATAGTAATGAAAGAGTTCTTAACCGACTTTTCAAAGGAGGAGCTTAAGAATTGTATAAACAATGCGTATGATTCGAAATTTGATACTGAGAATATATGTGAACTTAAGGAAGCTGACGGGGCTTATTTCCTTGAATTATTCCATGGAGCTACAATTGCATTCAAGGATATGGCATTATCAATTCTTCCTCATTTGCTTACTACATCTGCACGTAAGAATAACGTAAAAAATAAAATCATAATATTAACAGCTACAAGCGGAGATACCGGAAAGGCTGCCTTGGCCGGATTTGCAGATGTTGAAGGAACAGGTATCATCGTATTTTATCCGAAGCATGGTGTAAGTAAAATTCAGGAAAAACAGATGATAACACAAAAAGGTGATAACACTTATGTTGTAGGTATTGAAGGCAACTTTGATGATGCACAGACAGGTGTTAAGAATATGTTTGGTAATAAAGAACTCGCAAAAGCGATGGCTGAAAAAGGATATCAGTTTTCGTCAGCTAATTCCATTAACATAGGAAGACTTGTGCCGCAAGTTGTATATTATGTGTATACATATGGACAGCTTCTGAAAAAAGGAGCTATTAAGGCAGGTGAGCCGGTGAATTATATTGTTCCTACCGGTAATTTTGGTAATATTCTTGCTGCTTATTATGCAAAAATGATGGGAATTCCTGTTGGTAAGCTTATATGTGCATCCAATGAGAATAAAGTGTTATTTGATTTCTTTGAATCGGGAACATACGACCGAAACAGGGAATTTATTCTCACAAGCTCTCCTTCAATGGATATTTTGATTTCCAGTAATCTTGAGAGACTTATATATAGTATTGCCGGTGAAGATGGCAAGGTAACATCGGAATTCATGAAAGAACTTGCTGAAAACGGAGCATATACAATTAGCGAAGATATGAAGTCAAAGCTGGATTGCTTCTGCGGAGGGTACTGTGATGAGAGTAAAACTGCAGATACAATTAAACGTATATACGAAAATGATGGTTATGTTATTGATACTCATACGGCAGTTGCAGCAGGAGTGTATGCTGATTACAGAAAAGAAACCGGAGATAACACCGTTTCAGTAATTGCGTCAACAGCAAGTCCGTATAAATTCACAAGAAGTGTAATGAATGCTATCAGTAACGAATATGATAAAGCTGAAGATTTTGAGCTTGTTGATATGTTATGTGAAATCTCCAAGGTAAAGGTTCCTAATGCAATAGAAGAGATTCGTACGGCGCCGGTACTTCATGACCGCGTATGTGACAAGTCAAAAATGCAGGAAACAGTAGAAGACATTTTGGGATTATAATTAAGAAGTCTAAAAAGGAAGGTGTTACAATATGAGATTCAGACCGTGTATAGATATTCACAATGGTAAAGTAAAGCAAATTGTGGGACTTAGCCTTAAAGACAATAATGGTGCTTCGGTAGCCGAAGAAAATTATGTTTCAGACAGAGGCGCTGATTATTATGCTGATTTGTACAGGCAGCGTAAGTTAAACGGAGGCCATATAATTCTTCTTAATAAAAAGGGAACTAAGGAATACGAACAGGATCTGGTTCAGGCAAAGGAGGCTCTTAATGCTTATCCCGGCGGGATGCAGATTGGGGGAGGAGTAGATGCCTCTAATGCAGAACAGATGCTTGATATGGGTGCATCCCATGTAATTGTTACATCGGCAGTATTCAAAGACGGCAGTATCAATTACGAGAACCTGAAAAATATATCATATGTTACCGGAAAAGAAAGACTTGTTCTTGATTTGAGCTGTCGGCTTACTGGTGATGATTATTATATTATGACTGACAGATGGCAGAAGTTTACCGACGAACGTCTGTCAATCGGTTTAATGATTCATATTGGAAAGTACTGCGATGAATTTTTGGTTCATGCAGTTGATGTTGAGGGGTGCGCGGAAGGAATTGAAAGGGATGTTGTAAGATTACTTGGTGAAAGTAATAATATAAAAGCAACTTATGCCGGCGGAATCAATTCATTAGAAGATATAGAAGAATTAGAGCTATTAGGTAATGGAAAAGTTGATTTTACCGTAGGAAGTGCACTTGATTTATTTGGTGGCAGTTTAAGTTTTGAAGAACTGGCAAAGAGATATGAATGATATTAAATGTAATAAAATTAATATATTGTAATAATTAAGAGAATATAAAGTAAAGAACAAAACACTGTAAAAAACCTCAGAATGACGAGGAAAATGCAGTGTTTTTGTCATTTTTAGGTAAAAAAATATGGGCTGATAATTTTACAAATGGGATAGGGGGGTTGCAAAAAATATTTATCTCGGTTATAATTGTTACAAAGTTGTTAAGTGAATTTGTAATAATATTGCAAAATATCATTCATTTGACGTAACAATTTGGAGGTTATTATGAGAATCAAAAAATTTGCATTAAATGCAGTACTTGCAATTGCAGCAGTTATGCTTTTAGGTACAAAGGGCGTTGATGCAGAAGAAGTAACTAAAGACGGTTTTGAAATTAACAACATTGTATGCGAAGATAGTATTGTACCGGTAGCAGATGCCGCAGTGGAAAATCCGGTTGTGGAGATGGCTCCTATGGCTGCCCCGGTTGTACCGGTAGTTTCGGCGGTTCCGGAGATGACAGAGGTTCCTTTGGTAACAGAAGCTCCGGTGACTGAAGATGTTTCTGTTGAAAAAGATAAGGCAGTTAAGAAGAAAGTTGAAAAAAAAGCTAAGACTGCAAAAAGAACAGTTAACAAGAAAAGATTTACTAAAGCAGAACTCAGATTAATGTCTGCAATAATCTATTGTGAAGCAGGTAACGAATCATACGCCGGCAAACTTGCGGTAGGAATTGTAATCATGAATCGTAAAGAGTCTAAAGCTTTTGCTAATTCAGTTAAAGGTGTAATATATCAGAGAGGTCAGTTTCCACCTGCAAGAAATGGTATATTAAGCAGAGCTCTTGCAAAATATGATGCAGGAAGATTTACATCTTCTGCACAGAAACAGTGTATAAGAGCTGCTAAAGAGGCTTTATCAGGTGAGAAGTATGTTTCTTACAAAGGAAAGGATAAAAACTTCAAGAGCTTTAAGTTTTTCAATACTTATTTAAGTGGTGCCAGATTCAAAATCGGTTGCCATATGTTTAAGTAAATTAATGACAATCAGAGAGTGATGACGAACAAAACACATCATAATCGGAGTATATTACGGTTATGATGTGTTTTGTTATGCAAATAAAAAGTAGTTTGTAAGATGCTTTCTTGGGTTTGCCAAAATGTGTTTTGTGTGATATTATAACTTCATATGTCAAATGAGTTATGAGGAGGAGCGACAACATGGATGAAAATGTTGCAGTTACGAGAAATTTTATTGAGCAGGAGATAGATAAAGATTTAGCGCAGGGAGTTTATGATTCTATTATGACCAGGTTTCCGCCTGAACCTAACGGATATCTTCATATAGGACATGCTAAGTCAATATTATTAAACTATGGTCTTGCAAAAAAATACAATGGTACATTTAATCTTAGATTTGATGATACAAATCCAATGAAAGAAGATACGGAATTTGTTGAGGCTATCCGTAAAGATGTTGAATGGTTATGTGGTAATGTTAATATAGATAATGTGTATTTTGCTTCTGATTATTTTGATAAAATGTATGAAGGTGCAATTACTCTTATCAAAAAAGGAAAAGCATATGTAGATGACCTTAGTGCTGATGAAATCAGGGAGTACAGAGGAACTCTTAAAGAGCCTGGCAAGAATAGTCCGTATCGTGACAGAAGTATAGAAGAAAATCTTGAATTATTTGAAATGATGCGCAATGGTATGTGTCCGGATGGTTCAAGAGTTCTTAGAGCCAAGATTGATATGTCATCACCTAACATCAATATGCGTGACCCGGTTATTTACAGAGTTGCTCATATTTCACATCATAATACAGGTAATAAATGGTGTATATATCCTATGTACGATTTTGCTCATCCAATTGAAGATGCAGTTGAAGGAATATCTCATTCAATATGTACATTAGAGTTTGAAGATCACAGACCGTTATATGACTGGGTGGTTCGTGAGTTAGAGTTTGATATTCCGCCGCGCCAGATTGAGTTTGCAAAAATGTATGTTACTAACGTAGTAACAGGTAAGAGATATATTAAGAAGTTGGTTGAAGACGGTGTTGTAGACGGTTGGGATGATCCAAGACTTGTTACTATAGCAGCATTACGTCGTAGAGGATTTACATCGTCATCCATTAAGATGCTTATGGAAATGGTGGGTGTATCAAAAGCTAACAGCTCTGTTGATTATGCGATGCTTGAGTACTGTATAAGAGAAGATCTTAAACTTGTTAAACCTCGTATGATGGCTGTTCTTGACCCTGTTAAGGTAATAATTGACAATTATCCGGAGGATAGTATCGAGTACCTTGATGTTCCAAACAATCAGGAAAATCCTGAAATGGGAACCAGGAAGGTTCCTTTTGCAAGAGAGTTATATATCGACAGAGATGACTTTATGATTGAACCACCTAAAAAGTATTATAGATTGTTCCCCGGTAACGAAGTAAGACTTATGAGTGCTTATTTTGTTAAGTGTGAATCCTATGTTACGGATGAAAACGGAAATGTTACGGAGATACATTGTACGTATGATCCGGAAACAAAAAGCGGAAGCGGATTTGAAGGAAGAAAAGTTAAAGGAACTATACATTGGGTGGCTGCTCCTACTGCTATGAAGTCTACGGTATATCTTTATGAGAATCTTGTAGATGAAGAAAAGGGAGTATATAACGAGGATGGTAGTATGAACATTAATCCTAATTCCGTGCAGGTGCTTCATGACTGTATGTTAGAACCTGCTCTTAAGGAAGCAAAGGTCGGTGATAGTTTTCAGTTCTTAAGAAAAGGATATTTCTGCGTAGATAGTAAGACTACAACCGAGGATAATATTGTATTTAATAGGATAGTATCTCAGAAGAGTTCATATAAACCGTCAAAATAAGGATGTATGTTGAAGCTGATTAATTTGGTAATGTAAAGGGGGATATGAGTTTTGAGTAATATTTTATCAGGATTAGAAGAACTTGGTTTTGATAAACTCAGTGACGTAAATGTTTATGGTGATAAAAAAAATGCCGATGCACAGGCTAATGATGTAAAAAAAGAGAATAGTGTTCAGGATAAGGCATCACAAATTGCTGCAGAACGTGAAATGATATTTGAAAAGAGTTATTCATGTCCATGTTGTTACAAAGATTTTAAAAGTAAAAGAGTAAGGACCGGAAAGGCTCAAACCCTTAAACCTGAGAGTGATTTGCGACCAATGCATAAAGGTATTGATACTGTTAAGTATGACGTGGTTGCTTGCCCACATTGCGGATATGCAGCTCTTGAAAGTTCATTTTCAAATTTGAGCCAGGTTCAAATAAAATGGATTAGAGATAAAATAACTCAAAATTTTTCCGGTATTAAAGAGTATGGTGATATTTATACATATGATGATGCGATACTGCGAACCAAGCTCGCTATATTGTGTACGGTGGTTAAGATGGGCAGAGACAGTGAGAAAGCGTTCAGTTGTCTTAAACTTGCTTGGTTATACAGAGGAAAATTAAAAGAATTATCGAATGAATCTTTGCAGGAAGCTATGAAGTTGGAAGATGAATTAAAGAAATCTGAGTTCGATAACCTTGTTCTTGCTTTTGAAGGTTTTTCAGCTGCATATTCTAATGAAAGATTTCCTATTATAGGAATGAATGAAAGCGGGTATCTTTACCTGTTAGCTGAACTTGCCAGAAGAATCAACAAGCCGGATGAAAGTAAACGACTGATATCACGTCTTTTGCAGGAGCGTAATATCAGCCATAATGTAAGAGATTTAGTTTATGATCTTAAGGAAAAATTAAAGTAAATCATTAAAACCAATTTCGTATTGAAAGTTTGGGTTATTCAACTGATACGGAATTGGTTTTTATTATTGTTCTTGGTAATGCATCCTTTGAATTTTTCCATGGAGCATCTGCGTTTCGATAATCAAACTTGTCAGTAAACCATTCAAGGTCGGATTCTACTCTTTTAAGATTATCAATATATATTTCGCATATTATATTGATAAAATCACTATATTCATTTCCACCAAGGTATGCAGAAGCATTTTCATATAAAAGAACGAAATGTTCAGAGCATAACCCCTTGGATTTTTTTAGTTTTGACATGAATTCAGAATCAGTTCTGAACAAATGGAAAATCGTAGCTACATATCTGTCAAATGTTTTGTCCACACGCTCGCATATGTAACAGGAAGAATTAATTGTTTTTAACCATGCAAGTCGGTTTTCGGTATTCTTTTTAAAGAGTGAAGGAGCTTTCGCTTTGGCAGGCTTGGTTTCTTCAAATTGTTTGATAGTATGTCTTAGATGGGTATCAAGCATAAGTGCCAAACCCAATCTGTTCTGGTGTCCGTAGAGTTTGGCGATGTGTGTTTTGCAGAAACCGGTTTTGTCTGTTTTCATACGGATATCGTCTTCCATATAACTCGGTCCCATTGTAAAATTAATTGCATCGGTTTCAATATCCTGATACATTTTACATATAGGACATTCGCAATCTTCTGTAAATGCATCATTAACCGGAATTGTATATAGAGTTTCTTTCATATTAAATATCCTCCCGAAGTTTGTATTAATGAATAATATTGTTTTGACTTATTATAGTGTATTATATATAATATATTCCACATAATAAAGTGTTCGATTAATTATTATACAGTACAATTACAAACTTGTTAATGATTAATTGAAAATAAGAGTATTCGTTAGAAAAAGAGAGCATAAAAGAGGATGCTATAGAAAATGGCGAAAAATACCGCGATATTCTCAAGGTGACAATTTGCAATTGAACCATATATTGACTAATATAATAAACAATGTTTAGCACTCGATAGATGTGAGTGCTAATAACAAAATATGACAAATAATTATTATAATATTAGGAGGAATAATTTATGAAGTTAGTACCTTTAGGAGACAAAGTAGTATTAAAACAGCTTGAAGCAGAAGAGACAACTAAGTCAGGGATTGTATTACCGGGTCAGGCGCAGGAGAAGCCACAGCAGGCTGAAGTTGTTGCAGTTGGTCCGGGTGGAATGATTGATGGTAAGGAAGTTACAATGCAGGTTAAGGTTGGCGATAAGGTAATCTATTCAAAATACGCAGGAACAGACGTAAAGCTTGGCGATGATGAGTATGTTGTTGTTAAGCAGAACGATATAGTTGCTATTGTAGAGGAATAATTGAATTATTGCTTTAGTTTGTTGTTTATATTATTATGAAGTGAAAGATTTTAGGAGGTTATTTATATTATGGCTAAAGAGATTAAGTTTGGCGCAGATGCCAGAAAAGCATTAGAGGCAGGTGTTAACAAGCTTGCGGATACAGTAAGTGTTACACTTGGACCTAAAGGTCGTAACGTAGTTCTTGACAAATCATACGGTGCACCGCTTATTACTAATGATGGTGTTACTATTGCAAAAGAGGTTGAGCTTGAGGATGGATTTGAAAACATGGGTGCTCAGCTTGTAAAAGAAGTAGCAACTAAGACTAATGATGTTGCGGGTGACGGTACTACAACAGCTACTGTACTTGCTCAGGCAATGATTAACGAAGGAATGAAGAATCTTGCTGCAGGTGCTAACCCAATCGTACTTAGAAAAGGTATGTTCAAGGCAACTGAACTTGCTGTAGAGACAATCAAAGAGATGAGTCAGGCTCTTTCAGGAAAAGACCAGATTGCTAAAGTTGCTGCAATATCTGCAGGAGATGAGACTGTTGGTCAGATGGTTGCAGATGCTATGGAAAAAGTAAGTAATGATGGTGTTATTACTATAGAAGAGAGTAAGACTATGCTTACAGAACTGGATCTTGTAGAAGGTATGCAGTTTGACAGAGGATACGTTTCAGCATACATGTGTACAGATATGGATAAGATGGAAGCTAATCTCGACAATCCGTATTTGCTTATTACTGATAAGAAAATCAGTAACATTCAGGAGATTCTTCCGCTTCTTGAGCAGATTGTTCAGTCAGGTTCAAAACTTCTTATAATTGCTGAAGATGTTGAGGGTGAAGCTCTTAGTACATTGGTAATTAATAAGCTTAGAGGAACATTCCAGGTTGTTGCAGTTAAGGCTCCTGGATATGGTGACAGACGTAAAGATATGCTTCAGGATATTGCAATTCTTACAGGTGGTACTGTTATTACAGAAGAACTTGGTCTTGATCTTAAAGAGACAACATTAGAACAGCTTGGACGCGCTAAGTCTGTTAAGGTTCAGAAAGAGAATACTGTTATTGTTGACGGTATGGGTGATAAGAGTGAGATTGAAGCAAGAGTTGCTATGATTAAGAAGCAGATAGAAGATACAACTTCTGATTTTGACCGTGAGAAGCTTCAGGAAAGACTTGCTAAGCTTGCCGGTGGTGTTGCAGTTATTCGTGTTGGTGCTGCTACTGAGACTGAGATGCAGGAAAAGAAACTTCGTATGGAAGATGCACTTAATGCAACACGTGCGGCTGTTGAAGAAGGAATTATTTCAGGTGGTGGAAGCGCTTATATTCATGCTTCTAAGAAAGTTGCAGAGCTTGCAGCTACTCTTGAAGGAGATGAAAGGACAGGTGCTAACATTATTCTTAAGGCACTTGAAGCTCCGCTTTTCAAAATTGCTCAGAATGCCGGAATGGAAGGCTCAGTTATCGTAAGTAAGGTAAGAGAAAGTGAGCAGGGTGTCGGTTATGATGCGTATGCTGACGAATATGTTGATATGGTTGAAAAAGGAATTCTTGACCCGGCAAAGGTTACAAGAAGTGCTCTTCAGAATGCAACAAGTGTTGCTTCTACACTTCTTACAACAGAGTCTGTTGTATCAACAATTAAGGAAGATACACCTGCAATGCCTGCCGGTGCTCCTGGAATGGGTATGATGTAATCTTTATTGAAATTCTAACAATAATAAGTTATTATATGTTGCAGGGATGTTTAATTACATTCCTGCAACATTTGTATATATCAGTCAGGAATTTATTCCTACCCGATATATTTTGTTTTACTATTATTATATACAGAAGGGGAATTATTATGGATGGACTTTATGCTGAAGCAGCAGTTAAGGTTGCCAATTCTTTGAAAAGTGTTTTTTTAAGAATTCTGGTGATTGTAGCAGTAATTCTTACGTTTTTCTTTGCGGCAATTATTAATTCAAAGCTGTTATTTGTTTTGGGCATGATTATGGCATTTTTTGCAGTATGGCTTTGGCCGCGATTTAATATGGAGTGGGAATATATATTTGTTGACGGTCAGATTGATTTTGATACAATTTCAGGTGGAGAAAAAAGAAAGACAAGACTAAGAATTGATTTTGATGATGTAGAAGTTGTTGCACCGGTAGGTTCTCATGCTTTGGACGCATACAAAAACTGCCGGATACTTGATTACTCGTCTTTAAGAAATGATGCCAAAGTATACGTTGTTGTTGGTAAGGTTGGAGAAAAGGGACTTTGTCAGATTCATTTTGAACCTTCTGAGAAAATGGTTGAAATGATGAAACAGAAATCCCCGAGAAAGGTTATGAGCATATAATTAGTTTGCAATTTTAATTATTTTATGGGAAGGTAACAGATTATGGCTAATTTATTCAAAAATACTAACTGTATTAAAAGGTCGGTTGCAGCATTTCTTGCATCAGCTATCACAATTACTTCAGCGGGAATCTGGACAGATTATTATATTAATAATGATGTTAAGGTCGGAGCTGAGGAAAGGGAGAATATTCAGATGATACTTCAATATGATGAACCGGCAACTAATTGGGAGTCAGAAGCATTACCTATGGGTAACGGAAGCATTGGTGCAATGGTTTTTGGTGGGGTTGCAAAAGAACGTTTACAGATTAACGAAAGTACTGTGTGGTCCGGAGGTCCGGGAGCTAATCCTAACTATGACGGAGGCAGCAATTCATACAGTACCGAAGAGGTACATGAGGCACTACAAAATGTAAGGCAGACACTTCAGGACATGGTAAATGATTT
>SVEK01000004.1 GCA_015057405.1 Lachnospiraceae bacterium
ATCAAGATACATATTTTCATCATAACCCTCGTTATGAGCTGTAACAATCGCATGAAGACTCATAGCATAATTAAGACCTGCTTTAATATGTCCTGTTCCGTTAGGAGCTGCACGGTCAAAATCACTCACTTTAATTGTAATAGGTTTAGCTCCTCCCTTAAAATACGGACCAACCGGTGTAGAGAATACTCTAAACTGATAATCCTCCGCAGGTTTAACACCAATTACCGGAGAAATACCAAACATATATGGTCTGATATATAAAGTTGCGCCGGAACCATACGGCGGAACATAACTTGCATTAGCAACCACAACCTTATCAATAGCATCAACAAATCTATCTTCAGGGAACGTAGGCATCTCAAGTCTTTTTGCTGAATCATTAAGTCTTGAAGCATTCAAATCAGGACGGAATGTAACAATACGTCCATCCTCAGTCGTGTAAGCCTTAAGACCTTCAAATATAGTCTGGGCATACTGAAGAACTCCTGCGCATTCGCTCATAACAATCATGTCATCAGCTGTCATACGTCCCGCATCCCATTCTCCGTTCTTGTAATCAGATACATATCTCATATCCGTCTTCTGATATCCAAATCCAATATTAGACCAATCCATGTCCTTCTTTTCCATAATTAATTACCTCCATCCTGCCGGCACTTTGTCAGCTAGTTTATCATCTTATTAATGATACACCCACAACATTTTTACGTCAATATTTATATTGGCGCAATATGATATGTATAGGGTTATCATTTCAATTCAACTTCGTTCTCATTCTCTGATAAAAATTAGTTTTCTCCATCATTATAATATCTGTTGAAATTGTGTCCTTAGCTATATATACCGTATCACCGCTAATTATCTTTGAAACGACTC
The DNA here is from genome assembly GCA_015057405.1 of Lachnospiraceae bacterium. GTDB lineage: Bacteria > Bacillota > Clostridia > Lachnospirales > Lachnospiraceae > V9D3004. The sequence goes on from SVEK01000004.1 coordinate 880, forward strand.
TTCCGTCTGCTATTACAAGGGCTGAATCGTTGTCAAAATTCTTACCTTCCATGAGTCGTATATTAATTCTGTTTTCACCTCCTATAACAAAACTTCTGTCATTAAGTGAATGAGGACACACAGGTGTAACCGAAATCGCTTCCATACGCGGAGCAATAACAGGACCGCCCGCAGACAGATTATATCCTGTTGAACCGGTCGGGGTAGATATAATAATGCCGTCTGCCATAAATGTATCCAACAAAACATCATTTATATATACTTCAAAACGAATAAGTTTTCCAAGCTCTCGTTTAGAAATAACAATATCATTAAGAGCCCTTGTGGAATATTTTGCGCCTTTAGATTCTCCATATCCTTTAAGCATCATGCGCTTTTCTACACGATATGAGCCATTTATCAGATTATCTATATCAGACCACATGGTATCTGTATCTGATTCTGTAAGGAATCCAACACCACCAAGGTTTATCCCGTACAACGGAATATTATACTCAGCAAGATCTGTAGCCGCGTTAATCATTGTGCCATCACCACCAAGAACGATAACACATTCAATGCCGTTTGGAACATTAGCCGGACTTGTGTAACAGGCTTCACTTTCTACAACTTCATTTTTATCAGGTAAAATATAGCATTGACAATCTTTATTATTAAGATATTCCTGAATTTTCATCGCAAGAGACTGGGCATTACATTTGCCCCTATTAGCTATGATACCAAATTGTCGCATATCTTTTTCCTCCATTATTAGCGGGGTTAATTAACATATCAGACTGTAGCTCCAAGTGCAGTCTCAACCAGTTCCCCTACACCTTCCAAATAAGCATTCCATATTTCTTCATCAGCTTCCCGGTTTATGTTACTGTCGGCTGCAGATTTTTTCTTCATGTACAACAAATATTCAGTATTTCCCTCAGGTCCCTTTATTGGAGAATAATCCAGACCAAGAATATCATATGGCATTTCATGCATGTAATTAAGAATGTCCTCAATAACTTCAACATGCACTTTAGGTTCTCTTACAACACCTTTTTTGCCAACTTTTTCCCTGCCGGCTTCAAATTGAGGTTTAATAAGACACACAATATGCGCATCATCTTTCATAAGATTAAAAACTGCCGTCATAACCTTTTTCAAAGAAATAAAAGCAACATCGATAGAAACAAAATCAACCTTTTGAGGCAGGTCATCTTCTGTTACATATCTTATATTAGTTTTTTCCATACTTACAACGCGTGGGTCCTGCCTTAATTTCCACGCAAGCTGGTTAGTTCCCACATCTATGGCATACACAAGTTTTGCACCGTTTTGAAGCATACAATCAGTAAAGCCGCCTGTTGACGAGCCTACGTCCATACAGACCGCACCTTCAACCGGTGGCTTCCATACTTTTATTGCTTTTTCAAGTTTAAGTCCGCCACGACTGACATACGGAAGCTTACTGCCTTTAACAGTTATCTCCACGTTATCGGCAAACATAGTTCCTGCCTTATCTTCTCTTTGTTCTTTAACGTAGACGTTTCCGGACATAATAAGTGCTTTTGCCTTTTCTCTCGATTCAGCAAGCCCTCTCTTTACAAGAAGTACATCAAGACGCTCTTTCACTACAATGCTCTCCTTATCTTATCTATAATCGAATCAGTGTTAATTGCATATTTATCTTTAAGTTGATTAACATTACCATGTTCAATAAACATATCCGGAAGAGAAACCGGAATACAGGTTTTTTTCTCATTTCCTGTCCATTGTATATATGCGGCAATACGTTCCGAAACTCCGCCCGTCACACTGTTTTCCTCCATTGTAACAATTATGTCATGGTCATCTATTGAAGAATCTATAATATCCTTGTCAAATGGTTTTGCAAATCTCATATTAACAAGGGTTGAAGTTATTCCTTCTTCAAGAAGTCTGTTGTACACTTCTTCTCCCGTCTCTGTCATACTTCCCAATGCAAGGATAAGCACACGACTTCCCTTGTGAATTATCTCTGATTTACCGTATTCAATATCAGCATTATAATCTGCAAGGCCTTCATACGCCCTGCCTCTCGGATATCTTATGGCTACCGGTCCGTCATATTCATTGACGGCAAAATCTAACATACTATCAAGCTCAAATTTATTCTTAGGACACATAACTGTCAGTTCAGGAATACTGCTAAGATAAGACAAATCATATATTCCCTGATGAGTTCTGCCGTCTGAACCTACAAGCCCGCCTCTGTCTACAGCAAAAACAACATGTTGCCTGCTTACACATACATCATGAAGTATCTGGTCGTAAGCCCTTTGCAAAAATGTAGAGTAAATTGCCACAACCGGAATCATACCGCCTGCCGACAATGCCCCGGCAAATGTAACTGCATGTTCTTCTGCAATCCCCACATCAAAAAACCTTGCAGGATACAATCTGGCAAAATCATTCAAACCGGTACCTAAAGGCATAGCAGCACACACAGCTGCGATTCTATCATTTTTTTCAGCAAGCCTGCATAAAGACTCTCCAAATACCGAAGTATAACTGCAAACTCCAGGTTCATTTTTTTTCTTAAGTTCGCCCGTTCGTTTATTAAACGGGTCAACTCCATGGAAAAATGAAGGATTATCCTCAGCGAGTCTATACCCTTTTCCCTTAACTGTCTTAACATGCACAAGAACAGGTTCATTAAGTTTCATTGCATCGTTAAATGCAGACACCATCTCCGTAACGTTGTGTCCGTCCACAGGGCCAATATATGTAATACCCATCTCTTCGAAAAACATTCCCGGAATTACAAGCTGTTTAAGCGAGCTTTTTGAACGTTTCACTTTATCAACTACATTTTCTCCAATCAAAGGCATTTTTTTCAAAACATCTTCCACGCTATTTTTGAAATTCTGGTACTGGCTGGCTGTTCTTAGTTTTGTAAGATATTTTGACATTCCGCCTACATTTTTTGAAATGGACATCTCATTATCATTCAATACAATAACCATGTTAGACTTAAGAGCCGCCGCATTATTTAATGCTTCAAATGCCATTCCGCCCGACATCGCACCGTCACCGATAACTGCGCAAACTTTGTTGTTTTCTCCTGTCAATTGTCTGGCAAAAGCATATCCTAATGCCACAGAAATGGAAGTAGACGCATGACCGGTATCAAAAGCATCATTTTCATTTTCTGACATCATAGGGAATCCGCTTAATCCTTCATATTGGCGAAGTGTGGAAAAATCATTCAGCCTTCCGGTTAATATCTTATGCACATATGACTGATGTCCCACATCCCATATAAGCTTGTCCTCCGGAAAATTCATACAAAGGTGGAGTGCCATTGTAAGCTCCACTACACCGAGATTAGAAGCCAGATGTCCACCTGTTTTACTTACAGTATTAATAAGACATGCTCTTATCTCCCTTGCAAGTTCTCTGTATTCATGTGCCGGTATTTTTTTTATGTCATTAGCCTTTTTTATACTCTCTAATACTCTGTACATACTACGTCCTTCCGCAACTTTTGACTTTTTATTACAGCAAATCTATATTATGTTGCTCAATCATATACTTTTCTATTCAAATCTTGCATGCAAAACAACAGAAACAACATCATAAGTATAATTACTTTATTCTGTCAGTCAGGCTCACAAGTAAATCTCTAAGAAAATCAGGTCCTTTGATTAAGTCTAATTCTTCTAACAGTGCTACTGCTTCGTTGGTATATGACTTAACTGCCTTAGTAGCATTGTCCAAACCGTTAAATGAAACATATGTGGACTTTTCATTTTTTTCATCACTTCCTACAGGCTTACCAAGCACCTCAGTTGTACTTGTAACGTCGAGAATATCATCCTGAATCTGAAAAGCAACTCCGATGTACTGAGCAATCTGCTTTAACGTACTTACGTCAGATTCTGAAGCCCCTGCAAGAACTCCGCCAATCATAAATGATGCCTCAAGAAGTGCACCTGTCTTCAATCTATATATAAAATCAAGCATATCTGCATCAGGTACCTTACCGTTCATCTTAACATCAACGACCTGTCCGCCGACCATCCCATGAATGCCTGCTTTTTCTGTCAATATTTTCATAGCTTTTGCAGCTTTAATTATATCAACTTCTTCTTCAAAGCTTTTTGTTGCCGTTTCATATGCATAATTAAGCAGTGCATCCCCGGTAAGTATACCCATGTCTTCACCATATACTACATGCGTAGTCTTTCTTCCGCGTCTGTACTCATCATTATCCATTGCAGGCAAATCATCATGCACAAGAGAATAGGTATGAATCATCTCAATCGCCGCCATAAATGGTTCTATAAGATTATTATTACTTCCACCGTACAATCTATATACTTCTTCCATAATCATCGGACGAAGTCTTTTTCCGCCTGCCATTAAAGAATATTCCATAGCCTCAAAGATTATCTGCTGATAACCTTCTGTCTTAGGCAAATATTTTTTTAGCACGTCCTCAATTACTGAGACTCTTTTCGTAATATTATCCGTTAAATCACTCTTCAACATGTACGCCCTCTTTCAATACAATAAGCTTTTTCTCAACTTTATCAAGTTGCTCATTACAAACCTTAAGAAGTCGCATTCCCTTTTCATACATTACAAATGATTCTTCAAGAGATACTTCATCACTTCCGAGGTCTGCTATAATCTTTTCCAGTTCTTTAAAGTTTTCTTCAATATCCGGCATATTTTATTCCTCACTATATACTTCATTACATTTTGCAACAATTTTACCATCTTTAACCGTAATCTCCAGCAAATCATCGTCGGAAATTTGTTTAACACTCGTTAATATTTCACCATCTTTAATACGTGCATATACGTATCCTCCGGACAATCTCTGTAAAGGCGAAAGCAGCTTCATTTTCTCAATGCATATGTGTTCCCTGTTTCTATACACAGCAATTTTATCTTCAATAATTCTGTTAAAGCTCATTTCAATGTCCATAAGATATTGTCGCTTCTGTCTGATAAGTTCTTCCGGAGTATTATGACTCAGTTTAGTACTAAGTAATTCATATCTGTATCTGAGTCCCGTCACTTTCTTAGTCAATACATTCAAAAGTTCACCGGCACTGTCTTTCATCCTTTTATATATTTCATTAATGTCTCTGACCGCAAGTTCTGCTGCCGCTGATGGCGTAGGCGCCCTAAGATCTGCAACGTAGTCAGATAATGATGTATCCGTTTCATGGCCAACAGCTGAAATAACCGCAGTTCGACATTCAAAAATAGCTCTGACAACAACTTCTTCATTGAAGGCGAATAAATCTTCAAATGAACCTCCGCCTCTTCCAACAATAATAACATCCATGTTAAGTTTGTCCATATATCGAATACCTTCAGCCACCTTAACGGCAGCTTCCGGTCCCTGTACCGGTACGGGATAAAGATACAACTGTACATACGGATTACGTCGGTGACTTATATTAATTATATCTTGTATCGCAGCTCCTGTTTCAGCAGTAACAATGCCCACATTTTTACAATAATACGGAATCTGTTTTTTATAAACACCATCAAAGAGCCCTTCATCTGAAAGAGCCTGTTTTAATAATGCAAGCCTCTCATAAAGGGCACCTAAACCTTCTTTTGATATTCTATTAACATATATCTGATACTTGCCATCACGTTCATATACACTGACTGAGCCTGTTACAATTACACTCATTCCGTCCTGCATCACAAAATCCAGGCCGAGTCTTCTGCTGCCTGCAAACATCACGCAGGCAATTCTGCCGGCAGAATCTTTCAATGTAAAATAAATATGTCCTGTGGAATGGTATTTACAATTGGACACTTCACCCCGTATCGATATATTTTTCAGAACAGAATTCCCGTCAAATAACCCCTTAACATATCTGTTAAGCTGGGCTACAGTATAAACCTGCTCCATTAGCAATCGCCACCAATTTCATCAACAATACCGGCTAATATTCCATTAACAAATGCGGATGAGTTATCTGTTCCGTACTCTTTCGCAAACTCAACAGCTTCATTAATTGCCACCTTAACAGGTACATTATCATCATATTTTATCTCGTAAATTGCAATTCTTAAAATGTTCAAATCAGCATTACCGATTCTGTTAAGTTTCCAGCCCTTGGCAAATCGTTCAATATAATCGTCTAATTCTGCCTTATTATCAATAATAGCCTTTATCTTAGCCTTAATCTCCTCATGTTCCTTATCTGTAGGCTCATCATCCTCAGTGCTCCAGTACATATCATACTGTTCGTCAATCTCCTGCACAGAGTGAAACTCTGTACCAAAAAGTATTTTAAATATATGTTCTCTTACTCTATGCCTTGTCATATACTAACCTCACCTGTCAGAATATTAATTCTCTGTTGTAACACCGGCCACACACACATTAACTTCCTTACAACATAAACCTGTCATACTCTCAACAGACTGCTTTACTCTGTCCTGTACCGCTTTACATGTTGTAAGTACATTATGCCCTACTGCCATACTTATATTAATATCAATAATTACATCGTTATTATTGATGTCAGCTTTGATTCCTTTTCCGTGATTCTTAACTCCGAGTTTATCAGCTATCTCATTTGCCATAGAACCAACCATCTGGCTTACTCCCTCGACTTCAAGAGCCGCAAGGCCGGCGATACTTGCAACAACTTCTTCTGATATCTGAACTTCACCCAAATTATTCTTATCACTCTCCAGAGTTTTGTAATTCTGCTCTGTATTCTTATCCATATCAAAACCTCCTATACGTACTTAATATATTTATTTCAGTAATTATATCAAATTTACTATATTTTGCAAATACCTAAATTCACTACGTCCAAAACCACTACTGTACACCCACCGGTGTGATTACAATGTTTTCTGCCTTTTTTCCGGTCTTACGTTTAACGATATCTTCTATCTGGGCAATATCTTTTTCCTGTAAATTCGCAGCACCGACTATTACATCCACACTTTCATCTACTATACTGACAATACTTTCTCCGTATCCCTTTGCTTCAAGCATATTCTGTGCTGCCGTTTCTTTTTCCTGGTCAGAAGTTATAGCAATTACTTCGTTAACAGCTTTTTCTTTCTGTTCTTCTGTTGTAGTAGTACTGTTAACAAGCTCCATCAATATTTCTTTATTCTTGGATCGTGTCTGCTCTCTCGACAGTTTTGCCTGCGAAAAATACTCAGCATTAATCGTTGATGAAACTAATACTGCTTCGCCTACATTTTCTGCATCAGCAGTAAGTTCATCTGTTTGCACCGTATCTAAAGATGCTCCATCTGCTTCTTCTGAAGTTACAGCCGCTGCATCATCTGTTGTTTCTGCTGTCATGTCTTTGGTTGTTTCTGCAATCATATCATCAGTTAAGTCCGCTGTAATATCATCAGTTATTATTTCTCCCGTATCAGACAATTGATACCCCTCTTCAGATATATCATATGTTACATCTGCCTGTTCTTCATTTACCGGCTGTCCGTCAACAGTTTCCATACCGGCAAGATTTTCTGCATTATGCGCTTCATCCTTCGTTACTGACAAATACCCGGCAACTGCAATCATAATTGCAAGTGCGGTTATTATCACCTGATTTTTACCAAAAACTTTCTTCACAATTAATCCTCCCCTAAAACAATTACTATTCTATCAGTTTCATTACTTTAATCTTATGAGATTCTATCCCAAATAATACCTGAATTGCTTCCATTATTTCTTTTTTTATTTCAGCCTTATCTCCATTTTGCGAAACCACCACCACACCCTTTACAACAGGTTCTTTTTCCTTTACGACATAAGGAATACTGTCACCATCTTTATTAACAAAAATAGTTGATTGATTGTTCCTGTAACTTTCCTTACTCTGAATCTCTCCGCCGCTGCCTGTCTGGGTCGATTTGTCTGTTTCATAAGGAGTATCTTTTAATACAATTTTTTCTGCCGTACCCTCAAGAGTTATTAAAACATCTACCTTACCGATTCCTCTTACCCGGGCCAACACTTTTTCAACCTTCTTTTCAAGATCATCCGTATATCCCATATTGTAATCATCTACAGTTTTTTCTCCGTCAATATGAATATCATTTGTGTTTTGAAATAACACTTCTTCATCCTTAGTCCTAAACTCATCCACAGACAACAAAATCAATACAACACCTGCCAACACAAGTAAAAGCAGTTTTGGAATACCAAATGTTTTGATTAATTTAGACATACCATCTTTAACTGACACTACCATCACCTATCCTATTTACCTGATTATCACATTCTTTTCATCTATTCCGTAAAATGATGCAACATCCTTAATTAAACTATTATCACGTGTATATGTTCTTCCCATCTCATCGACACGAATGTTTTCAATTGTTCCTTCATCAAAATCAGATATAATACTAAACTCAATAGAAAGAATGTCTCCAAAGTGTTCATCTTCTACATTTTCGTTTATTTCAAAGTTACACTCATCAAGGGAATATCCTTTTGATTTCACAAATTCTCTCAGAGATTCTTTTAACATATCAGAATAATACATAATATCTCTGTCATTATTGTCTGTAATGAAACCTGACATTTCATAACCGTAATTGTTGATACTAAATTTTGTCATATAGTTGTTAAGATTACAGATATATTTTTCTCCCAGGGAAAATACATCCATAACCGGATGCAGCATAACCAAAGTTATCATAAGTCCGGATACAACTTTTATATACTTTCTATATACGCTACCGTTAAGCAGATTATTAATAACACTGGTCAGTATTATAAATACACACACATTTCGCACTGTTTCAAACATATATTTTTCTCCCCATTGTCATTTCCCTGTGGCAACAACCATAATTCCTATAGTAAATAAAAACATCATTGCAGCCATAACCATAACCATAAGTAATAACTTTGAGGCAAGGGCAGCAGAACTTATGCATTTTATCATTCTGCTGTCTCCGGCCAAAGGTTGGGAAAGAGCTGCTGATGCATGACATGTAAATGTGTAGATTATTATTTTAACAACCGGTATTGCACATATGCCTGTTATTACTATAAGTCCTGCCACCCCAACAGAATTTTTAACTATTACACCTACTCCGTACACAGACTGAAAAATTGTCTCACAGGCAGCTCCTGCTGCCGGTATATTACTAACCAGTTTACCCAACATCCCTCTATGAACATTTCCTGTTGCCGGAATTACAATACTTTGAACAAAACTCATCCCGGTTACCAGTGCAAATATTCCTTTTAACCCAAACGATATTATTTTTTCTATAAGTTCCAGTAATTTTGAAAAATAATCTTCTTCAAGAAGCGGATTAATCATGGAGAATAAAAAATAAATGTTGATTGCAGGGATAAAAACTTTAAGAAGAACCACCTCTACCAATGCTATAACTGCTAAAGATGACTGATACATAACTATGCTGCCTTCTCCTGCAACATAACTTACTGTCATTAAAAATGTCGGTAGCAGAGCTTTCATAAACTCTACCAATCCTGTTATACCCGAATTAGCAACACTTCCAAGCTGCTCAAAGGATACCGACAAAATTATGAATAATATCATGTACGTAACATAAAACCCATTTTCTGATACTTGTCTGTTTCCGAATGTTTTCGATAAATTGATAAAAATTGCCGCAATGAGCATAATTAGCAGAATATTCGCAAACAACGATTTAATATCATTCAATTGAGAGCTAACTACATTTTCAATACTTTTATACACCCCGTCATAGGAAATACCGCCATTATTAATTATTTCATCCACATAATCTCCAAAGCCTTTATTATCACTTAGTATTCCGTCTAAAACTTTATCAATTCCGCTATAATCAAATTCTTTGTATTTATATGAATCCAAAAATAATCACCCCTTATTAAAACAGCAAAATACGCCTTATCTAATCATCAGAAACACGGTGTCAAACAACGCTTCAATAATCGGTGTGCTAATTAGCAATATGCTGAATTTTCCTATCATCTCAACCTGAGATGCAATTGCAGCATGTCCCGCATCTTTGCAGATTCCGGATGTCAATTCAGCCACATAAGCTATTCCAAGCATTTTTATTAAAAGGGTTATGTAACCGGAATTGCCTGACAAATAGCTTTTTAACTTATCAATAATACCTACTATCCCTGAAAGTTTATCCATTCCCAGATAAACGAGTATAATGCATCCTGCAAATCCGGCAAAAAATCCATATTCTGATTTGATACTCTTAGACATTACAGCTACTACTACCGTAATAAGACTGATGATTGCAATTTTTATCATAGCGAAAACAACTCCTGAATAGTATCGAATAATTCTGCTATATACGGAATTATCCACATTAATACAAGCAGCAATCCTGCAAGACTGGTCAAAAATGCCTGTTCTTCCCTACCCGAATGTTTAAGAACCTGACTTAACACAGATACAAGTATTCCTACTGCAGCTATCTTAAAAATAAGATTTATTGTCATTCTTCATCCCTCATATAATTAGTATTGTGATAAATGCACCGAAAGCAATTCCGAGAACTCTGCAAAGCTTAACCCTGTCTTTTACTTCACGTCCAAGTTCATTAATTCTTATATCAACATTTTCTATATACAAATCCGTTCTTTTTAACAAGCTGTCAACATCACAGTTTCCGATATCTTTGCCAAATCTTAATAATCTTCTGTAATCTTCGTAATACATATGTTGTGAAAGTCCGGTTTTCTTCCCTGCCACTTCCCACAACCGCTCAATATCGTTGTCCTCATTTTGATTAATAAGTTCTGCTAATACGCCGAAATATTCACACCATTTTCCGTCACTGTACTCAATAACATACTCAAGAAGTTCTTTTATCGGTGGGGCCTGATAAACAAGTTCGCCCCGCATAATAACCAATAGCCTTTTTAATGACTCGAGAGATTTTATGCAATCCCTTGCCCGATCTCCCAATATCATTCCTATCATTGTCGTTGCTGAAATAATCATAACTGCACCAACTATTTTAATTCCCATCAAAAATCACTCCTCTGTCCGCATCCCGAATTTCGCATACATGTCCGGTTCTGCATTTATCCGTTAATAATACATACCTTTGAAATAAAGACCTGTCTATCATTTCAAATAACAAATGATTATTACATATATCTTCAACGGAGCTGCCATGAACCGTTGCAATAACCGCACATCCGCTTACTATGGCATACCTTACGGCAACCACATCTTCTTTAGTCCCAAGTTCATCTACAGCTACTACTTTTGGTGACATGCTTCTGATTAACCGGTATATCCCTTCCGCTTTGCTGCAATTATCATAAACATCCGTCCGAAGTCCCACATCATTCTGAGGAATGCCTCTATAACATGCACATATTTCGGAACGTTCATCAACAACCCCTACGCTAAGCCCCTGTTGACATTGTTTTTCATTACCCCATCCATCAGATAACTGTCTGGTAACATCCCTTAACAAAGTTGTTTTTCCACCTCCCGGTGGTGATATAATAATGGTATTCAGAATCCGTTCCCCATCAAACAGATAGGGAAGTATCCCATCAGCGCATCCTTTTATCTCTCTTGCAATCCTTATATTAATAAATGTAATATTTCTAATACTTTTAATTTTTCCGGCTTCTTTATTAACTTTTCCGGAAAAACCAATCCGATGTCCTCCTTTGATAGTAATAAACCCCTGACTTATGTTATCCTCATACGCATAAATTGAATATTCGCTGACTGATTTTACGCAGTCTCTCAAATTTTCAACAGTTAACCTTATCCCACCAAGTTTTTCCGTTAATACTATTTCTCTTTCATCACAATTAACAACAATCCATCTGTTTACCCTAAGCCTTATCTCTTTAATTCTATCAATGCTGTTTATTCCATTTTCAATAACTGAGCTTATACATTTTGGAAGAACTTTTAACACTTCATCAATATTTCTCATAACATCCCCCCCGTTCTTAATCCATACTCTAATATATGTACAAGCAATTTATTTATGACCTTAATTTGACACCATCCTTTTTTTTATGGTAGACTCCCTAATAAAACATAGCTTGATGTACTCGCGTAATCTATTAAATATAGACATTCGAGATAGATTTTTATTCGACAACATAGTTTTTGCAGTACGTACACGGTGTGTACGACGAGAAAAATAAGACAGCCGAGTGAATATATAGCCGAAAATCAATGTTTTAAAATAAAGAATTAATGAAATGGAGGAAAGACTATGCAGTATGGACTCATCGGAGAAAAACTGGGTCACAGTTATTCGAAAATAATTCATGAAATGATTGCGGATTATACATACGATCTGATTCCGCTTACGAAAGAAGAATTTCATACCTTTATTAAGGAAAAACCATTCAAAGCAATCAATGTTACAATTCCGTATAAGCAGGATGTTATACCGTATCTTGACAGTTTGGATGATAACGCAAAAAATATTGGTGCTGTTAACACAATTGTTTGTGAAAACGGGAAATACATAGGTCATAATACTGATTTTGCCGGTTTTATGTATATGATAAAAAAATACAATGTAGAAATAGAGGGTAAAAAAGTTCTCGTGCTTGGTAAAGGCGGTGCTTCAAAGGCTATTATTGCTGTTTTGAAAGCATTAAATGCCGGAAAAATATATACCGTGTATTATAAACCGGCCGAAGACTCAATAACCTATGAAGAGTGTCTGCAAAATCACACTGATGCAGATGTCATCGTTAATACGACACCGGTAGGAATGTTCCCAAATATGGATGATTCTCCAATAGACCTTTCTTTATTTACTTCCTGTAAAGCGGTCCTTGACTTAATATATAACCCTTTAACTACCAAACTGGTTAGTCAGGCCAGAGCTCTTGGAATGACAGGGGCAACCGGACTTGAAATGCTTGTTGCCCAGGCTGTGTACGCATCTGAATTTTTCCAAAACAAAAAACTGTGTGCTTCCGACGAAGAATACACACAGTTAATTGACAAAATCACTTCAGATATTTCGGCTAACCTGTAATTTCACCAGCGCTCTTGCATTTCAGCTAGTCCGCAATTTACAGTTACAAAAACCGACCTGATTACAATATATTATATTTTTCTTCAAATTCATCTACCGGGATAGGCTTTGAGAAATAAAATCCCTGAAGGATATCACAGCCTACTCCGGTGAGATACTGAATCTGTTCCTTCGTTTCAACACCCTCGGTTACAGTCACCATACTTAACTCCTTAGACATTGCAACAACCGAATTCAAAATTATTTTACCGCGGTTACTATACATTGTTTCCCCAAGGAATCCTTTATCCAGTTTCAATTCATCTACCTTCATATCTTTTAACGTATTCAAAGACGAATACCCACTTCCAAAGTCATCAATTGCAATACTGAAACCATAAGAACGCAGTTGCTCAAGCACCTGCAACATCTTACACGCATTAGTTATAATTGCTGTTTCTGTTATTTCCAATTTAAGTTCGTCAGGTGATATATCATATTTTTCAACAAGTTCTGTAAATGTAGTATATATGTCAATATAGTAAAAATCTTTTGGTGAAATATTTACGGAAATATATAAATCCTTTACACCCCGTTCTTTCCATTTTTTCAACTGTATACATGCCTGTTCCCATATATATTTATCTAATCGGTAAATATAGCCTGTCCGTTCAAACAAAGGAATAAATTCTCCCGGAGATATCATTCCCCGTTCAGGATGAATCCAACGCACAAGTGCTTCCCCGCCTAATAGCTTATGTTCAACAGTTGAAATCTGCGGTTGCAAAAACATCTTGAACTGACCGTCTGCAAGGGCACCTTCAAACTCATTTATCAAAATATTTTGATTTTGAAGTTCTGCTGTCATGGCATCATCATAATAACATACTGTCATTTCATAATTATCTTTGTTTTTTTCAATTGCCATTATCGCCTTATCGCACATAAGCGAAACATCCATAGCGACATCCTTTATCTCATATATTCCTAAATGAATATGCATCTTATACACGCTGTTTTTCGCCATATTAGCAAGTTCACCAATAATACAGTTCATAACTCCTATATCAAATTCCTCTATTGGAACACACACTGCAAATTTATCTGCGGAAAGACGTCCGAATACAGAATCAGGAGCCAGATACTTTTTCATAAGTTCTGCCGTACGTATAAGAATACTGTCTCCTCTATTGGTACCAAACAACTCATTTACAAGCTTAAAATTACGAATATCCGACACTACCATATACCTTTTTATATCCGGAGCCCTGTCAATCAAATTTCTGACTTCTTCAAAAAAACCGAGTCTGTTAAGTGAACCTGTAAGCGGATCATGAAATGCCCTAAAACGTTCAGACTTCAGCTTATTAACAGAAGTGGTAATATCTTTCGTAACAAAATAACATCCGATGTACTCATTTTTCTTACCGTACATAGGAGAAAATGATGTTTCAAGAATATATTCCTGACCATCAATAGTCTTTTCATCCCGCCAAACAGTCTTCTGCAAGCCGGTAACGTCTTTTTCACCAATCCACTCTTTATAAAATGTTGATGTATCTTCCTGGCTGTTTATTAAACCAAAATACTTTTCAAAAGCAGTGTTGTAATACAGACATTCTCCGTCCACATCAAAACATATAATCGAATCATCCAACCCCCGCACAGCATTTGCCAGCCCATTTACAAGCATGCCCGTCGGAACGTAAATGAATGTAAAATATGAAATTATCAAAACTACAACAAAATATGTTATACTCGTTATATCCAATGGGAAATGAAGAATCTTATATAAAGAATTAGCCAAAAAAACTGAGGCAAGACCTATCAAAAGGGTACTGTATTTCCTTCTGTATACAGAAACTGTATTAAAAATCTTGTACACAAATATCGAAAGAATCATAGCACCGATAATATATACAAATAAAAGATGAAGATAATATATAACCGTGAATGAAGTAGCCGAATAACAATACTCCCCTTCCGCAACTCTGGTCCATTTCATCTCAAACATATGATGAGTCCAGTTATTTACAATAAGGGAGATTGAATCAATCCCGGCAATTGCCGATATAATAATCTTAATACTATTCTTTTTATTTACTTTGTCAGCGTAATACTGGGAAAAAACCAGCACAGCTATAGTGAGCCAGTTATTTGAAGCCAAATACAAACCATAAGTAAGTGCAGCTATGGTTTGATCTGATACAAATACAGAAACGGCATTCAAAAGAACACTCAACATGCCAAGTATGTATGCAACCTTCAAAGAATGGCTAAGCTCAGTTTTATGCTTTCTCAAATATAACAAACTAACAAACAAAATAACGACAAGAATTCCGGAAAGAATAACAAATCCATTTACCACAACACTCACCCCTATTCTTTTTATTATATTTCGATAATAGCATATTTATACTTTTTAATCAAGTTTTTATATTTATTTTATATCCGACAGCTTTGATATAATCATTTGTCTCGCAATTCGTCCTGAGTAGCCACCGCCTGATACGCTCCATCTGTTTGCTTCTGCCAGAAGCTCCTCTTCGCTTATATCTAACTCAGGATACTGCTTTGCAATACCTTTAACAATCATATCATACTCTTTTTTCCCGGGTCTTCCGAAATAAATTGTAAGACCGAATCTTGCAGCCAAAGACAACTTTTCCTGTACCGTATCACTATGGTGAATATCCATGTCCATATCATCTCTGTCTTTCCAAGTCTCTTTTACAAGATGACGTCTGTTTGAAGTTGCGTATATTAAGACATTGTCCGGTTTCGTCTCCAAACCGCCTTCAATTACAGCCTTTAGATATTTATACTCTGTCTCATATTCTTCAAAAGACAAGTCATCCATATAAATAATAAATCTGTAATTCCTGTCCTTTATTGCCTCTATAACCGTAGATAAATCCTTAAACTGATACTTATATATTTCAATAATCCTTAGACCTTTGTCATAATACTGATTCAAAATTGCTTTAATACTTGTCGACTTTCCTGTTCCGCTGTCTCCGCAAAGAAGTACGTTATTGGCATTGTATCCGTTTACAAATGCTTCTGTATTGTTAATAAGCTGCTCCTTCTGAAGATCATAACCTATAATATCATCAAGAGTTACCGACGAAGTATTGGTAACAGGCACAAGCTTAGTTACTTCATTTCCGTTTTCAGTTATTATTTTCTTTATTCTAAACGCTTTATTAAGTCCGTATATGCCAACACCATAGTCCCGGTAAAATTCCGTTACGGTTTTATATAATTCTTCCGGACTGTCACAATCTTTTAATTTGTCCGAAAGAAGCCTTACACAGTTACTGACATTTTTATTAAATCTTCTTTCAGGTTTAACTAAAGACTTATAATCAGTTATCAGACTAAAGCAATTAATATTAAGTGCTTTTTCTATATTGGTAAAATCATAATTTAATATATTGTGAAAACAAGCCATATCTCCTTTCACGAATATATTAACAGTTCCCTTCTGTGCTTCCGTTTTTTCACAAGTAATTGAAAAAGGATTTTCTGCGGTTGCAAGGATATAGGCAATATAATTCTGCCACAAGTTACCGTCAAATCCATAGTCCGTTGCAACATCCAGCAATCGGTTAATCTGAGTATAAATCCTTCCGATAAGCTCGTCTTTCTGATATTTACCTATGGCAAATGAACAGAAAATATCTCCCATTTCACTAAGAATTGTATCTTTAATATTGTTACGATATATGATTAGCTTTTCTAATTCTCTATACATAATTAGTATCCTCTTTCTGAATTACAAACTGTTTAAATCTATTAGAATAACATTATTTATCTGTTTACAACTTATTTCAAAGTCCTCTCTAAAACCGGATTTTGAAAACAGATAATAGTATTCACAATCAATCTTTGCATATTCAAGCTTTTCAATCATAGCTGCAAAATCATCATCGCTATATGGCTCATCACTCCATTTACACATTCCTGCAATTAATTCGCCTGTCTCAATATCTTTTGCAATGATGTCAATATTATGCTCTTTGCCGTTCCAACTTTCACATATTTCATAATTCACCGGCAATCTCTTGTATTGATTCATAAGGTTAAGATACTCCTTACAAACTTTCACAAAGTACGGATGCATATAATCCGAAAGTTGCGGTTCTATAATATTGTCATACACATACTCTGTATGTCCCATTTCTAAAAGACCGGTATTAGGAAATACGAATTTATACCAAAAATGCATAAACGGGTCTTTTATACAATACACACCCTTTTGTGTACGACTGTAATCCCCTTCATCACTACTAAACCTTTTTTCAACAATATCAAGCTGAATAAGGTTCTTAATATAAACACTGATTTTTGCTCTTGAAAAACCTGTCCTTGCATGAAGTTCATTGAGTTTAACTCTTCCGGCAGCAAGATTGGCAAGTATGGTATTGTAAAAACTCAGTTCACGTAACTCTGATTTTAGGAATCTTTCCGGTTCACGATAGAACAATCCGTTTTTATCAAGGAAAAGGTTAATTATGTTGCTTTTTACTGAAGATTTGTCTTTCCACATATCAACATAACCCGGTACTCCGCCAAGAATTCCGTATATATACACACATTGTCTTGAGGAAAGACTTTCAAATCTGTTTACTATATCAACAAAATCAAGTCCTGAGAGCTTATTAAATGCAGTAATAGACATTGCGAGCTTACCCAAATCTTTTACCATATGATTCTCAACCCACCAGACGGAAGAACTTGTAAGAATAAACATAACACTTTTGTCTTCATAGTTTTCCAAAACATCAGCAATAGCATCACGAAGTGCCGGTCCTTGTTTAAGCTCATTATATATTTCATCAATAACAACCACTACCTTGTCGGCACCGGAAAATGAGTTTAGCGAATCTTTAATAATGTCTGCAAATTCAACTCCGTTAATCTCTGCTCCGGTACTTTTTTCCAGTTCCTCCTTCATAAGAAACTGTTGTTCAGTTGTCTGACATTCTTTTGCAAGATAGTATATGTGCGACTTATCCTTTAAAAACTCATTAATCAGCGTTGTTTTGCCGGTTCCCTGTCTGCCATATAATATTACAAGCGAATTAGCTCCAGCATTATACTGTTCATTAAGAAAACTAAGTTCTTTTTTCCTTCCTACCATACAACCCCATCCTTTCATGCAAAACACAATTTACATCTTTTCAGGTGCATCAAACCCAAGCAAATCAATACACTGTTCTAACACTCTCTTAACAAGAATGACAAGGGCAATCCAAGAATTCTTTCTCTCCTCATTTTCTTCGGATAATATTTTATTTCCGTGATAGAAACTGTTAAATGCATCTGACAATTCGTAAATATACTGGCATATCTTATGAGGAGCCTTATCAGTTGCAGCCTGCATAATTACTTCATTGTAACGAAGAAGCTGAAGCATCACGTTAGTTTCTGACTCATTAGCCGGTTCTATAATGTTAGTTTTGGCAAGACTGCCTCCTTCATTAACGAATTTGTTAAGTACTGATTTAATTCTTACTATAGAATACAAAACATATGGTCCTGTATTACCTTCAAATGATACAAAACGATCAACATCAAATACATAATCCTTTGATGCCTGATTGGAAAGATCACCGTATTTAAGAGCAGATAATCCTACAGTTGCAGCAATACTGCGAGCTTCTTCCTCTTCCATTTCTCTATTTTCCATTATTCTTGCATATACTGCATCATTTATTTCCTTAATCAGGGTTTCAAGTCTTAAAACTCCGCCATCTCTTGTTTTAAATGGCTTTCCGTCCTTACCGTTCATTGTACCAAATCCAATGAAAACAAGATCTGTATCATCGTTAACAAGGCCTGTTTTACGGGCACATCTAAACACCTGGTCAAAGTGAAGTTCCTGACGCTTATCAACAACATATATTATCTCTTCCGCATTAAATAATTTAATACGTTCAATAATTGTTGCAAGGTCTGTTGTTTCGTAATTAGTTGCACCGTTTGATTTCAGAATAATACACGGCGGAATCTCCTTCTTATCTTCCGGTTGCTTAACATCAACAACTAAAGCACCGTCACTTTCATAAGCATATCCCTTTTCTTTCATCATTTTAACCATGTCAGGGATATACTCCTGGGCATCACTTTCCTTCTTCCAGAGGTCAAATTCTACATTAAGCTTTTCATAATTCTTCTTAATATCAGCAACAGATACATCAATAATATGCTGCCACAAAGCCCTGTAACCCCTTCTGCCGTTCTGCAAATCTGCAGTAGCCTGTCCTGCCTTTGCAAGATACTCCGGATTCTGCTTTGAAAAGCCGCTTGCATACGGATATATCTGTTCAAGTTCTTCCATGGTAAATGGTGCCTCTGTAGGATAATCTCCTTCATATGCTTCATCAAAATAAGGAAGCTCAGGTTTTCTGACTTCTAACTCTGTAATAATAAGTCCTATCTGTAATCCCCAGTCTCCAAGATGAACATCTCCGATAACACTATTACCTGTATACTTCAATATACGTTTTATACTTTCTCCGATAATGGCAGCACGCAAATGTCCTACATGAAGCGGCTTTGCCACATTAGGTCCGCCGTAATCTATAACAATTTTCTTTGGATTACTTGTTTTTTCAAACCCCAGATTATCATCTTCTGCCATTCCTTTTACATATTCAGAGATATATGCAGGCGCCAGAGTTATATTGATAAATCCCGGTTTAACAGATTCCACTGATTCAAACATTGAATCATCCTTTAATAATGCAACAACATCGTCTGCGATCATAAATGGTGCTTTATGATATGCCTTAGCAGCTGACATTGCTCCGTTACACTGATACTGGCACAAATCAGGTCTGTTAGATATTTGAACCGTACCATAACTTTCTTCATATCCCGCATTCTTAAATGCAGATTTAACAACCTCTTCAATACTATCAGTTATCTTTTTCATATATATCATCCTTCCTTCTAAATAATCATCTGTTTTATGTTGTTATTGAATCAAGAATGTTAAAATACTCCGGGAAAGTCTTTTTACAACATTCCGGATTATCTATAATTATTCCATCAGACATAAGACCCGTTAATGCAAATGCCATTGCCATTCTGTGATCTTCAAATGTATTAATATGACAAGGCGACGGTTCCCCCGGAGTTATCCTGATTCCGTCATCGTTTTGTTCATGAACAATATTCATTCTGTCAAGTGCATCAGATATCGCTGAGAGTCTGTCTGATTCCTGTCTTCTGATATGTTCAACACCTTCTATAATTACATCCTCGGATGCGAAAGGTGCTATAGCTGCCAAGGTCATAGTCTGATCCGAACAATCGCTCATATTAACACTTATTCCCTTAAGTTTGTCCGGTCCTTCCACAGCAACCCCTTGTGACGTATCATATACTTTACAACCCATTTGTTCCAATATATCAAGAAATCTTATGTCACCCTGCATACTTGTCCTATATACATTTTCAACAATAGCTGTTTTTCCGGTTATAGCTGCTGCTCCGTAATAATAACATGCTGCTGACACATCGGGTTCGCACATATATTCTTTGGCAATATAATTCCCACCGTCAACCACATAAACATCCTCACTTAACATTGTAACCAAAACTCCGAAATCTTTCATCATATTGGTTGTTATTCCAACATATGACCTGGCTTTCCTTGTTCCGGTAAGGGTTATCGTAAGTTTGCCATCAAGCATTGGTGCCGTCATAAGAAGAGCACTTAAATACTGACTTGATTTATCTATATTAAGTGATATCTCATACTCACTTTTGGAAATATATTTTCCACACTTTCTTCCCTTCACAACAAATGGCAAAGAATATGGTTCGTTTAAAAAAGAAAACTCTGCACCTAACTGTTCAAGGGCAACAAGTAATTCCGCCATTGGACGTTTTTGCATCTGAGGAGAGGCATTAACAACATACTCACCATCAGACATTGCAAGCATTGCCGTGAGAAATCTTGCAGCAGTACCCGCACTCCCCACATCAATAGTTGCCTTTTTTTTCGGAATCTCTCCACCCATACCAACTATGTTAATTACATCACCTGCAACCTCAATATTATATCCAAGCGAAACAAGACTATTAATAAAATGAACGGAATCATCGCTACTAAGAGTTCCTCTTAATACCGACAAACCGTTCCCCAATGCTGCAATCAAGAGCGCCCGGTTCGTAATACTCTTCGAACCGGGAACCTTAACTTTTATATCACCAATCAAACGTCCTACAACATATTCCGACACCTTAACACCATCCTAACTGCTTAATATCTTATTCAACCTATTACTTAAATTAGGATATAATTTTTTGGTTTTTATGTCAAGTCTGTTAAATCAAGTGCATCATCTAAATCTTCACCCACATCAATCACTGTAGGTTTTTTTCTGAACAAGATGTCATACATTATTGGTACAATAAACAACGTCATCAATGTTGAATATAACAAACCACCCGAAATAACTATTGCCATTCCCTTTGACATAGCTGCGCTGGCATCCTGTGTAAATATCATATTACTCATTGCAAGTATAGTTGTCAAAGCTGTCATAAGAATCGGGCGAAGCCTTGACTTACCGGTGGCAATAAGCGCCTTTCTCTTATCAAGTCCCTGAATTCTAAGCTGATTAACATAATCAACAAACACGATTCCGTTATTAACAACAGTTCCCATAAGTACCATAAATCCCATAAGAGACATAGCTGATATCTCTTCTCCGGCAATAAATAGTCCCACAAATCCACCTGTAAAAGCAAGTGGTATTGTAAACAATACAATAAACGGAGATAACAAACTCTGGAACTGAGCAACCATTACAAGGTAAATAAACAACAAGCCAAGAACAATTGCAAGTAACATCTGGGATAACATATTCATAACTTCTTCTGATTCTCCGGCAATTTCAATTGTATATCCCTCAGGAGTCTGATATTTTTCCAACGCCGGTTCTATATCTCTTGATAATAAGGCTGCATTGGCATCTGCATCAACAGAAGCAGTAACAGATATATAATTTGTCTGATTCTCTCTTGTTATTACTTTTGCAGTATCTACCAACTGTTCCGTTGCAAATTCGGAGAGTTTATACTTCTTAACCTTACTTGTTCCGTCTGCATTCATCTTAGTTGCTTCAAGTTCCATATCAAGAAGATTCTCTCTCTTAATTGAATTGGTTTCATTTATTATGTTGATACTTGCGTTTGTACCATCTAAGCTAAGTTTTGCTGCATCCTTCTCAGTAGTAAGTTTTTCTGAAATAGCCGCATAGATTTGGGCAACAGTAAGACCTTTTTTAGCTGCTTTATCCTTATCAATACTAAGATGAATTGCTTTATCACTTTCTTCTATTCCATTAGATATTTCACTTAATCCTTCAAAGCCTTCCAATAAATCCATTACATCATTACTGATATCAATGAGCTTATTTTCATCCTCGCCATATATATTAATCTGAACACCGCTTGAAAGGAACTGGGAAGCAGATTCTTCTGAAGCCACCATAACATTTCCGTCAAAATCCTTGGTTTTCTCTTCTATTTCATCAATTATTCTGTTAAAATCACCAACACTTTTTATATCCTTATCAGGAATAACAAATAATGAAAAAGTTGAAAATTCAGATTCTGATTCAGTACCGGCTGCACCACCTACAAACATGTTAAGTGAGGAACGCATATCAATTGCTCCCACATCATTTACACCATCAACACTCATTACTGCTTCAATTACCTTATCAGATAATTCAACTGCTTCTTCACCCGTTGCACCTTCCGGTGCCTCTACAGTAACAGAAATCGTATCTCCCGTCATAGGAGGTATCATTACAATTCCCATTCTGAACACTTCGTATATACTAAATACCAATAACCCTATTGCAATAATAAGAGCAATAAACTTATATTTTAGGCACACCTCAAGTGCTTTCCCATATGCGTTCTGCAACTTACTGAATATAGGCTGCTTAACTTCTTTTGTATTTTTTAGGATTGCCGATCCTATAGTCGGAACAACAATAAGTGCCACAATAAGCGATGCTGTCAATGCATACGATATAGTAAGCGCAAAAGGAACAACCAAGTCTCTAACAAGACCTTCTGTAAACACCATCGGTAAGAATACGCAAATTGTCGTTATTGTAGAAGCCGTTATTGGCCCTGCAACCTGTTTTGCCCCCTGAACAGCCGCTCTTGGAGCAGCAATACCCTTTTCACGTAAAGAACATATATTTTCAATAACAACTATGGAGTTATCAACAAGCATTCCTATGGCAAGACCAAGTCCCGCAAGAGACATTACATTAATATCAATTCCCGTAAAATACATAATAATGATTGCAAACAACACACTGAACGGAATACTGAATGCAACAACAATTGTTGGCTTTACTCTCTTTAAGAATAAAACCAGTACGAGAATTGCCAGTATAGCACCAATAGCAATACTTGACAACACACTTTCAAGAAACATTGCTATGTATTGTGATTGGTCGCTGAATGAAACCATTTTCATGCCCTGATACTTTTTCTCAAGATAATCCATTGCATCATAACACTCATCTGATACGTCACTTGTATTCGCCGTACTTGCTTTATATATTGCAAGAAAAATTGCGTCGTTGCCGTTATATTTTGAGTATGCTTCAGCAGAATTGTCTATTAATGTTACATCAGCAACATCCTTTAACTTAATAACACCCACACCCGGTGTTTTGCACAATACCATATTTTGGATATCTTCATAAGAATCATACTCTTCGCCAACTTTTATTAGCCACTGATTATCATCCTTGTCATTAATATATCCGGCCGGCATAGAAAAATTCTGAGCTTTAACAATACCTGATAAAGCTTCAAGAGACAACAATGCATCAAGATTAGCATTCTCTTTTGCAGTTTTCTTTGATTTATTAAACTGCTTAATCGCTTCATCAAGTTCTTTCTTAGCTTTTTCTATTTCACTTTTTCCTGATGCAATCTGCGCGCTGGCAGAACCAAATCCTGCAGAAGCTGACAAACCACCTTCATATGCCTCCTGATAACCGGCATCAAGCTTATCCATTTTCTTATTCATTGCATCAATAACAGCCTTAGCCGCCAGTATTTCTGTATTAAGATTAGCAAGTTCGGTATCAATCTGCGGTATTCTTACATTGACAATATCATAAACCTTTGAAACACCGTCATAGGATATAGCCTTTACCTGCTCTTTGTATCCCATAGTTTCCATCCATTTCAGAAAGCTGTTAAGCTTCTTTTTATTAGATGCCGCATCTTCAATACCGTTAGGAATCTCTATTCCCGCCATACCGGCAAACTGTCCCATTGATGCATTAAGTGACTTAAACATTCCGTCTATCTGATTATAGCTTTCCTGTATTTTATTTTCAGTATATGCCTTTTTCTCAGCTTTAAGAGCCTGCTTGCTGGCCTTAAGACTATTCAAAGATGCCTCGTAAGCTGCTTTTGAAGCTATAGCTTTGTCTAACTGAAGCATTGCATCAGATACACCCTGGTTAGCATCATTTTGTTTATTTTCAAGAGCCTTTTGTTGCTTTTCAAGTTCTTTTTCAGCTTTATCAAGCTTCTTTTTACCTTTATCTATTTTCTCCTTTGCATCGGCTAACTTGTCGTTAGTGTACACTAAAATATCATCATTAAGTTTATCAACACGTTCTTTATTCAATCTCACTTCAACAGTCTGGGTAACCGAACCTATTTGTGTAATACTTGCAACACCGGTCTGTCTTTCAAGATAAGGAACAACTACTTCATCTGTAAATTCAGTCAGCTCAATAATGTCCTTTCCTTCATAACTTACGGAAGCATACATAGTTGCCATCATATCCATACCTATTTCAAGAATATTAGGAGTTCCGCACAATTCAGGAAGAGAAAGTTTATTAATTGCAGCTGATACTCTGACTAAAGCCGAGTCCATATCAGTTCCCGAACTGAATTCAAGCATAACAAGACTGTAATTCTCCGCAGAATTACTTACAACATTCTCCACACCGCTGATTGTACCAAGAGCATTTTCCATCGGCTCCGTGACATCTGACTGAACCTTCTGAGGACTGGCTCCCGGTTCTGTAGTAATAACCATCATGTATGGCATACTAATATCCGGTAAAAGATCCGTCTTCATTTTTCCCAAAGAAACATATCCTATAATAAGAATAATTACAACTGCGATTACTGTGAAATAAGGTTTCTTAACACTGAACTTTATCATAGTTTACTCCTTCATTTTATTATTGATAAGCTACCGTTACACAAACAAATTTTCCGTTGATTTTACAACAACAAAACCCATTAGTCAAGTTCTAACATTCCGGTATAAAGTTTATAATATCTTCCCTTCATATCCAAAAGATCTTTATGGGTTCCTCTTTCAATTATTTCTCCATTTTCCAGAACCATAATTGCATTGGCATTACGTACAGTTGACAATCTATGTGCAATAACAAACGTAGTTCTGTTCTTCATTAATCTGTCCATACCATGTTCTATATGTTTCTCCGTTCGGGTATCAACAGAAGACGTAGCTTCGTCAAGAACAAGTATCGGAGCATGTGACACCGCTGCTCTTGCAATATTAAGAAGCTGTCTTTGCCCCTGACTCAAATTAGAACCGTCTCCCTCTATTACTGTGTCATATCCGTCTTCAAGTCTCATTATAAATGAATGGGCACTTGCCACCTTGGCTGCTGCTTCTACCTCTTCATCGGTTGCATCCAGGCGTCCGTACCTGATATTCTCACGTATGGTACCGCTAAACAAATGTGTATCCTGAAGTACCATTGCTATATTCTGTCTTAAACTTTCTCTTGTATAAGACTTAATATCTTTTTCATCAATTGTTATTGAACCTGACTGAATATCGTAAAAACGATTAAGAAGGTTAGTTATAGTTGTTTTTCCGGCTCCGGTTGAACCTACAAATGCAATCTTTTGTCCCGGTTTTGCATACAACGAAAGATTATTAAGTACAACCTTATCCGGATTGTATCCAAAAGTCACATTTTCAAACACAACCAAACCTCTAACTTCCTTTTCATTCATATTCACGGCATCTTCCATATCACCTTCTTCAGGTTCAAGATCCATCACGGCAAAAACTCTTTCAGCACCTGCCAATGCGGAAAAAATAGTATTTACCTGCATCGATAATTCGTTAATCGGTCTCGAAAACTGTCTTGAGAAATTTACAAATACAGTTACACCACCAATATCGAACTTTTTAAGTATACAAAGAATTGCCCCTACCGTTCCTACAACTGCATAACTGATCTGGCCTAAGTTACCCATTACAGGTCCCATAATTCCGCCAAAGAACTGAGCCTTTATCTGTTTTTCTCTTAAAGTATTATT
This sequence comes from Lachnospiraceae bacterium, assembly GCA_015057405.1. Classification (GTDB taxonomy): domain Bacteria; phylum Bacillota; class Clostridia; order Lachnospirales; family Lachnospiraceae; genus V9D3004. The sequence continues at coordinate 27,229 of SVEK01000004.1, forward strand.
ATATTCCCTGAATTCCTCAATTGCTTTTTTCTCATGGCAGAATACTTTTACAACATTTTGTCCTGTAACTACTTCTTCTATATATCCGTTAACATCACCAAGAGCTGCCTGCTGGGCAGAAAAATACTTTCTTGACCTTTTTGCTATCATAGAACCGGCTTTAAGCATAAGGGGAACAAACACTATTGTAATGATAGTAAGAATCCAGTTAGTATATATCATTAATACCAAAGTTCCCACAACAGTAATTATTCCGTTAATAAGCTGAGTTATCGTATTATTAAGAAGTTCTCCCACAGTATCAACGTCATTTGTAAACCGACTCATAACTTCTCCGGTACTTCTTTCATCAAAAAATCTTATAGGAAGGGATTGAACTTTTGTAAATAGCTCCTGTCTAATCTTATATATAGCTCTCTGGGATACTCCAATCATAATTCGCGACTGTGTATATGTTGTAATAATACCGGCAGCATACACAATTCCCATTTTAATAAGCCCTGTTATAAGATGCAAAATGCTATCCTTCATTGCCACACCGTAATCTGCGGAATCAGCAGATAAACTCATCAGCACCTTTAAATCGTCGCCCAATGTATTAACAATCGGTCTTAACATGTAAGCACCTAACAATGCTGTAACCGAACTTGTTATAACACATAAAAATACAATAAATAATGCTGCTTTTTCATGGGCAATATATCCAAACAAACGCTTTATAGCCGCTTTGCCTTCTTTTGGTTTCTCAAATTTGCGTCCGTGTCTTCCCGGACCCCTTCCCGGTCCCGGACCAATTCCCGGACCTCTTCCCATTCCATTTCCTTCTTTATTCATAGTGCGAGGTGCTGTATCCGCTTTGCTCATACTGCTTCCTCCTTTTCTATCTGGGAATAATATATTTCTTTATAAGTATCACACGAAGTCATCAATTCATCATGAGTACCTATTCCAACCACATAGCCATCATCAAGAACAACTATCTTATCTGCATCAATTACGGATGATATTCTCTGAGCAATAATAAGCTTCGTTGTATCAGGAATTTCTTTCAGGAAATTCTTTCTTATTATAGCCTCTGTTGCTGTGTCAACTGCACTCGTACTATCATCTAAAATAAGTATCTTTGGATGTTTAAGCAATGCTCTTGCAATACATAATCTTTGTTTCTGACCGCCTGAAACATTAACTCCGCCCTGATTAAGATATGTCTGATATCCATCAGAAAATGATTTGACAAAACCATCAGCCTGGGCATAATCTGCCATTCTTTCTATTTCACTTATGTCTGCGTTCTCATCACCCCATCTGAGATTATCTTCAATCGTACCGGAGAACAGTATATTTTTTTGAAGAACCATAGCAACACTGTCTCGCAAATCATTCAAAAGATAATTCCTGACATTAACTCCGTCTACAAGAACTTCTCCTTCATCTGCGTCATATAATCTTGGAATTAATTGTACGAGACTGGTTTTTCCCGAGCCTGTGGAGCCGATGATCCCGACAGTCTGCCCGGATTCCACCTTAAATGTTATATCATTCAACACATTATTCTTTTTCTTCTTGTAGTATTTAAAACATACGTTACGAAATTCTATACTTCCTCCCGTTACTTTAGGCACATCGACGCCTGATTTGACCAATTCCCTTACCTTATCATCATTAAGGTCAATCTCGGTTGTTAACACTTCCTTAATTCTGGCTGAAGAAGCAAGTGCTCTCGAACCATTAATCATAATCATTGATACCATCATTAAAGACATAAGAATCTGAACCACATAAGTTGTAAATGCCGTCAATTCACCGATAGGCATATCACCAACTAAAATCTGATTACCTCCAAACCACACAATTGCAATAGTGGTAATATTCATAGCAAGGGTCATTACAGGCATGGTGAGAATAACAAGTTTTATTGCATTTACCGTATTATTCTTGAGATCAGAATTAGCAGTTTTAAATTTCTCAATCTCATGTTCCTCTCTCACAAAAGATTTTACAACTCGCGCATTTGTTATGTTTTCCTGAACTACGGAGTTAACATTATCAATCTTTTTTTGCATAACGTTGAATCTTGGAAATGCATTTTTCATAATCAAAACAATTGCCAGAGTAAGAAGCGGGATTACTACAAGAAGCACCGATGCCAAACTTGGGTTCATCACAAAAGCCATAATCAACGCACCAATCAGCATTCCGGGTGCACGTAACATCATTCTTAACGCCATTGCAACTGTATTTTGCAGATTAGTTACATCGTTAGTAAGTCTTGTTACTAAAGAACCTGTAGAAAACTTATCAATATTGGCAAAAGAAAAACTCTGAACCTTTTCAAATAAATCCTGTCTTAAATCACCTGCAAAATTAACAGATGCCCTTATTGCAAAAAATGCGCCGAGCACACCACCAATTAACATCAAGACAGCAGTAATTACCATTGCAATTCCGATACCTATAATATATGGTATGTTACCGTCTTCGCTACCAAGTCCGTTGTCTATTATCATTTGTAAAAGTTTAGGCATCATTATTTCACCTATTACTTCCACTATCATAAATATCGGTCCCAAAATAAAAGCTGATATATATGGTTTAATATATTTCATATATATTTTCATGAGTCCGCAACCTCCTTATTTGCCTCTTCATTAAATCTTTCCATTGAACATTCACTTAAATTATGGTAAATCTTTTCCAGATATTTCCCGAACGAATCAATATCAGATTCACTAAATCCCAAAAACATAACATCATCAAGCTTATCAAATATTATTTTGCTCTTTTGTAAAACCGCTCTGCCACTATCGGTTATCTCTAACACATTATATCTGCAGTCATTTTCTTTAATATACCGGACAACATATCCTGACTTAATCAGTTTTTTAATACTGTTAGTCATCGTAGCTCCTGAAACCTGAAGCATATTAGCAAGTTCTTTCTGACTTGCTCCCGGCGACTTGACCAGTTCCATAAGTATTCGGTGTTGTGCCGGATATAAATTAATACTATTACCCGTAAGACTTTGTTCTAGAATGCATCTGCGTTTGTGAACAACCGTTAACAACCGTCTGGTTGTTTCCAGAAATTTATTCATAATATATTCCTTTCATATACATACACTACTTGCAAAAGAAAAAAACCAATAATTAACAGGTTAATTATTAGTCTGCTAATCAACTGATTCAAAATTATAACACAATAGGATTATATTTCAAGTCACAAATCAATAAACAATTAAACAAAGTCTCTGTATATATAAAATAGAATCTCGCCTGCGAGATTCTCCGCCTGCGGCGGGTTGGGTTGCATTAGCAACATTTTCCTCTCCGCCGCAGTGCGATCCTTAGCGGAGCGTTGTTAATTTATAAGAAAGTAACAAAAATGTCCTTATGTGCATATAGCACATAAGGACACTACCTTTGCTGTTATTGTGTTAGAAATACTTTCTGCAACCCCAGAGATTACTCTTTTTCAAATCAAGATATTCTGCATACGCTTTTTCTAATATCTGTTTTTCATTAACAAACTTAAGTAAATGATATGCTTCATGATACTTGTAAAATCCAGAGTCCACAAAAAATTCCTCGCGTTGTGGTTTGCTGTAGTAACTGTCAGCCATCATAAGATACCAATGAACATCCTTCACAACTGTATCGTTCTGAGCGCTGAACGTATACTGGCTTTTACCAACATACTTGATAATTGATGCATCTGCACCTGATTCTTCCTTGACTTCACGGAGCGCCGTTTCCTTATACTCCTCGCCTTCTTCTACAGTGCCTTTCGGCAATACCCAGCCTTCGTACCTGTTTCTGTAATTCTTATACAGTAACAACACCTTGCCTCGGAATATAACCACACCACCACAGCTTGTTGCTTCAATCATTGCAATTCCCCCTGTTAGAGTTATCTTTCGACAACTTTTGGTGTGTATCAAAAAACTAGATAACATTATACCACATTTTGCAAAAACATTTCAAGTTATTTATTGTCCGAGACACAATTTTAAAAAACCGCAGTTATTTCCCATTACTTGGTTTCATCCGGTGTTTCCGTTTCACCCGGAGTTTCAATCTCAGTAATAGGTTCATATACTGTAAGTACTACTTTACTAAGCACAAGATTTCCAATTGTTGAATTGTAACTTGGAGCTTTAATCATAAGGGCATCACTTGTTCCGTCACTTACGTAACCATCGTCTCCGGCTTTATCAGGGCCGTTAGCTTTAAATGCTCCGTTGTAAACAAACTTACCATCTTCAGCCTTAATCTCACCATAGGTTATTGATAACGGATTTGAAACTGTTACAGGGCTATCTCCTAAACGTTTCTTATCGTTACTATCAACAAGCCATGTTCTGAATACAGTTGAACTATCTGACATTTCAGTTGTACCTGTTGATGCATCTCCTTCTGCATCTTCATCAACTACAGGAACTGTATATGTACCTTCGATTCTTACTGCTGCCTTTTCTCCCATATAAACCTTAAGACCCTCAGGGAAGTAAATAACTATATTATTCGCAGTTTCACAATATACAAGACCATTTTCACTGTCGTATCTTGCCTTAGTATTCATAATACCGTCACTGGCTTTACGATTACCTATTGGCTCATCAATAACATTACCATCCTTATCCTTATAAATAATCGTAATCTTACCTTCATCATCTACTTCTGTGTAACGTTTTGATACTACTTCATTATTCTCATCATAGTATGCAACATATTCTTTACCGTCCTCATCAATTTCTTTTATTGAGAACTGGTCCGGAAGCTGCATGTTAGTACTTGCAGGGTTAGAGAAATCAAGGTCAATTTCCTTAGGTCTTCTCTTAATTCCATACTGGCATTCGCCAAATACTAATGTTGATTCGTATGGGGTTTTTGATCCTTCAGCAATATTTGCAAACAAGTTCCATGTTCCGTTTTTCTCTCCATCTGCTGCATCGTTAATCTGAATTTCGATACCTGCAAACTTCTCTTCAACAGGAGCCTCGTGAAGTTTAATAGAATACTCTACTGCATATCCTTTATCAGTTTTGCCAATGGCAGTCTTAACATCATCTTTCTCGCCATCCCACTGATTTTTGTCTGTAAAATCTCCAACTTTGTCTGCTTCAAAATCGAGAACAGTACGATAGTTGAACTCATTCTTTTTCTTTTCAGCACCCCACTCTTCTTTGTTATTGTATTCATCAAAGAAAAGATCTACCATATCCTGATTGGAAACCTCAGATGCTGTAGTATCAATCTGAGAATCTTCTGCCTCTACAAGTATGTACATATATGATTCTGTCCACATAACCTTTGCATATGCATTAGAAGTTTGCGCTGTTTTTCCTTCTTCACCCTTCCAATAGCTGATTGGCATCTTTTCAACAAAATCCCATGCCAACTCTACATTACCGTCAACTACAACATCAGTATAGGTTTTATATATCTGGCAATCTGCTGATGGTGTAGGCTTTGCAGTAGGTTTTGGTGTCTTAGTTGGACCCGGTGTATTAGTCGGTCCCGGTATATTAGTTGAAACTGCAGCTGTAGGTGCACCGGTTTGAATATCTGCTATAGGTGTTGCAGTTGAGTTAACTCCCGGAGTTGTTGTAACATCTGTCGATGTATTATTCTTTTTCTTAACACTAACATTACACGTAAGTTTCTTTGTTTTCTTACCAAGCTTAAATACAGCTGTAATTTTAGCATTTCCCGGCTTTTCGCCTTTGATAGTTACATAATTTTTCTTGGTCTTTTTCTTAACAATTGACGCAATCTTTTTCTTGTTTGTCTTCCATGTCACCTTAGTTTTTTTACTAAGATTTTTAACTGTAACTTTGGCAGTTGTACCTACCTTAACATTAACTTTAGACTTGCTAAGCTTTGGCTTCTTAGCTGCGTCTGCTTCTGCGCCTGTTAACACAGACACTACCATTGCTGCACATAATACAGCAGAAACTAATTTTTTCATTTGATACACTCCTTGTGAATTTTTATCGGATATATTATAACAGTTTATATCATCCAATTACATTGTCAAAACTCGCTCATTACTTTGCAATTATTATCTTCTTATGGAATTATTCATTCCTTTAGAAATAATAACCTTTGCTTAATTCAAAAAGCCTTACATATACGGCAATAAATATCTTTATAAGGTTACCGGCTTAGCTTACTAATTAAATGCGTTAACAAATGAATCATATCCCGGCTTCATATCATATATCGTATCTCCAAATAGCAATGGAAACTCATTCTTAACACTACTGTTTCCGCCTCTCCATGAAAATGCATCACATAACCCCCACCATGTAAAACCTTTTATTTTTCCGGTACGGTTCTGAATATCAATGAGGCCCCGGGTAAGGTCTCCGATGTACTTTGATTGAATACTGTATCCGTTGGCCGCATCAGCATCTGTAGTAGTAATATCCAACTCTGTTATATGAACATCAAATCCCGCGTCAATAAAATTCTCAACTGTATTAAGATAGTTATCAACGGATGGGTATGTTACCGCAAGATGACTTTGCATACCAACGCCATCACATATTTTCTTGCCGGAATTAATATAATTAATCATTTCAATGATATTGTCCTGACAATCAAAGTATGTATTAAAATCGTTGTAAACCAATGACACTTTTTTGTCTAATCCATATTCCTCAAGACAGTCATAAGCAATTTCAAAAGCATATTTGATATATTCAGGTTTATTTTTAATATCCGAACGATTACCATATACCGCAGACCAGTTACCGTCGTTTTTTCCACCGGCAGGATCATACTCATTATTGTGCATATATTCATTGGCTACATCCCATGTATATACAACATCTTTGTAGGCTCCGTCAGAAACAGTATAAACATGATGCATAACACTGCGTATAAACATTTCAAGTCTGGCATTCATTACTGCCTTGCTTACATATTTTCCGTTTCTGTTATAACCTTCTCTAAAGAATTGTTCCGGTGTCTGGGAGTGCCATACAAGGGTATGAGCTCTTACCTTTATTCCCGCATCTTTTGCAAGTTTTAATATGCCATCTATATTGTCAAAATTAAGCGTAGGAATTGTACTTTCTGTATATGAATCAGGGATTACATAATCCTCTGTATTCTTTTTTGCTTCCTCAGTACTAATAAGATTATTAACTCCAAGTATAGCATCAGGCTTCATTTCATTTTCCATGGTAATACTTGAATAATGCTTAGCAATATATTGAAGAGTCTTGTATTGTTTTAACTGACTGTAGGTAACACAGGAACCAAATTCGTTAAATACCGGTGTAACCATTTCTTTCATACTCGGAATATCAGGCACCGGATCACTTTTAATGAATTTGATTGATTTGATGGTAATGGAATAGTTATTACCACTCTCCCATCCTCTTATTCTAAATCCAATTCCATACAAATCTCCTACACGGTCAACCCCTTCTATTTTGTCAAGGTCATATTCAATCGTAGTTAATTTTCCTGCCGTCTTTGAAGTATTAAACCATGAATCTGATAATGACATGGTATTACCCCACACATCAGGTTTTTCGGCCTTGTAAAATCCAATAGACATAGGCACGTCAGCAGAATCCGAAGATATCTCTAACACCATCTTCCCAAAGTGCGAAAGGTTAAGAGGTTCACCGGCTGTATTAGCCCACAAAACAAGTCCACCACCACCATAACCCGGCTTTGCTACATATTTGACGCCTTCATCGGTGTATGTAATGTTATCCACTTCAATTTTACCATACTCATTATTTGAATTAATTGATACATTCCATTCTGACTTTATATCGTCATATTGTATCTCTCCGTACCTTGAATGTGAAAATGTAACAGACGTAATAGTTACCGTTGCCGGATTCTTACTTAACAAATCATTAGAAGAATTATTAAACAACAGGCACTTGTTCACAAACCAGGCATTAGTTTCGTTTCTCCCTTGTATGGTTGCAACGTATTCACCACTTTCTTTGTCCGCAAATAAACCGCCCCAAGCAACTACATCTTCTGAATTTTTATCATCATCACGCCACAATCCGCATCCGAATCCTGACGCCACATTCTTTGCATCTTTGTATGTAATCGTTACCGTATCAAAATTATTCTCTACGACATTCTCCGGCAATATAAATGCAATACCGCTATACTGTTCCTTAACATTAATGGTAACACTTCCGTCATTACCCATCTCGAAAGAACTGTTCCCCTGAACCTTTACCGTATCCTGATTTAACTCCAGCGAATACGGTGCGGAATAATGATCAAGCATTCCTATCTCAGGTGGAACCGTAGCTGTTGGCACAGGTGTAGGACTAGGTTTCGGTGTTTGAGTCGGCTTCGGTGTTTGAGTCGGCTTCGGTGTTTGAGTCGGCTTCGGTGTCTCGGTTGGTTTTGGTGTCTGGGTTGGCGCTAATGTTGGTGCCAAGGTCGGAGCCGGTGTTAACGTAGGTGCTGATGTTATCTCAGGTATGTCATCAGACTCCGGTGCTTTAGTAGACTCTCCATCCTGATTAATGTCCCGTATCGGAGTACTAACAGGATTATTATACTTATCCGGATTTTCCGTAGCTGTTCCTATAGGTGTTGCTGTTACTAACTTTACTTTTTTTACTTTTACTTTACACACAAGTTTTTTATTCTTTACCTTAGCAGTTACCTTTGTACTTCCCGGTTTTTTCCCTTTAACAACTCCTTTGGAAGATACTGTTGCCACCTTTTTATTGGTAGATTTCCATCTTATCTTTCCTTTAAAACCTAATACCTTAAGTCTGAATTTTTTTCCAACTTTAATTGAAATTCTTTTTTTATTAAGCTTTATCTTTTTAGCTGCACTGCCATTGTCTGTATTGCAAAATAACGAAGCAAGCAGTATGAAACACATGATAATTGATAATAATCTTTTATTTTTCATACAATACGCCCTCCAACCAATAATTATTTTAACTCTGATACATCTCTTATTATAACACGTTTTCAACTGACATTTCACTATTTATTTTATTACTTTTTATCCTTTTTTTATTGTTTATGTATTTATTCTTTCTGTGTTTTTACTATTCCCCCACTGCATTTTCTGCTACCATTATCGGATTTTTGCAAATGTATTACATTGGTAAAGATAAACTCTTTTTGTCACAAAGAACAAAAGATTTCATACAAAGCAAAACACCGATTAGTAATACAAACCAATCGGTGTTATTATTATATTTGATACCAAAATATTAAATTGATTGTTGCTTATCTTATGCTCTGTTGTAGTTAATCAAACAACCTTTAAGGATAATTTCTCTTTCATCATCCGTAAGATTACCAAGTGTAAATTCACATTCCACAAGTGAATCCTTAACTACATATGCCTTGATAACATCAATATGATTCTTAACTGCATCTGCAATTCCCGGAATGAAAATGTAATCACCGTTAGCAAACGGAAGCTGTTTGTCATCTCCTGCATATACAAAAGGAAGCATACCCCAGTTAATAAGGTTTGAACGATATCTCTTGGTTGCATATTCATTGGCAATATTAGCAAGTCCGCCAAGTACCCTCTGACATGATGCAGCCTGCTCTCTTGCCGAACCGTCTCCCGGCTTAACTGCAAAAATTGTACTTCCGATACCTACAGTGTCAGGATTGATGTCTGCAAATCTGGAATCTGCTTTAATAACATCGTAAGCCTTTCCAAACTCACTGTCACACACAGAACCACCTTCCTGTCTGTCTGTCTCAACAGTTCTTACTTCCTTTGCTCTGCCAACATATTCAGGATCCTTACGTGAAAGAGCAAATTCAGCAAGTCCAAGCGGATTAGAACGATATGATGATGTTTCACCGGACGGAATAAGCTCATCTGTTGTTGTTACAGGGTCGTGAATCTCTGACACTACCTTAAGCATAATATTGTCTGTAAGCTCTATCATTGACGGCCAGTCCTTAATGTTTGGTCCGAGCTTAATCTCAACAGAAGGATCTGCAACACCTTTACTGTCAAATACTCTGTTTGCATATATTGTACTGTCAAAATGATATTTAGGTGAAGAATATTCCACATCAATATCTGTTGCTGCTGTAAGATATCCTTTATTAGCTGCAGTTGCCGCAATAGAACGGGCATCCATAAGAGCAACTGAAGATATCTGACCATTTTGCAACTTAGAACCTTCCCTGTTAGGGAAATTACGTGTTGAATGTCTGATACTGAATGCATTGTTTGCCGGAGTATCTCCTGCACCGAAACAAGGACCACAGAATGCCGTCTTAACAATTGCTCCTGTAGCAAGCAAATCAGCAAGGCAACCGTTCTTCGCAAGTTCCATATATATTGGTGTACTTGCAGGGTAAACACTTAATGTAAACTCATCAGAACCAATACTTTTTCCTTTAATAATATCAGCTGCTGCACATATATTTTCAAATCCACCGCCGGCGCAACCTGCAATGATTCCCTGCTCAACATACAACTTACCGTTTCTTACTTTATCTTTGAGAGAATACTCAACTTGTCCGTCAAGACTTACGAGTGCTTTCTTCTCACAATCGTCAAGAATATCCATAAGATTAGCATTAAGCTCTTCGATTGTATATGCATTACTTGGATGGAACGGCATTGCTATCATTGGCTTAACCTTACTAAGGTCTACATATATCATACCATCATAGTATGCAACCGCTTTAGGATTAAGTTCTTTATAATCAGCAGTTCTGCCATGAATACTATAAAAATCCTTTATCTCATCATCAGTCTTCCAAATAGAAGAAAGACAAGTTGTCTCAGTTGTCATAACATCAACACCAATTCTGAAATCAGCACTCAAAGATGCAACTCCCGGACCAACAAACTCCATTACTTTATTATTAACATATCCGTTGGCAAATACAGCCTTAATTATAGCAAGAGCCACGTCCTGCGGACCAACACCCTTAACAGGCTCACCTGTCATGTATACACCAATAACTCCCGGCATCTTAATATCATATGTCTGAGAAAGTAACTGCTTCACAAGCTCAGGTCCGCCTTCACCTACTGCCATTGTACCAAGAGCACCATATCTTGTATGACTGTCAGAACCAAGAATCATCTTACCGCCGCCTGCAAGCATCTCTCTTGCGTACTGGTGAATAACTGCCTGATGAGGAGGAACATAAACTCCGCCATATCTTTTAGCACATGAAAGACCAAATACATGGTCGTCTTCATTAATAGTGCCACCAACTGCGCACAAACTATTATGACAGTTTGTAAGTACATACGGAATCGGAAATTTCTCAAGTCCTGATGCTCTTGCAGTCTGAATTATTCCTACAAAAGTAATATCATGTGAAGTAAGTTTATCAAATTTAATCTGAAGCTCCTTCATATTACCGGATACATTGTGCTCACTTAAAATAGAATACGCAATAGTTCCTTTCGCAGCATCCTCTTTGGAAATATCACTACCTGTTTCTGCTTTAATCTGTTCTAAGACCTGCGGATTATCTTCAATAACTCTATCTCCGTTAATAAGATAAGCTCCGCCTTTACTCAATGTTATCATGACGTCCTCCTTTAAATATGTAAAAATGTACGATAATTATTTACTCCGATGTAGTATACCATGTACATTTATTAAAATCAATGCAGTAAAGTAAATGTTTTTTTAGTTGAAAACAAATGTGAATAGGGGTATACTGTTGTAAATGTAGGGTTATCTATTTTTTTTTATTAACACCACGAAGTAATATGTAAGGAGAGACAAGCCGCAAGGCCTTATATTTATATATGAAAAATAATAAATCAGACATTTTAACAGCAATTCTTACAACCACAACAGTATTAGTATTTATGCTAATGCTATATTTTGTGAAATTAGGTTCTATAAGCAATAAATATCCCCTGTACACAGGCATATTTATTGTTCTTATGTTGTTTATAATTACATCCGCATACCTGAAACAAAAAAATCATTTTACAAAAAAAGGCCGAAAAAAAACAAATCACAAACAAAAGTATAATATAATTCTATTGGCCGTATGGATAATTACCGGTCTTTTTATGTTATACTCAGACATAATTGTTTTTAAAAAATACTGGTTGTTCAGTCTGATACTCTTGCTTTTATTCACTCCTCTGTTTATGATATTCAAACGTTTTTCTACTGACTACAGAGACAAGTTATGGCACTGGTATACTGCCGGCATAGAAATTGCATTTGTTATAGCTGCAGTAATGTGTTTCCTCTTTAGACCACAAATGGAAGGCTACCGCTATTGCGGCTTAACCATCAACCCTAATGTATTTGCAAGATTTCTTCTTTCGGTGTGGATATGCCTTCTTTTCAGAATTAATGAAAATGTCCATAAAGTAGCTGATATGAAAAAATATATTCGAATCGGAATTGAAGGTGGTATGGTTTTATTTTTTATGTATGCAACAGGTTCAAGAACTTCATTTCTTGCTGTAGCAGTTATCTCCTTCATATGGTTTATTGTGCTTGTTTACTATTCAAGAAAAAACAACAAAATATTCCTGCGCCACCTAATACTTGCTATTGCAATTTCTATTCCGTCATTCGCAATGTCTCATATCGCTCTAAACACTATACCGGATATAGTTAACCGTCCCATTACATATGAAAATGACAAGTTATTTGTTTCAAACAACGACAACTGTACCATATGTTATGCTGCCGGTACCGACCATATTGACAATACTATCCCGTCATCTGCTCAAGCAGGAGTATCTGCAATTGACCGCATAACTTCCATATTTGACGACAATACAACTCTTGACACAATTCTTAACGGACGACTCGAAATATACAAACACTACATTGAAGACATTGATTACGAAGGCCATATAAAATACAGTAAAAAGTTTAACCACAAACGTGTACCTCATGCTCACAACAGCTGGATACAGGTCGCTTATACTTATGGTTTATTAGCCGGGATTGCATATACTCTACTTACAATTCTTGCATTCATTTATTCCATAAGATATCTTATAAAATTCAATAATAAAAGAAGCACTGCCGTGCTTCCATTACTTATTGTGATTGCATTTGGAATCACTTCTCTTACGGAGTGTCTTATTCTTCCAATACAATCATTACTTGCTTTTTCCTTTTATTTTACTGTTGGTGAACTTATTAACTCCAAGTGATACCAACATTCCAATTGCAGCACCCAGAGAATCTATTAACACATCTGTTATATTCCCGTCTCTTCCCGGAGTAAATGTCTGATGAAATTCATCTGACATGGCGAATAATACACATATTAAAAATACAATCCCAACAATCTTTTTATTCATTCCGAATAGCACTGCCGACGGTATAATCAGCAGTACATATAATATGGCAAATTCCGTCATATGGGCAAGTTTTCTAACAGGAGCATGAAGTAACTCAACCACTTCATAAAATTCCTGTTCTGACATAGGCTCTCCTATATCAATTATCTCCACTAACCTTTCCGTTACATCAAGACTAAGCGAAGATGACTGTTTTGCATCACTTCCCGAGAAACCGCCTATAATAAGCATCCAAATTAGCGCAGGGATATACGCAAGATACCAGAGCATTTTCATCTGCATACTCTCCTAATACAAAATCATTATACGTAGTTCTTAATTATTTTCCGACAAAGATTCCACTGTTTCTAATGCCGCCTCGATTACATTATGCATGTCATAATACTTATACATACCGAGTCTTCCGCCAAAAACGACTTTGTCATCTTTATCTGCAAGAGCTTTGTATTTTGCATATAACGCATTATTTTTTTCGTCATTCATCGGATAATAAGGCTCATCTCCCCGTTTCCATGACGCCGGGTATTCTCTTGTTATAACAGTTTTTTCTCCTATTCCGTATTCAAAATGTTTATGCTCAATAATCCTTGTATACGGCACTTCATATTCCGTATAATTAACTACTGCATTACCCTGATAATTATCAATATCCATAACTTCAGTTTCAAATCTCAAACTTCTATATTCCAACTCGCCGTAACAATAGTCATAATACTCATCAATCATACCTGTATACACTATTTTATCAGCGATAGAATTGTATTCTTCTTTATTATCCAAGTAATCTTTTCCAAGTTCAACAGTTATTCCGTCAAGCATCTTTTCAATCATTTTTGTATATCCGCCAATAGGTATTCCCTGATAACTGTCATTAAAATAATTGTTATCATATGTCATACGCACCGGCAATCTTTTTATTATAAATGCCGGCAATTCAGTTGCTCTTTTTCCCCACTGTTTTTCTGTATAACCCTTAACAAGCTTTTCATATATATCTTTTCCAATCAATGACAACGCCTGTTCTTCAAGATTAGTAGGATTATCTATTCCGGCTTCCTTAATCTGCTCATCAATTTTCTTTTTTGCTTCACAAGGAGTAACAACTCCCCACAATTTATTGAATGTATTCATGTTAAACGGAAGATTATATAATTCATCCTTATATCTTGCTACCGGAGAATTAGTATAACGATTAAACTCCACAAAAGAGTTAACATAATCCCATATTTTCTTATTACTTGTATGAAAAATGTGTGCACCGTATTGATGAACGTTTATACCCTCTACATTTTCTGTGTATACATTTCCGCCTATGTGACTGCGCTTATCTATAACAAGGCATGTTTTCCCTTTCTTAGACATTTCGTGGGCAAATACTGCACCAAATAATCCGGCACCAACAATTAAATAATCGTACATACAATTTTCTCCTTCTTAAATCAATTCCTTACTTATGGCATTTACTAATTAATAGTCATCTTTAATTGAAATACTTCAACTCATCATTTTAAACATACTAAATCTTATGTCTGAATAACTGGATCTTATGTATAATAATACATTTATGTCTGACCATCTGAATCTTATATCTGATAATATATTTATGTCAGGTGCAGATAAATCCACACCTGACATATAAATCAAAACTATAATTCTTAACTATACGATAAAATTAAATCGTAATCACCTTACTGTAATCAAGCCTTACCGTTACTTCCAAGAACGTTAACGATCTTATGAGCAACCATATCCTTAACTGCCTGACGAGCAGGTTTAAGGTACTGACGTGGGTCAAAGTGTGATGGATTCTCATTGAAGTACTGACGCATAACAGCAGTCATAGCAAGACGGATATCTGAATCGATATTAATCTTACATACAGCAAGCTTAGCAGCTTCACGAAGCTGATCTTCAGGAATACCAATAGCATCAGGCATCTGTCCGCCATTTTCATTAATAATCTTAACAAAATCCTGTGGAACTGATGATGAACCGTGAAGAACGATTGGGAAACCAGGAATCATGTCAATACACTCTTTTAATACATCGAAACGAAGTGGAGGTGGAACAAGGATTCCCTTCTCGTTACGTGTACACTGAGCAGCTGTAAACTTGTAAGCACCATGTGATGTTCCGATTGCAATTGCAAGAGAGTCACATCCTGTCTTATCTACGAATTCAGCAACTTCTTCAGGACGTGTATAACTTTCCTGTCCTGCTTCTACTACTACTTCATCCTCTACACCGGCAAGTGTTCCAAGCTCAGCCTCAACTACAGCACCATGAGCATGAGCATATTCTACAACCTGCTTAGTAATAGCAATGTTCTCTTCGAATGGCTTTGAAGAAGCATCAATCATAACTGATGTAAATCCACCATCGATACAGCTCTTACAAAGTTCGAAAGAATCACCATGATCAAGATGAAGAGCAATTGGAATATCCGGATTCTCAGCTACAGCAGCCTCAACTAATTTAACAAGGTATGTGTGGTTAGCATAAGCACGTGCTCCCTTAGATACCTGAAGGATAACAGGACTGTTAAGCTCGCCTGCAGCCTCTGTAATACCCTGTACAATTTCCATGTTGTTAACATTGAATGCACCGATAGCATATCCGCCATCATAAGCTTTTTTGAACATTTCTGTCGTTGTTACTAATGCCATTTTACTATCTCCTTTTCATATTATTATAGAATTCATTATAAAGGGTAAATAACCCACTATATAATCATTAATTATCTTACAAGATGTGCAGGAACTCCATCTACATACATTGGAGTAAGCTCACCCATAATAAGTGGTCTTGCATAATTTACATAATCATCTGTAAGTCCGCAACCATCTTCTGTAATCCACTCATCCGGTACTTTACGCTCAACGTTAGCGATGTCATGAATGTCATGAGCACTTGTACCACACTGATATGGATCTTCTCCGTTACGGTCAAGTGTAATCATCATTGCTGTCTTACCTGCATCAGCAGCCTTAACAGCATCAGCACCAACCTGGAATGCCTCATTAATATCTGTAAGTGATGCAATATGAGTTGCAGCTCTCTGAAGAGTTGAGAACTCAATTGCTCTTGTCTTAAGTCCTGTCTCAGCAGCAACAAGCTCAGCAAGTTTAACAGCTGTTCCTGACATCTGCTTATGACCAAATGCGTCAACAGCTACTTCTCTACCGATCTCACATACATAACGTCCATCAGCAATCTTAACACCTTCTGATACAGCAATTACAACAGAAGACTTAACTGCTGCAAGTTCTTTAACTTTCTCTACAAACTTGTCCATATCAAATACTTTCTCAGGAAGATATATAGCATCCGGTCCTTCGCAATCAGCAGTCTTTGAAAGAGCAGCTGCAGCTGTAAGCCATCCTGCATTACGTCCCATAATTTCAACGATACATACAGTAGGTTTCTTAGCACCAAATGAAGAGTTATCACGAATAATCTCTTTCATTGATGTTGCAATATACTTTGCAGCAGAACCATATCCAGGACAATGATCTGTTATAGGAAGATCGTTGTCGATAGTTTTTGGAACACCAACAAATCTCTGGCTCTTTCCGTGAGCAGCCGCATAATCTGAAAGCATCTTAACTGTATCCATTGAGTCATTACCACCACAATAGAAAAGATACTCAATGTCATGCTTTTCCATAACTTCAAATATTTTCTCATATACTTCTTCATTGCCTTCAATCTTAGGCATCTTGAAACGGCATGAACCAAGGAATGCAGATGGTGTTCTCTTAAGCATCTCTACACCAGTTGGTGTTGCAAGATAATCATCAAGATCACAAATCTTGTCATCAAGGAATCCTTCAATTCCGTGAACCATTCCATATACTTTGTCAATTCCAAGCTTCTTAGCCTGAGAATACACACCCGCAACTGATGAATTGATAACAGCTGTAGGTCCGCCAGACTGTCCAACAACGATGTTCTTACCCATTATTACTACCTCCGATTAATAAAATAATTTGATAATTAATTGATAATTATTCCATATACGGCAAATATTATATCAAACCACATAGCATATTTCAACAGAAATTTTATGGGGTTACTGTTTTCTTGCAAGTTTATATTCATCTTCCAATGTAAAAAATGAACATGAATCCATATTACCCCTCATAAACTTTGCCATATCATCCTCGTCAAGATTAACATCACAATAATAATAATCTTCTAATTCGTCATACACGTAATTTGCACACATATCGCATGAGCCTGCCATAGTATTACCCCCTTTTTAATAAAAGAATACTCTATCTTTTCCTCAGACTTAAGTCCGGAATATTCATTACTCTTTCTGAAGTTTTTCCATACATCGTTATAAACATTATGAAGCACAATTTTATCCGGATCATCAATACTTACCATACAATGAGCTTCTTCAACAATCTGATTAGCCTGTTCTTTTGTTCGACAATGTTTAAGTTTTTCCTGAAGAATACGGCGTTTCATTTCTGTTCTTTCGGCATGCAGATACATTTCAGGATAATATACCCTTAAGTAATTCATTTCTTTTGCAGTTAATTTTTTGCCACTATAATAACGTCTGCATATTTCCTTAAAATAATCGTTCTTTTCCTCATCTGACATTGCCGATGTTTCGGTCACATATTCATCGATGTATTTTTTTATTATTACATTTTCCGTATTATTAATATTATTCTTACAGTTGTAAACTAATGTTGCGTTTATTCCTACAGACTGATTGTTCATATAATACTCCCCTTCACCTAAAACTTACAATATGTTTATCTTTTATAGTATCGGCTTACATGGAAAATATACTTATGAATCAATATAAGTTTTTGGATAATCATATTTACAAACAACTCTGTAAATATATTTGCAATGAATCTCAAAAAAAACCGGAAACAACAGCAACACACTATCGAATCCGGTCAATTATCAATTGCAATCATCTAAAATATAAAGTTTTAATTGTCAGATGAGCAGCCATCCATAATTTCATTACCTATAGAATAAAACTCTTTAACATTGGCAGCAACATCCCCTTTAAACACTCCGGTACCTGCAACAATAACATTAACACCGGCTTCAATAACATCGGAAACATTAGACAACTTAATTCCGCCGTCCATTTCTATATAAAGTTCCGGTTTATGGGAATCAGCATATTCTCTAAGTTTTTTTGCCTTATCAAGTGTAGACTCAATAAGAGTCTGACCTCCGTATCCCGGATAAACACTCATTAAAAGCACCATATAAATATCTTCGATATACGGATAAACAACCTCTACCGGAGTATCCGGATTGATGCTTATTGCAGCTTTAGCTCCTGCCTCTTTAATCTGTGCAATTGTATCTGCAAGATTACTACATGCTTCTGCATGAACCGTAATCCCATCTGCTCCTGCCTCAGCAAATCTCTTAACATATCTGACAGGTTCATTTACCATAAGATGTACATCAAAAAATCTATCTGAACATTTTCTTATTGACCTTACAACAGGAATTCCGATTGAAATATTGGGAACAAATTCGCCATCCATTACATCTATGTGTACATACTCAGCTCCTGCCTCGTCTAACTTTTTAAGCTCAGCACCAAGGCACGAAAAATCGGATGCCAGTATCGACGGTGACAGTATGAACTTAGGTTTCATCGTTAATCGTCTCCTTACCACTTCTTTCGCTGTTTTAATTCTTCCAGCATATATAAATAACTTTCATATCTCTCCCGGGGAATTAACAGATTCTCAACCATTGATTTAACAACACAATCCGGTTCATCCTTATGAACACAACTCATAAATCTGCAGCAATTATTACTATGATTAAACTCCGGGAAAAATCTGTCAAGTTCAGTTATCTCCATATCCGGAACCTGCAACGAAGAAAATCCCGGTGTATCCATAAGATAACTATCCTGTCCTATAGAAAAAATCTCCGAATGTCTTGTTGTGTGCTTACCTCTTCCAAGCTTAACACTTATCGCACCGGTTTCCATTGCTGCTTCAGGACAAATCATATTCATAATAGTTGATTTACCCACTCCGGAAGGACCTGCAAGCACGGTAGTTTTACCTTTAAGAATATCAAATAAATCTTCTTTGCCTTGTCCGTCCCCGGCACATATAGTTAATATCTTACATCCACTGCCTTCATATATGGCACATAATCTCTCAAGGCGGTTATCCGTATCTAAATCAGATTTGTTGAAACAAATAACAACGGGCACATCCTCATACCCCATCCTTAACAAAAAACAATCCAAAAGGTTAAGATTAGGTTCAGGATCATTTACAGCAAATACCACTAATGCCTGATCCACATTGGCAACAGCAGGTCGTATCAACCTGTTGTTTCTTGGCAATATTGCAGTAATATTACCAACCGGAGGCGTTTCGCTTAAAATCTCTATATCAACCATATCACCCACAAGAGGTTTTTCGTTACGATTACGGAATATTCCTTTGGCTTTACATTCATAAGTTCCATTTTCACGGGTATGAACATAATAAAACCCTGCGATTCCTTTAATTATCTTACCTACCATATATTATTGTGCAACCTTCGTAAAGCTAATTGAATAAGCATTATATCTTACGCCATTTACATACATAATGATTTCCCCTTCGGATTCACTCCATCCGTCAACAGTAAGTGACACTGGGAAACTATAGTAATCCATCTGGGTTTCACCGGAACCAACCACTTTAGATGCTCCGTCCTGTGACAACACAAACTTAATTGTTCCTGACTGGGTGTCATCAGCAAACGGATTGTCAGATATTGTAATACTACCTTCATATCTATAAGTCACTTCCGGTCCAAGACTTACTGTAATATCAACAGGAGTACCTTCTTCAAGTTCAGTTCCCTTTGACTGACTCTGACTAATTATTCCACCCTCTGCCACACTGTCTGAATAATTACTGGTTACAGTTCCAAGCTTAAGTCCTTGCTTTTCAAGCGCCTGCTTAGCCTGTTTTTTTGTCATACCTGTAAGGTTAGGTACTTTACCGTACTTAGTCTCTTTTCCTTTACTTACAATTATCGTTATCAGTTCTCCCTTAACAACTTCAGTTGCTTTTTCAGGATTGGTACCGATTACTTTTTCAATTTCGACAGTATCACTATAAGCATAATCTACCTTCGTAGTAAATCCGGCATCTTCAAGTGCTTTCTTAGCATCTTCAACCGAATATTCTGTCACGTCAACTACCGGTACTGCTTCAGGACCCGAACTTATAATCAGGGTCACTGTATCTCCATCTTTAAGCAAAGAACCCGCAACAGGATTAGTACTGATAACACTACCCTTTTCTATAACATCCGAAGGCCTTTCTTCTGTCATAATACTAACTTCAACATCCAGCTCATTAAGATAATTCATTGCCTGCTGCTTACTCATATCAGCAAGATCATCCAACTCATCACCCTCTTCTACCGGTTCTTCCGGAGAAGCAGTCGCTTCTGCAGCAACAGTTGCCGTAGGCATAACCTCATTGCTTTCTTCATTTGTCGAGCCACCTGTGAAAAACACCTTAATAACAATAAATATTACGATAAGAGCAAGAATCACTCCTGCCACAATACTACCAATTATAACTGCTTTCTCAAGCTTAGGATCAATTTCCTGCTCATTTTCCGTTTCCTTTTCAATATCAGAAAGGTCTAAATCATTATCGTCTGATTCTGTTACTACAATTTTCTTAGTTCCTCTTCTGATACTTGCAAGTTCTTCGTCGGAAACATGCTTTGTCGGCGAGCCATTATCAACCAAAGGCTCAATCTTAACAAAATCACCATCAGGATCTGAAAGAGCATGCTTCAGGTCGTTAATCAAATCAGAAGCTGATTTGTATCTAAGCTCCTGTTTCTTCTGCATACATTTGCTGACAATCATTTCAACACCATTAGGTATTTCCGGAAGCAATGTGCTTAACGGAACCGCTTCCTCCTGAATGTGAGCAAGGGCTATAGCAACAGTACTGTCTCCCGAAAAAGGAACACCACCACTCAACATCTCATACATTGTTATACCAAGTGAATATATATCACTCTTTTCATCACTAAAACCACCTCGGGCCTGCTCAGGAGAAATATAATGTACTGACCCCATCGCATTGGATGTTATTGTATTAGAACTTGTTGCTTTAGCAATTCCGAAATCAGTAACCTTTACTCTGCCTTCTCTGGATATGATAATGTTCTGCGGCTTAATATCTCTGTGAATAATATGATTATCGTGAGCCGCCTCGAGTCCCTGCGCTATCTGTATTGCAATTCCGAGAGCCTCTCTGATTTCAAGCTTACCCTTACGTTCAATATATCTTTTAAGAGTAATTCCTTCAACCAACTCCATAACAATATAATACAAGTCATTTTCATCACCAACATCATATACTCCAACTATGTTAGAATGTGACAAACCTGCAACAGACTGAGCTTCTGCTCTAAACTTTGACACAAATTTTGCATCCGAACTATACTCCTGTTTCAGTACTTTAATCGCCACAAAACGATTGAGCCGGTGGTCCATGGCTTTGTACACATCTGCCATTCCTCCGGCACCAACTCTGTCAATTATTTCGTATCTGTCACTTATCATCATACCTGTCTTAACCATATTTTCTTTCCTCTCCTAACTACTACACCTCTGCAAGTAATACAGTAATATTATCTTTGCCTCCTGCATCATTAGCTCTGTTAAGAAGCGTCATACCGGCCTGATTAAGGTCTGCTCTTTCTCTCTTAATAATATATTCAATCTCTGCATCTTCAACCATATTGGTCAATCCGTCAGAGCACATAAGAATAATATCTCCACTACCAATTTTCAATTCAAAGAAATCAGGATTAATCGTGCTTCCGATTCCTAGTGCCCTTGTTATAATATTCTTATTAGGATGTATCCTTGCATACTCTTTCGCAAGTTCACCGGACTTAACCATCTCCTCAACAAGAGAGTGATCTTCTGTAATCTGGCTCAAAGAATCCCTAAGAAGATACAATCTGGAATCTCCTACATTAACAACATACAATGTATCATCAACTATCGTTGCGGCTACAAGAGTTGTTCCCATACCTTCATACTCAACATCTGATTCAGAAAGCTCAATTATTCTTTTGTGAGATGCGAGGACCGCCTCTTTGAGAATGCTTACCGGAGTTTTAAACTCACTGTTACTGACAGTTTCACACATCACATCAACACACACTCTTGAAGCCTTGTCTCCTGCTCTGTGACCGCCCATTCCGTCGGCTACAACAAACAAACACGGTAAATTCCCAATCTTATTCTCATTGCAATACACATAATCCTGATTAATTGTTCTTTTTAATCCGATATCTGTTACTGAAAATGTTCTCATTATATAGTCCGCCTTGTTCTCCTTCTCTGACAAAATCTTATTCTGTCTATTTCATCCTATTTCTGTGTTGCCCTAACTTAGATTATCAGAAAGAGCTTTCCCCTGTTTAATATATTTCCTTCTTAATTGACCGCACGCAGCATCAATATCTGCGCCCATTCCTTTTCTAATTGTAACATTTATTCTGTTTTTTTCAAGATATTTTTGAAAATAGTGGATTCCCTGCTCACTTGTCCTTGTATGACTTCTCTCCTCTACATCATTAAGAGGTATAAGATTCACATGACATAAAAGACCTCTCAAAATACTCACAAGTTGCTCTGCACACTCACCGGAATCATTAACTCCATTAATCATGGAATATTCAAATGTAACTCTTCTCCCGGTTGTATTTACATAATAATGACACGCCTTAATTATTTCATCAATCGAATATCTGTTAGCTACAGGCATGATTGTTTTTCTTATTTCATCATTAGGAGCATGCAGTGATACTGCAAGAGTAACAGCCATATGCTCATTAGAAAAATCATACATTTTATCAACAAGACCGCAAGTAGAAACTGTTATACTCCTTTGGCTTATATTCAATCCTCTTTCATCTGAAATCATATGTAAAAACTTAATCAACTCATTATAATTGTCAAACGGTTCACCAATACCCATTACAACAATATTATCTACTCTTCTTCCCATATCCTTTTGAATAAGATATATCTGCGCAAGCATTTCCGAAGCTGTCAGACTTCTTTCTAACCCCGCAAGTGTAGACGCACAAAACTTGCATCCCATACGGCATCCTATCTGTGAAGAAATACATACACTCATTCCATAACTATATGTCATGGCAACACTTTCTATGATTCCACCGTCAGATGTCCCCATCAGATACTTTGCAGTTCCGTCAATTTCCGATACGAGCTTATCAACAATCTTAAGAGGAAAAACCGAATAATCCTTTGCCAGTTCTTCACGCATCAATTTGGAAATATTGGTCATTTCATCCCAGCTTACCGCCAGTTTTTTATGCATCCATTCATATATCTGTTTTGCACGATAAGCTTTCTCTCCCTTTGCCAACAGATATTCAATCAATTCATCATAAGTAAATGACAATGCATCTTTGTATTCTGAATACATATTTCTACCTCTCATTTATTGTATATCAACCGCACATTTTTTTTGAAAAGCAGCCACAAAAAATCCATCCGACTGTACATTTCCCGGAATAATCTTAATATACCCCTCATCCGTACATGATTTCGCAAGATTTTCAGGAATATTATCTCCCAGAAGGTCACACAGATTACATTTTTCAAAATCAGGATTGTTGTGAAGAAAATGTTTGGCATTATCTTCATTTTCCTGTTTATCAATAGTACATGTGCTATAAACAATCAATCCTCCCGGCTTAGTATACGCCGCAGCATTACTAAGCATCTGTCTTTGAATACCGGCAAGTTCATCCAAAGCATCAATATTCGTATTGTACTTGATATCAGGTTTTTTTGCCAGCACACCCAGTCCTGAACAAGGAAGGTCAGCAATCACAACATCGTATTGTTCACGTAATTTTTCATTGTATTTCAATGCATCCATAACAGAAGCAATAATATTATGCAAACCTAACCTTTGCGCATTATCGGCAATTCTCTTTACCTTATAATCCGATATGTCATATGAGTCTACCTGTATAGGATAAGAAGACATCCCGGCAACATGAAGTGTTTTTCCACCGGGTGCAGCGCACATATCCATAATACGTATACTTATATTCTGTTTTTTTTCACATTGTTTGCGACAGTAATTTAACACAATATACCCCGGTATCATGGAACTTTCATCCTGAACCACAAATGCTCCCTCTAAAAAACCCGGAAGCTTGTCTATCCTTCCTGTTGTAGATAATCTATATGCAAAATCAAATATATTTCCCTGCCTGTATGTTATATTTTCTTTTTGAAATAATTCTAATAGTTCTGATTGCTTAATTCCCCTGTCTGTTAGGCGAACAACCGTATCCGTATTACTGAGATAGTATTCCATGGATTTAATAACTTCTTCTTTAGTCATTTCTTCCATAAAATGTTTGACTATCCATTCCGGCATAGAGTATTTTACAGAAATATAATCCACAAAATCCGACTCACAATCAGGATAAGTAATATTATCTTTATTTCTTGAAATATTACGAAGTATTCCGTTAACAAAGCCTCTAAGTCCGCCAAAACCTTTCTTAACCACAAGTTTAACAGCCTCATTAACTGCAGCACTTTGCGGGACTTTATCCATATACATAATCTGATAAACAGACATCCTCAAAACATTTCTAATATAAGGTTTTAACTTATTCACCGGTTTTTTTGAATATTGGTTGATAACATAATCAATTTCTATACGTCTTTCAACAGTTCCTTCTACCAGTAATGTAAGAAAAGCCCGCTCTTTATTATCAAGGGCGGACCACTTTCCAAGACATTCGTGCAATGCAGTGTTACAAAACACTCCATTTTCAAATATATTAATCAATATCTCTATGCTAAGTTCTCTGGCACTAACCAACATTAGTTTTTCTCCTAATTTGATATTCTGTTCATCGATAAAAGTTTAATCATCATTTCTTCCAAACAAAAGAATAAGTCTTAAAAGCTGAAGTACTGCAGCAGCTGCGGCTGCAACGTAAGTAAGCGCCGCGGCATTTAATACTTTACGTCCTTTTTGAACCTCATCATCATATAATATACCTGTTTCAGACAATGCAACAAGCGCTCTTTTTGAGGCATTAAATTCCACAGGCAATGTTACAATTTGAAATAACACGGCGCCAGAAAACAAAATGATACCCAGATTTACAAGCCAGGAAAATCCGCCTAAAAACAACCCGGCAAGAATTAATATCCATGATATCGATGAACCAAAATTAGCCACCGGTACAAGTGAAGCCCTAATTGATAATGGGGCATATCCATTGGCATGCTGTATACAATGACCAACTTCATGAGCAGCTACTGATACTGCTGATATACTTGACTGATTATATACCGAATCCGACAATCTTAATACTTTCCTTGAAGGATCATAATGGTCAGTAAGACTACCTGAAACATGTTCAACTCTCACATCATATATTCCGTTTGCTCTCATAATACGTTCAGCAACTTCTGCTCCGGTAAGTCCACATCTTGCTCTTTCGCGCTGATATCTTGCAAATGTAGATTTAACTCTTGCTGAAGCAATCAATGAAATAACAACACCTATCAACACAAGAATGTATGTCGGATCAAAATACATTCTAAATCCTCCAAGGCCGTAACCTCCGATATAACCATTCTTTGTACTTGCCAAAACAATCTCAAACATAAACATTCCCCTTTCTGCAAAATACATTCAAGAAAATCAACCATGTCAACTCTAAAACAAAGAAGGAAACTCCCTCAAAGCAAATCGTTCCTCCAAAATAAAGCAAATTACCCGTTAAAAGTAAAACAGATTATTCATTCATAAACATACCTTTTTCCTGAAATGAATCATTCTTCCGATATAAACATATCTCCTACACTCACTTTACAACCACGCAAATAATCGGAAGCCGGCATTCTTCGCTTACCTTCAGGCTGTAATTCCTTAATGCCCAAATAGTCTTTACCGGTTGCAACATAAATTGTATCAGTAGTCACATGCACAACCATTCCGGGTTTTTGAATGGATGTATCTACAACTTCTGGAATATCAGTTACAACCTCCCCTTTCCATATTTTTAACAGTTTTCCATTATAATATGTGAAAGCGGCCGGCCATGGATTAAGTCCTCTTATTAAACATTCTATACGTTCTGCAGGTTCAGTAAAGTTTAATAATCCCATTTTTTTATGAAGTTTTGTTGCATAAGTGAATTCATCAGACTGCGCAATTTTATTAACAGTCCCTTTCTCAATTGACTTCATACAATTAACAATAAGCCTTCCACCAATATCTGCAAGCTTATCATGAAGGCTTCCGCCGGTCTCATCTGCTTCAATAACAACCTTTTCCTGCATAAGCATATCACCGGTATCAAGACCTTCATCCATTTGCATAATTGTAATTCCTGTCTCTTTATCTCCCTCTATTATTGCACTCTGAATAGGTGCTGCACCTCTCCATCTTGGCAACAACGAAGCATGTATATTAACACAGCCATACTTAGGAATTGAAAGTATCTCTTTAGTCAATATCTGACCAAAGGCTGCTACTATGATAATATCCGGGTTGCAATCCCGAATTATCTTTACATTTTCTTCTTCCCTAACCTTAACAGGCTGGAAAACTTCTATCCCATACTCAAGTGCTTTTTCTTTTACAGGCGTAAATAACACTTTACCACCTCTACCCTTGGGTTTATCAGGCTGTGTTACAACAAGTGCAACCTCATGTCCCGCTTCAACAATAGCACTAAGTGCAGGCACAGAAAAATCAGGGGTTCCCATATAAATTACTCTCATACTATTCCTCTTCCTGTTCGAATTCATCAGCATCGCAGAGTCTTCCCTCTACTTTATCTACATATAACATTCCTTCAAGATGTTCTATCTCATGAACTAATGCTCTGGCAAGCAAATCCGTTCCTTCAATTTCAAATAATTCCATGTTTTCATCATAAGCTTCTGCCTTAACATATTGCGGTCTTGTCACCGTTCCAATCTTACCCGGAACTGACAAACATCCTTCGCCACCTTTTTGTTCTCCATCAGTTTCAATAATTCGAGGATTAATCATTATTATTGGCGAATCTCCTTCCGGTGATACATCAATAACTACAACTCTCTTAAGTATTCCTACCTGGGGAGCCGCAAGACCTACACCTTGTGCTTCATACATTGTTTCAAGCATATCGTCAATTAATGTTCTGATTTTATCTGTCATTTCATTAACCGGCTTTGATTTTTTAGTTAAAACATCATCTCCGATTGTTCTTATATTTCTAAGTGCCATCTTACTTCCTCCACCTTCTCTTTTTATGAATTAAAAATATGCAACCACACTAGTTTATATCATACGCATACTTTAAATAATCGTCAAGTGAGATTTAAATGTAGAAAAAACGATATCATATACGCGTTGACCATTCACTACAATCCCAAACCTTTGATACAACATCCCGATAAAACTCCGGTTCATGACAAATCAAAAGAACACTACCTTTGTATGCCTGCAAAGCACGTTTTAATTCATCTTTTGCATCCTGATCCAAATGATTGGTCGGCTCATCCAACAACAAAATATTGGTTTCTCTGTTAATGAGCTTACACAATCTTACTTTGGCCTGCTCGCCTCCGCTTAAAACACGCACCTGACTTTCGATATGTTTTGTTGTCAAACCACACTTGGCAAGCGCTGAACGAACTTCATACTGAGTTAATGACGGAAATTCTTCCCAAATTTCTTCAATACAAGTTGTACGATTATCATAGTTACCTTCCTGTTCAAAATAACCTATGTAAAGATAATCACCAAGAACTACTTTCCCGCTTAATGATGGAATTAACCCAAGAATACTTTTCAATAAAGTAGTTTTTCCAATTCCGTTAGCACCAACAAGAGCTATTTTTTCCCCGCGCTCCATACGCAAATTCAATTCCTTTGACAATGGTTCTTCATACCCAATAACCAAGTCGGTAGTTTCGAATATAATTTTTCCGGAGGTACGTGCTTCCTTGAAATTAAACTCCGGTTTTGGTTTTTCTGCCGCAAGTTCTATCACATCCATTTTGTCCAACTTCTTTTGACGTGACATTGCCATATTTCTTGTTGCTACTCTCGCTTTATTCCGTGCAACAAAATCTTTCAATTCGCTTATTTCCTGCTGTTGTTTCTTATATGCAGCTTCCAGTTGGGATTTCTTCATAGCATAAACTTCCTGAAACTTATCATAGTCACCAACATAACGGTTTAACTCCTGATTCTCCATATGATAAATCAGATTAACCACACTGTTTAGAAACGGAATATCATGAGATATTAAAATAAAAGCATTCTCATATTCCTGTAAATAACGCTTTAACCATGCAATATGTTGTTCATCCAAATAATTAGTTGGCTCATCAAGAAGCAATATATCAGGTTTCTCAAGCAAAAGCTTTCCTAACAACACTTTAGTTCTCTGACCACCACTAAGTTCTGTCACATCTTTATCTAATCCGACTGCATCCAAACCTAATGCCCGACCCACTTCATCCACTTTTGAATCAATATTGTAAAAATCCAAAAGCATCAGCGTATCCTGAATAGTAGCCATTTCATCCATATATTGTTCAAGTTGTTGTTCATTTGCATCACCCATTTTATCGCAGATTTCATTCATACGTTCTTCCATATCAAAAAGAAATGAAAATGCTGATTTCAAAACATCCGCTATTGTCATTCCTTTTTCTAACACCGCATGCTGATCCAAATAACCAACACGAACATTTTTAGACCATTCTACTTTTCCTTCATCCGGTTGCAAACGCCCCGTAACAATATTCATAAAAGTAGATTTTCCTTCTCCATTTGCACCAATCAGACCAATATGTTCCCCTTTTAATAGTCTGAATGAAACATCATTAAAAATTGCACGGTCTCCAAAACCATGAGATAACTTTTCAACATTTAATATACTCATATTTTCCTCCATCAGTTATACCGTGTGCTTTCAATAATCTGTGTTAAAAAATTTTGAAATCACATATGCTTAATTATTCGTAGTATAAAACAAAAGCAGGCACTGTTATCCGAAGGGGAAAAAATGGTTGAAATTATTTGCCAGCAAAACGATTCACATCAACATAATAAAGTCCGTCTTTATTACAATAATAAAACAACTTTTTTACACCTCTAATCGAAAAACGCGCCTCTGCATTTCCCTCCGGATATAATTTTTTAATACTGATTCTGTCATACGAAAGAGCCGCTACAAAGGATATATAATGAGTTTTGGTCATATCATGGTTCATACATACATAATACTCATCTTCTACCCTTTCCACAGAAATCACATGACTCTCATCCGGTTCTTCTGCTTCACATGGTGCAAGCGTTATTCCGTGACAACTAATCACAGCGACGCCCATACTGTGTATTATATTTCCGCAGACAGGACATACATAAAATTGCGAACGCATCATATTGGCGGACAAATTGGCATTACTAACCGGATTACCCGAAATCAGTTCGGTCACGGATATATGAAATACCTTTGCTATCGGTTCTAACAACGAAATGTCCGGATAGCCCTTCGCAGTTTCCCACTTAGAAACTGTCTTATCAGACACTGATAATCTTTCTGCTAATGCTGCCTGCGTCAAATTATGTTTCTCTCTTAAGTGCTTAATTACTGTTCCTGTAACATATTGATTCATTTTTTTACCTCCTATGCACATTATCATAATGCATAAAAGAATAATTATATACCTACGCTAAGTAGAGAAGACTTTTCAGGATTAATATATTTTAACACTGTATAAAACATACATGTATAATGTTTTCAAACCATTTTACAATATAAACTCCCATTTTTCAAACACTATTCCACGAACATCCCGGTATAATGTTTAACATATATTCATATAAAACCGTTATGCTATGCCTCATAGTAGCCTGTTAGAAAACTGCATTAAGTTCCAAAGTATGAAAAATGCATATAATCCTTACGGCTTCCCCAAAAACCACGGGAAAATCCATACTTTTCAAATGCTTTCTCTATATCCCCATAACGTTTAATTGAATATGCATATTTTTTCGGATTCCAATAGCTTCCTGCCGTAGGTTTCCCATTATCAAACATCGCATTATAGTTAGAATTAATATCCACAGCCATTCCGTTGCCATGTTCACCCGAACGTCTTGAATAACACCCCAATTCATATATTGGAGCTTTTTCTTTTCCTTTATATATCTCGCTAAAAATCTTTTTTAAGGTTGGCGCAAGACGCTTATGACATGTAAGATATTTTGTTTTCGTAACTTTTTTCCCGGACATGCCGGACGCAAAATCCCATACCTTTACAGATATGGTCGTCATACGTTTATCAATCACGCTCCATGAAGAACTGTTCTTAAATCCTTTATAAACACGGTTCCATTTACTATCATAGGATTCATTATAATAACCGTAATAATCACCGTACGGTTCATATATTGATTCATAACCGGTAAGTTCAGTACCGTTTATTGTACCATACGCAACAATTTTGACTCCGTATTGTTTGCCGTTAATGACTTTCATATTGAACGAACGTTTACTTTTCTTAAAGTTCTTATAAAACTTAAACTTAGTTTTACCGGGTTTTCTAAGATACACCTTATAACCATTTGCTTTAGGAACCTTCTTCCAGCTTATTTTCATATTTGTCGGAGTACTTGTCTTATGGGTAATCTCAGCCGGTTTGTATGTGCACATAATCTCTGCAATAGAAACAATTTCTGCAAAATCCGTTTCACAAACAACAATATAATAATACGTTTTACCCAAAATAACATTTTTGTCCGTCCACTCACATTTTGTTGTATCTTTAAGCGTTTTTACCTTAACGTATGAAGAATCACCTTTTTCAGCTCTGTATATAGAATATGTCTCTTTATAGCCGTATCCTCCGCCATCGTCCCATACTAATTTTAAATATCCCTTATTTGTAACAAAATGTGATATATTATCATCTGTTGTAGCAGTACCGGATACTATATTGGAAAATGTATCATAATGAACCACACCGGCATCATCTTTTGTGTATGCCTGAACACGATAGTAATATGTCACACCCGGAACTGCATTTATATCAACATAGGGTTCTTCTTCATCATAAATAAAATCACCAACTTTGACAAAATCAGTTGTATTACCAACACTTCTGTACAAAGTATATCCGGTTCCATCATCAATACCTTCAGCAGATAACATAGGAGCTCTGGTTCCCTCATTAATCTCATTTAATGTAACATGTTTAGAATAAGTAATAGAATCTGAAGATGCTAATATATTACCGTTATTATCAATAATATGTACTATTATTGAATAATCACCATACATATTTAAACCTATTGTGCTTAAATATACACTGCTGTATGTTGGTGAGTAATTAATGATTTCTGTCGGATTATTAATGTTGGTAACTGTTATTCTATATGTTTTACTATAATAAAAATTGTCAATTATCAACTGAGAGCCGGAATAATAGTCTTCGATTGATACTTTAGGGTTTGCTATCGGCATCATTGTCGGCATGGGTGATGCTGATGGTTTCACCGGGTTTACTGTAGCCTCCGGAATAGTTCCCTGTTCAGTAGGCTGTGGAGATTCTGATACATCTTCTAATACCGCATCAGTAAGTCCCATCGCCCTTTCTGACACAGTCGAACCAGCTGCAGAATAATCCATATTAATAATAAAGCATCCCATAATGATAAAAAAACTTGCAAAAACAAATCTCTTAATCAATGATTTCATAATTGTACTCCTCTCCCCGTATTACTTAACCATAATGTTAACGTTCTTTCCTCCACAAAACTTGTACACTACATCAAACATAGATATTCATCATAGACTCGTTATTTCCATCTGCATCTGATTAACCTTTCAGTGTAATTTCCTATTTTGTGGTAAATATATATTCCAAATCATAAATACATCTGAATTATCACACCCAGGTCTTCCAAACCTCCGGCGCATATCCTGCCGTCGCCAGCTTTCCATTCCCCACTATCGGTGTTTTTATTACATGCTGATTTGCCAGCAGTTTCTCTTCGCGCTCCTCCGCAGAATTATACTTTACCGAGGCCAAGGCATCTTTATTATCCTTGCAGGCATCATTAATCATTGAATTAATACCGCCTACTGCTTGGCAAACACTACAAAATTCTCCTTTGCTGATTTCCTTTTTATTCATGTCAACAAATTGAAACCTGATGCCACTCTCTTTAAAATAACGCTGGGTTTTCTTTGTACCGTTGCACTTTTTAGTGCCGAATATTCCAAACAACAGTTACAGTATCCGATACCTTAATATCATCCGGATCAATATCTATATCGTAAGTACCATCTGTAATTGCCTCGTTCAAGCAACAATCCTCAAGCATCATTCTGTCCATCGGACGACTTACAAATTCAATTTCTCCCCACGAATAATCAATTGTCAAAATATCTCCAAGGGATACATCTGCAGCTTTCGCAAGGACTTCTGCTTTTGCCTTAGAATCCTTAACAGCTTCTGCAAGCAGTTCATTTTTACATCTTTCCGGTTCCGCTACAGTATACTCAATCCTAAATTCAGGACATACGCAAGAGTGTCCCAGTGCATATAGAATCCTGCCTAATCTACTGTTATCAACCGGGAACTCTATTTTTGTTCTATGAATAAACTTATAGCCCTCGAATCTTCGCTGCCAGCTTTTATCACTTGCCTGATAGCTCTCATACACCGCATTTATGTCAAATTGCAGCGTCTTTAAACTATTTCTCTCAAAATCAAGATTCTCAAACAGATTCTTAAGTTCTTCCGTCATAAGAGCCGACTGTTCCAACGTCTCATCATACTCATCTTTCATTCCTTCAATAGTCATTATTAATCTGACAGTATCAGGCTTTACTGATAAAATCCCCTTTCCTGTCACTCTGATTGTTCTTTCCATTATATATTCTCCTTTTCATATTCTATTCAACTTCTAATCCCTCACACGAAACTTTAATCGATTCTTATCCATTATGACCTATCGGACCAAAAGAGCGATTATAAAATCTGACATCATATTATTTCCATAAAACCGATATGAGTTAATTAAATCGTAATTCAACGTCCAACAGACCGGGATAACTCCTCATCTTCTCCAAATTATGTTCTACCAATTGTTTTATCAAACAGTTCCATAATTTCAAGAATAGCACTACTTACTCGATTTCTGCATTCTGATCTCAACACTGCAGGCATATCATAATAAGCTTCAGCAATACTTCCTGCAATCGCTGCTAAAGTGTCCGTATCTCCACCCAAAGATACTGCATTTCTCACTGTATCCTCATAATCTTCAGCTTCCAAAAATGAGATTATAGCTTCCGGTACTGTTCCCTGACAGGATACATCCATATGAAATGTTGGTCTTATCTCATCAATCATGCGATTCAGATTATATCCAAACTCTTTAGAAATATATTCCTTTATCTGCTCCTTATTAGCTCCGTGTCTTGCCATAAAAATACAACTTGTTGTAGCTTCAGCCCCCTTAATCCCCTCCGGATGATTATGAGTTACCTCTGCTGTATATCTTGCAACTTCTCGTACTCTATCCAATGTCGGATATAGCCAACCAACAGCAGATACTCTCATTGCAGAACCATTTCCATAACTGTTGTATGGTCTTGGATTATCAGCAATCAGCCAATATATGAATCTTCCTCCATATCCGGCATAAGGATATCTGCTACCCCATTCTCGCATAGCAACAGTCACAACCTCTTTAATCTTATCCTCAGTTGCATCCGCCCCAACTTTAATCAGAGCCTCTGTAATTGCTACTGTCATTACTGTATCATCTGTAAAATTGCATCCTGTCGTAAACAGCTCAAAATCTTTTGTCTTTTTTCCCCTGTCAAATTCAAAAGGACTTCCTATAATATCTCCTAAAATAGCTCCGTACATAATCCCTCCTTATCTTTACCAACTACCAGTGTCATATCTACTTCTTTCTTACAAACACACTATATAACCAATCGAAAAAGAAAAGGTCGCTTAACCGGCGACATTTTCTTTTGTTCAAATATTTCTCCAAAATAACTATAGTTGACTTATCATCATCTTCCTTTGTGATTCCGGGATTTCTAACAAATCCATTGCCTGTTCCGCTGTAAAGGAAAGCTTTTTCATTATGTTTTTTATAGCCGCCAAATTACTCTCCTTTCTGCCTTCACGCATTCCTATATTTACTTTTTCTTCTATTTTGTCATGCATCAATCTTTCCAAAGCTTCACACATAACATATTCCTCCCTTACACTTTCATACAATTCGTAATTTGCCGATATACTCGCCTGCAAAACTGCATCAATATTATCTCTGTCTTCTTTTTCAGTATACTTTTCTGCTTCTTTCAGGAATAGTTTTACATCTTCCTTTTTAACATGTTTTGACAGTATTCTTAAACTACTGTGTTTATCCTGTGACAACTGACTGATAACAACTATCTGTACCGCAGGAAACATAGTAGTATTCTCTGTTAAATAGTATATTCCGGGATAACGCTCCTTTATTTCAAAGCCGATAATCTTCAATTCATCAAACAACTTCCACGGATAACCTTCCCTGAATATTGAAACTGACATTTCTTCCAACGGTATCTCATTAACCTTCTTACCATACCCTTTGTATAAACAGGCATATCCGACTGTTTTATAAAAACTGTCTATGGTCAATGCATCGTCCGGACTTTTGTACTCAATTACATTATACGTACGCATAATATGTCCTATCTCATTATGCATCGTAGCTGTCTTATTAGTAATTCTGACAATAAGAATATCTATACGTATGGGTTCCTTGCTAAGATTATACTCAATCCTGTACTCCAGTTCTTCCTTATTATCATTCAATTCAAGGCTCGTTGCCGCATAAAATGCCGGATGCCACTGAATCTTGTTTGGTAAATCATTCAAATTAATTGTTTCCCTTTCACACATTATATACTACAACTTTTCGTTTTACAACACTTTTATTGTAATATAAATAATATATGATTTATCATTTAAAATCTATTGACTTTTTAGCCTATATTTTTATATTACATCCGTATATTCTGCACAAAAAATCGTATCCGGGTAACTATATTTTATGTAATACCATACAACAATCAGGCGTATATTTTGTGCAAATTGTCGGAATACCTAATATGACCGCACAACGCTTTTTCTGAAAATGATTTCGCAGCCTGTTACATAATCAGCCTCTGATATTCTCTTATATTATTTTATTATCCGACAAAAAAGTTACACCGATGATATATTTTTTTCCACCTTGACATCTTACCTTTTGGATTTTATAATATATTTATTATCATTTAACCTTTTCAACACATTCATTTAGTTATTTTTTTAGAGAGGGGTTTTAATATGTCAAAGAAAAATGGTGCACAGACAGTAGATGTAGTTTCCGGAAGAAATATTGTCGTTTCTGCAGGTAAAGGAAAAACAAATATTGATGAAATCAAGTGGCTCACTCAAACTGTACTTGATTATGCAGCAGCCTGGAAAACGAAAGGCTGGGCTTACATTGCGGACTGTTCTGAAATGGATCCTGTTTCTATTACAGAAGGTAATGAATTAGTTGTAATGACACAAAAATTTGTTGACGCAGGATGCAAAGCTATCGGATTTGCGGAAGGTTTTTCCATTATGTTAAAGGTTCAAGCTAAAAGTAATACACAGCGTTCCAATACCGGTATTCTTGAGGGACATTTTGCAACAGTTGATGAGGCCTTAAAATGGTTAAAGGAAGAAGTCAACATCTAAACAAACACAGAAATGCCTGCACAAAGCAGGCATTTCCCTATGCATTTTTAAACTTTTTCTTATTAACCCCGATAAATTTTTATGTAAAATGTACTACCTGTTCCTAGCTGACTTTCTACTGTTATATTGCCATTTTGTCTCATAATTATTTGTTTTGACATTGCCAAACCGATTCCCACGCTGTCTGTTGAAGCTCCTGCAGTCTTACAGAATCGTTCGAATATATACGGAATATCTTCTTTTTTTATACCTTCACCGATATCTTTTATTACTATTTCTGTGGATATATTGCTCTGAGTTACAAATATGTCTACTTTTCCCCCATGTGGAGCGTGCTCGATGCAATTTTTGACTATATTTGAAATTGCCTCTGTAGTCCACTGCCTGTCACAGTTAATATTTATTTCCTGAGGTACATTTACAGAAAGAGTAATGTACTTAATTCCAACATATTTGCCTCCAGTTGGGAAAGAGTAAGAAGGTATATTTTACTTTTTATTAATCACAGAACTATATACCCTGCTATCCCATTTCATGTAATAAGCCATTCTCGCATACATCAGCAAATACTCAATACAGTGTGCCCTTGGGAAAACATATGCATACATCTTTGCCACGTTCTTCAATTCCTCCGGTATAGAAAGTGCATCAAATTCAGGTTCTCTTGGACTTCTTCCTTTACGTATAATTTCGGAAAATTTATACGCTTCCGGTCTATCTAATCCACATTCCACCATATAATCAAAAAAGTCTTCTCTGGTAACACATGGATACTTTTGAAAATCAGCATTATTCAATATTTTCTCTTTTACTTCATAATACCAGTCTACCGAGTTTTCCAAAGGATGTTTCACAACAAAAGTTGAATTATGTCCCATTGCATTATATTTTACCATCTCATGATAATTCTGTGGTGTTTCATGTATAAA
Source organism: Lachnospiraceae bacterium (assembly GCA_015057405.1). Lineage (GTDB taxonomy): Bacteria > Bacillota > Clostridia > Lachnospirales > Lachnospiraceae > V9D3004. Next base: position 64,318 of record SVEK01000004.1, read on the forward strand.
TACTCTATCTTCTTCCACGCCCATTGACTTCGAATTAGTCAGATCATAGTATGTTAACTCCCGTAACTCATTGATTCCGATTTCATGTGCGTAAATACCACTCTTTCGCTGTAATTGCATTAAATGCTCTATCGTATCAAGCGGCATCAGCATTATCCTCTTTAAATTGTATTGTTCTATAGTGTTACACAAACTGGTAATACATGGTTCCCCATCCTCTAAGTACGTAGTGATTTCCGGATAATCTGCTAAACATCTTCCCTTTGGTAAGACAACATAACCATAATGTTTTACTTCTAATTTTGCCGGATCAATTCTGTAGTTATTTGGATTTCCCACCATCAGACCATAGCTTACAACCTCATTTTCCGGATAAATCTTCTGTATTACTCTTTTTGCAAATGGCAGAAACTCGCTACATATATTGTAATCAAAACTAATATGCTTCTTTCCGTCAGTTCCCCATACCGACTCCAAAGGCAAATTAAATCCATCCCCTACCAGTTCTTCATTACAAACCGGACATGATATCTTCGGCAAATCAATTCCGAACAAATGAGTATTTACAACCTCTAAGTGACCACATTTTCTGCAATAATAATGTGCCTTCAACGGATTCAGCCGGTTGTATCCCAACAGATATATCAGAAAAGAGCTTGGTGCCATCCCTCTGAATGTCATATACTGTGAAGTTTTCTTTCCTTCTTCGCTAAGCAATCGGAATATCTCAAAGTCATCCAAAAATTCAGAATGCTCAAGCCATTCAAGCTCTGTTTTATATCTAACAGCAATCTCTTTCGGTACCCCCAACGGATATAACTCTTTCAACCTCTTCTCACATGCATGAACAATATTTTCATAAGCATTTTTAATATTTGGTATACACATTTTACCTTACCTCCTGTTCTTGATACCATTACTATACTCAAAACCATGTACCTAATGTACTCCATTAGCTGTGCCAAAAATAGCACAGCTAATAATTGCACTTTACCAAAGTAATGACTATAATAGAAACATAACTTAAAAAGAAGGGAATTTTATGATATCTCAGAAAGCAACTGCATTATGCATCTATGAAATTTTGAAGACCTACTCTGATGAAAACCATGTCCTTACAACAGACAAAATTAGAGAAAAACTAAAAATAATATATGACGTCGATATGGAACGTCGTGCTGTTTACCGAAATATTGAGGCTTTACGTAGCATAGGAATCGAAATCAATGATTATAAGGATAATTACGAAGGATACTATCTTATGGAACGAGACTTTGAATTGTCCGAAGTACGACTCTTATGCGATGCTGTAGCCCAATCTGATATGATAAAAGAAGAAACCGGAAAAGAAATTATCAAAAAGCTAATCGGCACCCAAAGCATATTTCAAGGACGCATGTTGCAGAAAACTGTATTTGTAAAGACCGAAAACCGAATTCCCAACAAGCAGATATTCTATAATATTGATGCTCTTAATACGGCTATCAATCAGGGATGCAAAGTTTCTGTAAAATTACTGGAATATGGAATGAATAGTGAACTGGTAGAACGAAAAGATTCTCCTGTTGTAATTAGCCCCTATGTCACTTTATGGGCTGCCGGCAATTATTATATCATAGCAAAAATAGAAGCAACCGATGATTTGACACATTTCCGAATAGACATGCTTAAAGATATCTATCTGCTAGAGCGTGGCGTAGATATGATTTTTGGTGGTATCAATCCCGGACAATATGCAACAGCCAAAATCATTTTAAATGGAGAACCTAAAGAGCACTATGATATCACCTGTGACATTTCTCTCTGGCAGGAAATCGCAGACTTATTTGGAACAGATGCCACTCTTCTATATAACCAAAATTATTTTGAGCCTCACATAAAAGTGAGGATTCATACCACGCCATCTCAGATGCGGTCATTTATTATGAATCATCTCAGTAGTTGCGAAGTAACAAGCCCTAAACGCTTTCGTGATGAAATTCAAAAAGCTGTTATGGATGCCTATAAAAAATACTGGTAGAATGAAACTACACTCGAGATATATTTGATTACGGACTTTTGATTAAGACACACCCTATTATTCAGCGCTTACACTCTTCCGTCCATTATTACAACCTTCTGTTTTATATATTAATCTAAAATATGAACTTCATACTTACGTGTTCTGAACATCTCTAGTATCAAATTGTCAAATACCATACTATCCTTCCGCCCAACACCAACTGTTTCTTTACCAAATACATACTGTATTTCTGCTTTTAAGTATTTGAAATCAAACTTTATTTCAAAATAAACATTATCACCAGTATATTTACAAATTATATAATCATCTAACTTTATAATATCTTTTTCATTCTCGTATAATTCTAATCTTTCAAGGAACCTATTAAATATTTTTTCATACGCCCCTGTTTCTAATAAGTTTCTATTTAGCTCATATACATAGCCAATAAAAACTTCACGACTTGGTATATCCGAATCATTTATATTCTTATTCACAGATAGTCCATTCATTCCCAAATAATCTGCTGCTTGTTCTTCGTATCCTCTCGGAATAGTGATAATAAATGTAGAAGGCATATGTATGGACGCTAATATTCCTTCTTTTCTTGCAAACTCAGTAATGCAATCATTATACTTCTTCAAATCAGCATATAATTCTTCGTTCAATTCAACTCCAATATCTGCAAATTGAACCGGGCATCCCTCTCTGTGATATTCAAAGTACTTATCTCCAGTCGAATTTATTCTCTTGATTACAATATTCTCATTTTGCAAAAATTTTTCAACATCACTTGCAGACATATTGATTAAAGGTCTGATTACCTTCATACCTTCAGGAAGAACAACTCCCATCTCTGAACCAAAATATGCACTACACATCAGATTATCTTCTGGATGTCCATCATTTATAAATTGTTTGATTCTAGCAATTGTTGTTCTATCGTTCGAATTATCTCCTATACACAACCAACCAAATTCATTAGTTTTTAAATAGTCTAATAAAACTTTATACATCTGCTTCTTACACAATAGACAAGGTCTTCCGGCCGTGTATCCATTAACCACTTCACAGAATTCCTTTGTATAATTTTTAATAATTAAAGGAATATGATACTCTTCACATATTCTCTTTGCTTCTTCAGTTGGGATGCTAGCCCCCCACTGATGAATAAAATGAATAGCTGTTACATCAATTCCGCTCTTTTTTAATAAAACAACCGTAGCAATACTGTCCTTTCCACCTGATAACATCGCTATCACTTTGGAATTACTTGATTGTTTTACAACACCATAATCTTCCATAATACCTACCCCTTTAACTTATGAATTCTATTACTCTACTGCATATAGTTTCAAATTCCGATTCGATATTATCAGTGTTAATTTCCAATACCTCTTGACCAAAAGTAAATTCCTGAATCCCTTGTTCAATTCTTTCCACATCATCCCTTGTTATTAAAGGGTGAAATTCACTTATACCATCAATAACCGGATACTGATTCAATGTATAAAGCGCTAGATGTCTATTTCCACTACTTATTCTATCGTTGTATCTTTTTGCCAAAACATCATAATCTGCTATACAGTACACACACTTTATCACTACATCAACATCTGCTTGACTTATTATTTCCCTTACAGTATTAAAATGCTTAAAATTATTATCTACAATCAAATCTATGTTTTTATTTACATAGTCTTTGATGGTATCATGCATTATCTTTTCACCTTCTATACTCAGTTTCTTCTTTTCCGCATGATTCGTGAATCCATATCTTTCAAACAACTCGATTTTGAATCCATCTTTAGATATCACGTCAATACCTAGTTTTGCCCCTACTGCTTCTGCAATTGAACTTTTTCCACTCGCAGGTGCTCCAGTCAATATAATTAATTTCATTTTCTATTCTCACACCTCTATTTCCATTCCATCATAAGAAACAATAAACCCAAGACTCTCTCCAACTTCGTTTGCCTTATCATAATTGGCAAGTCCGTTGTGTGAAATATGATTTGCAACTATTTTAGTATTTGCATCAATACATCCTTCTGACCTTAATCGTTCACACATATTCTGCATTCTCTCAAAATTCATATGCCCTGGATATTCTATATGTTTTACACCTTCGGTACAGTCTAGTGAAACTGCATCAAAATAAATATTATTCTTCTTTAGATATTCCCACACTTCTTCTTTAAAATAATCTGTATCGTGTCCATATAAGAATGTTTTAGTATTACTTTGAATCACATATACAAAAGGCTCATTTGATGTATGAACTGCCGGCAATGCTATCACCTGATAATCATTAAGAACCTCTACTTGTTCAAATGGCTTGATTTGACAGAAAACAACACTGTTATCTTTTGTTACAAACCCATCATCTCTTGGTTTTAGGATATCTCTCACACCCTGTCCTCCGTATACTTTCAAAGCAGGAGTCCCCGTTCGTAAGTTTGCTCTACTTCTTCTTCGAGCTCTCAAATCTTCCAAATACAGATGGTCATCATGTGAATGTGTCACGAAACACACTTCAATATCAGCAAGTGTAATATTATATTCTAATGAATGAAGAAATGTATCTGGACCAAAATCAAGTAATAATTTTCCATCAATCAAGGCTTGAGATCTGGTTCTAACATTCTTACCTTTATTTATCCTTGCATGATCACATACTTCGCAATGGCAAAAAACTGCTGGAATACCTTCTGCTGCACCTGTACCTAAATATTTAACAATCACTTATTTCTCCCCTTTATTCTCATATCATGTGCCTCATTTGACAAACTTGTCCTTAATGCCTTTGCGCAATAAAATGGAACAAAACCTTCTTGATTATTCAGAATCTCTAATCTGTAAAAGAAATCAATAACATCTTTTGTAGAAGGAACATCACAATCCAAAGAGTTTCCCTTATCCAAATGCAATACATTAGCACTGATAACAACACCATCAGCTGTCAGCTCAGCACATTTTTTTAAAGTGTCTTCAACCTTTTCAAGACCAAACACTAAATTTGTCCATATATTTCCTTTTCCAAAAACATCAATGGCGTATTTCAATCTATCGACAAAAAACTTATATCCTAAGTCTGCCTTTCCTGGACAATACTTTTCGAATCCATATTCCGTTATAGCTTCTAAATTAAAAACAACTTTCTCAACTCCAGCATTTTTCAATTCATCAATACACTTCATATTCTTAGGAGGAGTTATTACCACAACTACACCCTCTTCAGAAATATCTTCTACCAACGGAGATACTCTCCTTGCTATACTAGAAAAAACTTCCGATTCAAAATCCAAGTTATTATTGTCTAAATTACCTGCAATCAAAATTACATGTGCATGTTCTTTGTAACATTCAGATTTTTTAGCAATTAATATGGCCTCTTCTAGATTATCTAAATACTCTTCACACACTTGATACCATTCATTGTTATCTTTTGAAATTCTATGTGCCGATAACTCATCAGGCTTGACAAAATTATTAATTCCACAGAATCTGCATCCCCTGGATATTGCACATCCCTTCCAGGGTATAATGTTTAATTCATCTAAACCACAAGCGGATACATATTTTTTTACTGATTCACCATTTGACAGATTCATAGAATAATATTCAGGCTCTTCAACAAAATGAATCTCAATATTATTTATCTTCTTATCATCTACTAAAGCAACCAAACGACCTTCTTCATCTACATCCAGTAATACCGGAGTACTTGTTGGATTGCTCGCAACACAAGATACTACTACCGAATATGAATCATTTGCATTCGTTATTATTAATTCCTGCGGTCTTGAATTTGTCGCATTCAACGGCATGTTATACACTAAATTCTGTCCCTTAGCTTTTTCCAATACAGATACCTTTAACGCATTTTCAGAAAAAACAATACCTCGACTCAATATTAATGCTTTTAAATAAGTTTCTTCCTCAATATTGTACTTATCATAAATAACCGACATACCCTAATCTCCTTTTATCATTTCACCAATAAATGTAATTCCCCACCTAATATGAAATATCGGAAATACAAACTGATAAATCACAGAATACAGTAGCATGCTAATATCCTTCTTCGATATTATTACACTAATCAAAAAAACATATCCAATTGCCGTAGGCCAAAATAACATGGCTAACAAGGCAATAATTATCCCGTTAAATAACCACGAAAGATGATAACTTATTCCATGAATTATTACCTTATCCTTATAGTCCTTCTTATCCTTTACCGCCTTCAAAATTGTCGAATATCCTATAGCCCATCTTGATCGTTGTTTCCACAGCCCAGCAAACTTACTGTTTGGTTCTTCCTCTCCTAAAACCGTGGGTATTACATATTTTCTGCTTTTATTTATATTTACATATAAACCCAATGCCAAATCATCTAAAAAAGTATCTAATTCAATTAGCTTACCTCTAAATGACCCTCCCTTTATGCAAAATACCTGTCCTGGAACAGATATTCCAACTCCTAGTTTCCACAACAAAGGACGGATAATATTATGTGAAAGAAGTTTATCGACAGCGACCATATTAGAAATAAAACCTCGTTGCCTTTTGGCTCTTATTCGTCCCCAACCCACTTCATAATTCTTGATAGTCATTTCATTAACAAAACTTAACAACTCATCAATATTTCCCGTGATATCATTATCTATACTCAGATAGTATTTCGAATCATCTTTCTCCATTAAACTTATAAGTCTTCTGTACTTTGTGCCACCCATTTCCATAAATTCAATTAAGTATTCTTTATCACTAATCTGAAAATATTGTTCGCAGCAAATCACTACCTTAAAGTTATTTTTATATTTTTCATAGAAGGCTTTAGATATTCTATCGAGTTCATCTGTAAAACCTTCTGTGCTTCTTGTATAAGTGACCAAACATATCTCTCTCATCTCAGCACTCCTAACATCAATACAACCAGGTATCTTTTCTTGCCTCCATAACATAATCAAAATTGCACGAAGAAGTATTTATTCCTAGTGTATTCATTATTGTTTCTATTTCTATATTTAACTTATCTCTTCCTATTTCTGTATATGTACTGTTTTGTATCAAAAACAATCCTATTGGCAAAATTAAAATGTGTTCACTACGGAACATACTAGAATCAATATTTATCAGTTCTTCACCCATCAAGTTATCGATATATTTCTTAAACACAACTAATGGATATAGATAAACTCTCTCATTCATAGCATGATTTAAATCATGATATTTTTTTGTTAATATTTCTCCCTGTTCACCACATATCTGACTTATAGTTTCCTTCAATCCTACACGTTCGCCAAATTGCTTTTTATTTAACTCAAACATGTCTCTAGCCTTAATATAAAAATGAGATTTTCTCGACATAGGCCATGAATCAATTCTTTTCCTGGAAAATTCAACTGTATTTTTAATATTAATCTCTATACTCAAGTGCAATTCTTTCTTCAGAAAACAGTATGCAACCTTGAACAGATTAAGTAATTCATATCTTTCTAATTTTTCACATAATAAATTCTGATTCAGTTCAACAGATCTTAGCAGATAAAATAAATCATTAATATCCTTCATAAATGCATGTTCATGCTTAAACAAGTGCGAAACTGTTATACAAATCAAGTCTTCAAGCTCTATTTTCCCGACTTTGTTACACTGTATTATTCCTGTTCTTCCCAAAGGAAACCCACCCATGTTTACGTCAATAACAACTTGATACTTGTTTTGTAGTATTTTCTCAAGATGTATATGACCTGTTAACACTTCTTCTTTATCCGAGTTTAATAATACCTTTAACGAAAATGGCACAGAACCACCGATTACCAATTTAAAATGTCGCTCATTGATTAAGTATGAAATGAACTTAAATGCATCATCAAATTCTGCTGCCAGATAATCAAAATCCATATGTGTTCTGTAGCAACCTTCTGGATAGTAACAATTTGTCTTACCACCCTTTACTGCATCAATTCGAAGATTAGACTCATTTATATATTTGTTTACAATACCGATTTCTTCATTAGCAACATTCAAACTAACAATTTGCTTTATCGCTAATTCTTCAATTCTTTTATCTAAGGTCAAATTATATTGGTTTGCATTGTTAAATAACAAAACCGCCAATCGAAGTTTCTTAATCAACTTAAAATCTTTGTCTGAAACCTTTCCAAGTCTATCAGAAAAATGAGCTTGTTGATGTTCAGATAAAACGCATAATCCTAATCTTTGTAAATCACTTTCAACTGAATCATCCATTGTTTTTAATTCTCTAGCTATAGCCTGCAATCCACTTATTTTTCTATCTATTCTTTCAGGTCTCCAATTTATAGGTTTTGTATTTACACACGCATCACAAGCCAAAACAGATTGTTCTCGTGTATCCATTTCGTATGTATTACTCTCACAAAGTATTTCATATAACAATCCTAACGGTGAATCCACACACGTTTTTCTCTTTATTGCAGACACATTTATCCACTGTTCTTCTTCTGTGTATAGTCCAAGTTTTAGTCTATTAACGCATGTCATTATTTCGCTTTCTTCTTTACCAGATAAAGAATCCATCAGATAATTAGCCATTTTTTCTGCAAGCTTGCATGCGTCACCTGAAAAACTAAAATACAATTTAGTACCATCACGATATGCATTTATGGACAAAGTATCACCACATGCGATACCGTTTGACTCTTTAATTATTTCCGGAGCCCATAACAAATGACTATTATTTACCATGTAAGCACTCCTCCTCGACAAGACCGATAAATGCCTCCACATCCAAGATATCGCTTCCTATGCCCCATGATAATCTACATAGACTTTTGAAGCCCAAATTATCAAGAGTACTTTGTGCGCACATATGTCCTGTTCTTATTTCAATACTATGTAACGAAGCCATTTCAGCAACATCATGTGGGTGCATCGAATTAACAACAAATGAAACCATCGAGGAATTCTCACATCCACCCGGAACAATAGAAAAAAAATGGCTGTCCATTCTTTCCTTTACATATTCCCAAATCCTTCTATCAGATTCTTTCACTATGTCCATCCCTATATTACTCAAATAATTACAAGCCTCAGACCAAGCCTTTACTAACCCAACATCAAATGTTCCGGCTTCAAATTTCTTAGCCCCCAATTGCCATGTAGGACTTGCACCTAACGAATTCCATACCATGCCTCCTCCTACTAGTATCGGATTTATTTTTTCTATAAGTTGCTTTTTCACTATTGCAGCACCAATATTCTTAGGGCCATACATTTTATGAGCCGACATAATATAAGCATCTGCACCGATTCTCTCGCAGTCCAATTCACAATGTCCTACTCGTTGAGAAACATCCAAAACAATTATGGCATCACAATCGTTTTTTACTGCTTTTAGCCACATAGTATCAATAGCATATGAATTTACATTTGACAGCATAGAAATGCTAATAACCTTTATTCTATTTTTGTCCAGCGAATTCAAAAAACTATAATTAACATTTCCGTCTTCAGATAAAGGCAATTGAACTAAACAAGCCCCTGTTTCCTTCGCCACTTTTTCCCAAGGAAGAATATTACTATGGTGTTCATACGGTCCCATCAAAATAAGATCGCCCTGATTAAAACAATCCCTTAATGAGTAAGCAACAATATTCAGACATTCTGTAGCATTTTTGCCGAACACAAAATCATAGCTTTCTTCAGCTGAAAAGAAATTTAAGATGGTCTTTTTTGCTTTATTATATTCAGCTTCAGCAGCATCTGACAGAATACCGTTTCCGCGATTGTAACTCACTCCAATATTCTGTTGATAGTCCACCCAACTATTAATCACTTGATCTGGCATAAATGTAGTGGCTGCATAATCCAAATAAGTAATATTCTTATTGTTTCTAAACACACTAAAATCTAGTCTTCTGTTTTTCATTCAATCATTCCTTACAAATATTTTTTTGTGCTCTCATATACCGATTCAACACTGATTTCATCCATACATTCATGCTTCTTATCACATATCCCATTCCATACATTAGGACATTTACAACGAACCGGATTAAAAACTGTTTCTCCTATTCCATAGTTCCATACACCATTTATTACTGGAGATAATGGGCCACAAATCTCAATCGTAGGAATGTTCTTCCATACTGCAAAATGAACATAAGCAGCATCATTTCCTATTACAAGTTTTGCATTACTCATTTCTTCATCTACTTGAGACCAACTAGAACAAATTTTCACAAGACAATCAGTTTTATTTTCCAAATCAGACTTTATATCCTGTTCTTCTACACCTAATACAAAACTCACTCTATAATCTCCGCTTAATCTATTAGCAAGTTGTATATAATAATCGGTTTTCCATCTCTTTAATATTCCCTTCTTACTACTTCCTGGAAATATCACAACATGTTCTCCTAGCTTTTTCTTATTTGATAAAGGAACAATTTCTGGAAATAATTGATTTACTACAATGAAATGTCGTTCCATCCTATTTAGTTCTTTTTCAGAAATCTGACATATATTTGTATAAAACAAAGTAGCTCCATCTTTCGATGTTTCTTCACTTCTTCCTAATCTGGTCTTTATGTTACACATTGCACCAAATAAAGCACTTTGAAATACACCGTGCAAATCAATATACACATCAAATTGTTCTTTTCTAACTATCTCAACAGCATTTCTAAAAACAGTGCAATCAAGGATTCTTGTACCACCTTGAGTGTCTGTTACAGGAGAAAACCTTGGCTGTGGAATAATTATGTCAATGTTATGATTTAGCTCGCAAGTTTCAACCATATCATCAAAACAAGTAAAGCCAATATACCAATCTGGATGAATTTCCTTAATTGCATCTATTAGTGGGAATATTCTAATAATGTCACCATGGTTTCTTAATTGGCATAAAAGAATTCTCATAACTTCTCAACCCCTAACTAATTCTAATATCTGATTCATAAACTGTTCTAAATCCGAAATCGAAACCAATTCTGAAAGAACTTTTTGAACCTCTGGCAATTTTTCCTTAACAACAATACAATCCTCTACAAGTATGGCATCTTCATTTTCTTTCAAATACTGACTTAATACTCGTGCGACCTTAAAATGATTTAATGTCTTCTTGTCATCATGCATCCTAATTTTCTTTTCTGCTATTTTTTCAATTCTATTTCTCCACACATAAGACGCTGTCACCATATAACATTTCTTGCCATTAATACTTTTCTCGCAGACACTTGGCATTTCATTGCACAATAAAATATCTAATTTGAAGTATTCATCATCATATTTCCAAAATGCTGTAATAACAGTATCACCAAAAGTGTTCTTATTAACATAGATAACATCCGAATCTCCTAAACAGGCTAATATATCGTCCCTGTTTTCAGTATGTCCAAGCATATCTAAATCTTTTAACAAATATTCCTTTTCATTTAGCAAGAATACATAAGCTAATCCACCCCTGAACACAGCCAATTCTTTCTGACTTAACTCTAAAAGAACTTCTCTTACTCTACTCGGGATCTCAGGTTCATAAAATCTCTTCAATGGATAGAAATACGAATCATATTGTCCATAAATCACATTCTTCATATCGACAAATGTCCTTCTAATTTTTCTATTATTTTCTTTGTTACTTCCTCTTCTGTACCTGTTGCATCTATGTAATACACAGGTATGTTAGGCATTTTAGCCAAATAGTTCTGGAGTCTAATTTTGTCCTTCTTCATTACGTCAACTTCATCCATTTTTCGCAATGGGCCGCGATTTCGTTTTACCACCCTTTCATACGCAACTTCTTCTGGAATATCCATGAATACAATTGCAGCAGGCATATAAAATGCTTTCATATGACTTTGCATCATATCCCAGGCTTTGTTTTCATCTGAATCATATGCATCTAAATTATAATAATATGTTGACAATACACCTCTTGACATAAATGCATATCGTGCACCTTCATCAACTGCTCTGCTAATTGCAAGTCGCAAATCTGTAGAAATCATTATTGGATTCAACCATGGTGTTTGTTCTCTCACTCCATTCCAACATTGTTCATCCGTATACAATGATTTTATAATTTTTCCAATTGGTGATTTAGTTGGTAAATCAATATAATATGACTTGCCATACTTCGCTGTTAATGTTTCAGAGACAAGCTTAATCTGAGTTGTTTTTCCTGCACCTGGTAAACCTTCAAACGAAAAGATAGGAATCGGCGACTTTCCGCAGTCCAATTTACCATAAGTAATCTGAAGTGCTTTATATAATTCATCTAATTCTTTCATACATTATCCTTTCCATATTCAACAAATGATAAATAGTAATCTTTAGGGTTTCCTAGGTCGTAACTGTCACCTCGAATGACAACTGCATACATATCTTGTCTCTGTGCATACTCATTCAAAAACTCCGAAAAACCAATTTCTTCATCATCACCAATCAATGACATCTTTCTCAAAATGTCATTATCGATAATGTATTGTCCAAAAAAGGCAAAAACACATCTTTTTCCTTGATACTCAATCATCAGATTATTTTTTGCGTATTCAGTTTCCGGTTTTTCCACAATCTTCTTAATATGAAGTACCCCATCATCTATCCATTCGCCATAAACAACACCAAATTTTGTAGTTTCAGTTACTGGTATAGCTTTTATTCCAACTACTGATTTATTATTCCTTTTCCAAAACTCAACCAACTGACTAGTACAATCTCCACAGATATCTCCCTTGTAAATGTAATCTCCCAAGCATACCATTGAGAACCCCGGCTCATTCAAGAATTTCGAACTAACTATCGCACCTCCAAATCCTCTCTGTATCTGTGTACTACATAATATAGAAATATCCACTTCATCTGATAACATTAAACTTCTAAGTTCATTTATCATTTCCATTTGTTTATCATTAATAATCAGATTTACAGTTTTTATCTGTTTACTGAAATATAACTCTCTCAATATCAAACTCAATGCCGGATAAACCTTTCCCGAATCAATAACTGGGAGCATAACTTTATCAATAATTGTTGTATATGGATACATTCGAGTGCCTTTTCCAGCAATGGGGATAATAGCATTTAAATCGATTTGTCCAGTTGAAAAAGAATAGCACTCCATCGCCAATGTATCCCGGATACCATGCATAATCTCTTCTACTTGTGAATCACAATCTAAAAGTATTTGAGCCATCCCGTCTCCCTGAGAGCCAATTCCCTTGCAAGCAATAACACCCTTTATTTCTTTGCAATAGTCTATCAGTCTATGTAATCGTGGTGCTTTCAATTCTTCAGAATAACAAGCAACATTCAAATCAAAATTTTCCTGAAACTTGTTCATCACATGACCAAATCCCAACACGTCACTATTGCACAGTTTTTGAGTAGCTTCATCAACACAAGAACTGTTAAACACACCCAAGGAACTAGTTAATCTTCCTCCTTTTATATCCATTTCTTTTACGAATTCACTATTTAAGTCATATAATATTTTCTTAGTGTCTTTTTCCCCCCTCAAATTCACCAGTAAAAACTGTAAATTACTCTTTGTGTATAATGAGGATATTTCGATTTTGTCTGAATCAAAAACAATCTTTCTTAATCCCTGTCCATATGCACATACCTGATCCAATTTTCCACACTTTGAACCAGTTGATATTTCAGCCTCATAAGCCAACTCCATTTCTTTTTCAACTGATAATTTCAAATCAAAAAGCAAATTATATACTCGAATCACCGCTACACAGATTGCTGCACTTGAGGCTAATCCTTTTTTCATTGGCAGAGTCATTTTATCGCATTTTATTTTTATACCAGATACTCTATACTTTGACTGCATCACTTTAGCGCTAGCAACTACATACTCAAAGAAATCTTTATCATTTCGAATCGATAACTCATCAGATGATAAACACAATTTTTTATCATCATATTCGTAACAAAATCCTTCGCTTTTATAGCCTACTAAATAGATTCCTAGATTAAGCCCCGCAACAATAGCGCATCCTTTTTCAATCTCACTATTGATCGCCCTATATCCAGCTGCCCAATCAGAATGCTCTCCCAAAATGCATAGCCGACCAGGTACGAACACTTCTACTTTATTGTCCATCCTCTTCTACCGCCCTTGCAATTTTCTTGATTAGTTGCGTTGTTGATGTTCCTTCTATCATTGGCACATATTCAACTTTTCTAACATATTCTGCCTCTAACAGTTCCTTATTTTTATACTCTTCTCCTTTAACATAAGTATCTGGTTCAATTGCTTTAATTACATTAATTGCCGTATCTTCCTCAAAAGAAATAACCATATCAATCATACTCAAATACGCAAGTGTACTAACACGTTCTTCAAGATTATTAATAGGTCTGCCATTCCCCTTTAATCGTTTAATCGAAGAATCAGAATTTACAGCAACAATCAATTTATCACCAAATTTCTTAGAATACTGAAATGATTTTATATGTCCTAAATGCAACAAATCATAACATCCATTTGTAAATACAATCTTTTCTCCCTTTTGTTTCCAAGCAGAAATTATATTTTGAGCCAAAGAAATATCTACAATCTTGTTGATGCTATCATCATTAATCCATTGCTTGTATAACGCATCAATTAAGTCAAATTCCCTTACTACATATGTAAGTTCGTTTTCTACGGCTAGTTCACCAGCTAAATTGGCTACAAGAAGCAAATCATCCATAGAAATGCACTTCTCACCATAAAGAAGCGAAATCATTGCCAACACAGTGTCTCCTGCACCCGAAACATTTACTGGATATTTTTTACTAGCTTTTTTATCGACTTTCATTGTTTTTGACAAGAAACTAATTCCTTCATTTCCTTTTGTAACAAATGCTTTAGGACATTCTTCTGAATGTTTCCAGAGGTTCCATTCTTTTTGATTCACAACAACAATGGGATAGTCGTCAATGACAATTCTTCCTAAATCTCTAGACGTATAAAAAATAGGAACTTTATTTTCCTTGCAAAAACTAGTTGCGATATCTATTACTTCCTGCGATACAACTCCATATAAATAATCTGCAATTATTACAACCTCAACCTTGTAGTCCTGTAATACTTCTTTCAGTTCATTAGCAACTGATTCTGAAAAAGTATTTGTATCCAATCTAGACACCTGTTGCTTATCAATGTATACTCTCTGTTTAACGACAGTTTTATCGCTCTCCAAATCCATTAAATTTACATGATAACACTCACACAACTGCCTAACTTTATTCCCCGAATCATCCTTTGCGCATCGTCCAATTAATGTTGTATGATTGCATAATCCCGCAACATTGGCTGCAACATTGGCTGCCCCCCCTAAACGATATTCAACTGATTCCTTATCGATAATGGGTATCTGAATTCCAGTAGATACCTTGTTCACCATACCATATATATATTCGTCTAGAAGAATATCTCCAATAACAACAGCATGTTTGTCACTAATATTTCCTAACGCATTTAATATCTCATTAATTGAATTATCCATATACATCACCTCATCAAAATTCATTTATTCTAATTATGATAAATCACCACAAAACTGACATGTTTTCAGCTCTTAGATATAATCAAATAGAATATTAAATTTTAAACATCTTCATCAGCTGAATATTAGCCGGTGACATTTCTATCATTTGCTTGCTCTTTGTCTTTTCATGCATACCATGAGAAATCTGTGTGGTTAAAATCAAATTCTTGCCATCGAATTCAGACTTTGTAAGTGTGTTTCTAAGTCTCTGACAACAATATGAGCAAGCCGTCGTAATTACATATGGAACTTCCTGATTTGTATCAGGATTTTCATTTTCCAGCAAAATGATCTGCCTACTATGCTTCTTTTTTGTATCCTCCCCATAATCGAATAGTTCTAATGGAATATCCGCACAAATTGGACAAAAGATATCATAACTTCCTCGTGCCGTAAGTAGTCTATATAGTATCTCAGTATCATCTATTCTAGATAAGGTTTCTTCACTTAATTCTGCCCATTCTAAAACTAGCTTTTTCTTCACTTTTGCCAGGTTTCTTCTTCTGGACATGTAGCTCATTGTTTTAGTTGTATTGCCATTATGAATGTAGCCCTCAAGGAGTGTAAGATTTTTAGTGCTAACATTCATCATCTCCAATACACTGTTTACAGCCTGCTGAATATCACTACCAATGTTGTCATAGAAAATGTATATATTCTTGTCATTTTCTGTATAAGAAGCTACCTCTCTGAATTTCTTAGACGCATCTACCTTAACAGCACAGGTTCCATTTCCAAAATAGGCTAATATTTTTCTTCTTGTATTAGAAATAAATCTATATAAATGAACTCTATAACCGGTTACCTTATAAATGAATTCTATGTTTTCTACCGGCATCTCATTATTACTATTCTCTTTTATGCCCTCTATAACAACATCAGACGGAGAAAATCCCTCTAATAGAAATGAATTCGTTTCTCCCTCAGGTACATCTGTAATAACTGGCAACACTTTTTCAGCTATATCCCTTGTTGAAATCCCTTCTTCCTTACAAGTAATGTGAATATAATTTCTTAAATCCTCAGTAAGCATTGCTCTATGCTTTATAGCTGAAATAAAATCAGAAAAATCCTGCAGTTTTACATTCTGAAGACATGAAAGGTGTATAATCTGCTGCTCATCAATTGTATAGCTCTTAAATTGATAATCACGTCTCCACATGCTCTTTGCTTTGGTTTCAAACAATTTAAGCGTAGACCCGCCTAACCATAAACCAGTAAACTTTGAATCTGTTGCCATTCTTTCAAGCAATAGTTCTGGCTGTGATAAAGGTGATGAGGCATTTGATGGTGCACTCATTTCATAATAATCATAAGTACCATCCCATCCTGTGATAGATCTTCCACATGGTCTAATACAGCGAACCATATATTGGTTTTTCTGATTACCATGATCAATGTATCTCTTCTTTAGCAATTCCTCTTTAAGTCCATAGTATTTTTCATCATAGTACTGATTCTGATACTGCGCTAATAGTCCATCACTAGTTGCCAAAATTCCATTAAATAAATAGTCCTTAAAACTAAGATTTGTATGTCTTATACTGCCATCATATGCAATGGCATCATTAATCTCATAACGTCCTACAAACTTAAGAAATAGCTGTGCATTAAAATATTTCCCCGTCTGCTCCTTTAATGTAATTAACCAATTATCAATCTCTGCATCTGTAACTAAAAGTTCTTCTTTTCTCTCTCCGGAAACTGCATAAACCATATAAGCTTTTACAGAGTCAAAATAATTTATAATTTTAGATGCACTCTCTCTGTTCTGATTTGATACATCAAGAGAAATATCAGAAAGCATAGAATAAACTGTTTTTACACCTGCAATACAATTCTGATTTGAAAGTAGCTCGTGCAAATCATATGCATCTTTCTTTTCAATAAAATCAAAATAATTTTCTCTTAATTCTCTAGTGATATCTCCTTCTTGAAATGATGAATTATCATAAGCTTCTTTACTCTTATGTGTTATTACATAGCTTTTTGCTGCTTCACCTTGCAGCTTTGGAAGCTTTGCATTATCAAAATAAACATCATACAATGGTGTTTCCCAATGTTCACTTCGTTCAACTAAAAGATATCTGGCAACAATGTTATGAAATACATCGCTAATATCTTCTGCGCACGATAATTGTGAGGCCTCTTCAGAACACATAAATCCATATAGATTTTTCATATATCCACGGATTTTCTCATATACCTGAGTAATTTTTTCCTCGCTGTCACCAACATCATTTCTATGTATATTTGCAAATTTTGAATCTACAAGCATTCCTATAGGAAGGATTTGCTCCTGAGTATCCGCCTTGAGATAGTAAGTTGAATACATTCTGTTAGGCTCTTGTGAAAAACAACCAACAGCAAAAGCAGATGATATTGAATCATAGCTAAAGATAATATACTTTCGGTCATAAGACACTTTACCATCAACAACCAATTGCAGTTTTATTTCACCTGTCTTCCAGGACTCATCTTCGTTCTTCAAATCTTTTATTCGGGTTTCCTCACTGCAGACAATTTCTATCTGGTGTGCTGTTCCTCTGAATACAAGCCTAGATATATTGCGTTTAGATTTTGCATTAATAAACATGAATATTAAAGATCTAGCATCAAATACTAAATCCGTATCTTGACCTGTTAAGAAAAATTGTTCTGCATTATATCTCCCATATCCGCACAAGTAATCGATGAGTTTTGTCAGCTTTTTTGTATTAAAAGATGTAGCAACATCTGCATTATATGAAATGGTTAATGTTGTTTTTCCAGTATTCCATCCATTATTTACAAAAGTTTTACCTTTTATCGATGTATCGTTTTCTGTTCTATTAATAGAAAAATCAAATGCCACATTACTGTCTATCTTTAAGGTATCAACAAATTTAAAAAACGATTTTATACCCACTCCAAACTTTCCAGTTTGCGCCTCTTCATCGGATTTATCAGACATTTCTCTGTTAAGAAATGCATATATATTAGACAGTTCAAACCCCTTATCAGCATACTGGCATGACAACATGCATTCATTTCCGGTTTTTGAGACATTAATCTCAACACTATCTCCACAGTGAAGATCATTTGCATTTTGGATTATTTCATTAAAATAACCCTCGCTATATCCCTGCAGGGATGATATCCCTTGTGTCCCGGAAGTAGCCCTGCAAATTGTTTCAACCAACTTACATCTATTTGACTCTAAAAAATCATCCAACCATTCTGGCTTTTTACCTTTCCTAGAAATCAAATATTCATTTGCACATGTGACTGCTTCTGCATAATCGGAAGGCATACTTCCAACCTTAATACCTTTGGCCAAAAGCTCGTTTATATCCTGATAATGCATTTCATCAATCACCTCCAATCCTACTTCCAAGCATTTCCTTCTCTATATCGCTTCACATTCGATCTATGAATCATTCCATCTTTATAACAAAAGATACCTTCTGATGAAAAACTCTTAAGTTCTTTGTCATCAAACACACATTCATCTATAAGCTTGATAATTTCATCTATTTGCTTTTTAATACTCTTATTTTTGCTACCTGGCTTATTAATACTGTTATCTTCTTCTACGTTAATTTTTTGTTCTTCTCCATCTTCTGAAGACTGTGTCCCAACAAAAACATCACTATTGGAATCCAGCTTTATAAGTCCAACTATCGCCAACCAATTGTTTGCATTTTTTCTCGCTTCCAAAAACGCTCTGTATCTCTGCTGATATGCATTTCTCTCAGGCTTCGTATTTTGCCAATAATCAAGGTATTCATTTAGTAATGCATAATACTCTGCAGGTACTCTTTCGTCCTGCTCATTCGACAATGCTTCAACTGCGCTCAGTCTTAAATTTCTACCAAGACTCTCTATATATTGCCATGAGTCATTATCCTTGATCTGTTTTTCATATTGACGTATTTTCTTACGTAGTTCTTTCATCTTCTTTTCATTTTCTTCCGAAAGAACATATTCCTTCTTAAAACAAACAAGAGATTCCCTTATGGCGCCACCATTTCTCTTTATAAACTCTGGATAGTAAAGTACAGTATTCCTAATAGGCATAAACTGACATGTTATATCTATCTTAGTTGTGCAATAATAAAGCATTCTGTTAATTTCCATGTCATTCTCATCAGACTTGCATTCATTTAAAAGAAAAACCATATCTCTTGTCTTTTCATCTCGAATTGTGTCAATTCTGTCAACTCGCCCAAAACGCTGTTCAAGTTCAATACTGGTAAATGGGAGCTCATAATGTATTACACCATCAAACTCCCCAAGATTTAGTCCTGTTCCACCTGTTTTTCCTGTAGTTATGAAAATAGTTCTCTTGCCTGCTCGTAAAGCCTGCATTAATGTATTTATCAGTTGTCCATCCTGAACATTTTCCAAGCCAAATTGATTTTCATATTTTCCATATTTTTCTGCCACCACGCAGTCACAAAACTCATCTTTAATTATTGTAAAAAGATTATCCACAACAAATTTATGTTCGCAGAATACTATGTAAGACTTATAATTTTCTTTAAGTAATGTAATGAGTCTGTCAATCTTACCGTTTTTCTTTACATCACGAATATTTCCATACCCATATTGTTCAACAGCTGCCCAATACAAATAATCATCATCCTGATCATACTGTAATGCTGCAAGAGTTCCCTTTTCATCCTTAATCTGATAATAAACATCATCTCTTTCATTCCATCTTTTACATGAAACGAAACGTATTTTTCTTTCAGCAGACTCTTTTTCCATATCTTCCCTAAACCAATTGACATAGGTATCATTTTCACTTGGTTCAGCCTTAATAATTGGATCAATTAAAACATTTGTATTCTTTCCAGTTATATCGTTAATCAGTGATAGATAGTCTTCAAAATCTCTTCTTCCTTTTGCATTTACCACAATAGGTGTTGCTGTCAAAAGCATCGCTCTCTCTGCCCTTATGCCAGCATAATTATTAAATGAAATGTGTGCCTCATCAATTACAGCCAAATCCCATGCAATATCGTCTGCATACTCTTCAAGAGTGCCTTTTAGTGCTGAGTAAGATCCGTTCTTATCATTTCCCTGCTTTTGTCCGGTAATAAAGATAAGATGTTCCGGAGCCTTGAAATAAACCTTCTTCCACTCTCCTTCATACATCTCTCCATTATCTCCCTGCTCAACAATATGCGCATATCTGCCAAGCTGCCTTCTAATATCACTTTGCCAGTCTTCTCGCTTATTGTAAGGACATACAACTAAAACTCTAGCCTTCTCACCTTTTTCATTTTTATGCTGAATACAATCTCGTATAGCATACAGTGCGGATACAGTTTTTCCGGTACCAACTTCATCCATTACAATAGAATATCCGGTTTGACTTACTTGTTTTGAAGCCAGTTTTTGTTTTTCGTAGCACACGACATCCATAATAGGCTGATTACCATTCCAAAATATTTGAAAGACATCATTCCCATCAGAATCTACAACATCTGTATACTCCATCACTTCATCTATGTGGCTAACCTCATCAATAAATGGTTCCATTTTTCCACATATTCCAGTATTGTTCTTGTCATCATATGACTCAATATAATTCAGGTTCCACTTTGCACAAACCAATGGTGTAATCCATGGATAATCTTCTGGACCTCGAAAATGTAGTATTGTCTCTATTTCAGTATCTGTTTTGCCTTCTAGAATTTTAATTACAATATCAAATCTTCTGAAAACAAGTGCATAGTGTAGTAATGAGAATGGCAGTCCTCCCTTGGCATACTCTCTTTCTATCTCTTCGTATGACAACATAACCTCATTTCCATTTTTAATTCCTGAAATATTTATCTTAGGTTTAATTGCATCCACGGAATAAATTAATTTTTTCTGTTTCTCACTATCATCAACAACCTTCTCTTTATCTTGATTAGGTATAACCGGAAGTTCTGACTTAATCTCATCATACAAATCTTCATCCAAGTAGAAATCATGACATTCATGACAATAATAACCACTGATTTCCTTCTTATAATCACCACATTGAAATAATCCATTTTTGATATATTCAAGTTCTTCCTGATCCTTATAACAGGTATCCGGAATAAATGGTACAGTATATGACATTAACTTCCTAAATTCTGTACAGAGCACTTCTGTATTAGTCTGTTTACTTACCTCTTCTGGTGATTCTTCTGTATTAACCACTTTATATTTTCCATAATCAAAAGAAATACCAATTTGAACTGCATCTGTATGAATATAAAAGCAGCCACACTTCTCGCAGAAGAAAATTGGTTCATTATTAACAGACCCATCACTGCTGATAGGTATGAACTTATCAGATACTATCTCCTCTTCATGAATAGGGCATTTTAATTTCCATACAGATGCCATAAATCTCCCTCCTTAACGCACTTTTACATCTTTGTTATATACTTTTCCAGTCTTTAAATCCTTAGAACTTACATGCAAGACTCTGTTTTTATCAAAATCGAAAGTTATTTCAATCTGTGGAATTCCAGCTCTGCACTCCTCGATATCATTATGATCATATTCATCATAGTAATGGTCGTTTGTAATATCTTCTGTGTCTTCACCTTCATAGATCTTCACACAGATAGTTGTCTGATAATCACTGACAGTAGTATAATTGTCGCTCAGTTTACATGGATACTCAGTTCCCTTTGGTAAAATAATGCTAAATCTGTCATTAACAACTCTTACTCCGAATGAATGGGAAAGAATATTCTTTACAACGATGACCTTATCCTTGATAAGCGTCTTGTCACCAGTTGCCTTAATTGCAGCTCCTATAGCAACCAACTTTGATAAATCCTTATCCGCATAAGGCGCCTGGTCAAATATTCTCTGTACCATGATTCTTACGGCTAAGATGTTCGAGGAACCACCTACAAGTATTACTTTATCAATATCGTTCACAGAGCAATTCGCATCGTTTAAACACTTTTTGATGATACCCTCAATTCTGTCAAGCAACTCCTCACTACGGTCCACAAACTCATCTCTTGTTATCTTAAGCTGAAAATTGATAGCACCATTATCTCTTGGTATAAGAGACGGAATAATTATCTCTGTCTCTTCCATAGCTGAAAGCTCAACTTTAGCCTTTTCGCATTCAAACTGAAGCTTTCTCATAATTTGCTGATATAGCTTTTCATCAAGACCAGATTTATCGACTGATGATAAATTCATACCTGTATCTCGTCTAATCTGTCTGAGACAAAGTTCAACTAACGCCTGGTCAAAATCATCACCACCAAGCTTTCGATCTCCATCAACATTTATGGTCTTAAATTCGTTGCCTTCAATACTAAGAATTGAAACATCGAATGTACCACCACCAAGATCAATGACGAAAATCTTCTGTTTCTCATTCTCATCCATTCCGTAAGCAATAGATGCTGCCATAGGCTCTGGCAAAATTTCAATTACTTCTAATCCTGCTGCCTCAGCTGCTTTTTCAGTCTCTCTATACTGCTTTGAAGTAAAATAAGCAGGCACAGTAATAACAGCAGCACATTCATCTGCGTTATATGTTTTCTTTGCCTCTTTCACTACTTCCTTCAAAATATTTTCTGCAACCTCAGTCGGTGTAAAAACTTTATCCTGAAGAGTCCATGTTTTTTCATCATCACCCATATAGGTTTTAGATGACATTATTACATTCTCAGGATATGTAATTGCCTTCTTCCTGGCAGAATCACCAACCATAGTCTTTCCATCTCTGTAATAAAGAACAGATGGAAGTAATTCCTTACCCTTAAATTTCAAGAAATCAAGGGTATTATCAAATCTACAGCAAACTGTATTTGTTGTTCCTAAGTCGATTCCTAACAAAACCTTTGACATATATTCAGCTCCCTTCTACTGCCATTCCTTGACTTTATCAAAGTGACATTCAAACATATAATCTTTAATCTTTGGTCCTTGAAGCTTATACGTAACAACATTGTTTACCCAAAGATTATCTAGTGTATCAAAAAAATCTGACCTTTTACCTAATGAAGCAAACTCATGCAAAGGCTGTGCCAATTTCTCGCACATCTTCTTAAGTTCATTTACCCCACCCTTTTTCTGGCTATGTTCAAAAAGCCACGAATAAGCTTCACTCATTGAAAAGAGATATTCCATATCCATTTTCGTGAATGACTCCAAGATACTTTGTTCAAAAGCAGGAGACTTAACATTAACCCAAAAGAATGCAACACTTTTTGGTGGTGTATTATTTCTCATGTCAGATGCAATATCAGAGAACGACTGATACTTGTTCTTGTCTGTTTTCTCGACACTCTTTAGCAAACTGTCAATATGGGCTTTTCTGTTCTCGTATAATACCTTATTTTCAGATGTAGCCTTCCACACTTTATTACTAATCTCACGTTTAACATGCGGCTTCAAATAAGGAGAATCATACACTCTTCTCATGGTATCAAACATCTTATTAAGAGTATCTTTATCTTTCTCATCCCAGAACAATTTACATATTGCTCTTATGTACTTTTTATAGTTTGCAGCACTAGTAGCCTTAATATTGTTTACCGCATCATCAAACGCCTTTGATCCATAACTAGCATATGCCTCTATTAATACAAAATCATATGCATTATCATCTATGGATGGAGTTTCCATCTCTTTACTTAAATACTTAAAAAATGTCGCCTTATCTGCTTCTGATAAGGTGTTTTTTAATTTAATTAATACCTCTTTATCATTCATTATGCTTGGGAAGCACTCAAATGCATCCTTAGAAAACTTCCACATGAATGGCAATGTCTTTGAAGCATCTTTATGTTTTGTTTTCTCAAGGATTAGTTTGAACAGTTCTGCTCGTTCTTCTTTGTCAAACTCAAACACATCTCGCTCCCAGTAATTAAGTCTAAGCACCGCAGTGATTCCATTCATATAATAAGAGAATAGAATATGGCGAATCTTCTTCTGCATATAAACCGTATTGCCCAGAACATCCTCCATCATGTACTGCAGTGTTTTATAATTTGCATCTTCAAGTATTGGTTTTAATTCCTTTTTGAATTTTCCAACATCTTTTACATCAAGAACACCTGCGTTTCTCATAATAACCTTCACGATTATGTCATGACTGATTCCTTTTGCCTTTGCCATGTCAACCACTGCGCCATATGCTTCATTACACAAATGTTTCTTGATTTCATACTCATCTTGCTTTGATATATACAGATCTGCATCCTTCTCGAATCGCTTATTAAGAGAAGCATTAATTTTCTGTAATGTATCATTCAATAAATTCTGATCTACCATAATGCCCTCCTAGTTTATCTGTATTTCATCAATAATCTTCTTTTTTGCCAACAGTTCCTGGTTTGCTCCCTGGTTTAGTTTTATTTCTTCACCCAACTCATTAAGAGCAATTGTAATAACTCCATTCTGATCAATGCTCCATTCCAAAGTAACCTGCTCACCGACTTCAAAGCGTCTTGGAAGCGGAACCATTTTACCTGCAATTTGAGTAAAATCTTCAGTAAAATTTGTATCCTGACCATAGAAAAGGAAAATAGGTAAGTTTGTCATATTCTCCTGTTGGATAGTGTATGTAAACTGTCCCTTCTTCTTCGTGCTAATCTCACTCTTTGAAATAAGCTTCTCAAATCCGGTATTGGTTCTTAAGAAAATATCTTCTGCCAATCTGTCTTCAAGACTCATTTTCTTTAAATGAATATTATCTGGTGAGTAGTTGTATGCGTCTATTGCAGCACCCTTTGACACTGATGTTGTAGTATCAACAGTTATCATTGGAACATCATCACCGAAGTACTCTTTTAATGTGGACTCTACTGCATAGAAATTTGACATTCCACCTGTAAGAATAATTAATGAAATATCTTCTTTTGAAAGATTCTCCGCTGACTTTATGCTTTCTTTTACTGGTCGTAAAATATTCTGTCTATCAGAATCTGTAATAATTCCTGCATATACCTCTTCTAATGTTTCTTTATCAAGATTTATTCCCTGGACGAACTGTCCATCAATAACCTCAAACTCTGGAGTCATAACAATACGGCTAAGTCTTCTTGGATTATCAATGTGCTCCTTCAACTTATTATTTAAGTCAATCTTGTACTTCTCTGCCTGAGAAACCACTCTCGCTATAATCTTATTCTGATCATCAACTGGTCTTGTACTAATCTTTGCTGTCCTATTTTCGAACTCACTAAGGAAGTATGCACCCAGATACTGATCGAAGTCATTTCCACCAAGATTCTCTCTCTTAGATCTTGATGCAATGCTTACTTTCATGCTTTCGTACTCATAGCTTGTGTCATCCTCTTCAAGTTTTGCGATACAAATATCCAATGTACCACCACCAATGTCATAAATCATAATGTACTTATTATTGAGGTCAACACTATTCTGCATTAAGCAACCATCTCCATTATTAATAAAATAAAGAAGCGTTGCAGCAGGCTCATCTAAAATATGAAAGTTGGTAAAGCCAGCCATTTCGATTGCATCTCTTGTAGCCTGTCTCTCATCTGTATTAAATGCTGCTGGAACAGTAACGACAAGGTGATCTATCTCTTGGTCAAACTGTTCTTCTATTGACTGTTTCATTGTCTTAAGCAAAAGAGCTGAACACTGAGTCATATCAAGCTGAAGTTCATCATCCTCGGACTTTCCAGGAATAGTAATCATAGACTCTCCACCCATTCTTGTCTTAATTCCTGTAAATGTATTCATAGGCTGATTACCAGTTGCATAAATATTCTTAGCCCACTCTCCTGTATATACCCTTTTTGTTTCTCCATCATTCTTGCAGTAAAAATATGATGGTAAGGTATACTTATCCCTTGTAAGATTAAAGTCTTTATCATACTGTAAAATAGGTATTGAACGTAGATGATCGATTGGGTTTCTAAGTCTTCTGTCCTCAGTCTGAATAACTGACACAGTACTATTTGTTGTACCCAAATCGATACCAACATATAATTGCGCCATGTTTTTCTACCTGTTATGAAGTGACCTCTTGTCAAGAGTAAATTTTAAGAAATCACCACATTTTCCTTTCTTTAAATTTTAACACTGGATACAGAGGCAGAGCCTCAGATCTAACAGTCCCCGGCCTTGGCCACTCTGTTATACGTGGATTGGTTACCTACAGGTCAATGGTCCGCCGTGAATCTTGCCGTCTCCTAGCGTGAATCAAAATATATAAATATAATGTCAACAGAGGTAGCTCGCAAATAATTCGGACTTAGAAATGCTCTAAGACCCTGCCTCTGTATCCAGTGTTAATTAGTTGTTTTGCAGATGAAATCTGACAAAGTCAATTTCTTCTGCTTGATTACCCCTAAGAATATTCAGATGATTCTGTCAGGGTCTTGTCGCCAATGGCGATGCGAAGCATCCTTGACTGAAACAGATGAATATTCTTCTAATTTACATGTTCTGTCATCATACCCCAGATAAAACATGCCAGTTCCATTGCTATTGCAGTTGTTGCTACATTTCGGTTAACTCCTTTATTTAGAGTCATTTTGTAAAATCTACGTCTAAGTCTTTCATTCGCTTTATCTGCATATGCAATTATTTCTGGTGGATTTCCTTGCTGTCTTTGTTTCAAGCCCACCGATTTGTGTCCTATATTTCCCCTTGTATAACTTTGGGCTGCTTCAAACTAAAAGTCTCCGCAAGTGGCTATTTCCAGCCTTTGTTATGCTGTAGCGATTAACCCTCGTATCACTGGAATCTTCACTTGGTACAAGACCCAAAAATGAAGCAAATTTTGGTGCTTTTTCAAATCTTTCAAAATCACCAACTTCGACAATCATTGAAAGTGCTGTATGCGTCTTAATTCCAAGAAGACAACTCATATGCTTTACTTTTTCTTCATATCTTTCTGCTGACGCAAGTTCTTCAATTCTTTCATCAAACCGATTAATCTTTTCTGTCAGATATTCATAAGTTAAAAGATACTCATCTAACGTTTCTCTTTGCAATGCGGACAATTCTAAATTTTTTAACCATTTTAAATGTGCAATAGTCCAGTAAGTTTTTCCGCCTTCAAAACGTTTGCCCTGTCTTAAAACGAACGCAAGAATCTGTTGTTTTACCTTTTTAAGATATAACTTCTGGTCATCACGCATTCTAATATATTCCTTAACATCATTGTCGTCATTATCTGGAACATATACTTCACTATAAGTGTGAAATGCCAGACATCTGGCTACATTTGCAGCATCTCTTTTATCTGTTTTTACATGATGTGTATTAGTTACAGCCATCGTACTTGGCGCCAATATTTTGCAATCTACAGCATGGTCTCTAAGCTGATGATATAAAGAATATCCAAGGCATCCTGCCTCATATCCGCAAACAAATGTAACTTCTCCAGCATATCTGGAACGAACCTGCTCCATATATTTAAGAACAAGCTTGTAATCTGATGGTATTGTCTGCTTATACTCAACCTTATCTGTCTCGTAACTATAACAACAAAGTGTGTACTATTCCTTATGGACATCCTTCCCAACATAAACTATACTATTCATATGTGACCTCCTATTGTATGCGGTAATCCCTGTTACCTAATATTATTTCTGCAAATAATATCTTACAGGTAAATCCACGAATCTACAATTGTGAGGTCACTTCATATTGTCTCCTATTCATTACTGCTCTGTTCTGGTGCATCATTACCTTCTCCATTTTCATTTGATGCAGGTTCTTCACTTTCCTTCTGTGCTTCTTCATTCTCTTCATAAGTTTCCTTTGGCTTATCCTCATTATTATCAGGATTTACCTTCTCGAATACCGCCTTACAGATTATCTCTCCCTGGAAGCTTAAACCGGTTTTTACAACCTGATACTTGCCAGCACCATCAAGCTTTGAATATGTTCCAATAAGTCTCTCGATATCAGCATCTGAAAACTCAATTTCTTTGCCCTTCTCATAGTAACCATCGCCATCCACTGAAACGCCAAGTTCCATGAGTAACGTCCAGATAACATGAATATGATTATTCTCTGCTTCTCTGATGGTATCAATATCCTCATATTTAGAAATCAACTGCTTTACAAAAGCTTTCTTTCCTTCAAGAACTCCATCCTCGTGAGCTTTGGCAATCTTCTGATCCATCATCTTCTGCTCATTAGCATTGCCTTCTTCCTGACTCTTAAAGGCTTCCTTCTTTCTGATAAGATCCCTTGCTGCATAACCAAGTTGTTCTGTTATCTTCTGAGAATAACGAACCAGATTAATGATATCCTCTTCATCTGCATTAACCGGAGGAATTTCCATGCTCATTGTTAATCCCTTGTTCTGAAGAAGTTCTGTGATTGTATCCAACTGATCAAGTCTGTGAAGATTTCCTTCTATACCTTCAATTGACTCACCCATATCAGTAACACGCTTTCCAACCGCGTTTACTTTAGAAACAAGCTTGTCCTGTGTCTCTGAAATATTCTTCTTAGTATCATTAATAGAACTAATGATATTCTCTGTGTTCTTCTGTGTTCTCTGTACAATCATCTGTGAAGCATCATTTGCAGCTCTCATTGCAGTATCAGCAGTTCTCTTGCCCTGAGATTCAACGCAAGACTTCATTGTTGAAATAGTCTCTGCATTATTAGCTCCCATAGTACCAATCAAATCTTCAACAGCATCATTAATGTCTTCATTCAATTGTTGACCCATAGCGTGAATAGCTGCAACTGTATTAGTCTCTGTTTTCTCTGCAACAACAGGTTTCTCCTCTTTCTGTGGCTTCTTTTCTGTAGAAGCATCTTCTTTCGCCTTTTTGCTCTCTTCCTCAACAGAAGTATTATTACTTTCCTCTTTCTTAGGAGCAGACACACTTTCTTCCTTTGCCTCTGTTTGCTCTGCTGAAATAGGGTTCTCTGCTGTTTTCTGCTCTGTCTGAATTGTGTCTTCTGGTTTCTTGGCTTCCTCTTCAGCTGCAAGAGCCTTTGCCCTTTCAATTCTGTCTGCTGCAAGTTCAATCAATTTCTCTTTTGCATCATCTCGTATTGCTCTTTTAGCTTTATCTTTATCTTTACCCTTCAGATTTGAAGGTACCTCTGGAACTTCAATTCTAAATTCTTTGTCAATCACAACCTTATCAGCAAAAGAACGTATACTATCTGGCCATTCTGGTGAAGAACCATCTTCTACAACTCTGGTAATAACCTCACCCTTCTGATCGATAATTGCATTGCCTTCTGCATTTAATGCTATATACATATACTTCTTCTTTGCTTTATACTTAGCCACTTTTTCTTCCTCCTTACCAGTGTTATCATTATTGTTCATTTCCCGAGTAGAATCATTACCGTTAACTTCAAGGTTTTCTGTAGTATCGGAACCATCTACTGCATCCTTTTTCTTTCCTAAAAACTGAAATCCCATAGCAAACCTCCTATTCTAATACACCATCAAAACACTCGCCATTGCTAAACACTTTATAGGCAACCATACCTGACTCTGTTGTTCCTAACGCTATCTCAATAGTCTTGTTATCTCCAAGCACTAAGTGGGATACAGGTATCTTACCGATTAAAAAACATTTTGTTATATCTTTTGAATTACCTTGGTATACTTCAATATCTCTGTTATCCTTAGTCTCCATAAGAGAAAACTCTTTAGCTTTTGAGAAAGTTCCGTATCTTTCATTTTTCTCTATTAACTTTGAGAATGTAGCTCCTACCTTTACTCCTATGGAGTAGCTTAACTTCTGAATGATTTTAATATTATTACGGTTCTGTGCTTTCATTCCGCAGTAAACTCCAGCTCCATAACCAACCATCTTGTTGATTTCAATACCATCGCATTCTTCAGGTTCTTTACCGAAAATACTTTCCAAGGCTTTCTTTACCATAAGAAGATTACTAGAACCACCTACAAGTAAAACTCTGTCGATATCCTCTGGCTCAAGGCCTTTATCACCGCAGTTCCACAAGGCATCATTTACAGAATCTCGAATCTTTTCAAGGACTCTTTCTCCTCTTAACCAGTTCTCTATCTCATCACCAGATACAGTGGTCTCAATATGTATTCCACTGATATTATCATCTAGATCCTCTTCTTCATCTTCATCCCAATAAATCGACTCTTCCTTCATCTGTACGATTCTGGAATTTAGATCACTTTGGAACTTAAGTCGTTGATCTGTATCATCTATTTCACTAACATTTATGCCTGCCTTATTAGCAACCTTTGTAAGCAAAATATCATCAATAACCTGACCACCAAAATCTCTAATACCTTCTGTATTTAAAACCTCTATTGATACTCGCCCATCAGCTGATTTCTCATACAAGAAAACGGTAATATCAAGCGTTCCGCCACCAAAGTCAAAAACCATTATTTTCTCGCTATGTCCCATAGTAGATGTCTTTTGAAACAAGCCATAACTAATTGCTGCTGCCACAGGTTCTTCAATCAAGTCAAGTACATTCAAACCTGCTCTTTCTGCCGAACGTCTGATTTTTAATCTTTCTTTGTTTCCATAAGCATAAGGGACACTAATTACTACACCATCTATATCAGCTCCACCATTATTCGTTGATACTTTATCTTTGATATAGGAAAAAATATCTGTAGCAACATCTACTGGTGAATACTTTGTACTTAATGCAGGAATGTTGTACTCCCAGTTATCTTCCACAAGCTTACGTTTAACTCCAACAACACCGTTTTGAGGATCAATAGCTGCCCTCTTCAATGCAGCTTTGCCTACAAGCTTTTCGCCATTCTGACAATAGTAAATAACATTAGGAAAAACTTCATCACCGGTATATATTGTAGGGTCCAGATTAGGTACAGCCTTGATACTTCCATCTGCCTCATTCCATCTTGTCACATAGTTTGTACTAGTGCCAAAATCTATGCCTAAATATATTGCCATCAGTCTTTCCTCCTCCAGATTCTTGCGTATCCATCAGCTACCTTGTAACCACCTTTAAACATATATGGATATCTTCTGATTTCATCAATCTTCTCAAATTTCTGATAATCATCAGTATAGTTTTCAGATGAGTCACTCGTTGGCTCCATATACTCAGGATCGATAGCATCACCAACACTTACATGTTTTGTAAAGATACCATTCTGAGCAAGAAACTCATTTACTTCTCTGACAACCATTTCATATACAGTTCCTGAATTGTTCTTGATTCTTTCATAAAGCGCATCAAACAGAACCGCAATAATGTAATTTGATACAATCTCTGTAAATAGCTGGCGCAGCTCATCCTGCAACTCAGCAACTGAATTTAATTCCTTGAACCTAGCCATTCGCTTACGTCTTTGAATTCCATATACATTGATGCACTTATCAATTGCGCTAGCGTAACTATCAAGACTCTTCTTACTTTCGTCATCAAGATCAGTATTCTTATCCAACAGATCATCCATCCCATCAAGAAGATCATTCAACCTACCTTCAAATAAATCTAAGATTCCTTCTAAATCATCAAAGCCATTACATGCTGAAAAAATTGCATCCGCCCCTTCAGCAATAGCAAATGCCTCTATAAAACCATTGTTGACCTGATCTGTCTGTTCTTCTTTTTCTGTTACACACTCCGGAACAATTATTCTGAGTTTTGTCTGAAAGAAATCTCTGACCTTAGCCAACAGACTTTTTGTCTCCTGATGGTCATATTTCTTATCGTTATTCAGTACCATTAAATCTTCCATTACTTACCTCCTTGTGATATCGGTGAGATTTCTATATTTTAGAAATCCCACCTTAATTAGTCTATTGTTCAAGCTTTGTGAGAAGGAACTGTTCCTCATCCACATTAAGCAAATCGCCATTTACCATTTTTATTGCTATTTCACGAGCTTTAGCCTGCTTCATCGCAGTAAGAACAGAATAGTAATCATCCACACTTCTTATCGTATCAAATACTTCCTGAATAACACTTCCTGATATTTCAGAAGAATATTCACGTTGATCACATATCCATCCAAGAGCAAGAAGACAACAAGTTAATTCTTCACTTGTAAGGTTACCCATCTGCACTACTTCGCATAATTTCTTAACTATCTTTGTTTCTGCTTCAGCCGAAAGTATTCCCTTTGAAATACCATCTTTTCTTAGTGCAACACCGATAGCATAAGAGCTAAACTGAATGTTATTTCTAAGACCCTTCTTTGACTTGCTCACATCAGATTCAAATTCATCTTGCAGCCACTGCAAATCCGATCTTGTCTTAGCGTGTGTATAAAGACATGCCTGAAGGTATCTTGTTGATTCATGCAAAGCAGACAGTTTTGTGAGCTGATCCATATTTGCACAAATGCTCAGTGTATATATTGCCTGGATATTTGTGGAAGTTTTAGGTCCTCTCATTGAGAAACCATTGATATCTGCACTTATCTGACTCATACATGCCATAGCCAGTCTTCTCTTTTCTGACTCTGACCATTCAGAACCTATTTTTCTTGCTATCGTAAACAATCTCTGTCTAGGTTCCTCTGATGATACAGATTGCAATGCATCTAAAACCACTTCAGCAAATTCGCTCTTATTACCAGCGTTACATATACTACTTACACTTGCTGCAATTCTTTTGGAAATATTGCTCTTCTCCTGCTTGTTTTTGCATCTTTCATAGTTCTGGCACAACTGAAGCATATTGTTTACCTCTGACTTTGGTTGCAATTTACTTCCGCTTGGAGCAAGGAATTTAGCTTTTACCTTTAACTTTTCGCTATTATCAATTGATATTTCAGCATATCCTTCCTCTATTTTTTCAGTTCCAGCAACATCTTTGCTTGTCCACGCCTTCATATTTATTACTTTGCTACTTCCCATATATATCTGAAAAGCAACATATGCGCCATTATGGTATGACTGCTTAAATGAAATATTGCCATTTGCAATTATTCTATATGAGCCATCCAGATTCTGGCTCTTAATAGGAATTGCTATCATATTTTGACCAGGCTCAACTCTAAATCCAGTCATCACATTTGATGTATAGGGTAGTTCAGCACCTGTTGGTATGATTTCATGTACAGCACCATTCTTAACGCCAAGATATAAGCAGTCATTAAGAATGCTATTTCCCCACTGAATAGCCATACTAGGCATTACAGGTTGTCTGCTCTCTACGGTTGTATTGGCCTGAGTATTTTCGAACGGTGATGAAGCTTCTGATATAACACTGTCCGTATTTCCAAGCAGCTTCATATCCTCACGCATTTCTTCATATTTATGTAAGTAATAGTGGTAAACAGCTGCACCTCTTGCAACTGCCTGATCCGGATCAAGTGCCACAATTGGCTCAAATCCAAAGAAATCCTTAAGTCTGTCAGTGACCATATAGAACTTTGACATTCCACCATTAACTATTACTGCATCAACTACAACATCCTGAGTTCCAAGCTTATCAGCTGCCTTTTTAAGAACATCAAGGATAGGGTAGATAATATTTCTCGTATTGCTTAATCTGTCAATGCGCTTATAGTCTTCATAAGACAGCTCTTTTGCCATAAAGACTGATAATATATCTTCAACTTCATCCTTTGAGAATGTATCATCATATGAATATCCAATTCCACCCATGTTACCGCCGGTCGGAATTTCGATTTCATCGTCAGGATCATCCCATCCAGAGTTGTAATCATCGCCACAACGCTCATTGAGTTCAAGCTTTAAGTGCTCGGCATATACTCTCAGCTGCGCCATGATTACTTTTTCTTCTTTCTTTAACTTGCTTACTACATCTGGATGACTTGAGAACTGATTAATGTACCTGATGTACATAGCTTTTGCTATTTCTTCATCAAAATCATCTCCACCCAATAGCGTATATCTATTGGTAGCTATTTCATCAACTTTAAGAACATCTGCATTATCATCACGACGCTTAATTTCGTGCATTGTGATATCTAATGTTCCACCTCCCAAGTCGAATACAAGCACCCTTTTCTTTTCACTTAAATCAAGAATACGACTTGAAATTTCTCCATTATGTATCTGATTAATCATGTCATAAATTACTGCATTTGGCTCAGATAGCAAAACTGGTCTTTCTGTACCATCTGCGTTCTTTACTTTTATACCAGCAAGCTCAGCTGCATCTCTTGTCGCTTTACACATAGCTGAGTCAAAGTTTGCTGGTACAGTTATTACCGCATCAGTTATGTCACATCGATATACCTTAGATGCTTCCTTTAGCATATGTTTTAATATTCTCGATGAGATTTGTGCCGGAGTCTTATCAGGAATATCAGATGATAATCCCTCTGCAAATGGTTTTCCCATTTGACTCTTTATAGACTTTGCAACAAGATGTGGTCTTAATGGATACTGCATTTTAGCAAAGTCTCCGACTAACGGCTCATAATTCTTCTCTTGTCTGTAATAAATACATGAAGGAAGAGTCGGTTTCTTCATTGTAGTAAGTTTTGCTTCTCCCGAAACAGCATTATACATATCAACGCCACGAGAGATTTCAACTACTTTACTTACTACGTCTCCGTTTGGCTTCTCATTAATCGTTGCCAAAACAGAATTTGTAGTACCAAGGTCAATACCTACACAAAGATCATTATGCTCTTGCATGTTAAAACTACCCATTTATTCTTCCTCCTTCACTTTAGGTCTAGATATCTGTAACTCCTTATCTTTATATATCCATCCTGGAGATACCACTTTTACAGTTTTCTTTTCTTCAGGTGTATTGAATGGAGTTCCTTCATAATTACAGAATTCCACATCAGAAGCGATTACTTCTCTGATAGAATTAATCTTCATCATTGGTTCGATATGACTGTCTCTAACGAACTGAATCAACTTCTTTACCATGATTAACAAACCATTAATCTCGATTGGTAACTCATAATTATTTTTTCTAAGTTCATCAACGCCTTTCCTTACAACTAATAGTTCATCAAGAATACATCCATATTTTTCAGAGTTGAGCTTTGCAAAGAAATCTGCTAATTCCTTAACCTTGCTTGCCTCTAACTGCTCTTGAAACTCATCCTGCAAGTCTTGTAGCATAGTGTTAGTTCTCTCAAGAGTATTTTCAAGCTGATCCACTCTTCTTAATGCCTGCTCGTATGTAAGTTTCTTTTCATTTTCCTTTGTAACAGGTTTCTTTTTATTTGCATCTCTATACTGTGGAAAACCATACACATCACTAATAGCATCAGAGATATCATAGAAATAATATCTTGCAAGAGTATTTCCCAGTAGATGCAAAGACTCTATATCATCAAAAATGTCTATCTCAGGATATTTTGCATAAATCATAATTGCTGCCATACGATCCTGAGAATCATGTTTTTTTCCATTTTTTAATGCAGGTTCTTTTCTGATTTTTTCGAACTTATCATATGCGTCCCTTTTACCTTCAATAGCACCTGCAAACTGAACAGCTACACTATCCGCCCACTCAAGAAGTTCTTTTCTCTCGTTAGGATTAGCCATTCTTCTATTTCTAAAGATCTGGATCACTTCATCTCCTGTCATATCGTAGCCGTATCTGTCATTCATGGCTATTGCTGTTTTGGTTGGTCCGAGATCAAAATCAGAACATAAAATAGAGAATATTCTGTTTTCAATCACAATGTCTTCTTTTACCTGACTGCCTCGCTTAACTTTTCTCTGCATAGCATCATGCATACCTTGTAAAGATTCTTTTACTTTTTGTTCTTGTACTTTAATCATCTCTTCTTTTCACTCCTTATAGCATGTATATTTCTTTTTCCTCAGCGAAAATAAACTGCGTTCCGCAATCGACATCCTTCATCATTTCCTGCTCAATTGTTTTATCAAATACAGACTGTTCTTTTCCACAATGAACTAACACAGCCTGTCTCGGATTTATTCTCTTTATAAACTCCTTCATATCAGAGAAGTCTTCATGTAAGGAAAAATCAACTTTAACTTCTTGGTAATTTCCGATTCCATATTTCTGACCATCTGCTGTCAAATAAATATGTGGTTCCTTTGGTAATTCAGCGCCCATCACTCTATTTGTAGCAACAAGGACTGGTACAGATAGCTTTTCCATATTTTCAATCATACTCATGACTGACTCGTCTAAATATACCGGAATTGAAGCTGTATTCCATGTATTTAACGCCTTAAGAAACTCTATACCTTTGCTCAGCTGATTAACCTTGCATCTAACAGATTTACCGCCAATTTCTACATTTCTTAAAATGTAATTTACCTGCTTGTACAAGCTTCCAGCATTTTTTGTGTAATCTGGATGTTTTGCATGTAACCCACACATAATTACTGTATCTATATTTAAGTTCTCTGGTAGCATACATCCCGGAGTCATCAATGTGCTATTTAGCGAGTAATCCCCCGTATACAAGATTTTTCTTTTTCCATACTCAAACAACATCATCATTGCTCCTGGAATATGTCCGGCAGGATAAAATGTCACTTTGTATTTACCAAAGTCCAAAGTCTTCATAAATCCGACAGAAGCTATATTCTCCAAAAGACTCTGAGCTGCTAGTCTTGTATCTTCATTGCATTTTTTCGAACCAACAATTCCTCTGTCATACAGCTGATATTGAGTTAACACCTTCGTAATCTCTGTCATATATACAGTAGAATGTTTTGTTTGGCTCATAAGTTTAAGCAAACATCCAATGTGATCCATATGAGCATGAGAAACGAAAATCTGACCCACCTGATTCATTGACTGAATAAACGGTGAAGATAGGAGGCAGTGGAAGTCTGGTTCGAATTCCACTCCTTCCTCAACACCAGTTCCTGCATCTAAAATAATGTTAGATTCTCCCAGCTTTAAGTAATAGCTGCTTGCCCCTACGCGCTGACCTCCTCCAAGAGGAATAAAAACTATATCATGATTCAATGCTTTTTCCTCCTTTGAGTAGTTGCTTACATTGTGCTTTGACGATCTATAGAAATATTACCCTTTTCTACAACTGTTCCGTCCTTCTTAACTAATGTAACATCAGTCTTTAGTTCATACTGTTTTGTAATTTCGAACCTTACAATTACATCTACCTCATCCATTCTCATTGGAGGAATATTTGTCATTATTAGTTCATCTAAATACTCAACGCCTGGATCGTATGTCTTCAGTGAATCCTGATTCTCACTATTTCGAGAAAGAACCTTGATATTCAGCTGTGACTGATTATCCTCTACAAGTGAATACTTCTTTTCAGCAGTAGCAGGTAATGTTGTTCCAGCCGGAATAATGCAGCTGTATGCCCACTTTTCTAATGCAACACCAAAATCTTCGTATGTCATATCAAATACCTTTGGTTGCATCTTAATAAGATGATTTTCACCAAACATTGCATTTGCAATAATTGCAGCACCTTCAGCAATTAAGGTTGCCGCATTTTTATCTGCAGAAGGCTTTCTTCCGAAATATTTTTCTACCTGCTCATTAATACAAGGGATCAGAGATGTTCCCCCAGCAAGAATAATATTATCGACATCTGAAATCATCATATCTGCTTTACTAAGACCATTATTCATCTCTGAGATTGTCTGATTTATAGTGGGTTTGATAAGAACTTCAAAATCCTGTCTGCTCATATCGATAAATACTGACTTCTGCTCTTCATCAGATATGTAGATATCCATAAGAGTCATCGTTGTATTATCACTTGCGCTAAGTTCCATTTTACAGTTATCAGCAGCCCAATATATTGTTTTGAGGTTATATGCATAATGTTCTGGACTCAGTTCTGAATCTTCTTCAGAATACATTGACAAGTCATATTTATCTTCCAAATAGTCGTACACAAACTCCTCAACCTTCTGCGTAAGATCCTCACCACCTAATTTAGGATTACCTGCAGTTGCGCATACTTCAAAATTACCCTCGCCGTCAGATTTAATAATTGAAACATCAAATGTACCACCACCAAAATCATAGATAAATGTTGAAGCTTCTGTGCTAGCATCAAGGTTATAAGCTATAGCTGCTGCAGTTGGCTCCTTTTCAATATAGATTTCAGTAAAACCTGCATCCAATCCGGCTTTCTTCGTATTCTCTACTTCAACTATATTAAATGTGGCTGGAACCGTGATAACTGCTTTGCTAACTGTCTCCTTTAATGCTTTTTCTGCCTCCTGTTTGAGATATCTCAAAAACATAGTTGTTGCTTCTGTACCAGTGAGTTCGAATTCATCGTATTTTGATTCATTCATTCTGTTATTATTAAACTCTTTTAATGTAAGACCACTCACTCCAACAAATGATGCTTTTAGCTTTACTAGGCGATTATCAGATGAAATCAATGTCACGTTCTGATCTTTATACTTAAGAGCAATGGTAAGTATCTTGTTATCATTGTTTGCATTGTTGAAACTCTCTGCAAAATTTTTAAAGAAGTCCTCTGAAAGAAGTGATTCATCAGATTCCTCAAAAACAAGTCTTTCTCTATTGCCAACAATTTCCTCAAGAGCCTTTTCTGCAGAATATTTTGTGTTAATATCACCTGCCCTATACTCCAATTCCTGTTCAACAGTAATCGGTAAAATAACTACATCGTTCTCAGAAAAACAGCTTAAAATATCAGGCTGATCAATAAACACATTAGTATCAAGAACAAAATATTTCTTGCCATCTTGGCCAACATTTTCACTCTTAGGAATCCTAACCTTAATCTTCTCTGAATCAGCACGAAGATGCTTCTTAAAAAGTGAAACAGATGCTCCCTGACTCATTGCTTTAGCATATGATTTAGCCTTTTTACCATAATAAACAGTCTCCCTATCCTTGAAGAAAATAAATGAAGGTATCAGGCTTTCGTTCTTAACTTTTACGAACTTAGAAGCTCCATTCTTATCTATGTATGCAATAACTGAATTTGTTGTTCCTAAGTCAATACCAATTTCTCTACCGGACTGCTGATTCTCTTCCTCCTCTGAATCAGAATCGGATTCTTCATCTTCATTATTCCCAGAATAAACCTCAGAGTTTTCATCCTCATCATTGGTGGTGTTATCACTGTCTTCATCTGCTGTGTTGCCTGAAGTATTTGATTCTTCATCTCTAAAATCCTCGAATACATCATTGCCACCATCTTCAAAAACGGAGTCAGAATCTTCTTCCTCAGATTCAGAATTAGCACTCGCATCTTCAGAATCTAAAGATCCAGAATTCTCCTCTTCATCTTCACCAAAGAAAAACTCTTCATCTTCCTCAAAATCTTCTGGTTTAAATACGTTTCTCTCGTCATCAAACATTTAGGTTTCCTCCTTTAACTTTTGCTTTTATTCATATAAAAGGGTAGACTATCCCCGTATTTTTAACTTTTTTCCTAAAAAAGGGTAGACTTGTCCCCTAAAAAGGATACTGATACTTACAACGTGCACTTTGGCTTCCTACACCGCCCCAATGTCTATGGTGACCTCACCCTAAGTCAACATTGGTTGACTGCCAGAATATTCTTTAAAAAGCTCTTTCTAGCGAAGCTTTGACTTTTCCTGATTAACAGTTTCTGAATATATTCTAATCCTGAATATTCATTATGTCAATTATTTCTTTCATTTTTTTACTATTTTGGTTAGGGTGTCAAAAGGTCATTGACCATTGATATAAATTTGTACCTTGAAAATTTAACACGATATATTAAATCATCCAGATATTTGGTAAAATATAAGTATTAAATATCGAGGTGATTTATATGGC
>SVEK01000041.1 GCA_015057405.1 Lachnospiraceae bacterium
ACAATACACTATTGACAATATAATGGTTTGTTCATAATATTCATTCCACTGATTTGAAACTTCATATGTATGTAAATCCATTTTTCACCTCAAAACAACCATGAAAATTCACATTCATCGTGATTCCCAAATAAAATCTTTTTTTGTTTTAAATCTATACCAAAGTGAACTACTCGGCAATTAAATAACCGAGCATCTGAGTGCGGTTAAAACCGCAGATTCAGGGTGGGTCCATACCACCAATACTGCTTATTAGGCAGCTACTTTTATAACAACAGATGTTTTTATCTCGTATGGAGATAAAAATACAGGCTGTTTAATTGTTTTAAGATATAGTCTCAGAATGTTGTATGCTCCGACACAATCTGCATTCCAAGAATAATCACCATCCACATACAA
This sequence comes from Lachnospiraceae bacterium, assembly GCA_015057405.1. Lineage (GTDB taxonomy): Bacteria > Bacillota > Clostridia > Lachnospirales > Lachnospiraceae > V9D3004. Next base: position 400 of record SVEK01000041.1, read on the forward strand.
ACCCCGCTTTATACGCTGAGATTTCTTGGTATAACGCTTTGATACTTCCGGAGACAGCGGACTGCACTGACTGGAATACGCCTCTTTTTGCATAATAAGAGAAATGCCCTCCATAGCAAGTTTGTACTTGAACATAATAAGTATTTTCTTATATGGTAGTGCATGAAGATTCTGATTGTTCACGACACCGTGGTTATTGTCCTTACGGATTCCGGTAATGTCACCAATAATCACGGTATGAATATTGTTTGCCTTACAATAACTCGCGATATAGCGCGTTATCTTATGCAGATAATCATTAATAACATTATTCTTTCGGATATACAGCCTGCGGATATGCTTTGATGACTTGGGATGCTTAATACCATGACTATACTGCGTATTACTCCACTGTGATTGTATTCGGGCAATTTCTTTATTGTAGTAGTGACAGAGCGATAAATACTTTCTGCCTATAATAAAGGATTCTCCGGTAACAGAATTTAAACAGGTCATTAAATTATGCACTCCAAAGTCAATGCTTAAATATCTGTCATTGTTCGGAAGTAATTCCACATCCGACACTTCGTATACAATAATAATTTTGCACTCATTATTAACAGGCGGATATATCTTTATCTGCTTAATGATATTTATGTTCTGAAAAAGCCGGTTTTTCAGATAAAGATAGTTTTCATGAATATCAAAACACTCAGACATATATCCTTTTAACTGTTTAGGAAGTGAGAGTCTTATTGTATCCGAACCGTTTTCGTGAACAATGGCGTTCTGCATATATGTGATGGGAATACTTTCATGCTTAAACCGGGGAGGATTCGAATTTTCTACTCCGCCCGATTTTCTGAGAGCATAAAAAGACTTCCACGACTTGTCAAGAAGCTTGCAAATCTCCTGTGCTGTCTGCGACGGAAGCGACTTGAACCACAGGTTATCCTTATAAAACTTCTTTTGATAATACCAGTCCGGATACTGTTCAAGTTCCAGTTCTTTGTAATGCAGTCGTTCATAGTTGCAGATATTCCAGAGTTTTAAGGCTGCATAACACATATGACCTATAATGTTGGAATACCCGTTATTAAGTTTAATTGTGGTCTTATGTGATAACAGCATATATAACTCCTTTCAATAAGTTTTACTCTGGCGCTTTCATCTCGGCTATTAAATAACCGAGGATTCACGCTTGTTGTCCTAAGTTCATATACTCTCCTTTTTATTTTAACAAGTTTTCATAATCTGCTATGCTACCAATTTTTCCATCAAAATTAAATACATGAACATATTTAACTCTATGGTTTGTTACAAATTCTGAATGTTCTTCATTGTTAAACCAAAATTCAGCAAATAAACCTCCTGTTCTACAGCCTCTTAATCTTTTTACCTCAACGTGGTGATATGTGTACTCCTGTGTTCTATAACTTTTTCTTGCTTTAAAAAACAAAAGAGTAAACCTAACTAAGACGTATAAAGCAATCATGACTACTAACACAAAAATAATTCCTGTTAATATAGAAAATTTTCTTTCTACCACATCAAAACATAAGGCGAAGGCTAGGAAAGTAATCACAAAAGTAAGTACTAATATTGTACAGTACTCATTTATTATGCTTGTATATGCCTCCTTTGCTAAAGCACTAATATCTTTTTTATCGTTCATAAACAGTCCTCCTTAATGATGTATACATTACTATTTCTTATTTAACTCGCACTTCTTACGCCGTACATTTCATTATTGCTACAGCAAACAAATGACCTCCGGTTCCATAATAGCACTATCAACCTTCTCCACAAGTCTCCACATTGTTATGTGGTACAGCCACCATCCAAGTCACATACAAAGCATCATTATTGTGCTGTGGTGCAATAGCAACTAATCCTTGAATATCAACTGTCCCCTGTTACTTGTCCCTAATTGTATAAATGCCATCGTTATAACCGATAATTTCATACCTCTCGTTAAGCTCGTTAAGTGAAATTGTATCATCGATTATAACACGATATTCATACTTTCCGATTGGCTCTTTTTTAGGACACACTATTATCAAAACAAGGGAAATAACCAATACACATATGCCTATGATATTTATGACTTCCCACTTGCTCCTTTTGCTCATCACATATTTATTATTTTCCAATTCTATACTTGATATAATTATTACCAGTAATGCCGTAATCAATATAGGCACAAAGACATCAATATATCCTGATTTTACTGTAATTTCTGTTTGACTTATAATTGTAATTCCTTCTAACATTGTTTTTTTCCTCCTCTTTCGATGAATAATGCACAGAAATTAATGCATTGTTCAACTAACATGTTTTTTTCCTCTGTGCGAGGTATTTTATTTTATTTGACTTGCAATTCTTTTTATACTATCAAGAACATTATCACATTGCCTCCATACCAACCAATTACAATCGCCATCTTTTTTTGCGTTCATTACTCTAGTTATTATGTTTATGCTTGTGTCTGATAATCTTTCTACGATTGCATCCCATTTTTTTGATGCAATCCATTTTGCAAATCGAGGTTGATAATATTTTATTTCATTATTCTCCATATGCCCTCCGATATAATAAATTCTTAAGTTACTTTCTATGCCGTACAAATCCATCCACCCGTAGCCTTGCCATACTCTCTTATAATGTTCTCGCAAAGCATTGTAGTTCTTGTGTCCTTGCCTATAATGTCTACCGCCTCTTTAATAGCCTTGGTTTCTCCGAAGAAATATACCTTCTGTGATGCTCTTGAGAACACTGTATAAGGAATACTTCTCTTAAACATAAGCTTGTGAAAAGATGTAAGGCATGTTATTACAACCGGGTATTCACTACCCTGCGCCTTGTGAATGGTGCTTGCGTAGGCAAGAGATAACTCTTCAAGGTCATCCTTTGTATACCTTTTAGTTACCTTGTTGTAGTAATTTACAAAAATGACTGCATTATCGTCTTTTACCTCAATATCCGTAATAATACCGACATCGCCATTGTTGACATCTAAATCATTTATCAGATGCATAACGGGGTCTCCTACACGGAAGATGCAGTTTATTCCTTTTGTCTCCGCTTTATCGGGACTAAAAGGATTAATTCTTTCCTGTAAAATTCTGTTCATCTCATTTACGCCGGCGGCATATTTTTTAAAGGGGCATAAGCAGGCAACATTAAGTATGCCATGCTCTTTCACTTCCTTTACATACGCTTCAGCCATAAGCATTTGAATGTGTTCCATGTCATATTCAGGAAACATCATAAAATCATCTGCTTTTTTCATTTCTGCATTTCCGTCATGTATACGGTATACATTATCGAGGATAGTACTCTCATCTGCCTGTCTGTGACAGTTTTTTAAGTAATTAACCTTGATTATACCCGAATTAATAATATCTCGTAATACCGCACCAGCTTCCACGCTCTCAAGCTGGTCTATATCCCCGACAAGCACCACGCTTTTAGTATGCAGCATGGAAAAAAGCCTGTGTGCTATATACATGTCCATAAAGCCCGCTTCGTCAACTACTGCCATTTCTCCTGTTATTTCCATTTCTTCATCAGGAAGTAAATCGTAAGAATCCTTACGAACACCACAAGTACTGTGAATGGTTCCTGCGGGCTTACCTATACTGTCTTCCATTCTTCTCGTTGCTCTTCCTGTAGGAGCCATGTAAACATTTTCTGCATCAAACTCATTTTCCATGATTTTGTCAATAATGCTCACGATAGTTGTTTTTCCTGTTCCGGGACCGCCTGTGATAACTGAGAAAGGCAACGTAACCGCATCTCTTATTGCCTGCCTCTGTGTTTCGTCAAGAATAATTCCTCCTGAATGCTTATCAATAAGATAATCTATATTCGGCACTTCCCTTACAGGATTTTCAGTAACCATTCTTACAATATCCATGGCAAGTTCCATCTCTTTTTGTGCCACGTTAGGAATATAGATATACATACCGTTCTGCTTGCGTCTGAACATGATGGTTTTTTCATTTATCATATCAGTAACAATCTTCTGCACGTTTCCACGGTTAATAAGCGGTGTCGCCAGAGTCTTAACAAGCATCTCGCAAAACCTTATAACTTCGATACATACACTGCCCGATACCATTTCATTTTTAATAATCTGTATTGCCGCCGCACTGATGCGGTTCTTATTATCAAGCGGTATATTCTCAGCCCTTCCTACCCTGTCTGCCATTTCAAAGGATATTCCCTTAATGTCTGCAAGAACATACGGATTTTCCTTTATGGTACTGAGACATGAAGCTCCGTACTTACCATATATCTTGTTTACAAAGGTTGCGGATATTCCTAAAGGAACAAGGTAGTTTGCCACTTCCCTTATCCCCTTCTTCTCAACATACTCTAAGCGGATATTTTCAAGTTTTGCAGGCGTAATACCCTTTATTCCCTTTATTTTATCAATATCATTTTCAAGTATGTTTAAAATATCATCACCAAACTCTTCATAAAGTCTTTTTGCAAGCACGGGTCCGATACCTTTAATAATGCCGCTTCCTAAATATTTTTCTACATTAGTACAATCAGAACACTCTTCATAACTTAACATATCATATGAGGTCTTGTATTTAGGATGATTTCGTTTTACAACGGTAAACTGATAAGTAATCCTTTTGTTCGTAGGAAGATTGTAACCTTTAATGATAACAAACCGGTCATTTTCTATGTCGTTATAACCACAGATTGTAAATCCGCCGTTACCCGAAAATATATCTGTCTTATATTTACATTTAAGTACTAAAGGTTCATCCATGAAATCACATCCTTCCAATTACTTCTGATGGGAAGCGGGTCTCGTAAGCCACTATAATATCATTCCCAGTATTATCAGAAGTCAAATCTTTTACTATTTCAGTAATCTTTTTGTACATATTAGGGTATTCGAGCATAAGAGCAACGCTCTTTTCATTTCCCGTCTGCTTAATACCTATAAGGTCGCCGCATCCCCTGAGTTCCAAATCTTTCATTGCAAGCTCGAAACCGTCATTACATTCGCATAAAACCTTAAGTCGTTCCGTATCGGGTGCTTTCGTCTGCAAAATACAATAACTTTGTGCATCTCCTCTGCCAACTCTTCCTCTTAACTGATGAAGTGTTGAAAGACCAAATCTTTCAGCGCTTGAAAGTACAATGACCGTAGCATTTGGTACATTAACACCTACTTCGATAACAGTTGTTGATACAAGAATCTGAGTCTCGTTGTTCTTAAAGCGGCTAAGAATTTCACCAACCTCTGCCTTTTTAGTCTTTCCTGTCAGCGCCTCGATGTTATAGCCATAAGGAGTAAAGTACTCTTTATACATCTCTATGGTTTCATTTACGGTAGCAATATCTGTTTTGCCACTACTTGTAATTGCCGGACATACAACGTATGCCTGATGTCCCATGTCAAGTTGCTGCTTAATAAACATAAAAATGCCATTCTGATTATTGTATATTTGAGTCCTTACGGGTTTTCTTTCCGCAGGTTTCTCTTTAATCGTGTAAATATCGGTATTATTACCGTACATAGCACTTGCAAGGCTTCTAGGCATGGGAGTTGCAGACACTGTAATCTGATGTAATCCCTTTTCCCCTTTTTCAAAGAGAGCGTTTCGCTGAAATACACCAAATTTATGTTCTTCGTCAACTATGGAAAGACCAAGCTTTTTAAACTCAACCTCGTCAGATATAATGCTGTTTGTTCCTACTATAAAAGAATAGTCTCCATTTTTTATTCCTTCAATTATAACTCCTCTTTGCTTCGGTGTTATATCCGCAGTAAGAAGTGCTGTTTTATAACCAAATTCACTTACTAACTTTACTAAATCATTGTAATGCTGTATCGCCAGTGCAGATGTGGGAGCCATAAGTGCGCTCTGATATCCGTTTTCTGCCATGAGTAGCATTAAATGAAACATTATAATACTTTTACCGCATCCTACATCGCCTTCTATGAGCGCATTGACCTGTATACCGTCAATCATCTTATCTTTGATTTCATTAATACAGTTTCTTTGCTCTGTGGTCAAGTTATACGGTAATTTACTTTCCAGCAAATCCGTATATATACTCTGAAAAATACAGACTGAAGATTCCTCATTTTTATCTCCGGAAATTCTGTCAAGCTTCAGTGCAAGGTATAATAAATTATCAAACACTGCTCTCTTCTTTGCATTTTCAATTTCGCTAAAAGAAGACGGATAATGTATTGCCCTTGCCGAATCCTTGAAATTCATAAGTTTGTATTTGCTTAAAAGCCATTCAGGTAAATAATCATATCTTCCTATATGATTAAGCCCGATTGATACTGCATTTTTGTATTCTCTGTTTGGGAACCTTTTCCAATCGCCGTATATAGCGTGAATTTTGAGGTTTTCGTCAATATCTTTCGTAAGTAACTGTATGTCCATGCAAGAAAAGCAAGCATACTCCGTGCTATATGTAAAAACACCACCAAACAGCACAAGGGAATCCTTCATGCTTTTGTACTCTTCATACGCATCATAATTACCCATCTGAACTGCAAATAAGATGTTATTGGTTACACGGTCCTGTATGCGAAGCTTTATAATAGACCTTTTATTTTTAAATTTTACCTGCACATATGTTAAGGTTCCTATCATGGCAACAGGAATCTTATTTTCTATTTTTTCCATCAACCTCTTATTATTAGTTGATAATGCTTCAGCCTCTGAAAAATCATAATACTTTAACGGCTCTTTTCTTAAAAACTCCTCTGCGGAGTATATATGCCTCTTTTTAAGTTCTTCCGCCTGAACATCGGTAATCCCAATCTCTTTAACGAGCATTAAAATCACCGGCTTTCCTTGCGTCCCTGCGCTGTTTTTTTCTCTCTCTTTCTCTCCAAAACTCGTGCGTCTCAAACGCTTCTAAGAATGGACACTGCTTCTGCAAACATTCATGCTGTTTAAGTAAGCTAGTTGTTAAATACCCCTTATGAGTATTGCAGTTACAATATCCAATAGGTGTATGGGTAGTATTAAGTCCATTTATAAGCTTATGGTTTTTACTGATGGGAACAACTCGTACTTCTTCTCCTGTAGCTCCTTTATACTGCCAATTAGTAAGAATAATAACCCTGCATTTGTCTTCTATTTCGAAATCACTCTTACGCTTGCTTTCCCAACTTATAACCTGCTCACTACTACTTATCATTATGTCATGAAGAAGATGAAACTTATCCTTATTTACTTCATAATCAAGCTGCTTGTAGATAGGAAATCCTACGAATATACGTGTGTTATCATTAATGTATTTCTTTAATGGTGCCATTTTACTTGTCATAATCAGCACACTCCTTTCTTCCTGCTATCAGGACTTCATTTATATTTTTACTCTTATAGTATAGCATATTTTTATAATTTTGTCAATGTCTTAATGTTTTTTCCGTTGACTAATTTTAATTATTTTTTTACAATAGCCTTCCTTTTATTTACTGAACTATTACGTGAATCACACATCTTTATTATACCATAATTCGAACAGATGTTCAATGTTTTTGCAAATAAAAGCACCGGCTATTATGCCGATGCTTCGATATAATTTATCTCGCAAAATCCAATTCATAAATCCGCTGAAGAATCTGTTTTTCGCTGTCTTCGATATCTGTTTTAATAAAATCTTCATACTTCTCTTTTATAAAACAAAACAGTTCATTAATCATTACAAAATCTATACCTTCTTTTAACTCTCCTTCAGTAAGATTATCTGTACCATTTAGTTTGTTTATAATATTTCTTGCGTCCTCTTCCAGTGCTTTTTTCCATGCGGTCATGGCTGCATCTCCTTCCGTTAATAAAGAATGCTTTATCCTGCGTTTATCATTTTGGTTTCTTTCAGATGCTTTTTATTATGTAGTGTCGATAAATACGCTTTAGCGATTACTTTAGAGGTTTTATCCAGTCTTTCCAATGCTATTACTACTTCTTTGGTGTCATTACTGCTAGTTAATTTGTAAATATCCTTGGGTGTTGTCATGTGAACCCCTCCCTTGTTGAATATGTCTACATTATAGCGGAACTACTCCGCATTATCAATAACTTTTTAATTTTTTTGTAGAATAAATCAATAACTTTGTATATAATGAGATTACGAGTAAAAAAGGAGGCAGAAAGTTGTGAGTAATTTGAATGAGAGAATAAAAACCCTTCGTAAAAAGTTAAACTTAAGTACAGAAAAATTTGGTATGAAAATAGGGTTGACACGCTCTGCTATTAACAAGATAGAAAAAGGCAATAAGCCCTCTGAACAGACTATTATATCCATATGCCGGGAATTTAATGTAAATGAAGAATGGCTCCGTACCGGCGAAGGCGATATGTTTTTAGATTTAACTGAAGACGAATTTATTAAAGCCGCAGCTTCTCTCTCTAACGATAAGTTTGTACGTAGTTTGATTATTGAATATTGGAAATTAGACGATGATGGCAAAAATCTATTTCGTACCTTTATACATGGGTTATCAGATAACATGAGGGAGCAAGAATAATCTCTTGCCCCTTTTTTGATGCCTATTTCACATACTTTATAAACGTGTATATCTTTATTAAGATATTTTTGTCAGAAATAGCATCAATCATCTTGTGAATAATTTTTCTAAGTTTTTCTGCGCTCATTTCTTCGCCCCCCCTTCTCTTAAGTTCGTGTTAACACCACAATTTTATTGTACGTCATAGGTAAAGGATAAAAAAATAATAGCTGACATAATCAGCTATTACCTAATGCTATATTTTTCAATTTTTCTACATATTTTGAATTGTATTTTTCATTCTGAAGCTCAAGAATTGCAGTATTCTTACTTACTGCTTTCTCGTATATCCTGCCTTCCGTCATTGCAGCATAAGAATCTGCTATACCAACTATCTGCGCTTGCCATGGTATTTTACACTGGATAAATCCATGCGGATACCCGGTTCCGTTATTTCTTTCGTGATGAAATTCCACGCATTTCTTTACTGTATCTGAAAAACGATTTACATACTTAAGTCCCGCCAAAGGATGTTCCTTTATTATATCGTATTCTTCTTCAGTCAGAGAGCCATTCTTTTGCAAAATCTCAATAGGGCAATCCATTTTCCCTACATCATGAAGCAAAGCTCCGAGGATAATTTCTTCGCTTATATCTGCTGCGATATCAAGGCTTGTACAAATCTGATATGTGCATATGGCTGTATTAATACTATGATAAAAAGTCATTTTATCATAGTCTAAAAGTTGCAAAAGTAACTCCCCGGCAGATTCGCACAAGTACCTTACGCTTGGCGTAATTTTCATATTCATAAAAAATACCGTCCTCCTCTTTACTATTTGCAGACAATTAATTCTTGCCCTGAATATCCATATACATCCAAAAGATTGTCCCCCTGAACTTTAAACTGCGCCCCCTGTAAAACCGCTAATATGCATGGTGAATCAAGTACTCTTCCCCATGAACTGCCTTCTACATACTGCATATCAATATGGTATTTTACAGTTATATCATCAGTGTAATGGTTCTGTGTATTGATATAATACTCAAAAGTATCTCTTATTAAATCAGATATAAAGATTCTCTTGTGCATTTCAAATTCTTCTTCAGATGAGAAAAATGTTAATATACTATGTCCTGCATACTTAGTGAGCGCACCGTCAACAGTTCCACTGTACGTATCGCCGGTCATGTAGTTTACTATATCAATCTTGTCATAAAGATAATACTGAATTACATAATCATCGATGTACTCCACATACTTCTGCATTTCCGTAGTTGCATTTATTTCATTAAATACTCCGCCCGATATATTATCGTCTAACCCCATGTTATAGTTTATGTAAAACCCGTTGTAATCCACAAAGCATACCGCCGGAACAAGAAGAAAAGTCTCATTTTCGAGCAAATAATCAGTTCTGTTCATTGATACCTTAAGCATTCGGTAAAAATTATTAACTGCGCTTTTTAAGGTGTCGTCTGTCCATATCTGATTGCTGTTCTTGTTACAACTTTGCATTGCAGCTTCACACGCCCCGCTTATATATCCTGAATACTCCCCTGTTGTTTGTCTTGCGGTCTGTGTAAATCTTGCATCTATCATAACCAGTGCAAAGACAACAACGAATACCATTACAAACACTAAAGTAAACTTGGTAAGCTTCACGCATCCACCGCCTTCCTACTCTGCTACATTGCCGACCATACCGCTATAAGTAGTATAGGTCATGTGTGTGTTTCCTCCTATAATAAGCGAGTATAACTGATTACCAAATGACGGTTTTGTGGTATTTACCGATACCGACAATATATCTCCCTTATTAAGCATAAAAGGAACAGCATCTGCATGGTCAGGGTACATTTCCATTAATATTTCCTTTTTATGTATTTCCTCGTCATAAGCAGTGCTTTGTCTTGTAACATACATTCTAATCTCACATCCGCCTTGCACGGAATCTATAGACATTGCGAGTTCTTCGTATGCATCAGGATGTATCATGCCTGTTACTCTTGACTTATCTACGAACTCGGTCACAACTGCTTCCATATAGCCCTGCACTGACATATCCGTTTTCATTCCCAAAAGCATGATAGGTACAAACACGGCAAGAATTATAAATAAACAAAACGCTACTACTTTATCGAGAATATCCGGCATTATACAGCACCTTCCTTTATTCTAATCGTCTTAAGCTGCCAGTTATCATCATATTCCTTTTCAACTACATATGATTTATCATGGTGCAGATAATTCTTAAGCCTTACCATTGATGCATTGTTGCCACAATGTATTTCAACAAGAAGTGAACTTACATCGTTTGCTCCGATATATACTGTCTCTGCGGATGTAGATAAAATTAATTCAAAAACTTCATCTGCCGGGAAGTTTTGCAAATTATTCCCTACAAGGCTTCGGCTTATCTGTGTCTTACTATTAATATTTATATTCAAGGTATCTTCCGCAACCTGTGTTTTAGTAAAATAAGTGGAAAATAAAAACACTGCCGCAAGAAATAATACTACTGCAACTGCCTGCTCTATTGCTTCTATAATTGCTTCCATTTTTGTCATTAAGGGGAAGAATTAAATCTTCCCCTTGCCCCCTTCTTTAGTGGCTTTACTGTGCTACATACTTAATACCGATAACGCCGCCATTAGGACCTTCGACTAAAGTTCCCAAGAAAACTGTTCTCGGATTGATATACTTGGTGCTAACCGGTTTTTTTGCCTCAGCCAAACGGCTTGCCATTTCCGAATCAGTAAGAAGCGTTGTGAGGTTCGCATCGTTATAAACATAATAAGTTGTAGAACCGTTAATTTCAACACTTACAAAAATGTCCTGTGAATCCCAAAAGTTACTGATTGCACTAAGTACCTCTGAACCGCTTATATCATCTCCTGTATAGCGGGTGTATACTGCATGTGCTAATTTATCATTCATATCGTCAATCTGCTTACCCGCATTGTCTGTTGTTTCCCTTGTTCTATCAAACAAGTCAAACATAATACCAATAATGATAAGAACTATAATTAAACCTGCCGCCCATAAGAGCAATTTCTTTAATGCATCCATTTTTTCACCTTTCTCTTAATTTGTAAGAGCCTTTCTTCTTAGTTTTTTAAAATATTCCTTCGTATTCCGCATACATTTCGATTGCATACTGAATAAACGGAAATAATATATAGAGAGCCATTGTAGTAAAGAACGGAATCATAGTAATTACCTGTGCTTTACTTGCTTTGACTGCCACTATTTTTTCGTTATCAGATTTTCGTTTATCCTTTGAATGTTCTCTATCGCTTTCTACTGATGCAAACGCCTGCTCAACACCTGATGCATCAGCCGAAATCAGATTGTCTACAAAGTGTCTAAAAGGCACAAACGGGTCTGAATCCTTTAAATCAAGAAGCGCCTGCTTCTGAGATGTATTCATCTTTAAAAGGCATTCCTGAATGTTTTCTCTGAAACAGAGTGAGAACCTGTCCATCCATTCAAGTATTGTATAAATAGTTGTGCCTTCGATATGCATAAGGATAATAGCAATAGTTCTGTAACGTGATACCTCATCTTCCTTATTCATGTTAATAACCTTTGCTTTATATGACAGAAGTATGTACGGCATATAATAGCCTAGTACCGCAGCAAGCAAAGATAAAGCAAGAAAATACCATTTGTAATACACTTCAAAGCTTTGTTTAAGCCTTGCATGGATTTCTTCTGCCATGAGTTCTGCGTAAGTATAATTAATACCAGACTCCGTAATATCATTTATGATATCTTCTTTCGAGGTGTCTTTATTATACTTGTCTGTTACAAGCTCTGCCGCTGTCTGCATATCTTTCCTATACTCTTCATCCGGAATAATTGAACTTTCAAAAGCATCCGAAAAATCCGACAAAAGATTATTCTTATAACGACTAACTGTAATTCCCGCAATGGCATTAAATGCCACAAAGAATATAATCGCCCATATAAATCTCTTTACTCTAAAGCCCTGTAAACCGATTTTTGCATTTGTTATCTTAAGCTTGTCATCAACGTCAAAAGCTTTTCTCACATTTCTATCGTCAAGCTTTCTAAGGAAATCCGATATCCACTTGACTTTTACTATCTTAAGTATCAAGGTACTCTCTTTTTCGCTCTGTGATGTATTCTGTTTATACGACAGTACCAATTCATAACTGATTATGATTGTTGCTATAATAATACATTGCAAAATAGTCGCTATTGGCGATTTAAAAAACTCGTTAAGCTGAGGCAGTGTTGACTTAAACCACAATTCAATGGGTTTCAATGTGTAAAATGGAACGAGTATAACATAAATCATGCCGTTAAAGATAAAATTCATTTTATCTCTTTTTAAAAGTTCCATTGCAATCTCATCATTTAAGGAAGCCAGATTGCTTTTAAGCAATGTTGTGCTACCGTGTGCTTTATCACCCTTTTCCGTGATGGTTGCAAAAATGGATGCAAGCATAAGGAAAAAGTGGTTTGGCGATGTTTCGATGTAGTTGTCAAGCTCCGCTGATATATCCGTTGCAGAAACAATATCATGCAGTTTCTGTATATGAAGGCTTATTTCGTAAGGGCAATCCTCAAGCGAACGGTATATTGCATCATCGGGTACCGGCGACTCATTATAATAGTGACGCACGATTTCCGTATATTCTGACAACTGATTTAAAAGCTTTGTATCTAACGAATCAATGTTTTGAAAAATCAGATACTTAAAAAGCAAAAATGATATGAACAAACCGATTACAATATAGAGACTGTCCCTGATAAACAGAACAACAATCAGCTCACTTATTGTTGCCACAAGAAGCGCACGAAACAGGCTAAGTGTTACATATCTGTTGATACTGTCATCGTCCGCCGGGTACAAGGTTTCATACTCATTCTTCAGACGATAAAAGTATTTGTTTATAAACGGTATGGATATAAGTATCTTATATACAATCGTGTATATAGCATTTTTCTTGTTTTTTTTCTTGATTTTAACACCCTTTTCGCCCTGCTTCTGCCTGTAGCTTAAGTAAGCATATACTCCGGCAATGACAATCAGCAGCACAATCAATATAGGTGTTAATTTATTAAACAGCTGCACTCTCATCATCCTTTCTTTGCTTTAAATCAGACATTTCCTTTAAGAAAATTTCTTCCTCTTCCTCTGAAAGATTTCTTAAGATAATATCCTTTAAGCCATCAGACATGTCATTTACAAGAACGTAATCACCATTCTTATATACTACAAGGTCAACTGTTTCAAAGGTCTGTCGGTCTGTTACTCTCTTCATAAATTCCATGTGGTCTAAGCGCTCAAGCTCTTCAAGAGCTTTATTCTTATTTTTCGGTAACTCTGAAGGGTATCTACGGTCACGGATAGGGATAATCTCCGTAATTCTTTCAATATATCTCTCGCCCTTTTTATTCTTCTCAAGATGAATGTCGATGTTAATGGCATTAGCAATGTTTTCTTCTGCCACCTTTGCATCACTAAACATACCTTCCTGAAGAGTGTTATCACGAAGAGCAGTTATCAAGTCTCTTGTAGTTTTAGCATGATGCGTAAAGAGTGTAAACCTTGATGCTACCTTTGTAACCTGAAGCATAGTCACAGCTTCAGGACCGGATGCAACCTCGCCGAAGATATTTACAGTACCGTTTGTTTTTTTCTGTATGTTAATACCTTCCTGTACACTGATAGATGGCGTTTCTTGAAAGCTCGTGATATTTCTGTCAGCATACAAATATCTCAAATTCAACTCTGCTGTTGATTCCTGTACACGAATATTAAAAGTTTTAGGAACATACTCCACTTCTCCTTTTAAGAGTGTAGATTTACCACAACCCTGTGTACCGGTTATAGCCTGTGTTAAACATCCTTTGGTAAACCACTTAAGATGAGTAATGGGAATAATGTTATTACCTTTAATGTTCTCCTCAAGTCTTGCCGTTTTAACGGTATCGAACTTACGAAGGAAAAATCCCCATGAATCCGCAAAGGGGGGTCTAACTACAACGATACGGGAACCGTCCTTCATTGTTGAAAGCACATAACCTTTTCTTTCTGATAGATAAGCTGATGGTTTGTACTTATAAAGATTCTGACATACTCTGATAAGCTCATCCTGACTACCAAAAGATAAGAACTTTAAGTGAATGTTCTGACCCTTATGCATAATCCAGATTGAATCATAAGAAAATCTTAAATCTGTATCTTCAGCAAGTGAAGTAATATCAAAAGCGTTACTCGGAATACCTGATACACCGCCGTCAATTTCATCAACGGCGTATTCATACAGTGACGAAATCGGTCCAAATTCATCTGCATCCGCAAAAATCCTTCGTGCAATGATGTTTAACTTATCCAAATGGGTAAGCATTTTATTAGCATCAATACTTTCGTATACCCTATTGATATCATCTTCATCAATTACATAGATATCATTTCCGTCCTTATCAAACTTCGGCTTATCAAGTTCGTTTTCCTTAATGAGCATGTTAAGCGCATCTTTTCCATGCTCAAACTTATGGTCATAGATATAAGAATAGGTTATACACGAATCTGCATGTACCGATACCGCCTTCAATGTAACGAATCTGTTCCGGTGTTGGATTAATTTCTGTTTTGAAACATTTAAGCAATATCGTTCACCTCCTTGTTAAATGAGTACGTTTAAACACATTTTAACACATTTGTATATAATTCTGGTTACCTAAAGTCTCCTCCTTTCTCATTAATCGTAAATCGGGATATATTCATCAGGCGCCTGTGCAGGTTCACCAAATATACTTAATGCCGCATTGTCTGAGATACCTGTACCGTTAACAACCGCCTGAAGCTGATTGGAATTAATGTCTTTCATTCTTGCTTCCAAATTCATTCTCGCTTCCATATTAAGCGTATGTTCAGCAATAGAGATGATGTTCGGATTGTTGTAAATTACTTGTAATGCCTTTTGGCTTACGGGGTAGTTCGGTACCGCCGGATTCTGTAAGTTGGCATCTGTATATCTTGTTGTATAAATGTATGTACCTGATGTTGTGTAAGCGTCTATAATGGCGCATGAAACTCTCAAAATTTCATCTTCTGTAAGAGTTGTAGTAAATACGCACTCTTCCATTACAAGTTCTTCAACCATCTTCTTTGATAAAAGTACATAATCTGTTCCATCTGCATACCTTACTCTGACATCAATAAAATCGTAGTCACTTAAATTGTACATAAGGTTTGCAAAAGAAATCTCGTAATCTCTCAAATCTCTTGTTACATCCTCCGCTGTAACCATGTTAGCCATAATAGGTTCGTTTGTCGCAATATCAATAAGTGCAGTTTGTCCAAGCATATCAATAGTGATATAAGAAGAACGCTCAAGACCGGTGTATATTTCCTGTTTATATACATTGATACCGTCCTGAATTTTTGCGCCCTTTGGAATATCCTGTGATGCAACATATACGAGCATCTTGTGAGATACGAGTTCCTGTTCTGCCGCAACCACTCTTGCTTCAATCTTTTCTATCTTCTGACGGGAGAAGTAAATGATTCCGACACATGCACCGATGATTAATAAGGCTATTATTAAGCCGGTGCGAAAAAAGGCAAGCTTCTTTTTCATAGTTTTATTTGAGATAAAACATATTGTTTATATCTCTAATCTCCTTTCTGTTTTTATGAGTGTAGCAGACAAATATTGCCTGCTACACGTTTAATGCTTTACAATGTGAAAATGATACCTTCAAGTAATAAGTTTTCCTTATCGATTGCCGTTACCTGAACAATTATATCATCATTCAACGCGGGAACAGGTGCAAATTTTGGGAATGCACACTTAACATCACACTTGCCGCCTTCAAATACCGCAAATACATTATTATCAGAAATACCTGTAACTTTAGCGGCATATCTGCCGTTAATTCTGTAACGGGGGAAGTCCTTAGCTCTCGGGTCGGGAGCTGCCTGTTTGATACTCGCTTCAATATTAACAAGCGTATACTTATTTTTACCAACTGTCACTTCCACGGGAGTAACCTTAAGAATCTTTACTTCAACCAGCTGGTTCTTCTTAAACAACTCTCTGCAATCGCCGTGATGTAACCATGATGCTTCCTGAATGGGAATACGGCACTCTGCACCAAGGGCATTAACGATAACTGCTCCTCTACTGATTGAAATAATCGTAGCCTCTACTCTCATGTCGGGAATAACTCTCGGTCTGCCATCAGATGTAGGCTTTATGTAATTTCTGTACATCTTCTGTGCATTCGCCTCAAGGCAGTCTCCGTATACGGTTTCTGTCTTTTCATCGATGTAAACAACTACGAAAGAAACCTCTGTACCGATTCTCTTCATAACATTAAGTTCAGTCTGTTGTCTTGCTTCCATGGTAGGATGTTTAGGTTGCTCTGAGTAATACAAAAGGAAAGAAGGAATCTGTACCGTATAAGCGCCTGAGCCATAATTTACCTCAGCAATAATTGAAGCCGTTGCATCAGAATTATTCTCTTCGCCAGTGATGTGATAACCAGTAATTTTACCTTTAAGAATTTTTTTGGCAGTTCTTGATGCGTTAAGTTCAAGATAATCCTGTCTCTTCTTTACTAACTCAGATGAAACTCTCGTAACACCCTGTTCTGTCACGATTTTGTCGCCGGTATACTTCTCTTTCTTTTCTGCCTTGCTTGCCTTCTTAAGTGACGGGGAATAAAATGCGATTTTATTCATAAGGTCATTCACTGCCGCCATTGCCTGCTTAAGTTCTTCAGGCAGTTCATCGTTCTCACTTGCATTTTCATCGTCTTTTTCCTCAGATGTTTTTTCGTCATCTTCATCCCTGACAACAGCTTCTCTGTTCATGTCCTCAAGTGCCTGTTCTGCCTCTTTCTTCGCAGCCTCAATTTCATCTTCCTGATTGTCTTCATTTCCTTCAGGGTTTTCTTCAAGGTTTCTAACTACTGCTTCTGCCTCAAGTCTTGCGGTCTGTGCTTTGCCAAGGTCGTACTCAAGCTTAACTATATTGCTGTCGTCCTGATTGTTCTTAAGAGCCTCTTCTGCAAGTCTTTCATCTTCCTTTGCTTTTTCAAGCTTAGATATTGCATTTTTCAATTTCACTTCGTACTGCATTTTGTTCTTAACCTCCTATATTTTAAATTTAATATGGCATAAAATCTGTCTATAATGCCAACTTATGCGCTAATTATAACACTTTGACACGCAAAAAGCAATATTTATACGATTAAATCTTGTAACAGTTAACACAACCTTGCGTTTTTATATCCTCATGCCACAGCATTGCATTATTGTTATAATTCCATTCATTTTATAACAAAATAAACAGCCGCCGTTTGTGACTGTTTATATCATCTTATTATACATGTCAATTACCCTACCCTACGCCTTGCTTAGAGAAAGGGGATTCCTCTCTAAATTTAGTTAAAATATTCTAACCTTTTTATTTGTCTTGGTCTTTCGTATGTATAAAAACAGCCAGACACACCATATTGTATCTGACTGTTTCTATTATTAGGAGGATATATTTAGTTTAGCGCCCATAATCCTGTATCGTATCTGTCTCCAACGGAATTTTGCATATCCACAACGATAACATCGCCTTCTTCAACCATGACCTCATCGTATATGATGCCATCCGCCGGCATTTTTTCGGCATCCTTTCCGATATCTTCGGTAAAGTATTCCTTCGTGGTTATCTTCTGATAGCCTTCCGTATTCCACATACCTGCATAGGTAAGATGTGCAACACCGTCACGGTATAAAGTTATTTCAAATCCGATTACAAGTTTTCCTGCCTCCTGCGCAAGAGGACATCTAAGCCATGCGGACCCCGCATCCCTGAACGCAGGATTTACTTCATTTATCTGTTTTTGATAATCTGATTTCAAGAATACCTTGTAATAAGTTTTGGTCGGGAACATACCGTACCAAGTCTGGAAACTGTCTCTAAATAATGTTTCATAATTTGTCGGGAGACCTGCATCTGTTCTTCCGTCGCTGTCATAATCTAAATATGTTACAACCTCGTTACCCTGCTTCAAGGAATTAACGGACAGCTGCTCCCATTCTCCTGACAATAATCTCATATTGTCCTTAATTGTAATTAAGTGCTGCGACACAAGATTTCCGTAATTCTTTGTGGTTCTGTAATAGATATATGACCTCTGTTTTGCCGAATTATATCCGTACCTTGCCAAATCTCTTTCATGGCTGTACTGGAACCAGTTTCCAAAATGCCCCTCTACTTCAGGATAAAGCGTGGGTGCATAGAATATCGAATCGAACTTATCGGCATCACAGTAAAATGTGTTCATAAAGGACTCATTATTTAAGCCCCACATACTATTATCCCTGCTGATAAGCGCCGGTGTCTCCTCGCCGTATATTTTCGCTCCACTCATGTCATTGTCTGCAAAGAGAACAACAATCTCATCATGGTCATAAACCCTTCCGTCCGTGGCAATAAACTTAAAAGTAGGTTTGATTTCTATATAGTCATTGGCTCCCGTGGCGCCGCCCATGGATTTCACAAGGAAAGAAAATTGCTCACCCATTATAACCTCACCACTGTATATGTCTTTATGACCTAAATGCCACGAATTGCTTCCCCTTCTTAACGGAAGTGTATTTATTGCAGATGTGGTTAATGAACCGTCCGTCAAATATCTCTGTGCCTGTACACCTACACGGTTATATATACCCGCTACCGCCTCTTTTTTATTTCTTGCAAATGCTTCATATATTCTCGTATGTGCCGTCAGGGTCGATTCATTGGCATAAGGAAAAGCATTATCAGTACCCACAGCAGTAAATCCATAAAGCCAACCGTATGTCTGTACCTTAGTGGAATAGCCCGCCCTGTACTGTGTCTCTTCCGAGTTCATTTCAACTGCAAGTTGCGGCGAATGTTGTCTGTTATCATATCTTCCGCCGTCATTAATAGCAACTACTTTGGTTTGTATTGAGAACGAATAGCCTGTAGGCGTTTCATCTGCAAACGAAGGAATATAAAACGGTGTCATAGCCCAGTGGTTATTACTTCCTACGCCCGTATCTGTTTCCCATGGTGCATCATAGCTTGACGGTGTTTTAATATCTATCCAGTCCGTATATCCGTCACGCTGAACAGGATAAAACTTACCTTCATAGTAAACATCAAAGCCGCATCGGAAGGCTTTGCTCTCAACAAACTTATCGTAGTTAAGGCTTTCATATCCTTCAGGTGTATCATAACCATACATGGCACTTAACCATGCATCCTGTTCCCAACGCATGTAATATTCTTCGTCAAGTCTTAAATAATACTGAGCGCTCCTGCTTGCATCAACAAGCTGAGAATCAGGAGTTGTTGTTGCTTCAAAGTTTTCATCAAGAATGGATATAAGAGTTAAAATAGGTGTATGCACGGATATGGCGTAGCCTTCTCCTGTGGGTCCGTCGCTACCAGTATGCATTTCTCCACATCCGCCACCGCTTCCAACACTTCCGGGCATTACATGGTCATATATACTGTCTGCGGAAGCCACCGCCCACTGTCCTGCGGTGTGTGCAAAATCAAAAGCGGAACTCATGCCAACTTCCTTTTTATAAACTATATCCGTTCTTGTTTTATACCTTCCGTTATCCGTGTTATACGGAATAAGGGATGTCTGACTTGCCTTTACTTCTTCGGGCTTTATATTTGCAATCGTGGTTCCGCCTGCGCCGTATGCGTAATCGGAAATCGCCGCTGTTTTTCCGACTTCATTAATGATACAGCCGTATACCTTTTCGTCACTCATAATACTATAAGTGATTCCGTCACACGAAATCTCAAACCTGTCATTTCGTGACCATGTGTTTTCATTAAGCCACTTTGTATATTCCTTTATAACATCGTCTCTATATCGAGATAAATAATAATTAGCGTCATAAACTGCATCATCATATGAAGTGTTGTTTTTTCCGCCACTAAAGGTTCCCAAATGCTTTGATTTTTCAGGGAGTTCTTCAGGAGCAAAGAAGTGGCTTTCTCCCGATACATCCACTCCGTCATATGATAAACGGCTCATAATGGATGATGCCGAATCTTTTGAGTAAACAAGAATATCTGCATCAAAATCGGGAATGCTTGTATTGCTTGCGTTATATGTCAGCTTCTGCTCATAATATGCTGCATTGGTTACGGCAAGCTCCTTAAATGAATATATGTTAATGTTATTAAGGTACTGATAAGAAATCTGAGACATCAGTGATATCGAGAGGTTTGTGCTTCTTGTGGAAGTATGCAGTACCCATTCCCAG
>SVEK01000005.1 GCA_015057405.1 Lachnospiraceae bacterium
CTGCAACGTTCCATATAATAATACTGTCTCTCAGGTTCGGTAACAGGAGCATCTGTTATATATTCACTCATTTTACACCTCTCCTGACACTAACCACGGAGATGGCTGTGCCACAAAGACACTGTTGCTGTCTGTCTTAGAAATAGATATCTGAACGGTCTCTGTATTCTTTATGTTATATTTTTCAAATATACTCTTAATATTACATAACACATCCAATTCAAGAGTATAAACTATAAACTGCATACTCGGATTAATTGCAAGAAGATTCTTAATATCCTCTTCAAGTGTTTCACTTGCAACTATAAATGCAAGTCTTGGCACAGGCTTTCCGGCCATTGAGCTTTCGGAAGTATCCGATACAATCTCAACGTTATGTACACCAAATTGTTCAACGTTATCTCTCATTGTACGCATTGAACCCTTATCCTTCTCAACTGCAATGATTGTTCCTTCGCTGGCAACAATGGCAGCCTCAACAACTATACTCTCTCCGCTTACAATACATATAGTATCCTGAACATCAATTGCAAGCATACTCATGATAACGGCTCTGATTTCATGTCCGACATAACGAACTGTACCTGCACTAAAGAACTCATTTCTTATTCCAAGTCTGTATGACTCTCTTGTGTTCTCATTTACAATAAAGATTACTGTCATTCCCTTAAGCTTTTTGTTAAGAACATCTTTAACTTTTGTGTGAACCACATTGACACCCGGTATATTACCGTCACCAATCCAGATATCGTACTCACCGAATCCTGCCTCCCAAAACTGAAACAGAATATCAGGTGTTGTTTCATTGGCAAATAACATAACCCTTTTATGTGTTTCAATTGTCGGAAGAACATTTTTCTTCTTAGTACATATATTAAGCATCTTAATCTTTTCAGGACTAACGTCCATCTTATCTGAGAAAAAACCAAGCCATTCAAGCATGTCCGTACCGGAATAAATATTATCATTCATAGCTATATCCTCCTGTTTATCACGTTTTTAGTTTAGAAACAACTGATTGATTAATTGATTAAAATTAACCGGCGCCTCTTTACTCCTTATTATATCACTAATCATGCACCGAATAAAGTTATTTATTTTTAATTACACCGTTAGCTCTTATTAATGTTTATTTTTTATAATTTCTCTAATTTCTCGTTTGTTATACTTGTTAAGCTTAGCTCTGTACCTATTGCCCAAATACAGTTTTTTTCTTCTGTAACCTCTACAGACAAGTCTGTAACAGTCCCTGCACAAAACTCCGGAATTATCCAATTCCACAGTAAAAAAAACACTTATTTTTTTATTACAAACAAAACAGAATTTATCAGTAGGCTTGGGAATATACTCCTGATAATATCCTTCATCCTTTTTATGCTTCTTTTGTATCGACATAATATCATATTCTGTATCGTTCATATTATTACCTTTACTTCTGTTACAATATCTGCACAAAGCCTGCAAATTAGCCAATTCATTAGTCCCTCCGCGGCTTCTCGGAACAATATGATCTATATCAATATATTTTTTCCTGTATTTTTTTCCACAATGACTGCATCTGTACTTGCCGGTGATTGTAGACTTATTATTGTCAAACCATTTTTTACGATAACTCATAGCAATTCTCCATATTTTTCATTCCTTTTTTTCACACTGAAAACAAATAAAACTGCGACCTAATATTATGTCCTTATAGTGCCGATATACAACTTGTAGAGTTTTTGAAAGATTCCGAAACTTCGCACTTAACAAAAGGAGTTATAGCCATGACAGATATGATGACATTCAACGGTTCCAATTTAAGTTCACTGCAGACGCAAAATCTTGTTGCAGTTAAACAAAACAGACAATACACAGATGAAACGGCTGTTGCCATTAGCGAACGCGCTAAAGATCTTAGAAACAAGTGTCGAATTCTGTCCAAATCCGATTATTCAAGCGGAGCATCTACCAATATCATGACCAAACTTGCAAAATTTATTGATTCATATAACGAGCTTAAAAAATCCGCCAAGGATTATCCTGATAAAGATTTAAAAAAGCAACTTGATAATATGTCAAAACTCATTGAAAAAAACAAAGATGCCCTAAAAAAAGCCGGCATCGACATTGAAGATAACGGGGAGCTTAAAATAAACTCCGATACCCTAAAAAAACTTAAAACTTCTTCAAAATTCAAGTCAATTTTCACCGGCAGCAATTCATTTATCACACAGATACAAAAGCATGCCGACAAAATATATAGCAAACTTAAAAACATGACCGTTTCAAAAACTGTTACATTTTATCAAAGCAAAGATAATTCTTCAAATTCAATTGATGTGACAGTCTGACAAAACACGCAATCAAACCATTCCCAATTCAAATTGTCTGTAATATAAATTGCGCCACAAACACGCCCAGACTGGCACTTAGAGCTACAGTTATAAGGCTTTTTTCAAAATAAGCAAGAATAATCGCAATCACAAACCCGCTAGCCGCAGTTATCACACTATCGGTGGAATAAAATATTGCCGGAATCGTCATGGCAGTCAACACCGTATAGGGAATATATTCTAAAAAAGCGCTAACATAAGGGTTTGTTATTTTTTTATTTATCATAACAAACGGAACAACCCTGATAAGATAAGTTACTCCTGCCATAACCACTAAATATGTAAAAAACAATCCTGCATCCATGTCACTAAACCTCATCCATATTATTTTTCTTAGGGAATAATATCGCCCCCACACCGGCAGCGGTTACTGACGCAATTATAATTGCACAACCTGATGATATACTGCTTAACACCGGCACGTAATACAACAACACACTTACAATTATCGCCACAACTACGACTGCGGCTATTTTTTTATCTGTTTTTACCTTTGGTAGAACAATCGCAATGAACATTCCGTACAATGCCACCCCCAAGGCATCACACACAATATCCGGAAGAATATTCCCGCATACAGCTCCCGCCATCGTCCCAAGAGCCCAGCCAAAATATGGTATTGTCGCCAAACCAAGAAAATACTTTACTGTTACTGCTTTTTTGTTATTCATAGCTACCGCAAATATCTCATCTGTTATTCCAAATCCAAGAATCACTCTGTATAATCCCCGGAACCTTTGGCTAACCTTCTGGGATAAAGATATAGACATAAGGGCATATCTTAAGTTAATAACAAACTGAGTTATTGCCATTTCTATAAATGTACCGGAACTAATCATTACTGTAAGTCCTGCAAATTGCCCTGCTGATGTAAGATTGGTCATGGAAATAAGAACCGCCTCCCACCATTTTAAACCTTCAGCAACTGCCAATATTCCAAACGAAAATGAAACCGAAAAATATCCTAATCCGATAGGTATACCATCTTTTATTCCTTTACCAAACATATTAACTCTCTATACTCCGTACTTTTATTTAATCTTTTTTGCAACCACTACAAACCTGCCGTCTGACACCGCATAATCACAGGTCGACAACGTAATAAATTTATCTCCGAATTCCATAGAAACTCCTGTATCATAGGTTGCTTTTTTCTTTACATATTCAGCAAACTCATTAAACTGTTCTTCATTGTCATATCCGTAAAACAGATAATATTTAAATCCTTTCTTTTCAACAGATGTTATGAATGCTGCCACAACCTGATAAGTTCCTTTTTCGTAAATTGTATCGAAATAAATATTAGGATGAAGTTCATAAAAACCTTTATCTTTATAAAATTTAATCTGTCCAAAGGAAGGTGCTCCGTTAACATTATGACCATAAATTATTATATTTTCACTTTGGGGAAATATGGAACAGTATCTGTCAATGAATAACGAACCGTTTCTATCGTAATCACCGTAAAAATTATGTTCAAGATAAAAGCTGTTATCTCCTCTGTGCATAACAGGATAATCTATATCCGTCCCTTCAACTCTTATCCATCCCGCCATATCTGCATTTTCACTTGCAAGTTTTTCATATTTTTTTAATACACCGGCATTGCCTTCAAGAATAAGCGATGCCCTTTTAGACTCTTCCATTCCTACAAGTATATCCTGTTTTGAGCCGTTTCCTGATATATCCTGCAGTGGTGCTGCTGTTTTTTTCGGTCTGACATTTGTTTCATATACAAGCTGCTCTGCCATTTTTTGTTTATATGCATCATCAGCAATATACTTACCTGCTACTCCAAAACTGATTCCTGCCACCAAGAAAATAACTGCAATTGCAAAAAGCAAAACAGGTTTATCACTTTTCTTTGACAGATATACCTCTCCCACTTTTTTTTCAAGTCCGGCAACAAACTCTTTTCCAACTTTGGTTCGAAAGAACTCATTACCCGGTTCTGTAAGAACAAGCAACAGATTCGTTACAGTTTCCTTATCTTTCAAATCATAATATGTCTTAATAATATCAATAACTTCAAGTTCTCTTTCAAGACTAATCAACTGTTGTAAAAAGCTTTGCCCAACCCGGCTTTTAAGGACATCGTTTCCCGCTTCGATGTCCTTAATTATGCTTCTTACAACAGTCAAATCTGTCATATCTTTATTATTTTTCAGATTATCAATATACCGATAATCAACTATTCTGTCGCGAAGTTCCAGGATAAACATTTTCCCGACTCCGCTCTTAAATACACTTTCAGATTCATTCAAAACTGTGTATATTCTCTTTGCAGATTCTTCTGAGTTAATCTCATTACGTGCACAAATATTCAAAAGAAGCTGCATATCAGCTTTTACACTGTCTGTGTCCGAATCTTTTAATACTTTATAGTATTCCTGCATATACCATCATCCAGTCTGATCATATCTTTTACGAACAGTTATTATTCGCATTCTACTTTCTGATGTATCGTAATGATAATACTGTTCCTGCACCCAACAACAATACACCTGCTCCAAGGAAAATAAACTCCCATCTTACAACACCTGTCTTTGGAATGTCATCCTCAGGTTCCTTTACAACCGGCTTAGCGGTAGGATTAACCTTATTTTCCGCTTTAGATACATTTGGTTTCTTTGTTGTTTTAGGCTTTTTCTTTGAACTTTCCTTTTTATTATCACTATCTTCCGGTTTTGGAGTACTTTCAGAATTAAGATCAATAGTAGCAGTTTTTCCTGTTTCTTCACCTGAAACAACGTTTGATGGCGCCGTAGTCGGAGCAGCCGGTTGCTCTGTCGGTGCAATAATAATCACGTCGTTACCTGCAATATAGGCATCAGTTCCAACAGGAGTTGCAGTAGGCTCTGCTCCGCCTGTAATAATTACCGTATTTCCTTCTTCCGCAGAAACACCTGCATAACCCATATAAGGTAAAATAACACTCATACCAAGTATCCCAATCATTGCTTTAATCTTTTTTCCGTTAAAAATCATACAACGTACCCTCTTTCCTTATTAACACTTGCCAGTCCGTTAGCAAATCAATAAACAATACTAATCACTACTATACACTATGGACTTCTGCACTCTACATTTTCACAACGCAGAAAATTCCACTCTACAACATATGTATCGTCACATAACTTATACAACTTAACCCGTTACATAAGACGATTAATGCCTTTCTCATATCAGTTTTATTTTACAAGGTTCTCAATAATATCCACACATCTGTCATAGCCAAGTGTTGATGTATTAAGACAAATATCATAGTTAGATGTCTCACCCCATCTTCTGTCTGTATGGAAATTATAATACTCTCGTCTTTGCCTGTCTCTCTTCTTTATGTATGACGGAGCATCCTTTGCTTTGATATTATCAACTTTAATTGCCCTGTCAATTCGCTTTTGCATATCTGATGCATAAATAAATGTATTGATATATTCAACTTTATCTTCAAGAATATAATCGGCACATCTTCCCACAATAACACACGGTCCTTCATTAGCAAGACGGATTATCGTCTCCTGCATAGCCTGATATATCTTACGCGGAAGCATACCACCATCACCATTGTTATAATCTGCATTCATTGCAATCATATATATCATGCTTTTAATATTCTTCTCATCATACTCGGCCATAACGTTAGCACTAAGACCGAATTTTTCTGCCGCTATCATAAGCATCTGCCCATCATAAAACGGTATCCCAAGTCTGTCAGCAAGTCTTTTGCCAACTTCTCTTCCGCCACTTCCGTATTGTCTGTCTATAAGTATTATCTTTCCTGCCATGGCAAATCCTCCATTCATATCATATTCGATACTTCAAACAATCACATGTTTATCTGTTCTTACCTAAGAAAAACAGTGCAACCGTTCCCGGACCTGCATGAGAACCAATAACAGCTCCCAAATATCCGATAACAACATTAGTGATTCCTGTTCTTTCTATAACCTGCTGTTTTACAAATTCAGCATCCTCTTCACAGTCACCGTGACCTATATAAACAATCTCATTATCATATCCTTCAATCTTCTCAATCATATCGTCAACCAATACCGTAAGGGACTTTTTACGCCCTCTTACATTCTTAAATGGTATAAGCTTTCCTTCATCGTTAACATAAATAACAGGCTTCACACTCACTATCGTACCTATAACAGCAACTGTCTTTGAAACTCTGCCGCCTCTGTGAAGATGATTAAGATCCTGTACAGTAACCTGATGGCATATATGCAACTTATTGTCCTCAACCCACTTCACCACTTCTTCCAGCGAACACCCCTTTTCCTTCATCCTTACGGCATAGTACACAAGCAAGCCCTGCCCCATACTGGCACACAAAGAATCAATAACTACAATATTGGAATCAGGATAACGTTCCATAACATCTTCCGCCGCAATACACTCATTATTATACGTGCTGCTGAGGCCTGAGGAAAAACTAATATGCAACACATCAATTCCCTGTTTTGCATACTTTTCAAACATAACACTGGCGTCTTCGATGTTAACCGCACTTGTTTGTGACAACGAGCCTTCACGAACCCTATCATAAAACTCTGTATATGATAAACCTTCATTAACATCATCTTTGTATTCTTTGCCATCCTGAATAAAAGTGAGATAATTAACTACAATGTCATGTTCCTCTTTGAAATTCTCCGGCAAATCCGCTGTAGATGTAGTTGAAATAATATAATCTCTCATAAAATCCTCCCAATATTTGTAGCAAAATATAATTTTCTATTTATAAATTATACAGGATTTAAGGTAATGTTTCAAGCAAAATTGGCAGATAAGATTTTCCAGGGTGAAACCGGCAAAAAGCCTCTCCGGTAACCGGACCGGACAGGCTTTGCTTTGATTTGAGGGGGTAAACTTTTCCTTCAAAATATGCTAAACCCCTTTTATCTTTTTGATTAATAATTTACCAGTTATAATAAGAATAACAAACATTTACATATTAATATTTTATGTATTTTAATTCTGCAAATTTATAAGCTTTTTTTCAAGTTTTTCTACAAGAGTCCATTCATCGGTAAATTAATTATCCTATTTTTTTATCATACTCGCCTTCCTACGGAACTAACTTCTATTTCGTCTTAAACATCTTTATTTTACTCCATTTACCGTACATAGATGCTCCATTTATATTGTCATACGCTCGTACTCTTACATAATACTTTTTTTTAGATTTTAAACCATTAAGTTTAATTGACTTTGATGTTGTTTCAAATGAAGAACAATTTTTAAACTTTTTATTTCGTGAAATCTGTATTTGATATTTATCATTAGTCTGACCAGTTGCATATTTTACTTTTACACTTGACTTACCACGCGTAACCTTTTTAATAGATACTCTTGATGTTTTATACATGGAAGTAACTAAATCATATACAGTTGATGAATTGAACGTTGCATCCTCAACCGACATATAATACGTTCCCGGTTGTAAATAATAACCATAACTAACTACAGCATCTTGCGAACTAAATGAATCTGAAATTTTATTTCCACCACTATCAAATAATCTTAAATATGTATTTCCTATTTGACTTCCTTCAACAATAAAAATCATATTTTCAAATACTTGAAATCTATAATAATCTTTTTGGGTAACATGTCCACTCAAATAATTACCAATAGTAAAATCTACTGCCTGACTTAGACTGTTGTTCATATAAGATGCCATTTTATACATACCATCTTCGTACAACAATACATCTAATCTCACAGAAGCATATGCACTTGACCAACCACTTGTTAACGATGTAATATTCATATAATAAGTTCCTGCTGGCAATACCCATGTTTCTGCAATTACCTGATATCCAAGATTATTTTTATCTTCTGAATAAAATGTTTCAATCTTTTCACCATTAACATCAAATAGTTTTATTCCAATAGTTTCTTGATGAGAATTTGTACTTGCATTAATCTGTATTTTAGCTTTATAAGGCAGTGAAAATACATAATATGAATTTCCATCACTATTAGCATCATTATCTAAACTATAAGGAAAATCTGCAACTATTGTATCTCCCATATTATAATATACGGCAGTACTTCGACTATTTGAACCAATACCTATTGTCGCTGCATTTACATTAGCATTTAATAAAAATACACAAAACAATACTCCTATTATGTAAGTAATAATTTTTTTCATATATACATCATTCCTTCCTTGTTATGTATGTTTTATTTCTCAATCTACTGCTTAATCTGATATAAAATCTGTGTATTTATTCCTTTTTTCTTAGACGAACCACTATCATTTCCTTCATTAGTATTAAACAAATCACCCGCATCTTTATTAATATACAAAAACTTAGGTATTTTTTTGTTTTCGCTTCCTATCTCATATGAAACAAATTTAACGGTTCCGCCAATTGGAGTTACAGATATCACTTCGTAACAGATTCCATCAACAACTATATTATCTCCTTTTTTATAATTAGTTGCTGATTTTTTCTGATTAACCTTTTTATAATTCTTTGACCTATAAATATTTACTTTATCTGCTCCTTTTTCAGGACCACCTGATGGCCATGTTTTCATATTCTCCCATTTCCAAAAATGGTTGTTCTTTACACACTTCTTGGCACCCCAATTATTCTCATATACGCATATACCATCGTCATTAGCCGATAAGAATATAGCAAAATGAGCATCACTATAACCTTGTCTCCATCTAATCACATCACCGGGCTTAGCCTTTTTGAACAACTTTTTCATTGCAGATATTTTTTTTGTAGAAGTTGTCTTACCAATCTGAGTATACGTGTCACAATATGGAACATATGCATTATGAAACACTTTTAAAGTCGTATACATTACAAGTGCATTACATCCGCCACCACTAAAACCATCTACTGTAACATATTCCTTAAAATATGATTCATCAGGATATTCTTTTTGAACTGCTTCAAGACGTTTTTCTACTAGTGTTTTAGCTGATACACTTTGAGCTTCAAGAATATTGATTCCCAACATAATTGTAAATATAATACAAAAATATTTAACAATAGATTTCATACTTGTTATCCTTCCTAAGAAATAGAATATCTTACAAACTAATTACTTCACTCTTCCGAAAATTCTCCATTACCTACTTCCCATAATTCCTCGTTAGAAAGATCTATCCACATTGCCGGACGCACATATGGAATCTGTTCCTTTTTTTCCTCATATAATATAGGTTGTACTTGAGTCGCATATAACGAATCCACAACACCATATGTAGGACTACTGACATATTTGTTACCTTCTCTTATATATGCATGTTTATCATCTAACATAGTACGCAGCCAAAAAATTTCATCGTCCTTATCCCCAGAATATAACGTAGAATATTCTGTCGCTAATTTACTAAATCTCACATCATCTTCTATACATTCATGAGATAAATAATACGATGGTGTATCATATTCTTCCACAGACAAAAGAAATATCTTATCTGTTGTAGCATTTCCCAAAGAATTTGTCACCTGCGTATCTAATATCATACTACGTTCCTGCTCCGTAAATGCCTTTCCATAAAAATCACTATAATGATAACCTTCATAACCTAATAAAGCGGTATTCTCAGTACCATTAAGCCATTTTCTTATATCACTTGTTTCCCATGTACAAGCTTCTGACACATCATATAAACTATTTCCCAAATATTTTCTATTTTGATATGGTACTGCATCAATACAATCTGTCGAGATAACAAGTGCTTTATTCCCCTGCAATTCCAGAACTTTCCATTCTATTTTATCCGGGTTATCACCAGCATCAAACATATAACTACCAAAATAAATTGTATCCCACTGAACCCATTTTTCTCCGCTCATTTTTTTGATAACAGGATTCTCCAACATAGCTCTTTTACTGATAAATTCCCAGTGCGCATATAATACCTGATCTTTTTTCGCTTTTGTCTTAGCAGTAACTTTCTTGCCGCCCTTCAATTTGGTATACCATCCAAGGAATTTGTGCCCTTTCTTTGTAGGGGTCGGCAGTTTACCATATTTTTTTCCTTTAACAACAATTTTTGGTGCAAGTTCTTTATCCCATGTTGCTTTGTTATCGTCGTACCACACCACAACTTTTTTCTGCTTGGATACATTAATTTTCTTATATGAATAATTCTTTGTAACAAATTTGAAAGCTACACTTCCTTTCACTACATTAATTGTCTGTTGTGGGAAATCACTAGCCTCTGTATAAAAGTTAAATCCACACTCCTTAGTCAGACTTTTCAATGTCTGTGGAAATGTAATATTCTCTAAAGCCTGCATATCAAATAATGCGTATTGCCCAATACTTTCAACACCTTCAGGAATAACAAGTTTTTTAATTGTACGATTATATGCAAATGCATAGCTATCAATCTTAGTAACCTTTTTGCCTTTAATCTTCTTAGGTATAACAACCGTGGATTTCTTACCATTATACTTATCAATAGAAACTGTATTATCATCGACCTCATAGCTAAACCCTTTATATGTTTCAGCTTTTGCCAATTGAACCTGCGTTATTGTACACAATAACATTATTACAAACATAATTAATATATTTCTTGTCTTGATTTTCATGGTATATCAACCTCTCCTTGTAGTATTTATTTATACATTTGTTTTAACCATCTTGACCTTGCTCCATTTACCATATACTTTTTTATTACCCTTCATTATATAGGCACGAACTCGGAAATAATATTTTTTATTTTTCTTTAATCCTTTAATCTTTCCACTTGTTTTTCCTATATATTTTGCCTTTTTAGCTTTAAATTTCTTATTGGTAGCATATTGTATCTGATACCCTTGAGCGCCTTTTATTTTCTTTTTTAATTTTAGTGTCACACTCTTCTTATTTTTTTGCAATTTAATTGTTTTTATTTTCGGAGCTGCCAATTTAATCTTTGTTTCTTTTACATCATTAGTAATATTAATTTCGTTATTTGGATTGTTATCTGAAATAATATTATTGTTTGGATGAGTATCAGGCACAAATGTCGGGGAATTTGTTGGAGTATGAATTGGTGGGTTTGTAGGTGTACTAACTGGTGGTTCTGTAGGCTCTGTTTTATTATTATCTATTTTCACCAAGCCAATATTCACTTCTGTTTGAACCGGCGGCACAGTCATCCACTCAGACCAGTATGTCTCATAACCATCTTTTTCACACTTTACTCTCCACCATCCCTCAGGCACATCCCACGCATACTTTCCTTCAGCATTTGTCTGCATAGGATTTATCTGTTCATATTCTGTTGCATCCCATTCTGTACCATATTGATTATTATCAGGTTTCTTCTCCCAAAATCCATCGGAATCATCACAAGGAATCCAATATGCAGTTACGGTTGCATCTTCTATTCTTGCATTTGAAATACTATCGTATACATAACCACTTGGATCAATAACCCATTTCAACTTAAAACTCTGCTCTTTTGCATTGGCTGTTCTTGAATCCCAGAAAAAACCTGACACTCCTGTCATTGCAGCAATCAAACCTGAAAAAACGAGTGCCGGTGCTGCCATGGTACTTCCTGCAACCAAAAGTGGTAAAATAGTTGTTACAGCTAAAAATGCCATTTGGTCTTGTCTTAATTCTAGCGCTTTTTTCTTTGCTAAACTCTTATCTGAAATTGTAGAGGATTTATCTATCTCTTTTATGAGGTCATTGTAATCCTTATAAATTCCGTATGTATTATATGCAAAACCAAGTACCTTAGATGCATTTCCTAATTTTTCACTTAAATCAAATAATTCTTCATATCCTTTTGAACCAAAGGCAGAAAAATCTAATTCCATAGATACTATCTGCTTAGCTACAGTCAATCCTGCATCACCAGTATCATACATAAGCATAATTATTTTATCCGGATCTGACCAAAAATCTATATCCATTACATAATTCTCATTATTTTCACCCGGAAGAAAATATTTATATGCCTTTTCTCCTATTCCTATTATATCTTTAATATCATCTAGTGATGATCCCGTCTTTTTATCAATATACTTTATCGCAGCTTTTATTTCGCCTTTACCAATATCACCGACAACATCTGACATATCAATAACTGCTTCTAACTCTTTATCATTATTTTTTGTATATGTAACATTTAACGTATCTTTAACATCTGCAATTTTCAAAACATTTGACAAATCATAGTTTTCTGAAACAACAATATCCTCTGTCTTGGTTTTATACTCCACCACAATAGTACCTGGAACATAGCTTGTATTATCCGGGTCAAAATATCCACTTGCAACATATAATCCTTTATTATCATTATATGATGCTTCCATTACTTTCTTTTCATTATTTCTAGTACTTGTTACATATACATGTTCCAGGCATTCACGATTTGATATATTAAGTTCAAAACTATATTCCTTACCCGGATAGAAATAGATATTTGTTTTATTTGAATCCTTTGCAAGCATATCAATTTCTTTTTCACAGTTATTCTCAAAATATCTTAATCTTAGTGACTCTATAGCCGGGGATTTTTTATTATATATTATGTTTTTCTTAACTGATATCTCATTATCGTATTCATCCTTAGACTTAGCTTCTAAAGAATATGGATATCCATCTATAGGATTTTCAATCGATACAGTAGCATTATATGAACCATTTTTTAACGCTGTTACCGTACTTTTCTTTTCTCCATCTACATATATATCTACACTTGATGATTGATTTGCAATTCCTGAAACGTCTACTGTATCTGAATTAACAACATCCGCCACATTAAGTGTTATCCCACTAAATTCTTCATTTAACGTATCAATATTTTCATAAACCGTTTTTCCTTCCTTACTAACAGAAACATATGCATAGCTTACAATCTTTTCTTTTGATCTAACCTCAACACTATAAGTTATATCGCAAGAATCCCCCGAAAATGCAATTACTAATTGCCTGGAGTCTTTATTAAACGAATAATTCTTAGCAAGCTCTCCATTAATATAAATTGAATCCTCTATCAAATCACAATATTTAGGAATATATGTTACAACTTTTTGATTACTCAACTCACCTTTCCACTTATTTTTTGCTTTATATTTGATTGAAAATGGCAGAACACCTCCTGCTGACAAGCTATCTTTATTCGCAAAAAACATTGATGCACTACGGTCAATAAATTTATTTTCATTATCTGCATATTTTTCACCTGACGTAGCTATCATTACACCCTGATTTACTGCTGAAACAGCTGACATAGTAAAATAATTACAAAAAACCACAATATTCTCACAATTAGAAAATGCACTATTACTGCACTCCACAACAGAATTTGGAATTGTTATTTGTGTTAATTCTGTACATCCTCCAAATGCTTCTGAATCTATCTTTGTTACACTGTCAGGTATGATTACTTCTTTTAGTTTCTTCGCTCCTTCAAACGCTCTATGTGGTATTATTTCTATTCCGTCCTCAAATGTTACTTTTTCTATATAACTATCATAAAACGCACCGTAACCGTCTTTCATCTGCGTTATTGTTTTTGGTATTGTAATCTCTTTCAATTCTTCTACATTATATATTATCTTAGCTCCTAATTTTTGTATCTTGGATGGTAGTTTTAATGCTGTTAAACTTGTACCTCCAAACGCATATTCACCTATCTCTACCACACTGTCAGGTATCTCTATTTCCGTTAGTCCCGTACATCCTTCAAATGCTTCTGAATCTATCTTTGTTACACTGTCAGGTATTACCACTTCTTTTAATTTCTGCGCTCCTTCAAACGCTCTATGTGGTATTATTTCTATTCCGTCCTCAAATGTTACCTTTTCAACATAACTATCATAAAACGCACCGTAACCGTCTTTCATCTGCGTTATTGTTTTTGGTATTGTAATCTCTTTCAATTCTTCTACATTATATATTATCTTAGCTCCTAATTTTTGTATCTTGGATGGTAGTTTTAATGCTGTTAAACTTGTACCTCCAAACGCATATTCACCTATCTCTACTACACTGTCAGGTATCTCTATTTCCGTTAGTCCCGTACATCCGTCAAATGCTTCTGAATCTATCTTTGTTACACTGTCAGGTATTATTACTTCTTTTAATTTCTGCGCTCCTTCAAACGCTCTATGTGGTATTATTTCTATTCCGTCCTCAAATGTTACTTTTTCTACATAACTATCATAAAACGCACCGTAACCGTTGTTCATCTGCGTTATCGTTTTTGGTATTGTTATTTCTTTTACACCCTCCACACCATATAATATTCTTGCTCCTAATTTCTGTATGTTGGATGGTAAGCTTAATTTTGTTAAGCTTGTCTCCCAAAATGCATGTGACTCTATCTCTGTTACACTTTCTGGTATATTTATTTGTGTTAACTCTGTACATCCTCCAAATGCTGAATCTCCAATCTTTACCACACTGTCAGGTATTACCACTTCTTTTATAGATTTATTGTATTCAAAAGCTCTATAACCTATTGAAACAACCGCATTACCATCAATACTATCCGGAATCAATACCTTACTATCTTTTCCTGCATATTTTGTGATCTCTATCTTATTATCATCATTTACTGTATATGTAAAATCACCACTAGTGTATGTTACCTGACTAGCATTTACTTGTTTTTCATGAATTGGCATACTCGTAATTATCATCACAATAACTAACAATTTTGCTAACCATCTTCTCACTTGCTGTTTCATCATCCATTAAACCTCCGTTTACTTCAATATTAAACAACTCGCAAAACGCACGAGCTATATTTCGTACGCTTTGGACTTATGTCAATTACATATTTATTAGATGTCTCAATTAACAAATGATTTTTGTAGTCTGTATGACACCTAACAACCGTTACATCTTCTGTTTTGTAGTTATCCTCTAAATTACCGCTCTCTACCGTTACTTTACAGTCATACTTCCCAATCCACCATGTTTCATTACTAACATAAACACTCTCACCCAATAATGTTTCAGCCCATTCTACAACACTTCCTTCAAAACCATTTTTTACTGCCAATTCATACGCAGGTAATTCGTCATTGTATTTTCCTAACGATTCTTTAAAGTGTATTTTGTTAGTCACTAAATTTCCTAAAAACAATACCGCAATAACAACACAAATAAAATACTTCATTTTATTAGCCATATTTTTCACCTAATCCCCGTACTGCATAAATCAACATACCCAGAATTCGTTTCCTTGCATTTAACAGTATACACACACATTCTCACGTTTTTTTTCCATTTTTTTAATTTTATTAAATTTTTCTAAACTAAGCCAGAACAAAGAATGTCGCTTGCGACATTCTCCGCCTGCGGTGTGTTGCGTTAGCAACAATTTCAGTTCCTCCGCAGTGCGATCCCCGCAGAGCGTTTTTACTTCATAAGGGAGTTCTTTTCGAGAACTTTCTTATGGAAAAAAACAGACGCGGATTTCTCCACGTCTGTCATTAATGATTTTTGTCACTCAAACAAATCTATTCGTATTTTTGAATTACACACTTTTGTATTTTTGCATCATACAGTTTTACATCATATGCCGTTATCTTATGTATTATTATCTTATATACTAATGTTTCAGGTACGGTCACATAAATAATACAGTGATAATTCTACCTAACAACGCACATATCCATGCAATTACACACTGTCCGATTACAATATAAAATGCCCACTTTCTTCCGAGTTCTCTTTTTACTGCGGCAATTGCAGCGACACAAGGGGTGTAAAGTAAGCAGAATATAAGTAGCGGTACTGCAGCATACACTGTTAACGCACCTGCGAACTCACCTGATACAGGGTACAATACCATAAGTGTTGAGACAACACTTTCTTTGGCAACAAAACCGGTAATCAGGGCTGTTGATATTCGCCAGTCACCAAAACCTAACGGAGCAAATACCGGAGCAATTATTCCTGCAAAGGCAGCAAGGATGCTGTCTTTGGAACTATCTGTTAGCGACAATCTGAGATCGAACGACTGCAAAAACCATATTACAATTGAAGCAAGGAAAATAATGGTAAATGCTCTTTTTAGGAAATCCTCTGCCTTTTCCCACAAAAGACGCGCCACATTTTTTATTCCCGGAAGTCTATAATTAGGAAGTTCCATTACAAATGGAACTGCCTCGCCGCTAAACAAAGTGTTTTTTAACAAAAACGCCGTTGCGATTCCAATGACTATCCCTAAAATGTATACAATAACCATAACCAGTCCGGCATATTTTGCAAAAAATGCATGAGCTAAAAATGCATACACAGGCAATTTTGCCGAGCAGCTCATAAACGGAGTCAGAAGTATCGTCATCTTACGGTCACGATCCGAAGGTAGCGTTCTCGTAGCCATAACACCCGGTACCGTACAACCAAATCCAATAAGCATTGGTACAATACTTCTTCCTGAAAGACCTATTTTTCGCAGAATCTTATCCATAACAAATGCAATACGAGCCATATAACCCGTATCCTCCAACAAGGACAGGAAGAAAAACAGTGTCACAATAATCGGCATAAAACTTAGTACGCTTCCCACACCTGCGAATACACCGTCTATAATAAGCGAATGAATAGCTTCATTAACTTTCCATCCCGTTAGAGCAGCATCGGTAGCCGCCGTTATATTTTCTATAAACACAGCAAGCAATTCCTGCAGCCATGCACCTATCACATTAAATGTAAGCCAGAATATTATTCCCATTATTGCAATAAACGTTGGTATTGCGGTATATTTACCCGTTAATATCCTGTCAATCTTCTGACTTCTTATGTACTCTTTACTTTTTGCCGGTTTTACTACTGTTTTTGAAACAAGATTATTGATAAAACCAAACCTCATATCAGCAATTGCTGCTGCACGGTCAAGTCCTCTTTCTTCCTCCATTTGCACAATAATGTGTTCCAGCATATCCTTTTCATTTTGAGAAAGTTTAAGCAGTTCTAACATTCTGTCATCACCCTCTACAAGCTTTGTAGACGCAAATCTAACAGGAATATTGGCAGCTTTGGCATGGTCTTCTATAAGATGCATGATTCCGTGAAGACATCTGTGCACAGCACCACCATATTCATTCTCTCCACAAAAATCAAGTCTTCCCGGTTTCTCCCTGTATTTCGCCACATGAAGGGCATGTTCAATCAACTCACTGACACCCTCATTTTTATATGCGGAAATGGGAACTACAGGAATTCCAAGCATCGCTTCCATTTCATTTATTAAAACAGCACCACCATTACCACGCATCTCATCCATCATATTGATTGCAAGCACCATAGGCACCTCTAATTCCATAAGCTGCATAGTAAGATACAGATTACGTTCAATATTGGTAGCATCAACTATGTTGATAATTCCTGTTGGTTTTTCATTTATAATAAATTGTCTTGTTACTATCTCTTCATTGGAATAAGGGGACATAGAATATATTCCCGGCAAGTCTGTCACCTCTGTGTTATCATGACCGATAATAGAACCACTTTTTCTGTCTACGGTAACACCCGGAAAGTTACCTACATGTTGATTGGAGCCGGTAATCTGATTAAACAACGTAGTTTTTCCGCAATTTTGATTTCCTGCTAATGCAAATGTAAGAACAGTATCATCAGAAAGAGGATTTTCATCTTTTTTAACATGATACTTTCCACCTTCTCCAAGTCCCGGATGGGCAGTTTTTTCTTTGTAAGATTTTCCCTTTGCAGGAATATCACTGCAGGATGGCTCCTTACATAATTCGACTTTTATTTTCTTAGCATCATCTAATCTTAACGTAAGTTCATAACTATTAATTCTGATTTCAAGGGGGTCTCCCATAGGCGCAAACTTTACCAAAGTCACTTCAGCTCCGGGAATCAGCCCCATATCAAGGAGATGATGCCTAAGGGCACCATCTCCTCCAACTTCCTTTATTATCCCTTTATTACCGTTCTCTAACTGAGCAAGTCTCATAAATTCTATTTCCTTTAAAATATTACAAATACACTTGCAAGGCATACTGCATAATTCCGGCCATCCAACCGGTTATTAATAATTCAATCCGAATCCAACCTCATCAAATGTATACTAAATCTGTTCTACTTCTTAGAACTTTCCGCCTGAACCCGAGTGTCCACCCGAACCACCGGAAGAACTTGATTTGGTTTCAATTTTTCTCCTGGATTCTGTTGAATGGGTAAATCTGTCATCTCGATATGTAATATCAAACGAATTATCCTGAACGTAATTATCGGCATCTACACCTGTCGCAACATTTTTCATTTTGCTTTTGAATATCAGGCCTACAAAAAGTGCAATCAAAATTGCGATTAAAGCAGATGCACCCCATTTTATTACGTTATACATCGGATTGCTTTTAACTGTTACCGGATTACCCTCTAAGGCACAGTTAAGAAGTTCGCTGCTTTTATCAATATAATCCGAAAAACCGTTGTACCACTCATCATCTGCAAAATCATCAAGAAATTCATCTTCTATCAGATTAATGGAATAATCGTTAACCGCCTTATTGACAAATTTACCGTGAACATCCAGATAATAATCTCTGGCACTCATACTGAGAAGCAAAATCATTCCTTCTCTGCCTTCACCGATTCCGCATCCTGAACTGTCAAAGATGTCAATTGCAACGTCCATAATGTCATTATCATAGTCTGTATAATCATTCATTATGTATATGAATATCTCGGCACCATACTTTTGGGCAGCCTCAGCCGCGCGTTCCTCCAGCTTGTAAACTTCATCCTGAGACAGTATTCCTACCTCAT
The DNA here is from genome assembly GCA_015057405.1 of Lachnospiraceae bacterium. Taxonomy (GTDB): domain Bacteria; phylum Bacillota; class Clostridia; order Lachnospirales; family Lachnospiraceae; genus V9D3004. The sequence continues at coordinate 19,119 of SVEK01000005.1, forward strand.
CGCACACGTAAGGAATAGTTGCAGCCTGAGTGTCAGTTCTTATACCTAATACAAGGCATACTGCCAATATAAATAATACTATTCTCTTCATAATCTAACCCTCCTGCTACAATATCAAAGAAGCAATCATTCCGCCAACTCCCGCAAATCCTAAAATCAATGTTGACGCAAGTGCAACACCTAATCTGAGAATGTTGTATTTTTTCTTGTCAATAGGCAACTCTCCAACAAATTTACCTGTTTGGCCATTCATCATGAAAGTGTACTTATTGTCATTCCAGTGAGTATTAAGTACCCATACCGGAAGCATGGCATATTTAACTTCGCCTCTTGTAAGTTTAATGTTTTTGCTTGACGTGGTTACAGTCGCATATCCTTTAACATCATCCCTTAAAAGGTCTGTTAAGGAATTACGGAACCTCAAATCAGCTCTTGGAGAACATTCTTCTACAGAAACATCATATCTGTCAGCAAGATATCCCGGCATATATGCTGTTGAAAACGGCTTAAGTTCTCCATAATTAAACGGCTCAAGAGAATCCATATAATCGTCAGCCATCTTAGAAGACGCATCAGTAGGAAGCTTCTCAAAAAATGCCCTACCGCTTCGGGTTACTTTGTAATGGTTAGTTTTGGTTACTTCATAATCACCGGATCTGTATACATGGGTTTTTGTTGCATTAAATACAATGTTACCCTCTGTCTCAGCTGAAAACATCCAGAACGGAACGTATATTCCTTTTATCTCATCAATGTGATTAGCATCACTAAACACTTTAGGCAAAAGGAACTTACCCTTATAAAAATTCTTAAGCGCCTCAACTGCTGCTTTTTTATCTAGCTTAAACGGTATTATGTAATCCGGCTTAATACTTCCGTCAAATTGTCCCGGAATAACCGTAGGGTTATCACAATACGGACAGCTTGTTGCCGCAGTCGTGTCGTCACATATAAGTTCGGCACCGCAGGAAGGACAATTATATGCTTTCATGCGCTCAGCATTCCAGTCTCCGTTACCTTCCCCGTCCTCACTTGATAATGTGTATTCTCCTATATCTTCATAACTATCTTCTTTTTCATCCTCTCCGGCTTCCTTAAAAGCTTCTTTTGCCTTTTCTTCTTTTTCGGAGTACAAAGCTTCTATCTCAGCCACCTCATAGCTCGAACCACAATAATCACATTCAAGCTTACCGCTTTCACCAACAAAATGAAGCGGACCGGTACATGCAGGACATTTATGATTGGTAATCTGTGTAGCCATTAATAATCTCCTTCTTATTCAGCGAATCTATTTTATATCACCCGCATCAAATGGGTCTCCGCATTCAGGACAGAACTTTGGTGGATTCTGCGGATCCTCAGGCTCCCATCCACACTTGTCACATTGATACTGTGGAACTCCCTCAGGTTTCTTAGCACCGCATTCAGCACAGAATTTGCCCTTATTAACTGCGCCGCAACTGCAAGTCCAGCCTGCAACTGCTTCAGGTTTTTTAGCACCGCATTCTGTACAGAATTTACCTGTTACTGTTGCCCCGCATGCGCACTGCCATGAATCAGCCGCTGCATTTTGTGCCGGTGCTGCCTGAGGCTGTGCTGCCTGCTGCTGTTGTTGCTGCTGTTGCTGCCCCATCTGGAATAATCCGTTAATATTCGGTCCCATACCTGCAGCCTGATTAGCCATGCCCATTCCCATAAATGCCATAGCAGGTCCTGCTGATGTATTGGCTGCTGCTGCTTTAGCTGCTTCTGCCTGAGACATTCCCATATAAGCCGCAAGTCTTGTCGGATCAGTATATGCAGCTGTTTTCTGCATCTCCTTAATTGTCTTCTCATCCTCTTCATCCGGCGTAACACTTGATATACCGAAGGAAACTACTTCTATACCTCTTATATCGCCCCAATTTGAACTAAGAACATCATTAAGGGCAGTAGCCATTTCCATAGTAGCACCTGTAAGTGCTGTGTATCTTACACCCTGACATCCGACTTTATAAAATGCAGGCTGCAATGCAGTAAGAAGCTCTGTTTTAAGCTGACTGTCTATCTCTGATCTTTTATATTCGCTCTGAACGTTACCTGCCACCTTAGTGTAAAACAAAATCGGATTGGTTATACGATAACTGTATTCACCGAAACATTTGATTCCTATATCCATGTCTATTCCTGCTCTTTCATCTACAACACGGAAAGGAACAGGCGACGGAGTTCCGTACTTGTTACCCATTATTTCTTTTGTATTAACATAATATACTCTCTGATCTTTTCCTGCGCCGCCGCCAAATGTGAAACGCTGACCTATATTCTTAAACACCGCCGGAATACTCTTACTGAGTGAACCGTAAAAAAGTGAAGGTTCTGTTGACATATCATATGTATATTCTCCCGGCTCTGCACATATATCAACAACCTTACCCTGTTCCACAATAAGCATACACTGTCCGTCTGCCACTGCGATAACAGAACCATTGGAAATAATGTTATCTTCACCCTTTGTGTTAGATGAACGACCACTTGTCCTGCACACTCCTTTAGTAATTAACACGTCCTCCGGAATTGCATCACAATAAAAATACTCTTTCCACTGGTCAGCCATCACTCCGCCTGCAGCTCCAACAATTGCTTTAATTAATCCCATAATCAATTCCTCCTGTTAATATAATAATTAATAATTACTCATCAAGGTCAAAGTTATTAAAATCAAACAAGTCTCCCAATGCCGTCTCTAAAGGTGCTACCGGCTTTCTTGTCTTTTCTAACAACGAAATCATTCTCTTTGTCTCTTCGTCATTTTTAGATGCCACATAAAGCCTCGCAGTATTAATTGCATCAGTAAGGGCGTCATGGGCAGTTCCCTCGAATTTTCTGCCGACTGCTTCTATTGCCTTCTTAAGTCCCATCGGCTTTCGTGAAAGCCCCACCAGAGACGAGAATTGCTTCTGAAAATCTTTCCATTTATCAAAGAGCGCCTCCCATTTGACAGATACTTCGCATTGCTTTAATTCAATTTCTCCTTTAATCTGCCTTAAGTCACTATCGCTCCATGAATAAATATTTTCAATGTCATCCACATCTGCGCACCAGTCAATAAATTTATTAAGTGCAGTGTAGAAATCATCACTTTCTGCCACCATATCATATGTTATTCCGGTAAGCCTCGTAATATGCGGGTCTATGCTTTGATTGTACTGTGGCTTAACATACATCTTGAAACTGTCCATGTCAGCATCATTATCATCTAACATAAGAGCTCCAATCTCTATAATCTCATATCCGCTTGTCTTACGCTCTTCGTCTTCCTCACGAAAAAACGGATTCATCTCTAAATCTATAAATATTTTTCTCATTAATCACATTCACTCCCAAGCATCACTGAGTTAAAAACACAACATCTTCATTTTATACTATTTTCCGACTATATTCAACTATAACAAAAAAATGTACTAAAAAAAACTTTCACGAACAATGCTTTTTCATCCGGTACCGACTAACACCCGGACACTTGCACCAGACAAAACATCATGACATAAGAAATACGCGTCGATGGCACGAAAAAAACCTGACCGCCACTACCGGCAATCAGGTTAAAAATAAACAGTAATTATCTCTTAAATTTACTATGAATATCCTTTTTTGTCTTAACTCTCTTATATTGTTGTTTTTTACTGGCCTGTTTTTTTATTTTATCCAACTTTTTATTCCACAGGTTAGTGTTCTCATTATCAAATATATCCGCTGTTGTGCCTTCATTGAATTCTTTTTCTAATGCAGCAACATATTTTTGTACAGGTAATTTTTTCTTATAAATTGTTTCTTGATATTTCCAAAAGTCTTCTTCGGATTCAAACTGCTCAATCTCTTTTTTTAATTCTTCGCTATTATTGCAGTTTTCAAAGTCAACTTTTAAGTTCTGAATATAATCTTTTAATTCGGAATCTGAAACATCATATCCATTTGCAATAGCTTCGGCATACATTGCATTATATTCTTCTATGTATTCAACAGCCATTTCTTCGGCATCTTTTGAATCATTACCCTGCTGTTCGAAAAACAACTGAGCTCTTTCAATCTCATCAAATGTAACAATTACATCACTACCGGCTTCATACACTTCGTCATAAGTTACTAACTCATCAGAAGCTGCCCCTTCCACCGCAACGCAGTACATAGAAGACTTATCTTTAGCTTTTTGGGAATTATTATCTTCATATTGTTCATATTCAAGCTGACCTAATCCGGCCATCTTTCCTTTGTCATTCATTGAGGCATTAATTGTACAACAAACCAATATTCCTATCAGAAATAAACCCAACCCACTTATGATTGATATTCTTAATTTCTTCATTCTTATATCTCATTTACAATGTCATCCTAATTGTTCCCCGGCTTAACTACTCACTAATTAATATCATCATTATCATAAAGACCGGAATCGTGTTCATCATTATCCGATAACGGATCCCCTATAAACTCTCTGCTGGAAACTCTCTTAGCATCCCTTTGAGTCTCAATCTTTTCCGACAATAACTCCTTAACTTCCTTCGACTTCTTGACACTCTTAATATCAAAATCACCCATTGTCCTATCACCTGAGCAGCAATGAATTGTTCCCACTCCGAATATACGTTGACCAAGAGACCTATTAAGTGATACATCAGTTATACGATACAATCTTACTTCATCCTCTTTTTTATTAAGAAATCCTGTTTCAATAAACAGACGTTCTTCTGTTAAAGCATATTTTGTAAATGAAAGCGGTAATCCGAATAATGTGCGTTTTCTGTCTCTCCATAAGTAATCCATAAGCTAATCTCCCCTATAATTCATCATGCAATCAAAACACTGCAAAACAATCGTTACACTAACATAACCACAGTAACAAAAAAATGTCACTATCATCTATATATTGTAAAACATTTTACAATTAACGTCAATAGAAATTACACATTTCCCAAAATGCAACTGCGCTTGCTGCCGCAACATTTAATGAATCAACTCCGTGACTCATAGGTATCATTACCGTATAATCACAGGCCCGGATAGCACTGTCCGAAAGACCCTCGCTTTCATTTCCAAGAACAATTGCAAGGTTTTCGGCCTGCTTTATCCTTTTGTCACTTATCGATACCGAATCTTCCTTAAGAGCCATTGCAACAGTAACAAAGCCGTTCTTTTTAAGTGTTTCTATAACATCGTCATTATCGCATATTGTCCATGGGACCTGAAATACAGTTCCCATACTGACTCTTAAGGAACGCCTGTACAATGGATCCGAACATGCACCGTTAAGTATTATTCCGTCAACATTAAGTGCTGCTGCCGAACGGAATATGGCACCTACATTAGTAGGATTCTCAATATCGTCAAGCACTGCAATTCTTTTAGCATCTTTACATATTTCTTCTGCGGTTTTAAGGGGCCTTCGACGCATGGCGCATAACATGCCTCTTGTCAGATTAAAGCCCGTAATCTTCGTCAGAACATCAAAAGAAGCGGTGTATACCGGAACAGATTCACACCGCTTAATGATTTCTTTTCCCTGAGTTTCTATATGCTTATCTTCAACAAGAACCGACACGGGTTCATAACCTGCATCAAGAGCCCTTTCTATGACCTTCGGGCTTTCGGCTATGAACAATCCCAATTCCGGCTCATATATGTGATAAAGTTCATTTTCTCTGTACCTTGCATATATATCTAACTCAGGCTGATTAATACTATTTAACCTAATAATATCAACATTTTCTTTCATAACATTTCTTAATAACAGTTTATCTCAACAGATAAGCAATAGAAATAAAACATTACAAAATATATACATATCTGTCGGTTGCAACAAATTGTTTATACCAAATCTACAGCTAAAATTACCTACTTAACATAACAATCAAGAGTTTCCCTTACAGCTCCCGGTCCGGCTATCATCTTAGTAAACATATCTGTTATTTTATCACTAAGTCCCGCCGCACAAAGGTCGGTCCCGAACAGATTGCTGTTAGAAAGAATATAGCTAAGCTTATCACCTACTGTTTCAGGCTGACCAAATGTAATACCTTCCAGCGCCTTCTGCAGTTCATTAAGCATAGGGTCACTGCTAAGCTCCATATTATTTCCATTGTCATCAATAGCAAGAAGATATCTTAACCATCCTGCAATTGCAAGGGGAATATATGTAAGCGTGGTTACGTCAAGAGCGTCTGATTCAATATATGACTTAATAGTCTCTCCGAATCTTACAGGAACTTTCTGACTGGTATCAGTTGCAATTCTCTGTGGCATATCAGGTACAAACGGATTAGGGAGTCTTTCATCAATTACTTCCTTTATAAAATCCATCGGACTAAGAATTCCCGGGTCTGTAACTACAGGAATACCCTCATCATATCCGATATGTTCAACAAGTTTTTTAAGAGACTCATCTTTCATCTCTGCCGAAATGCTTGTATATCCAAGAAGACAACCATATACTGCCAATGCAGTATGCAGTGGATTAAGACAGGTCGTAACCTTCATTCTCTCTGTATCATTTACTGTATCTCTGTCCGTAAAATACACTCCTGCAAGTTCTAACCTCGGTCTTCCGTTAGGGAACTTATCCTCAATTACAAGATACTGTGGAATCTCCGCATTAACAAACGGAGCTATATATGTTCCGCGGCTTGTTGTAACAGGAATCATATCTTCAATTCCTTTCTCACCAAGCATATCTTCTATCACCTTAGCCGGTCTTGGAGTTATTTTATCTATCATACTCCAAGGGAAAGAAACTTTGCTCTCATCATTGATATACTCAATAAATGAATCGGTAACATATCCTTTTTCCTTCCATGCCGTAGCTATTTTACTAACGCTTTCGTATAGTTTTTCACCATTATGACTACAGTTGTCCATACTAACAAGGGCAACAGGTGCCGCACCATTATTAAATCTTTCGTAAAGCATGGCAGTTACCACACTCATTGCATGCTTTGGTTTATCCGGACCGCACTCAATATCATCGATAACAACCGGCAACAACTCACCGTTCATGTTATATAAAGAGTATCCTTTTTCAGTGATTGTAAAACTCACCATCTGAAGTCCCTTATTAGAAAAAATCTCTTTCATTCGTGCAAATGACTCTGCCTCATCACAATTAGCATGGAGAGCTTCACATACACTTGCAATTATTTTGTTCTCCGTATTGCCATCTGGCTTAAGACCCACGAACAACGTAAGATTATCAAACGGATTATATATTTTATCAATTATTTCATAATCAAATGTGTCGGCTGCTATTATTCCCGTGTCTGCCTCTCCCTTATCAAGAACAACCTGTTGCAATTCCGCAACGAATCCTCTGAATATATTACCGGCTCCAAAATGAATCCATGTAGGATTAGCCTTTGTGTTTGCTACAACATTTGCCACGTCAAACTCAGGCAGCTTAACACCTGCCGCCTTCCATTCTGATGCATTACCGGTTATGTCATTCAATGTCAGTTTCATAGAACAACTCTTTCCTTTCTTATACTTACTTTCTTATACTTATTTTCTTATACTTTTTTCCTTTACTCAGCTATCCCGCGTTATATATATCTCCGAGCTTCAACCCGTAAACACTTACCGCAGGGCTATTTCTTCGGGCTTCAACCCGTAAACACTTACTGCAGAGCTATATCTCCAGGCTCCAACCCGTAAACACTTACCGCAGAGCTATATCTCCGGACTTCAACCCGTAAACACTTACCGCAGAGCTATATCTCCGGGCTTCAACCCGTAAACACTTACCGCAGGGCTATTTCTCCGGGCTCCAACCTGCAAACATTTGCCGCAGAGCTATTTCTCCGGACTTCAACCCGTAAACACTTATCTCTGAACTCTTCCCGAAGAATCTCCTCCGGCAAGTTTCTTAACTTCGTCAACCGATACCATATTAAAGTCGCCTTCTATTGAATGCTTAAGACAAGATGCGGCAACAGCAAACTCTATAGTTTCCTGAGGACCATAATTCTCCATACATGCATATATAAGTCCACCGCCGAAACTGTCTCCGCCTCCCACACGGTCAACAATATGCATAAGATATGTTTTACTGAAATAATAATCATTTCCGTCATATAACATCGCAGCCCATTTGTTGTCATTAGCTGATATTGAAGTCCTGAGGGTTATGGCAACTTTCTTAAAGCCAAATCTTTCTGCAAGTTTACGGGCAACTTCTTTGTAGCCTTCATAATTTACTTCACCGCTTGTAACATCTGTGTCCGATGCTTTAATTCCGAATACGTCATTGGCATCTTCTTCATTGGATATACAAACATCTACATATTCACATAATTTACCCATAACTTTACCGGCCTCTTCTTTAGACCACAACTTATTACGGTAATTAAGGTCACAACTTACTATAATACCTTTTTCACGTGCTTTTTTACACGCTTCCAAACAGATGTCTGCCACGTTACTTCCAAGAGCCGGAGTTATACCTGTAAAATGAAACCACTTAACTCCCTCAAAAATATCATCCCAATCAAAATCTTCGGCAGTTGCAGTAGCAATTGAAGAACCTGCCCTGTCATAAATAACTTTCGAAGGACGCTGACTTGCCCCCTTTTCAAGGAAATAAATACCTACTCGATCTCCTCCTCTTACAATTTTAGAAGTATCCACTCCAAACTGTCTAAGAGAGTTCACTGCACTCTGACCAATCTCGTGAGAAGGCAGTTTTGTAACAAAACCGGCATCATATCCGTAATTAGCAAGAGATACCGCAACATTGGCCTCTCCTCCGCCAAATGTAGCACCATAACTGTTCGTCTGCACAAATCTATAATATCCTTCCGGCGCAAGTCTAAGCATAATTTCGCCAAAAGTAACTACCTTATTACTCATATTTATCTCCTCCTGATGTATTATTTTTTGATATATTATTACATGCTAATTCTTAATTCATCTTTACTTCATCTTAGTACCAAATCATATATTGCTAATTATCTCAAAACCCAAAGTATTCTTTAGTGTTGTAATACGAAATATCCTGTATTATCTTTCCGAGACGTTTTTCATTAAACGGATACTCACCCTTAAAAACCTTGGTTCCTATAAAATTACACAGAATTCTTCTGTAGTACTCATGCCTCGTATACGACAAAAAGCTTCTGGAATCTGTAAGCATTCCCACTGAATTAGCCAACATACCAAGATTACCGATATTCTTTAGCTGCTCAGTCATCCCGTCAAAATGGTCATTAAACCACCACGCTGAACCCTGCTGAATCTTACTACAGATTCCGCCACACTGAAACATACCTAACACTACTCCTATCGCAGCATTGTCGTTAGGATTAAGGCTATATAAAACAGTCTTAGGCAGCAAATCATCAGAATTAAGTGCATCCATAAAAGAGACTAGTTTATCTACCGGAACACAACTGTATATTCCGTCAAATCCCGTATCCGCTCCGATTAAATTATACATCTTAGTGTTATTGTCTCTTGTTACACCAAAATGAAGCTGCATAACCCATCCGCGCTTAGCATATTCTCTTCCGAGGAAAAGCATTGCTTCAGTTTTAAATGCTTCAGATTCTTCGAATGAAACTGAATCTCCGTTAAGAGCTTTTGCCAAAATCTTATCAAGTTCTGCTTCTTCGGCTCTTGTATACGGAATATATAAAAGACCATGGTCACTTCCAAGGCAACCCCTTGCTTCAAAATAATCGAGACGATTATTCAATGCCTTTTTATATGACATAAAACTGTCTATCTTCACATCAGAAACTTCTGATAGTCTAATTATGTACTCAGCAAATCCCTGCTTATCTATACACACCGCTTTGTCTGGTCTCCACATAGGCAACACATCAATGTCAAAAGATTCATCGTCTTTTATTATTTTATGCCATTCAAGTGTATCTATAGGATCATCTGTTGTACCTATAGCAACGACTCCTGACATTTTCATAAGATTTCTTGCTGACATTGCAGGACTTTTAAGCTTTTCATTACATAACTCCCACACTTCATCAGCAGTTTCCTCATTCAAATCTCCCGTATATCCAAAATACTGTCTTAATTCAAGATGACTCCAATGATATAACGGATTACCTATTGCTCGTTCTAATGTAGATGCCCACATTTTAAACTTCTCATAATCAGAAGCATCACCGGTTATATACTTTTCATCAACACCATTAGAACGCATCAATCTCCACTTATAATGATCCTCACCAAGCCAAACTTCAGTTATATTATTAAACTGTCTGTCCTCGGCAATTTCCATTGGATTGATGTGGCAATGATAATCAATTATCGGCATCTTCTCTGCATAATTATGATATAATAACTCCGCTATCTCATTATCAAGGAGAAAATCCTTATCCATAAACGCTTTCATTAACTTATCTGTCTCCATTCCTTCAAAACGCTGACTGCAAAAAACAATCCTTCAATCTGTTAATGCTAATCAGCGTTTTATTAATTACTTATTCTTTTCAAGCATATCCCAACAACCAAGAAGATACATAATTCCGAGAGCTCTGTCGTAAAGTCCGTAGCCCGGACGGCACTTTTCTCCCCAAATATGTCTTCCGTGATCAGGACGCATATATCCCTCGAATCCACAATCATGGTATGCCTTCACTATATCAAGAATTCCTATGTCTCCGTCGCAATCTCTGTGAGATGCCTCACTAAAATCACCGTTAGGGAAATGTTTTACATTACGAACATGTGCAAAAGCAATTCTGTCGCAATGAGCCCTGACAATGTCCGCAACACAGTTCTTTGGATTGGAACCAAGTGAGCCTGAACAAAGAGTAAGACAATTGTATGGGTCATCAACCAGCTTAAGGAAATAATCCACTGATTCTTCATCTACTAATAACCTCGGAAGACCAAATATATCCCAAGGCGGATCATCAGAATGAATGGCCATTTTTATATCACATTCATGGCAAACCGGCATAAGTGCCTCTAAGAAATATTTAAGATTGTTCCATAATTTTTCCTTAGTAACATCTTTATACATCTCAAATAATTCCTTGAGTCTGCTCATTCTTTCAGGCTCCCAACCCGGCATTGTAAATCCTTTACATTTTTCAAGAATGTATTCTGCCATCTCTTCAGGGTCATCAATTATTTTGTCTTTTTCATAAAACAAAGCAGTTGAACCGTCACCCATCGGATGAAAAAGGTCTGTCCTTGTCCAGTCAAATATTGGCATGAAATTATAACATACCACTTTTACACCAAACTCTTTAAGATTACGAAGAGTCTGCTTGTAATTCTCAATGTACATATCTCTTGTAGGAGCACCGGTTTTAATATCATCATGTACATTAACAGATTCAACAACATCCATATTGAATCCATATTGGTCAAGCTGCTCCTTGACTTTTGCTATTTCGTCAATCTCCCATACTTCTCCGGGAAGTTTATCATGAAGTGCCCATACGATGCCTTCAACACCGGGAATCTGCTTAATCTGTTCAAGCGTTACACTATCATTCCCTTCACCATACCAGCGAAATGTCATCTGCATATCCATATCCTCCAACTACCGCTATCACTGCGATAAATATCCTTAATAAATTCCGATTCATTATCCCAGAATTGCCTTGTCACTGGCAAATTCTTCACCACTTGCAATCTCAAACTTACGAAGAAGGTCTGTTACTGTAAGCTGTTTCTTTTCTTCTCCCTTAATATCAAGAATTATCTTTCCATCCATCATCATAACAAGTCTGTTACCATGTGCGATAGCATCCTTCATATTATGAGTTATCATAACTGTTGTAAGTTTGTTTGAATTAACAATTCGGTCTGTTGTTTCAAGAACCTTGGCAGCAGTCTTTGGGTCAAGTGCCGCTGTATGTTCATCAAGCAAAAGTAACTTTGGTTTCTTAAGCGATGCCATCAAAAGTGTCACCGCCTGTCTTTGTCCACCGGATAACAATCCTACTTTTGAAGTCATTCGTTTTTCAAGTCCGAGACCGAGTGTTTCAAGCAAGTCATAATACTCTTTTTTCTCTTCAGAAGTAATACCTGTACGATAAAATCTTCTGCAATTACCACGTCTTTTTGCTAAAGCAAGATTTTCCTGAATCTCCATTGATGCAGCAGTTCCCGTCATAGGATCCTGAAATACTCTTCCAAGGTACTTTGCACGCTTATGTTCAGGAAGTTTAGTAACATCAATCCCATCAATCAGAATACTTCCGCCATCCACAGGCCACACACCTGCAATAGCATTCAGCATAGTTGACTTACCGGCTCCGTTACCACCAATGACAGTAACGAAATCACCTTCTTCTAAAGTAAGTGACAATCCGTTGAGAGCTGTTTTTTCATTAACCGTACCCGGATTAAATGTCTTATATATATTATCAATCACTAACATATCAATCTACCTCCTTAGCTACAGGTCTCTTAACACTTGTAAAGTATTTGCCCTTCAAATGCGGAATTGCAAGTGCTACAGCAACAACCAATGCTGAAAGAAGTTTCAACCAGTTAGCATCGATACCAAACCAAAGCACTGTCTGAATTACAAGATAATAAATTACAGAACCCAGCGCCACGCTAAAAAGACGAAGTGCAAAGTTTCTGAATATTCTTCCGAAAATAGCCTCACCGATAATAACGGCAGCAAGACCAATAACTATCGCGCCTTTTCCCATACTGGCATCTGCATACCCCTGATACTGTGAAAGAAGCGCACTTGAAAATGCAACAAGTCCATTAGATATCATAAGTCCAAGAATCTTGTTGAAATCAGTGTTGATTCCCTGAGCTCTTGCCATATTAGAATTACATCCTGTTGCTCTTAAAGAACATCCGAGCTCTGTTCCAAAGAATATGTATAAAACCGCAATAAGAACAATAGTAATTACCGCAACAACAAGTATTGTATTACGCCATATCGGCACATTACGAATATATCTTAATGATACAAGTAAATCATATTTATCAACATTAATTGCCTGATTGGATTTACCCATTATGGCAAGGTTAACACTCCAAAGTCCCAGTTGCGTAAGAATACCGGCAAGAATTGCTGGAATACCCATTGTTGTATGGAATAAACCGGTAACAAGACCAACCAGCAAACCGGCAACCAGTGCCGCTGCCATAGCAAACCATACGTTCCAACCATTTTGCATAAGCATAATACACACTGCACCACCGGTACACATTGTACCGTCAACCGAAAGATCCGCTATATCCAAGATCCTAAATGTGATAAAAACTCCTATTGCCATAATACCCCAAACAAGACCCTGAGCCAACGCACCGGGCATTGCCGTAAATAAATTACTAATGTCCATGATATCCTCCTTAGAAACTAAAAATCGGATAGGTTATATAATTAAAACCCATCCGATTAATAATAATATTTTTTGACAATATAATCAATAGTTTTTTTGAACAGACTGTATGCGATTATTAATTATTATTCACAAATACATTGCATAAATTAATCAATAACAATTAGTCCATAACAATTTCTTCATATCCGTCAGGAATTTCAACACCAAGTGCTTCACAATTTGTCTTGTTGTACTTCTTAGTAAACTGTGGAGCGTACTCAATCGGCATCTCTTCAATCTTAGACTCGCCCTTGAGAATCTTTGCAGCCATCTTACCTGTTGCTACACCAAGGTCATGATAACTGATTGAAAGTGTTGCAACACCACAACCTGAACAGATTCCTTCCTCACCGGCAATTACAGGCACTTTAGCAGGTAAACAGATGTTGTTTATTATCTCTGCGTTAGCAGCTACTGTATTATCTGTAGGAACATAAATAACATCACTTGCTTCACTTGCTGATGTAGTTACAGCTGCAAGATCGTTAGAATCTGCAAAAGGGAATACCTCACATGTATATCCGAGTCCTTCAAGACTTGCTTTAACTGTATCAACCTGATACTGGGAATTAGCTTCTGCTGAACAATAAAGAAGTCCTACATTTTTTGCATCAGGGAAAAGTTCCTTGAGCATTGCAGCCTGTTCTTCAAGCGGAGCAAGGTCTGATGTTCCTGAAATATTACGTCCAACTGTTCCGTTAAAGTCATCAAGTTCAAGAGCTACACCATATTCTGTAATAGATGTACCAAGAATAGGAATTGTATCTGTTCCTGCAGCTGCTGCCTGAAGAGCAGGAGTTGCATTAGCAAGCATAAGATCTACATTACTTGACACAAAACCGTTAACGATTGTAGCACATGTGTTTGAATCACCCTGTGCATTCTGCTCATCGAAAGACACCTTATCACCGAATTCTTCTGTAAGTGCTTCCTTAAAACCTTCTGTTGCAGCATCAAGAGCCTCGTGCTGAACAAGCTGACAGATACCTACTGTATATGTATCCTCACTACCGCCACCGCATGCGCAAAGTGAAAAAGTCATAACAGCTGTCATTAAAAGTGCAACTAATTTTTTCATATTGCTTTCCTCCATTATAAATATATGTCGATAAAAATTAAATCACTAAAGCAGGCATTTGTCAAGTTTTTCATATACACAATCTACGATTCTCTCCTACGAAGTTTCAGTTCCGGAACATATGCCGACACCTTGCTTCCTGCCGGAATAGATTCTGTCACAAATGTATTACCTGCAACAACAGAATCGTGTCCCACCACGGTCTCCCCGCCAAGGATTGTTGTATTGGCATATATAACAACATTGTCCTCAATTGTAGGATGTCGTTTAACCCCTGATAAAGCCTGCCCTTTCATAGTGGAAAGCGCACCCAGCGTTACACCCTGATATATCTTTACATTATTTCCGATAGTAGTAGTTTCTCCAATAACAATACCTGTACCATGGTCAATAAAAAAGTATTCCCCAATTGTCGCTCCCGGATTAATATCTATTCCGGTTTTCCCATGAGCATACTCAGCCATTATTCTTGGAATAAACGGAATATTCAACTTATATAATACATGAGCTATACGATATACAGAAATTGCATAGATTCCCGGATAACAAAAAATAATTTCTTCTTTGCTGCTTGCCGCCGGATCTCCCTGAAGTTCAGCTTCAACATCTTTATATATTAACTGCTGAATGTTAGGGAGTTCCTCAATAAACTGCTTTGTCAGTTCACCTGCTTTAGAATCAATCCCTTCCAAACTTTCTCCTCTGGAATCGTACGATATGGCAACCTTAATCTGCTTATACAAAGACTCATAGATTCCGGCCAAAGTGTTTCCGGCAAAATGACTCAGATTGACATATGCTGTATTTTCATCTCCAAAAAAACCGGGAAAGACTATTCTTCTAATCTCACTTATTATAGAAATAATAGCTCCTCTGTCAGGTAATTTTTCACCCACACCTATCTCAAACATTCCCTGTGTCTGATAATTATTATTGAGTTTTTCTGCCACGTCGGCAATTTGATTTTTAATATCCACTTTTTTAGCTCCTATGTCATTAATTACATTATTATTCAAACTTCTCTTACGGGATTATGTTTCTGAACACAATCCATCTTCATACATTAACATGGTTTATTCTTCTGCCTGACTGCACAACCTGACTGCCTCGTCGTATTCCACCGGCATTCCCCATATGTATCCTTGAACATGATCACATCCGCTATCCTTAAGCATCTCAAGCTGCTCCGAAGTTTCAACACCTTCTGATACAATGTCGCAGTGAAGAAGATGCCCCATCGAAATAATTGCTTCAACAAACTCCCGGCTTGTCTTATCAACACTAATATTATCAATAAAGCTCTTGTCAATCTTAAGTAAGTCAATAGGAAGTCTTGACAGATTAGACAAAGACGCATAACCTGTTCCAAAGTCATCTAATGCAATCGAAATGCCCATCTCACTTATTTTATGAAGCGTTTCGTCCGCCAGTTTTATATCCTGTATCATACAGTATTCAGTAATCTCTATCTCAAGATTTTTAGGCGGGAACTCATTTTCTTCAAGAATCTCCTTAAGTAATTCAGGAAACTCTCTGTCAGAGATATGTTTTGCAGATATATTAACGGATACTTTAAATGTATCAGGTTTATTCTTAACTATATTCTTAAAGTCCCTAACAACCGTTCTTAAAACAAACTCGTCAATTTCAAGAATAAGATCACTTTGTTCAGCAATAGGAATTAACTCTGTCGGGCTAATCATCTCACCCTCTCTGTCTTTATATCTAAGCAACGCTTCAAATCCGCGAATGTTGTGCGATGACGCTTCGTACTGCGGTTGATACACCATAAAGAAAAGATTATTCTCCAAACCATCCTTAATAATATATTCCAAAGCTTTATCGCGAATCGAACGTTCTGCCATAGAACTGTTAAACATCACAACTCTGTTCTTTCCTTTTTCCTTAGCATCATACATCGCCATATCAGCATAATTTATTATCATATCAAGTTCTTCTGTCTGACTTGGATAATGAGCTATACCGATACTTACCGATATTGTATAGTGTACGTTAACTTCCTCAAAATATACTTCTTCATTCAGAATATCAAGATACTTCTTAGAAAACTTTTCTATATCGACATCACCATTATCCGGAATAACAACAATAAACTCATCACCACCATTTCTTGCGACAATTCCTCCCGGATTGTTAATTGAATAACATCTTGATGCAACAGTTTTAAGAATAGCATCTCCAATACCATGTCCAATTGTATCATTAACATACTTAAAATTGTCCAAATCCAAGAAAAGCAGATAAAATGGCTGCTTATTATCTATCTGTTTAACAAGGTATTCTCTCATACCACGCCTATTATATATTCCGGTCAAAGGGTCGGTTATGGCAATCTCCTGATATCTGGCATTGTTACCTTCAATAATTCTTAATCGGCTTCTAAGTACGGCAATAATAAATACCCCGCACAACATAAGAAGCATTCCGGGCAATGAAGAAAAATCCTCGCTGATAATCATGGTTCGCATAGCCGACACGGCAGTAACAGACATAAGGACAAAACTCAACATACTACCGAACTTCCACGCAACAAATGTCATGGACACGCACAACATAATCTGCAATGCAGTTATACACCCCATTAAATTAATACATTCAAAACTTATACCAAACAAATTAATCGTTGTATCATAGAAATTTGTTGATAAAAATCCAAGCAGAAAAAACAACATCATATATAATACAAAATGAATACCGATAATTACGCGCAGCTCTCTTTTCTTCTTCATATGCCATCTCCTTCATTTCATAAATAGTTTATATTTTCAACCAAGTTTTAACTTATTATACCACTTTTTTTAATCAACTGGCAACCACTTTAATGTATGATTTATATGTAAAATTATAATTTATGATAAAATAAATTTAGATATTTCAATCATTTGAGATTAGGAGGTGTAATATGCCTGCAATATGGGGGTTCTGTACAAAATCCACAACTTTGGAGCCACATAATAATAATAATAATAATAATACGGAGCTAAATTTATCTCATATTAACTCATTAAATGCTGTCTTTAGCACCGTTAAAAATAATTATAACAACTATAAAATAGAATCATTTCACGACAAAGCCAGTTCTTGTTGTCACTTCGGGTACGGACATCAGCAGTTTACACCCGAAGCAGCTAATGAACATCTTCCTATGTTAAGTCAGGACAACTCTGTTTTGTTCACATCGGATTGTGTGATTGACAACCGCCAAGATTTGCTTTCACAAATGTCATGGTTGGACAAAAATTGTTCTGACGGCAGATTACTGTATGAAGCATGGTTAAAATGGGGCGAAAAACTAACTGATTACGTTATTGGGGCATATGCATTTGCCGTTTACATTACCAGTGACAACACCCTGCATATTTTTACGGACCACATGGCGAACCGAAGTATATTTTATTACGAAACGGACGATTCGCTGATGTTTAGCACAGCCATTGTTCCGCTTGCAAACGCAGTTAAAGCCGTTCCTTCAGAAAAATGGATTGGTGGTTGTCTGTCGACCGTATCTGCGGATATGATGTTATATGAACATCTCACTCCATACGAAGGTATTTTACAGATGCCTTCCGCAACCCATTTGATTTACGGCAAAAAAGGGATCAGTTTAAAAAAATACTGGTCAGCAAAATCCGTTCGCGGACACTATCCTCATAAAGATACAATGGAATACCGCGAACAATTCGTGGACACATTTAACAAATGTGTATCATCCGTATTAAGAAGCGATACTATGACAGGATGTACATTAAGCTCAGGGCTTGATTCTTCCTGTATTGCATCTCTTGCTGCAAAAGAACTTGCAAAACGCGGACAATCGCTTCACAGCTACACCTCAGTTCCGCTGAAAGAATATATACACACCAACAATAGAACAGAAATTGCAGACGAAAGTAAAGGGGTTTACGAGGTATGTAAAATGTATCCAAATATTATCCCCCAATTTTTAGAATGTCCTGATAAAGATGCATTTTCAGAACTAAAACGACTTATCCCTTTAATCGGTTATCCGATGAAATCAGGATATAACCTTGCATGGCTTGATGCAATATACAGCAAGGCCGCAAGTGACGGATGTAAACTGATGCTAAAAGGCCAATACGGTAATTCAACCATTTCCTGGGGCAAGGCACTCTCAGTTTTTTATCAGCTTATATGTCACTGTCATCCAATAATTGCATTGAAAATGATGCGTGGTTTTGGCAGGCAATACAACGTTCCCCGTAAAACAATACTAAAATTTATACTGAAAGAATATAAGAATAATTTTGCAGGTTATACTCCATGCGAAGATGATATGTTATGCAGTAACCGACTAAATAAAAAGAACAAATACACATCTTTTCTCAAAAAAACAGAACGCACATCAGGAGGCGGCGAAATGGATTCTGCTGCCAAACGCAAAAGATTTATTTTTAATGAAACAGGCCTGATGCAACTTGGCATGTTCGATACAATTATGAGTCTTATTCACGGTGTACTTATACGTGACCCGGCAAAAGATATGCGAATAGTAACACTTTGTTGCCAACTCCCTGTGGAATGCGGCATTGCGGGATATGTTGAACGTGGCATGGTTCGTACTTACATGAAAGGAATAGTACCTGATTTAATTCTGAATGACTTATATCATCGCGGTATACAAAGTGCTGATTACGCATTCCGTTGTAAAAAAATGTGGTCCGCAAAGCGACAAAACATTATCAATCAGTTGAACAATTCAGAGCTTAACAGATATGCGAATAACGCCATACTTGAAAACCTGATAAACACGCTGCGCTCTTGCGACGAAGAAAAACTAACATTTGACGATTTACGTAAAGCAAATGTTTTTTATGCATGTAGTGTATTTTTATCTGCGAATGAAAATCGGTATAATTAATCAATACAAAAAGGAGACCGGCAAACATGAAGAAAACCAAAAATTATTACAGCGTATACGGACTGGTAATTGAAACTTTTATAGAGTTTCCTGAACTGTACCCGATTTCTGCCACCGACAAAACGGATGCTGTCATTTCATTAGGCATGCCACCGGAATGGGTAATTAAAGAGTATAAATCAGGAAAATATTCCAATATTCAAAACAACATTATGTGGTTCAGACTTAACGATGAAATGCTTGTATACGCTGAAAACGGCAACAATGTTATCGTATGGCAGATAGATGACAATATTAATCCTATCCGTCTCCGTTCATATATACTCACAGGTGCACTTACACTTATAATGTTGCAACGGGATTATGTCCTCGTTCACGGAAGCGGACTGGTACATAACAACAAAGCATTTATAATATCCGGAACAAGCGGTTCCGGCAAATCAACCACTGCACTTAATCTGTTAGACAAATCCGAAATACTATTTGCAACAGATGATATATGTGCCATAAAAACTACTGATTCGGGTTGTTACTTATACCCCGGTCCGCCGTTTCAGAAAATTTGTCCTGATGTAAAAAACAAAAACAATACTGATAATAACGACGACAACTATATTTTGCTTGAAGAATCCGGCGGGAAATACGGTCGCAGATTATCCGAAGGATATGTAACAGCTCCTGTAAGAATCTCTGACATGTTTATTCTTGATAAAACTGACTGCACTGATATACAACTGACAGAAGTAACAGGCATAAATAAACTTCATGCTCTTACCCACAATCTGTTTCGTGGCGAACTTCTTCATGTCGTCGGCATTACTCCCGAACGCATGCAAAAACTGATAAAAACTGCTGATAGCTTTTCAATCCGTGAAGTAAACCGCCCTAAACAAAAAGATACCACAACTCAACTGGTTGACATTATTTTTTCTATAATAAAGACAACTTAAAAAAATGTAACAATTATGATAGAATTGTTGCACAACTTTTTTCAATAATGTATATTGTTCGTAGATAATTTGTAACGGATTATTATATAGTCCAGAAGGGAGAATATGATTATGAAGAATTGGGTAAAACCGGATGTTGAGGAACTTAATATCAAATGTACAGAGCAGGGAAAAAACATTTCATCAAACTATGATGAAATCAGAGTTGACCAGAACGGAAATTACTGGGTAAGTTTTAGTAGTGGTGTTGATTCAGAGCCTGATGTAGCAGGAGATATCTACGTTCACTAAGCTTTCATTGTAATTAATGATTTAAGAGCAGAATGAAACAAGTAACAGCGAGACGTTTAATTGTTCGTCTCGCTGTTTTTATTCCCTGAAATTCTTCTCAAATTATATATTTCTTCTCAAATCATATTATACTCATAATCAAAAGTCTTACTTATAAAATACTGAATTCCATCTCAACTCATTTTTAAGAGTTCTCATATCGGTATCAGCATCAATGATAACACTCTCAATTCCGAATGCATCTGCCCAATCAACCATCTGCTCTGTTGTAAGATCATATGAAAATGCAGTATGATGTGCTCCACCTGCAAGAATCCATGCAGCTGCACCAACCTCGAGATTAGGTCTTGGAGTCCAAAAGCTTGTTGCAACAGGAAGCTTAGGCATTGGTTTTTCACATTTCTTACAATCAACTTCATTAATGATAAGTCTGAAACGATCACCAAGGTCAATAAGAGATGTTGCAATACCCTCGCCCTCTTTACTTGTAAATACAAGACGAGCAGGATCTTCCCTGTCACCCATTGACAAAGGCTGACACTTAATGCTGATAGGACCCTCTGATATTGTCGGGCATATCTCAAGCATATGCGCCTGAAGAATTCCTTCTTTTCCAGGAACGAAATTATATGTATAGTCTTCAAGGAAACTTGTACCCTTAGCATCCTTTTTACCTGCAGTCATAAGCTTCATAAGTCTTACCATTGCAGCAGTTTTCCAGTCACCCTCAGCACCGAATCCGTAACCTTTTTCCATAAGTCTCTGTATAGCAAGTCCCGGAAGCTGCTTCATACCACCAAGGTCACCGAAATGAGTTACAATTGCATGGTAGTTCTTTTCTGTAAGGAATTTTTCAAGACCAATCTCTATCTGAGCCTGAACTGCAACATGCTGACGGAATTCTTTCTCATCCCGTCCTTCAAGGAGAATCTCATACTTGCTATAATACTCTTCCACAAGTGCATCGATATCACCTTTTGCTACAGCATCGACATACTCTACAGCCTCGTTTACAGGATATGCATCCACTTCCCATCCAAACAACATCTGAGCAGATACTTTGTCACCATCTGTTACGGCAACATTTCTCATATTATCAGCTATTCTGGCTACTCTGATATGACTACTCTCCATAATTCCGATTGCTGTATACATCCAGCTTGAAAGTTGGTTCCACACCTTTTTATTCTGCCAGTGACCTACAATAATCTTTCTCTCGATACCAAGTCTTGTAACCATATGTCCGTATTCTCTACCACCGTGAGCCGACTGATTTTCATTCATAAAATCCATGTCGATTGTATCATATGGAATCTCTTCATTAAACTGAGTATGAAGATGACAAAGTGGCTTGTTATACTCCTTAAGTCCAAGAATCCATGACTTTGCAGGAGAAAATGTATGCATCCAGGTAATAACTCCTGCACATTCTTCATCCTGATTTGCCTCATTAAATGTTTTTCTAATAAGCTCATTAGTAATGAGTGTTGGTTTCCAAACTATTTCAAACGGAAACGCTCCTGACTTATTAAGCTCATCCACAATAATTCTTGAATGTTCTGCTACTTTTGCAAGACATTCATCACCATACAGGTCCTGTGAACCTGTACAAAACCAAAACTTATAATTCTTCATAAAAAATATATCCTCCTTAAACAATTTTATATCACGTAATACTAACATGACCTATATATAATATATCTTATTATATATAGGTCACGCAACTAAAAATTAACTCTTACGTTTTATAATTTTTCTTATTCCGATAATCGTCAAAACAATCATTAAACCGATAATAAATATTCCTATACAGACCGAAGTAACAGAATTTTCAGCAATAAGACTCAAGCCCAAAAATCCTCCCAGTCCCAATATGAAAAGAATTCCAACGGAAAAAATGATTATTAACGGAATCCTAATCCATTTGCTAACTTTTTTATTACCGGCAACTTCAATGCCACCTTCAATTAATAGTTCAAATAAGAATTCAAATATAAGTTCCATTTATTTTTTCTCCAATACAAAATCTGAGAACACAGCAACACCACCGGTTTCAATCGTTGAATACATAAACAACCCGGCTCTGTTTCCCGTGAAATGGTCAAGCCTGAAATACATTTTATGAGCCGGACCTATATTAAATACAACTTCATCTTTAAAATGCATAAAATCTGCGTCAAAGCTCAGTTTTACAACCGGTGAGTCCAGTTCAACCGCTTCTCTTTCGTATTTCACAAGCCTGTTACCTTCTTCAACTACGTTTTCAACCATAACCATGTAGAATTTGCCGTCACGTTTTGTTACAGCAGCAAATCCGTAAGCACTCTGAAGAACTGCAAGTCCCGCATAATCTCCTTCTTTAATATTGCGTGCATCAAGTGTCACCTCACAATGAGTTCCCGGGAAATATAATCTCTGGGTAATTGTATTGGACGCCTTGGTTATACAATCGCATATTTTACCGGTTGATACCGACCATGTTCCCTGTTCGGCATTAAGCTCAGTAAGAGAAAGTTCCGGTTCATGATTAAACTGCCAAAAACTTTTCAATCCAAAACTCGGTCCGTCCGCCCGCCTAAAATCATCACTGTCTGCCAAAGAATCATACACATAATCCGGCCTTGTACTCTTGGTTACAGGATTCTGAAGAATCTCCATATCATCACAACATACAGGATAATCATTTTCCCATGTAATAGGAATAATCACAGGAATACGACCTACAGCCCCTCTGTCCTGGAACAACAACGCATACCAGTCACCATCCGGAGTATCAACAATACCACCTTGAGCACATCCCGTACCGCAATATCCTATATCATTAACAAATATATCTCCACCTGTATATTCTCCGTCTACCGTATCAGAAACAAAACATGCTTCACTTCGCATCCATCGGTCTTCCTGCGAATGAATAAAGAAGATATAATACTTACCGTTGATTTTATAAAAATGTGCTCCTTCATATCCAAGCGGAGTCTTATCACTATCTCTGATAATAACTTTATCTATACCATCTTCTTTTGGTCCGGTAAGCTCTTCGTTAAGTTCAGTAAGATGTACCTCTCTGTTACCATACACAACATACACTCTGTCATCATCATCAAATAACAACGAGCAATCATGATAGAATCCTTCTATGTTAGATTTTCTCCATGGTCCGCATATATCTTCAGAACGATACAAATAAGTCTTATGTGTATCATTACAAACAAACACCACATAAAATGTACCTTTATGATAACGAAGACATGCCGCCCACATTCCCTTACCGTATATATTTTCATCACCTTCAAGCCTTTGGGCAGGAGTGCCATCAAGTCTGTCATACACATACGAAGCATGCTCCCAATTCACCAAATCGTAACTTTTCAGGATTTCACATCCGGGCATAAAATACATAGTCGTACTCACCATGTAATATGTATCATCTACTCTTATTACATCTACGTCCGGATAATCCAGACACAATAATGGATTAATCATAATATATCCTCTTCTTTCTATTATAGTATTTCATGGCAATTTCAAAGAAATATCTTAGTAAGCAAAAATGAGTTAAAACTCCATAACAAGTCCTATCTTTAATTGTTCAACGATATCTCCAAGTTCCTCTTTAAGTATTCCGTATGAATGATTTCCGGTACAATGTCCCGTATACACGTGCTTAATTCCGGTATCCCTGACTCTTTTTGCAAATTCTCTTACGTAACTCTCCGACTTATTAAACAAATGGAATCCACCAATAAGTGCTAAAACCTTCTTGTCAGGAAATGTATCAGCAACTTCTTTAATTATAACATCCGCCCCTCCGTGTGAACAACTATTGAATATTACAAGTCCTTCCTGAGTATCAAACACAAGACTTTGTTCGTGTTCAAAACTATCCGGAACATATTTTCTGTTAACCCGAACGAACATATTTTCATTAAGGCCCACTTTGTCAAGTCCTTCTGTCTTATGCGGAACCAGTGTTATTCCATCATCTATAACATAGTCCCCGTCTGCCTTAATTATTCTGTCACTGTAATCTTTCAAAATATGCCTTGGAATTCCAATATATTTCTTGAAGAAAACAACTTTCTTGTAACAGTTTTCTCCACAACCACTGCGCACATAAAATTTCGCCTTATTGTTAATATCAAAAAATCTGATCATTCCGTTTGCATGATCATAATGTGCATGTGATAAAATCCCATAATCAACGTCACTTATATTAACGCCAAGTTCCTTCGCATTATCAGCAAATGCTCCGGATGCTCCTGCATCAAGAAGAATCTTCTTTCCTTCATACTCTATGTATATACACAACCCCCATTCACCATGTATGGTATCAGTTCCGATATTGTCAACTACGACTGTCGCTTTCATATAATATTATCTCCTCTTCAGTTTCTACTCTTTATTTGCTTCATTTTACATTTTAACATACATTATAGTTTTTTTTATCCGTGTTTACAAGACTTGACTGCACTGTTTCCTTTTTTCTCTTGTATCCCACGCGGTTTATGGCGGTGGTTTGTGACAGGTTTTAGAAATGTTGAAAATAAAACAGTCAGCAGGTTGATATTATCTAATAGCCAGTTAATATTGCACCGAATTGGTTAATAATAATTGATTAAAGGAGACGAGAATATGAATATTGAAGAATTAATTAATGAAATTGAAGTGTTATTAAAAGAATTGAAAAGTCAGGTTGAAGCAAGTAATAAAACTACCGGTTCCTCACCTGAAATATGTAAAGTTGCCCCATCCGGCGATGAAGATTTGCTATTTGCAATATCATGTCTGGATGATGAGAAAAAGGTAGAGCGTGGCGACAAAATCTACTACATCAAAAAATACATTGAAGATGCAGAATATGAATACGGAGATGATATATACGTTATCAACACAGACGGAACCAATGACCATATTCTTATAAGCGAAGCAGAACAAAAAAGAAAAGGCGGCGAGGGACTTGACGCAGCAACAATCGATGATGTGGATGATAAATGGGTTTATTATGCAACGTATTTCGGTGAATGCAGAAAAATCTCCGTTAGAGGAACAATGGACCAGGAGATATGATAAGAACGATGAAAATGTTGTTTAACTAATTATTAAAAAACAAAGGAGACTACCAATGTTAAGATTAAACTACGGAAACTTCCAGTTTTTGATTGAAGACGGCGTATTAAATTATGCTAAAGAATTGAAACAATTTAAAGAATTAGAAGATGGTTCAATAAAATTATTCAAAAACAGATATGATTACTACGGTGACCTGGATAATGTTGTTAAGAACCTTCAAGATGATTTAACAAATATACTTAACGAAATTATTTTACACTACGTAAAATATTGGAACGCCCACGGTGATTACTCCATGGATGCAGAAGAATTTGCAAGCGAGCTTTTTCTAAATGACTCATCCCAATTAGCAATATATACACAATGCGACTACATAACAGAAAAATATGCTGAAATTATGATGTCAAAAGAAGAAGCAGAAGAATATCGAAGAATGAGAAAGGCAAATCGCGGAAAATGGGAAGGCGGAGGCTTTGGGCTGGCAGGAGCCATGAAAGGTGCAGCAACTGCAGGTTCAATTAATCTGGTAACAGGCATGGGGCACTCCATTGTTAACGGAATTGGTAATGCTTTAGATTCAATGGCAGCCAATTCTGAAAAGAAGAAAATATATAAAAATCCAAACACTTTGTCAGGTATTATTGCTGCATTAAGAAAAGACCTTAACAGAGTTTTTTCGACACAAATCGACTTATTAAATAGTTCAACTGATGATTATTACATCGAACCTGAACCGTCAAAAATAAAAACTGCCGCAACTATTTTAACTAATATATCCAAACCTGAAGTTCCTGAGGAAGACATTGAAAATAACGTATATGAAATATTAGACTTAAATCCTTATTATGCTCCTCTATATACATTTTTATTAAATCGCTACGGCGATTCTGAAAGCAAATTAGACGAGCTTGCAGATATTTTCAGTTGTAAAGATGCCTTGGATTCAGAAAAAGACAAGATATTAAAGGAGGGAATCAAAAATCTTACTTACGATTCTCTTGAAGCTTCTTGCGAAAGTTTAAAAAAGACCAACGAAATAATAGCCTACTATGGTATTAATACTAAGTATTCAAACACTACACAAACTTCTGCTGTGAATAAATATGAAAATGCGAAAATCGACAGTATAGTTGACGATATAGATTACCACAGTGAAGAATCAGTTAATAATGCCATTGAAACGTTAAAAAACCTTGAACTAACCGTAATAACTGTTGATAGCACCATAGAAACTATTAACGAAAAATATCAACAGCAATATGAGCAAGACTGCTGCTTTAACGGAATCAAGTACGATTCACCTGCCACAGCAAATATTGCCCGAGCTGAAAACGATAATATAGAATCCGTATTAAACGGTGTTGACTTTTACAACGATAATGCCGTAGCTGATGCAATTTCAAAAATAAAAACATTAACATTAACACAATTTAACATTGATGATGTTATAAGTAATATTGAAAAACAAACAAGAACTCTAGATGGCATATTATACGACTCCAAAGAAAATTTATTATCCGCCCTGTCATATAAAAACAATTTACTCGCACAGGCAAAAGAACTTATCAACAACAAACGTCATAAAGATGCCATTAATGTAATTCGCACAGCTCAAATAGCAGAAAACTCCAGAACGGCACTAACCTACGACGCAAGTAATTATTTAGTATCTGCCAATGAAGAAACTTTCAGCTTAGCAAAAGAATTTGAAATCAAAAAAGAAAAGGGAGACACATTTGTTTATGGTCTTATTGCAGCTATAGTTTGCGTATTTCTTGGATGGATAATTTCGAATTTCTTATGGCATTTTATACTATATGTAGGATATGCTTTAGGCGCAATTCTATTAATACAAGCTGTAATGACATGGCATGAAAACAAACAAATTAAAAAAGCATACAAAAAAGTAAAGGAATTCAAAAAAATGGGGTACATATTCAACGACAATTCCGATAACACCCATTAAAATAAAATCTTTAACATTAGTATTTTCTATCGAAAAGAACTATGGGCACATGTCCATGGTTCTTTTCATTATTTTCATTATATGGATAACGAGATTTGAATGGTCTTAATCTACCTATATGGTATTAAATGAATCTAATCGGTATTTACTGAACTTATTTGGTCTTAACTGAATCTAACCGGTATTTACTGAACTTATTTGATATTAATTTAACTTATCTGGTCTTAATACTTAGTACGGAGCGGGGGGACATGCTACTATTTATAAGTTGCAGTAACATCTCCTCACAAGACACCAAAAATATACTAAATCACTATTTAAAGCCAATATTTGTTTGATACATTACAGTAGCCTTTAAAGTGTGCGTAAAATTAGAAATGTATAAGTTGGCTACAAGGTTTGTTAGAGAATAAACGAAAAAACATTATTCTCTGTAAAAGTTAAAATATATAGGTGACTGTACGGAGAGAAAATATTTTTTAGGATACAATGGATGTCCTATGGGAGATTTATATGTACAACGGAGAAATGATTGTTGGCATATGTCAGACAAGGTCTGATAAATTAGATTCAGAATATTGTGAAATAAATCATTAAAGTGTAAATAAATTAATTTAATGGTTGTTATTCAAATATACGCATGATACAATGTTTTACGGAAAGTACCCATGACAGGGTGGTAGCCTCCCAAGTTTATGTACACTGGTTCGCCGGAATACATAGGAGGGTAGGTGACGCGAATGACGGCTTATGAAATCATTTCGGTTTTTATAGGGATATTGGCTTTGCTGATGTCCTTTGGCAGCTTGATTATTGCGTTGCTTGCCTTTCTCGATAAGAGAAGTAAGAACAAGCGAAAATAAAAATACCTATCCTGTCTGACCCACAGGATAGGCGGTGTCCGTAAGGACAATTATCTACCTAAACTTGGAGCATCCACTTTGGAGTGGGTGCTTTCTTTGTATAAACATAATAACATTCTTACAGAAAGAATGCAAGGGGAATCTGTATAAAACAGAATCAAGCACGGCGTTGTTAACGTTTTTTGTTTGCTTTTATTTTCGTAAACTCAATAATTTCCATACGATCTTCTTCGGTTAATTTTTCAAAATAATATAGCAATTCCTTTTCAAATCGATTCAATAAATGGAATTTTTTACTGTTGCGTGGATTATTCAGATAATCTAAGTAATCGGATAATTCTTCGTTTTTAGGGGCTTGGATAAAATAACTATATTCTTCCAATTCTTCTGAAATAACTGTTAATTGAATCAAATCATCTACAGAAATGTTGTACAAACCAGCAAGTTTATAGATGGTATCATAATTTGGAGTTCTCTTCCCTGTTTCATAATGTGAATAAGTTTGACGAACAATTCCGAGATACGATGCTACGTAATCTTGAGTGTAGCCATTTGCCTTTCGTAATTCTTTCAATTTTTCGGGAATGATAGCATTTCTCACAATCTCAACCACCTTTCTATGATTAATTATATGTGGTTGCGCAAGAGAAAATGCCATCGTTTGTAGCATTCTGTTTAATTTTATGTTAAAATTATTGTAGCGCCAATAAATGCAATACTGTAATGCAATACAAGGAGGAATGAAC
This sequence comes from Lachnospiraceae bacterium, assembly GCA_015057405.1. Taxonomy (GTDB): domain Bacteria; phylum Bacillota; class Clostridia; order Lachnospirales; family Lachnospiraceae; genus V9D3004. The sequence goes on from SVEK01000005.1 coordinate 48,338, forward strand.
ATGGCACTTATTAAATGTCCGGAATGCCAAAAAGAAATATCAGATAAAGCTTTAGCTTGTCCCAATTGCGGTTTACCATTAAGACGAGAAGATAGAGGAACGTATGACATTCTTATCAAACGTGAAAAACAGTGGTTTTTGATAAATCCGCCAATAAAGATTCAAGTAGATTCTACAGAAAAATATGAATTAGAGAGCGGTGAAGAAATAGTAATTCCAATGACAACCGGAAAACACGATATTCTTTTTTCCCTAGGTCCTAGAAAAACCACAGCAAGTTTTGAAGTAAAAGAAAACATGGAACTTACCATCAAATCGAATAGAGTTTCTGGTGAATTGGAGGTATTAGGATATGGTATAGCAACTACTAACAACTCCCCTACTATATCTGTCGGAGTTGGCATAGGTGGAATAATTGATAAATAGGAGGCGATATGAATGCGAGGTAAAAAAAACAATAGTGTTTATTTGTGGAGGTGTATAGAAAATCAAATATTTGAAAACAAATCAAATATATGAAAACAAATATGAGGATGTAGTTTTTGTAAAAAATAGTGTACAATCTTTGGAAAAGTGTTAAATACTACAAATTTATTATTATCAGGAACCAAGTGTTATTGTGGATACAAGAGATTCCGAAAATTCATGTTAAAGAGAGAGGGACAAATGGATAGAAAATATTTTTTAGGATACAATGGATGTCCTAAGGAAGATTTATATGTACAACGGAGAAATGATTGTTGGCATATTAATGCCGGCGTCAATTCAATAGGTCACACTCCGGGCTACGGAGTATGTTGTGATATTGCAGATGATTCATTAGAAGCACGTGATTTATCCAGTTTTCTTTTAAAAACAAAGCCTATACAAGAATTTATAATACAAAACAAGTTTGTTGGCACTGACCGATGTACCAATATATTCATTGACATTTGGAATTATATTCAAAACCAGTGAGTTCTGACATTCAAAGAATAAATCTACTGTGGCTACTGCGGTCGGGGTTTTGCGGCGCCAGTTACCGACCGGAGCGAAGCGGAGACCTTGAACTCAGGTTCAAGGCTCCGGCTGAGTGACGAAAAAGAGCCATGGACATTGATATGTCCATGACTCTTTTTCATCATGCGGATAACAGGACTTGAACCTGCACGGTCTCCCACTAGAACCTAAATCTAGCGCGTCTGCCAATTCCGCCATATCCGCAAGCAAATGAAATTATAACATAAAGACCTTTTCAAAACAAGTATCTGTTTTCTGTTATTTTTGCCTGCTTGTTTCCTTTTTTCTCTTGTCTTTGTAGTTAACACTACAGTGATATAAAATAAATAACAAACTGCCGGAAATAATCATTCCCGACAATCTGTTTTAACATAAAATATTTTTACTAATAGTATTACAAATGACAATTCCATTATAATTTTTTTGCAACAATAAGTATTTCCTTTGCATGTATATCAGTTGCATCTAATGACGTTTCAAAATGTCCCGCCGAAACATATTGTGCCTGCTCTATAACAAATCCACATTCTTCTATCAATGCACATATTTCATCTTTAGTATATCGCTTATCTCGAATAACATATTCAGCCGGCAACTTTGAATCATCAATAAATTGTTCTTTTCTATATACTAACGAAGTTGCAGTATCAATTAACAATAATTCCGGATTAAATATATCACCGGTTCTTTGCATTGTATTACTTGGTTTTAATTCTGCTAATGCTCTCGGATTTTTTTTCAAATTAACTTTATGTTCTATAGACACCAATGACGATGTCAATTCCATATTCATAACTGATAATATCAGATAACCATTAACCTTCAAATGATTATAAGCCGTCATTATTATTTTCTGATTATCCTTTTTTTCAGGAAAGGATCCAACAACATCATATAAACATAACACCCTGTCATATTCCGTTTTATCATTATAGAATCTAATATCAGCACATTCAAACTCGCAATTATTAATTCCGCATTTTGCATTTTCACATTTTGCATTTTCAATATGCTGTTCCGAAAAATCTATTCCTTTTACATTAAATCCTATACTTGCCAATTCCAATGAATGTCTGCCTTGACCACATCCCAAATCAAGAATTTTGTTACCTTCACCATATTTTATAATATAATCAACTTCAGCCCCCGTATTTTTTGCCCATCCGTGACTCTTCATATCCATTCTGGTATAGGCATCTCTCAATTTCATTTCAGAGAACTTTACCATTTCATCAAAATGTTTTTCATAATTTGCATGATTAATATCCTGCGACTGAAATACAAATGCTAACCATTCATGACCATCACGCAATTCACCCAGTCTCTTAATAATATCCTCATCTTTATATTCAGTATTTTGAACAAAAAATTTACTATCTACCTGCGATGATGAATTAGACACTTTTATATCTTCGCCGTTAACAAATGGTATTTCCTGTATTAATGCTCTTATTTCAGGCATATGTTTCAAAATAACTTTTGGCTTACATTGACGAAATGTTGCACTTTCCAATGTTTTTACCGTACACGGATTTGACGTTGCCAGTCCCCATGCATAATCATTTGAAAATCCCCATATTGAACGCAATAGCGTACTGGCAATTCCTCTCTGTCGAAACTCTTTCGATACTACCAATTGAACAACCCATGACATTATTTTCTTTTCAGAATTGTTCTTTTCTTCGTCCCAAATTCCTTTTATCTGGTTTCTATAATATATTGCCTGACCAATCAACTTATCGTCATATCTTGCTGTTGCAATATAATAGTGCGGTTCATAATAATACTTTTTATATAAATTGACCGACATCTGTATTTGCTTTCCGGGTTTTTTTGCTAAATTATTATATACACCATAATTATTTCCAAACAGTTCAGAACATTCTGCTATTTCATCGTCTGATAAATTCATAAAAGGCGTTACTTTATATTGTATTTTCCCTTCGTCTGAATCTACATTTTTCTTTTTACCGAAAAACCACATAGTCTGTCACCTCCAAAATCCGATTGGTATTGTTTATTATAAAGTATATTCCAAAACTCTTCAATACAATCCCCACTAGGATTCTTTTTTTACTGAATCTTCCTCTGCCTGCCCTCATGGTCCATCGTGTAGTCAACCTCATACTGCCCCTCAAGCAAAAGCTGTGACAGCGGTACAAATTCGTACCCTTGCTCTTTTAGATTGGTTATCATTGTATCCAGCGCAGCCGGGGTGTACTTTGCGCCGTTGTGCATGAGGATAATCGAACCGGAGCCGAGGTGCTTATGGTTGCAGATTGTGTTGATGATTGAGTCTGTGCCGTAGTCTTTCCAATCGAGGGAGTCCACATCCCACTGTACACAACGATATCCCATTGAAGCAGTTGCCTCAACAACTGTGTTGTTGTAATCTCCGTAAGGTGGTCTGAACAGGGTCATCTCTATTCCGGTCAGTTCCTTGACTTTGTCGTGTACAAGCTGCAATTCTTCCTTGCATTGTTCCATTGACAGTTGGCTCATTTGTTTGTGATTCTCGCTGTGATTGCCAAGGTCATGTCCGGCAGCTGCAATAGCTTTGACATCATCAGGGAAGCTTGAAACCCATCCGCCGGTCATGAAAAATGTAACTTTAACGTCGTGCTTTGCGAGGATATCCAGAATATTCTGAGTATCTTCGTTTCCCCACGCCGCATCAAAACTGAGGGAAATCTTTTTATCATCCCGATCAACACAGTAAATAGGGAGTTTCTTGCCCGAGGTTGATGAAGTTATTATATAATCTTCACCCAGAGTCCTTAACACAACACCAGTCAGTATCATAATACACATAACTGCAATTCCGATTTTACAAAATAATTTCATAATTAACCACACATAGAAGAAATTATTAGATTATATGTCGTGCAAGGTTGTATATATTAATATTATTTTGGCTAATGTATTTAGGTTAGTATGTTTAGGCTAATATATTTCGGTTAATCTTACTCCTTATCATCCTTTACGAAAATAGGTTTAACAAACTGCCACACTAAACTATACATGAAATTAAGCCCCCATGACGCTAAAGTTGACAGTGCAAGAAGGAAAACAAAAATTAATATAGGATTTTTTGGTGCATATATCAAATTCTGGCAATAGTAATAGCAGAAAAATGAGTGAATCAACCATATCCCTGTCGCCTGACCACCAATAAATGCTAATCCTTTTTTAACATATTTTAAGCCATCAATTATGAGGGCTACACCTATACAGAATGTGGACGCATATATAAAGTCAAGTCGGTCCCATCCCCAGTTGGTACGCATTGCCCAATTTTGTCTAAGCATAAATGTAACGGCAATAATGATTATTCCAATAAATTTTGCAACATAACCATATGATATTTTGTTTCTAATAAGTCCGATAATATCATATTTCGCAAGATAGGAACCTGCCATGAACATAGGAAGCATCCCCAAAACAACAATTAACTTTTGATAATAATACGTACCTCTTAATGATTCTGCATACTGACTCTTTTCAACGATTGATGGGATAACTGTATATACCATTGTATTAAAGAGAAGTAACCATATAGCATCTGACCACGGTCCTGAATGCTTACGCTCAAACCATCTTATCAATAATGGGAAAAAACACAAAATCATAAGCCATATAGTTAAAAACCATGCCTCATTATTAAAAGTTGTATCAATGGCAAGAAAATTCTTAATCCAGTCTATAGGTTCTCCGGTAATCTTTTCAACTCCGAGAATGAGACCTATAGGTAAAAATAACACCAATATCTGCCAGTATTTGATATAAGCATTTTTAATGCGCTTGATAATAAGATTAGACATCAAAGTTTCATTTTCAGGTTTACTATTATTATAACTGCAATACATTCCATACCCGCTAAGCATCATAAAAAGTGCAACACACAACTTACCAAAGTTACCCATAAGTCCTTCTAAAGTCTGTCCGCTTTCGAATATGTACAGATTAGAAAACATTGCGCCGTCAGTTAATTTATCCGGAAATGCAAACAAATGATGTACAAGCATCAGCATTACCGCTATTGCTTTAACACTAAGTGTATCTTCCTTTGCAAACTTATAATTTCCCATAATTATATGTCCTCCTGTTTATTATAAAGTATTAGTAATGTGTTCTCTTATCTGCTTTTCTACCATCTTAACATCTTCCAAAAGATTCATAGCAGACATTCTTATGGCTCCCTGACCAAAAATAATTATCTGTTCCAATGCGTCGCTGGTTGCAACGGTAACGTTATGTTCTTTGCCAATCTTGTGAACAGTTTTTTCTATATACTGATCTGCAGTTTCGGCTTCTTTTGTATATACAACATGTATATTATTATAACGCATTATCGAACCTTGTCCACCTTTTACTCTATAGGCGTCAAAAACGACAATAAGAGTCATTTTTTTATATCCCTGATAATTACACAGTATATCTAAAAGCCGAACTCTGGCAGCGTCTATATCATGTTCTGAAAGTTCTCTTAATTCAGTCCAGGCAAATATTATGTTATAGCCATCTACTAAAAGATACTCATCCTTTTTTGCCGGCAATTTCTTATCTTTATGGTACTTCGGGTCACCACCGGATGGTCCTTTTTTCTCCTCTTCACCGTAGTATATATCTCTTTGTACATGTCCGGAAGATTTATGGGTTATCGGGCCGTAGGTTTTAACAAAAATGTCCTCCAATGTCTTATCAGCAAAACCGTGAACGGACATTGCCTGCACGGTTTCCGGTTCCTGATAATATGATACTCCGCCACGTTTTACTCCTGTTCCCAAATACTCGCTTTGATATTCTTCCCCTTCATTTTCAGTATTATCTGATATTTCAAGGTGCATATATTCCTCAACCTGTTCCCATCCCACATAATATCCGGCACCGTGAGAACAAAATACTGAACCCGGAGGATTTGACAAATCACATACCGGATCATAACCGGACTTCCTGATAACTTCCTCCTGATTGTGACACGGTTCATATCCTCCCGGACTACAGGTTAATCTTCCGTTTCCTTTTGTATATGCTGCTACTACCGAAGAATATCCTCTCATGCAGGCTACAGGGGCTCTTCCACTTATTATAGCCTTATCACCTTTCATATTGCCAAGTTCACAAGTTCCATGCATATTCTGAATATCTGTCATCGCTCTTCCTATACAATCTGACGGAACTAAAAGTTCATACTCATATACCGGCTCAAGTATTAATGATTCGGCCTTCATAAGACCGTGTCTGACAGCTCTGTAAGTTGCCTGTCTGAAATCTCCGCCTTCAGTATGCTTTAAATGGGCTTTACCCCCTACAAGAGTTATCTTAACATCCGTAAGCTGACCTCCTACAAGAACACCACGATGACTTTTTTCTTCAAGGTGCGTCAATATTAATCTCTGCCAATTTGTAGCAAGTTTATCCTGGTTGGATATATTATCATATTGAACACCGCTCCCCACTTCTCCCGGAGACAATAAAAGTACTACCTCCGCGTAATGTCTTAATGGTTCATAATGACCTACTCCGTATACAGAATCAGTTATGGTTTCTTTATATACTATACTTCCCTGTCCAAAAGAAACTTCCATATCATACTTTTCTCTGATAATTCTTTTTAATATTTCAATCTGTATGTCTCCCATCACCTTAACACATATCTCGTCAAGTTCCTCATCCCATACTATGTTAAGTTCAGGTTCCTCTTCGTTTAGTTTCCCAAGAGACTTGTATGCCTCATGAACATTAACCCCCTTAGGAAATATAAGCTTGTACTCAAGTACCGGCTCAAGTACCGGCATAAATGTACCTGTTTCGGCTCCAAGAGTACCTCCCGTGACGGTATTCATAAGTCCCGTAACAACACATACTGCACCTGCTTTTACACAGTTAACAGCATCATATCCATCACCATTATATATTCTTATCTGATTAACTTTTTCTTCACCAATTATCTGTTTTGGAACAATCTCTCCACCGGTTACTTTTATATGTGTAAGTCGCTCACCTTTTGCATCCCGTGTTATCTTATACACTCTGGCACCAAAAGCATCACCGTACTCTTTTTTTATCATATATCTGCTAAGATTATTCATAAAAAATTCTACCCCATCTAAAGTAAGGGCAGACCCAAAGAAACACGGAAACACTTTTCGTTCACTAATAAGCCTTGCTATATCAGACTCATCCACCATTCCATTTTCAAAATAACTATCAAGAACTCTCTCATCTCTTACCGCAATATCTTCGTAAAATGATTCATCTGTATTTTCAGAAAAATGTATACACCCGTCATCAAGTTCTGACTTAATTGAATCCATAAGTGATACAACATCCGTTCCGTCCATATCCATTTTATTGACAAAAATGAATACCGGAATATTATACATTTTCAAAAGTTTCCAAAGAGTATATACATGACTTTGAATACCTTCACTTCCGCTAATTATGATTATTCCGTAATCAAGAATCTGCAACGTTCTTTCCATTTCTGCCGAAAAGTCAACATGACCCGGAGTATCAATAAGAGTTACATCAAGACCGGCAATATTAATCCCTGCCTGTTTTGAAAATATAGTTATTCCCCTTTCCCTCTCGATGGCATCTGTATCAAGATAAGCATCCTTATGATCCACTCTTCCAAGGGTACGTATCCTACCGCTTAGATACAACAAACTTTCTGCAAGAGTAGTTTTTCCCGCATCAACGTGGGCAAGAAGCCCTACACATATATTATTACTTTGCATACGTTATTAATATCCTCCTATAGCTTATATACACACCAATCCATCGATAAGAATACAACTCATCATCAAATCATTAATCCGAAATATTTTCCCAGGATACCAGCTTATCTCCTTCATACCGAAGTTTAAGACGTATATTATCTTCATTTGCAAGTAATGGTTTGAGAAAATGTATGTCACCTTCCCACATATTAAGCTCCATCAACTTATTTTCAGCAATCCACTGAAGTTCTCCTTCGTCACAATAATCAATCAGTTCACCTGTAAATGCATCTGCACTATACAGATACATAATTTCATCTTCCCATATATCAGAGTAATAATAAACGATACCCCTTAAATTATAGTTTTTAATTTCAAGTCCGGTTTCTTCCTTAACTTCCCTTAATATACAGGAATCCGGGGTTTCATCATTTTCTATTTTACCGCCTACACCCATCCATTTACCGACACTTCCGTCATTTTTCTTAGCGGTCCGCCTTAACATAAGATATTCTTTTTCACCGGAACCCTGAATCCTGCTTATATAACACAATGTAGTTTTTCTCATATTTTTAACAAATCTCCTCTGAGTCAAGCACTATAGTAAAAGGTCCGTCATTAATAAGAGAAACTTTCATATCTGCTCCAAATTCTCCATGCTCAACAACAGGAACATATTTTCTGCATTGTTCTAATACATACTCATACATTTTATTGGCCATATCAGGACCTCCGGCCTTTATAAATGAAGGTCTGTTCCCCTTTTTACAATCAGCATATAAAGTAAACTGAGACACGATAAGCAATTCTCCCCCAACTGCTTCAAGGTTCAGATTGGTCTTTCCTTCTTCATCATCAAATATACGAAGTGAAACAAGCTTCTTAACAAGTTTATCCGCAATTGCGGTTGTGTCAGTTTCTGCCACACCAAGAAGAACTAAAAAACCTTTTCCAATCTTTCCCGTACATTCACCATCTATAGTAACACTTGCTTCATTTACTCTCTGAACAACTAATCTCATAATTCATGCCCCTTCACTATATTAAATCATAATTTTTGATTATTTCATCAACCTGTTTATTATACCACTACGCCATTAAACCTTCAATAATATGTAATCAATCTCAGAAGCTGCAACATTCAGATTCTATACGTCCCGGAAAAAGAGGCTTAACGCAATCCCTTTTCCCCCAAAAAATAATAAAACCAATTTTAAAAGCTGCCCTACGATTGCTAATAACAATCATAGAGCAGCTTATGAAACAATATTTTATTTATCATTTTCAACCATCTTAATGCTGTTAAGCTTCTCTTCGATTCTGCTTTTTACCATTTCACTCAACGAAGACCGATTCATCCCCTCATACTCACTATACCGTATTGGTTTTAGAAAATGTACCTGTGTCTTTACTTTTCTTAAAGAATTACTGTTCATGGCTTTATAAGAATCATATATTACTGTAGGAACAACAGTAGTTTTACTTCTGATACTACAGCTAAAGCATCCCGTTTTAAACTCCTGAAGACTGTTATGTGTTTTATCAGTATATCCGCCCTCAGGAAAAATAAGAAAATTCTTCCCTTTAGAAACAAGATCAGATACCTTAAAAATTGCTTCCGCCATTTTCTTAATATTGGTCAGATTAATTGCAACTCCGTCTATTAGACCACACACCTGTCTGCCCAATATTTTTTTTGCTTGTCGTTCTTCCCACAACACACCACATGGTTCATCAAGTTCAACCAAAATACCTATAGCGTCATATTTTCCCTGATGATTAGCGTAAAATATACAGGTTTCATTTTCAGGAATATTATTTCGTCCATGCACTTCTGTAGTTGTTCTGCTATTCTTTTTTACACAGTTCATAATGTCCTGTGCATATCTAAATCTTTCCATAACACCATATTTTTCTTTATTCGCTATCATTTGATTAGCTTTCGGCAACATCCTAAGCATCTTAAAAGTACTACGCAAAACCACATACTTAAATCTTAAATTAAACACAATTTTATCCTGCCTTCCTCTTATCTTACATATATACGGAATTCTATTCAAAATATCTGTCAACGCCATTGGCAATTCCTGTTACTATCTTCCACTGATAATCGTCAGTAGCCATAAGTTTATCTTCGTTTGGATTAGACATATATCCCATCTCAACAATTGTTACCGGAACACTACACCAATTTATCCCACTCATACTGTCTGTCTCCCATACTCTTTCTCTGTTACAACCGGTTGACGACACAAGTTCATCAAGAACTGCTTCCGACAGGGCTTTACTCTTCTTATAATACTTACTATTGTACGGATTAGATGATGTTTGACATATTGTCATTGCACCGCTTACCGAAGTATTTTCCGAACCATTTGCATGAATTCTTAAAAAAGCATCGGCATTACAGTCATTGGCGATCATGGCTCTTTCACTGTTACTTATATTGACATCATTTTTTGTTCGAACCATTATAACTTCATATCCACGATCTGTAAGTTCCTGTTCAAGTTTCAGCGAAACCATAAGGGTAAGTTCATATTCTGCAAGTCCGCTTGCTTTTCCCGCAGTACCACTTGCAACTTTAGGTTTTGTCTGGGATGCCCCCGGTCCAATCGGTTCGTGACTACTATCTCCCTTTGCCTGATGGCCAGCATCGATTACAACAAGTCTTCCATTAGAATTCTCTGATTTCTCCCTAAGGAACTCACTTGCGATGTAATACACATTTTCATCCAAAAGAACAGTACTCCACTCATTTTCTTCTGCTATTACATTAACTTCACTTCTGACACTGAGCTTTTTATACACTTTTGATTCTGTTGTTGGCCGTGTACGAACATTAACCGTATCAGTTGTATAATACGTTTTACCTTCAGGTACGGCTGTTGGTATTGCAGTCGGCACGGCTGTCGGTACTGAAGTAGGTATTGTTGTTGGTTCAACGCTTGCAACAGGTTCTTTCTCTTCGGTCTGTTCTTTCGATATCCCGTCAGACTCAACATCAGAATCATCTACTGCATCAGTTATTTCCGTATTATCACCGGTCAATTCTTTATTGTCTTTACCACAACTACACAAAAAAAACGGTATCATTACGGCAATTATCAGCAAAAAATATTTTATTTTATTAATCATAATAGTTCTCCAATTCTTCAAATCAATAACTTTTGAGTATTCGCTCAGCTTCTGTCTTCAGCTTTTCCACAACCGTTTCAGGCTCAAGTATTTTTACGCCGTCCCCAAGAGACATAATCCAACCCAAAAACTGGTTGCTCACATGGACTTTGACGTTAATAGTAAAACAATCTTTTTCCTTTGCCGGGAAAAATGTTACATCTGTTCCGAATCTGTCTATGGCTACCCCTGCAAAATCATTTTTAAATCTCAACTTCACATAAGTTTCTTCACCTTCATACATTGCAAAAACTTTTCTGGAGTACTCCACCATATTAAATCCTTCAACAAATGCTTCCTTGTCTCTTTGGCAGTCCGTAATAACTACCTCCAACATTTTATCAACCCTAAAATGTTTATTTTTTGATGCCGCACTGTCATAACCAACCAAATAATAATTTTCGTCATCCCAACAAAGTCCTATGGGACTTATTTCGTAAACACTTCCGTTATGTCTAAGTACTTTTTCCTTCTTTTCATTCCACTGAAAGTACTTAAAACGTATTTTACGATTGGTTGATATTGCGTCATGAATTACATCCACACTATAAAGTATTGATTCATTGCTGGCTTTAACACGGCCCTTTACGTACACTTGTCGTTGCAGATGAACTGCTTCATATTTACTCGTCAATGACTCTAATTTTTTTATAAGTTCATTTGACTTTTTTTCAGTTATAAATTTTGAAGACTGAACAGCATCCACAAGCAGTTTCAATTCCGCAATTTCAAAATCTCTTCCGGCAAGATAATAATAAAACTTCTTATCACGCTGCTCACCGATAATATCCATGCCGAAATGTCTAAGCTGCTCTATATCATCATACAAACTTTTTCTCTCTGCTGATATCTGATATTCATCCAACGCACTTATTAATTCCTTCATTGTCAGACCATGCTCTTCATCGGTATGCTCCATAAAAATCCTCATAAGATACAGCAATTTACTTTTCTGATATAATCCCTTCGCCATATTACGCCCCCATTTTTCACACTGTCGTTATTTTACTACATCTTTACAAATATATAAAGAATTTTCGCAACCCCTGAGAATATCTTGTTTTCATAAACAGTATAGTTCACCAGGAAACTTTCTTGCTATAAATACACTACAGCTCTGTAATAAAACGTATCGTGAGTAACCCTAAATAATCGCTTCCATAACCAAAACTATACCTGCCGACAAAACCTTGCACCGGCAGGTATAGCAATTCACAAAAATCACTTTAATTGATTGTTACATTGTACACTTCTTAAGAAGTTCTTTCCAATTCTTATCTATTTCTTTCTGGAACTCTTCAATAAGGTATTCGTTACCAGGCTTAAACAGATGCTTAAATCTTCTCTGTGGTCTTAAGAAATCTTCGATAGGAAGCTTCTTTTTAGGCTCATAAGTAAGAGTCCATACACCATCTACGACTTCAAACATCGGCCAGTAACAAGTATCAACAGCAAGTCTGCATATCTCCATCAAATCTGATGTTTCATATCCCCAACCTCTTGGACACGGAGACATAACATTAAGAAATGCCGGACCGGGTGTATATATTGCCTTTTCAGCTTTTGTATAGATATCTTTAAAATTCCCATAGAAAGTTGTTTGTCCAACATAAGGAATATTGTGAGCCGCCATAATAGCTGCAAGGTCTTTTCTTGTCTGCACCTTACCATCTTTAACTTTTCCGGCAGGAGTTGTTGTTGTATCAGCATACCTTGGAGTTGCCGATGAACGCTGTGTACCTGTATTCATGTATGCACCATTATCGTAACATACATAAACAAAATCATGACCTCTTTCCATTGCACCTGAAAGGGACTGGAAACCTATGTCGTAGGTACCACCGTCTCCACCAAATGTAATGAACTTATAAGTGTCATCTATTTTCCCTTTTTTCTTAAGCACATTGTACGCAGTTTCAACACCTGACATTGTAGCTCCTGCATTTTCAAATGCATTATGAATATAACTGTCTTCATACGCAGAGTAAGGATACATATAAGAGGAAACCTCAAGACAACTTGTTGCATTGCCTATAACCGCCTTATCTTCAGGATGAAGGGAACGAAGTACGGAACGAACTGTAACTGCTCCTCCGCAACCTGCACACATTCTGTGACCCGGTACAAATCTGTCCTTCTTGCTTGTCATCTCTTCCTTAAAATTATATGGCTTATTAAGATTGTTATCCATTACTGCTCACCTCTTTCCCTAAGTCCGATATATCTGTAATTATCTTTAACCTCGTGTGTTGTTGCAATATCAGCAAGTTCATCATATATCTGTTTAAAATCATCAACTGTGATATCACGGCCGCCAAGACCATAAATGTAATTAACTATCTCTGCTTTTGAACGCGCTCTGTAAAGACCGGCTGTAACTTCTGCCCCAAGAGGACCGCCTGTTCCGGAGAACATTTCTGCTCTGTCAAGAATAGCAACTGATTTTACATTTTTAAGAGCTTCTGCTATCTCTTCTTCAGGGAAAGGTCTGAATACACGAATCTTCAAAAGACCAACCTTCATGCCTGTTGTCGCTCTTATTTCATCAATGGCTGCTTTTGCAGTTCCTGCAGCAGAACCTATTATTACAATCGCATAATCAGCGTCATCAAGTCTGTATTCTTCAAAGAAGCCGTATTTTCTTCCGGTCATTTCTTCAAACTTTTTAGCCACATCAAGAATAACCTTCTTAGCGTTGAGCATTCCCTGACGTTGTGCACGTTTTGACTCCATATAATAGTTTGAGACAGCATATGGTCCGACTGCCATAGGCTCGTCCTTTTTAAGAAGATAATGCTCCGGCTCAAACTCACCGACAAACTTCTTAACATCAGCATCTTCTTCAATTTCAATATTCTCTACACCGTGACTTGTAATAAATCCGTCCTGACAAATCATGATTGGAAGCTTAACATCCGGATGCTCAGCAATAGGAAATGCCTGAATAAAGTTATCATATGCTTCCTGATTGGATTCTGCATATATCTGAATCCATCCGCTGTCTCTCGCTCCCATACTGTCTGAATGATCAGCATTAATATTAATAGGGCCTGATAAAGCTCTGTTAACAAGAGCAAGTACAACAGGAAGTCTGTCAGAAGCTGCAACGTACAACTCCTCCCACATAAGCGCAAGACCACATGATGATGTTGCAGTAAGAGTTCTTGCTCCTGCAGCCGATGCTCCAATTGCTGCACTCATTGAACTATGCTCACTCTCAACATGGATAAACTCTGTATCCATCTCTCCGTTAGCAATATAAGTAGATACATACTGCGGTATTTCTGTTGACGGTGTTATTGGAAATGCAGGCATAACGTCCGGATTAATCTGACGAATCGCATATGCTACTGCTTCATTACCTGATAATCTCTCTCTGATTGACATTATTTTACCTCCATTCTGATAGCATCAAAAGGACATACTTTCGCGCAAACTCCACAACCCTTACAATGATCCATATCAAATACTATACTCTCATCATCTGCAACCTGAATACTCATATCAGGGCATACAGGAACACACAGATAACATTCCTTACATTTTTCAGGGCTATGTATAGGTGTCTGGGTTCTCCATTCACCTGTTTTAAATTCCCTTGATGTTGCTGCTTCATATATCTTATTTCCTTCAGTCAAATCCTCCCAAGGTGACTGCTCATTAATTCTATCGCTTATCATACCGCAACCTCCTCAAATGTCATGCGAAGCGCATTCATATTACCTTCAATAACTTCCGGCTTTTTGCTAAACTTATGCTTATAAGACGCTTCCATTTCGTTAATGAACTGTTCTTTATCCATAACACCCGATACTGCAACTATTGCAGCAAGCATCGGCGAGTTAGGGAAATATTTACCAAGTGTTTCCACCGATATTTTACGGGCATCAACTGTATAAACTTTTCCTTTATACCCTCTGAGTTTTGGAATAATCTCCTCAGGTTTTTTAGCAGAATTAACTACTATGGCACCTTCCGGCTTAAGACCTGCCGTTACGTCAATTCCGTCAAGAAGACCCTCATCTACAACTACAACAAAATCAGGTTCATAAATATTGGAATGGACTGTAATTTTATCATCGCTTATTCTATTATAAGCAGTAATAGGCGCACCCATTCTCTCCGGACCGTACTCCGGGAAGCCCTGAACATACTTTCCGGCCTTGAACGATACGTCAGCAAGCAGCAAAGCAGCAGTCTTTGCTCCCTGTCCACCTCTTCCATGCCATCTGATTTCAACTGTTTTTTCCAAATTGACAACCCTCTTTCTTATATATAAATGTTTCTTAATTAGTTACTACTAATGTTAATTCAGATTCCGTTATGTAGTAAATCTTAAATACTTTTCCAAATAAAACAATAGAATCCTTAGCGGAACGCTTTTGCTTACCAGGACAATTTCAAAGAAATTTCCTAGTAAAAAAAGCTCCTACCGCCCGTAAACGGTAAGAGCCTGTAATAAACCTCAAACTAGTACAACCATCTACGACATACCATCATATGCGTCCCTTATTACGGTGGGAGTCCGTCAACATCTACTCACTTATGCTTTCGGCATTGCAACTCAGGAGGGATATTCAACCAGCCTCTACTCGTACCGCTTCCCAGCAACCGCGGCTCTCTGAAACTTTCAAAACAGGCTTACTGTCTCCGTCATAGTCTTTCCAAAACAATATTAAGTTTGTATATACTATTTGCAATTATAGTAATATATTATAATTTTGTCAACAGGAAATTTTCACTATAATATATTCCCGGATGTTGTTTCCAGACACACTATTGCCTTGTCAAGTTTTTCAAATGTGCTGTCATTAATCTTACCTGAGCGGATTTTTGCAAGCAATTTTTCAATTCTGTTACAATCATCCATTATCTGTCTCTTTGGAGTCAGGGTAAGACTTTTCCCTTTTGATTTCAACTTACTCTTTGTCACATCAAGCAACTTCTCCGCCTTGCAAACCATATCCTGTTGAAAATCAGATAACGTTATACTGTCAGTTTTTTCTTTTCTTCCAAACAACATATTATTACCTCGTCTTATAATAACACTTATTCTGCACCCGGATAAGGTTCCTCAGATGATTCAGGTTCCGGTGAAGGAGTAGGCAACGCAGATGGCTCCGGAGTCATCAAAGGTTCCGAGGATGCAGTTGGTTCCCGGGTTGCTTCCGGCTCCGGTGTAACGTTCGTATCCGGTTCCTTCGTAGGTTCAGTCGTAGGTTCAGTTGTAGGTTCCGGTGAAGGAGTAGGCTTAGTAGTTATAATATTAGAACTGTCGTACTTAAACTTCGTAGCTTTACCGCCCTCTTCCATATAATAAAACAACTGATTACTACCTGTCATATCTATCAATGTATTATTAAGCATTGCTGAAATATTAATTCCGGTTGCTTCATTAGAATCAAGTATCGTCGGGGATGCCGGATAAAATTTGTCAGGTTTATCTGACTCAGGGTTATGAGCCGGATTTAACGTAATCGGACGAAGTGCCGTATCAATTACATTACCTGTGATTGTAGGGTTAACGGAACCACTCATAAGAATAGCCACCGTTTTACCTGAATTAACATTTTTAATAGTATTACCTTTAATTATGCAATCCTTCCAGTTCATGGAACGTATTGCATAACTGTTGGTATTGTTTATTGTATTGTCAAGAATCTGCACATTAGTATGATAAATCTGAGTTACATTATCAACTGCAGATACCGAATACTTGTGAGTACCAATTGCCCTTAATGTGTTAAGGAAAATATTGTTTTTAATTATAATAGTGTCATTGGCGGTTCTGTCATAATTGGTCCAAATCTGAGTGAATCCACCTGTATTTTTATCCGGAATGTCAATATTAATTGCTTCTTTTCCGCTGTTAGCCGAGCTTGTAAAGCTGCTTCCTGAAAATGTACAACCTTGTATAGTTACGTTTTGTGATGCATCTAACTCGATAAAATGATGACCAAGGTAATTGTGGAAGTTAATTCCCTGAACAAGTATATTTCTGTTATGTCCCATAACAATTGCAGTCGCATTGGTATAGAAAAGCAAGTCCATATTAACCGTACCCTGTCCAATAAACTGAATATCATGAGAACCATTATATCCGCCTACTGCCCCCGGTGTAGCAGACAGAGATGGTGGTACAAACTGGAATAATGATATTGAAGGAGCCAATACTGTTTCTGAAAGTCCGGTATAAGTTCCCTTTCTTATATTAACACCATGCTGAAAATTAACCGTTACATTTGATGGAACATATAAAGTATTGGTAATGGAATAATCACCTGTTTCAACTGTTAATGTTCCTCCGCCAACTCTTTCAAGCTGCTCAAAATATGACCTGAATACATAATAATCCCTTGTATACTCATTGTACCAGGCATTATCCGTATAATAATCATGATACGGTGTACTACCCGGTTTAATTACATAATCCTTTGTTACATAATCCATATAGTATGCCAGTCTTTTTGCGGAGCTTGCACTTACTGATGGCTGGAATATTACATAATACTTTGTAGCATTAGCTACAACATTGTTTTCAAATCCTGTAACCGAACTTGCCGGAATTGTATTATAGGAGGCAGGATAGCCTTTTCCTGCACCGACATTCGTGGCAGCAGCAATCTTAATAGGCACAGCAACATTATTAAAATTATTGCTGGTAATAACAGGATTAATAACACCACCGGCATATATACCGTAAAACGCTTCACTGCCTGCTCCTATACCATCAAAAATATTAGAGCTTACCTGTGCCCCATCCCAGTTTAACATTCTCACACCATGTTCACTAAGATTAGAAAATGTATTGCCTGTTAAAATAATACCCTTTTGATATTTGCTATTGGTATATTTTTCAGTTCCTACACCTGACGGCAATTTAGTAAAAGTATTATTAGTAATACTTATATTATTATTGCAGGTTTTATCGGCTTTGCTCCATTTATAAGCAAACATTTTCGTAGTACTGTCAGGAACTTCAAGTCTTATAGCATATTTACTACCAGCATCTTTACCAACTTTGTAACCGCTAAAAGAACATTTGTCAATAACAACCTTCTTAGAAGCGGCCACTGTAATAAATGAACCGCCTTTTATATTTTTAAACTTAATACCTGTTATTGAAAGGTTAGTATTATGGCCTGCTGCAATTCCCACACCACCATCAATATTGTTCATATTGATAGTTGATGTTTTCCCTCCGGTTATAGAGATATTTTTAGAACCATAATACTTTTTAATACTATTCTTCTTTTTGGCCTTTGCAGGACTTACAAGCTCAAACATTGTCTTTGTAGCCGCAAGTTTCTTAGTTCCTGTCTTAGCAGTCTTTTTAAGAGTTACACCTGTTTTCAGCTTAATAGTAACATTAGAAGGAACATATAAAGTACAAGGAATGTTATAAGTCCCCTTATTTAAGGTTAAAGTTCCCCCTCCGTTTTTCTGCAATTTTTCCAAATACGACTTAAGCATATAATAATGCTTTGTACTCTTGTTATAGGTTTTTAATTTCGAATATGACTTATCACAAGGCTTAGTAGATACCTTAACAGTATACTTACCTTTTGCCAAAGCCTTATCACTATGTAGTGTAACTGCGGAAATTATCGCTATAGATAACACAACCACTTTTGTTATATTTTTAATACTAAATAATTTCATATATGCTCCTCTCTAACTTATTTTATACTGTTCACATTTATCATTACAAATCAACAAGTATTCTAATTATAAAATGTGTCAACATTATGTGCAACCGATTTTGTTTTATAGGACGAACTTTCCCATGTAATTTAAACAATCGGGAATTATACCCCAAAGGATACAATTCCCGAAATCATCAATCTTTTCACATTACAAAAATCACTTTAAAAGCTTTTTATATACTTTGTTCTTAGCCTTACTCTTAGGAAGTTTAATACTTTTCTTCTTAGGAGTTCCTATAAACACCTTATTACCAACACTCTTTATATTGGTTGATGATATTGTTACTTTCTTAAGAGCTGAACAATTAGCAAATGCTTTGCTTCCAATCTTTATAATATTTTTTCCAACAAGTACTGTTTTAAGCTTCTTGCACTTGGCAAATGCATTAGACTTAATTTCAATTACTTTGAAACTTACATTGCTATATTTTACAGTTGCAGGAATAGCAAGCTTTGTTATATTTTTCTTAGTTGTACCTGCTACTGCTACAGTTGCCTTGGAAGCAGTTGCATTTAAAACAACGTATTTAATATTTTTATATGTAAACTTATCTCCTTTTTTTACCTTAACCACATCTGTTGGAACAGGAGCTTGTGCATTAACACCAGGAGTTGCTGTTGGAACAACCGGTGCAGCTGTAGCAGGAGCCGGTGTGTTACTTGGTACCGGTGTAGGAGTTGGCTCGATTCCATCTCCGGTAAACTGCATATTATACAAATCACATATATCCTTACCTGCCGGACCGCTAAATACCATATAAAGACCATGCTTACCTGTAAGGGTATCAAACCCACTTAAATCAACGTGTTTTGTTGTAATATTAAGTCTGTCATCATTAGCAGACACTTCAATCTCACCAATCTTAGTTCCACCACTGCTTTCCCACGGACTATCAATCATAAGGGTTATTGTACCATCAACCCCTTTACCCATTATTTCAAGGTCAAATCCTGTAAGATGCTGCCATCCCGGTAAATCAAAGTTAAAATACTTAAATCCTATAATTCCACCATTTCTATTGGCTACAACAGGACTTCCCGGCTCTTCCTCATCATAAGTTGCAAGTACATAAGAAGAACCTATTCCGTAACACATTGCTCCTGCTGAAACCTTTTTGTAAGGATTAAGACCATTGATTTCCAAGCCCTGTGAAGTTACTTCTGCTTCTGAAATAACAACCTCTCCGGCATCTGTAATAGTTACATCAATTGGCTCTGCAGTACCCTGTCTTGAAAACTGGTCATTATTAATACATCTGTGATAAAAAATATACCACTGTCCGTTAACTTCTACTATACTTCCATGAGTATTACCACCTGGGTATGTAGCGATAGTTTTTCCGTTTTGATCCACATCCCTAGATCTTGCATCAACTATTGTTCCTCCGTAAGTCCATGGACCAAGAGGAGTGTCTGAATATGCATATGCAAGAGTAGCATTGGTAGCACCAAGACCAAACTCACCATTTTCTGACATTCGGCTGTAAATAAACACATACTTGGTCTGACCGTTCATTTTTAGTTTACGCATTGAAGAAGCTTCAAAGAAACGGAACACATCGTTATTGTTATTACAACTGTTAATTCCTGTATCTTCTTCTGTAAGATCCTTACAGCCATCTTTTATAGTAGCCATTGTGTCAGGGTCTAACTCTGCCATATGAGATTCCTGGAATCCCCAATATCCATACACTCTTCCGTCATCATCTACAAATACTGCAGGGTCAAATCCAAGAACTCCTTCGTTACTTGTAGAGCTTCCTTCTTTCCAGTTACATACTTCAAATGGTCCTATTGGTGAATCAGACTCTGCAACCATTCCGTTACGACCATAGGACTGGTTGTTCGGGTACAGATAGTAGGTTTTATTACCATCTTCATCTACTTTTAATGCTACATCCGGTGCAAATAGTACATCAGCATTATTATTAACTATAGATTCAAATATAACTCCGTCATATCTCCAGTCAGTAAGGTCATCAAGTGGTGCTGACCACACAACAAGATCATGTCCGCAATAATCTGTAAGTCTTGTGTCATGGGAACCATACACATACAATCTGTAAGTTCCAGGATTGTCCGGATCTTCAAATACATAAGGCTCTCCATCAGGAATATGCTCCCACATTGGCATATAAGGATTAAGAGCTCTACTGCCTGTTTCAAATACTCCAAGTCCAACAATAACAGAGAGTGCCGCCACAATAACCGGCACCAGTTTTTTTAACTTCCTAAACATTATTCTTCTCCTTCTCCAATATAATTTTATTTCTATTATAAACCGCACCTTTAAATTTACCACAAGATTCCTTTACTAACAATGAACAATACAAATGTGTATAATACCTATTGATACCATTAAGAACATTTATTTTAATAGCCGGTACATAAGCTTAAGTAGTCTAGGAAACTTTTCAAACATCTGCCATTTTATCTTTTTACTGCCTGTGACAACTTTTTTATGCGTCTTCACAAGAGAACATATTTCTCTGTAATACTCAGTCTCTTCTTCTGGAGTTGCAGCCTTATATTTTACAAGCAGTCCCCAGAATCCAATTCCGTAATCAATACAGTTTTTTGCAATAATATCAACTACTTCTTTACTCATCCCCGCGTTATTGCATATGGAAATTCTTTCTTTTGTTGCATACACATAATCCATATGTCTCACGTCTATTTTTTTATTCATTATACTGCCGGTTCTCTGACGGTAAAGATAATACCGCTCAGGCGATACATATATGTTACCTGCCTTTAATACAAGTTCATTCATAAGAAATTCATCCTCATGAATTCTGTCAGGATTATACCGAAGAGATGAAAACAACTCTTTGCGGTAAAGTTTACCCCATGCTACTACCAATTGAGCATGGGTACGGTCATTTTCATATATTTTCTTAAAATACTGTTCCGGAGTATACAGTCCTTCTTCTGCATCTGGGCATATTCCCGGAATAATATTGTCCTGTTCATCGATTTTGTCATATCCGCACACTGACACGAAGACATTATTATCTTTAAGTCCTTTAAGTAATGTGCTGTACATATCAGGCATTACTGCATCATCAGAATCAACAAAGGAAATAAACTCTCCCTTTGCAATATCAATACCTTTGTTTCTGGTTGCAGACAAGCCCATATTATCCTGATGAATTACTTTAATTCTTTCATCCTTTTGTCCCCACTGGTCGCATATTTTACCGCTTTCGTCTGTGGAACCGTCATCAATTATTATAATCTCTAAATCAGAATAAGTCTGATTACACAAAGATTGTATACAGGTGTCCAGATATTGCGCAACATTATATACAGGAACAATTATACTTATAAGCTTTTTATCCATTAATATTCTCCCTATAGAGCAAAATATCAGTGTCAGAACTTCCGACACTGATATAAATTATACTATAATGTTGGGGAATATACTACTACCCTTTTATTGCTTTCTAGCCTATCAAACCGTACTTCAAGTCTTATATTGAATAAAACTTCGACTTTTTAATATCAAGACCATAACCTGGTCCATATTCATACTTTGTAACTTTTACTTTGAGCGTAAGGGATTTGTCTTTATTAAATGTCAACGTACCATTACCCTTTTGCATCTGTTCAATATCTTTAAACTTAAATTTAGCTGTCTTACCTTTAATGGTAGCAACAATTGTATTAGAAGTACAACTTGGGCTGGCCATCATTCCCCATCTGTTAAGCTTAAACTTAACTTTATTTCCATAAATCTTTTTAATAGTTATAGTATAGCCGCCCTCCTCATAGGAACCACTATCACCATTAAGGCCATATTTACCAACATACTTTGAAGCCTTTATATATGCCTTCTTTTTAGCTGCTGCATTTTCAGAATTGCATACTGTGGCAACACAAATCAGCATAACAAGTACCAGCATCTTAATAGCAAGCTTTCCTATACCTCTTTTGTTCTTTAAAACCTCTGATTTCATGTATTACTCCTCCTCGAAACATAATATTGATTACAATATAAAAGAATAATATATAGGTGTCTTTAATATTTTCAACATTTCTAATGAGGTTGTTTATGCGTCTCCCAGAATTCTTCTGAACCTACTACATAAAGAAGAGTTCTGGCTCTGGTTCCGGCTATATACATGAATTTTGACCAATTCTTCTCAAGAATATCGTCCACATCAACCAAAATAACAATCTTTGCATCAAGCCCTTTGAACCCTTGAATTGTTGCAAACTTCGGCAGTGGACTCTTAGGATTATAATCATCACCTAATTCATTGACTGAAATTCCTGCTGCTGAAAGCATTGAATTGGAGTACTTCTTTGGTGACAAAAATACCACATCTGCCAATTCAACTTTCTCTCCACGGAGATTTTTCATAATTTCCTTAATCTTCTGCTTAAAATCTGTTTCATCTTTATAAGAACTCTTCTGAACATCCTCGCCATTTTCCTGAAGGAAATCTGTCATCTCCACACCACTGGTTTTTGAACTGTAAGTTCCAATCTGCACTGTATTCCTGCAATTTGTGAACAACTTAAACCTTGTGCTGTTATAACTTTCCAGAATTTCCATTCCGTCAGTATATTCAGGATTATAAATATTCTGTTTTTCATCATAAAATATAGCCCAATCCCCCTGTTCAAGACCACCTTTTAGTAATGTATCCAATGAATACAAATAAACCGGTTTAATTATATCCTGTCCTTCATCCATAACAAGTAAATCATATTTAATATTATCAAGTTCCTCTGTACTAAGTCCGTTAATATAATCAAAAAATGCTTCCGGCAATTCATCACCAAAATACTTTTGGGGATTTGCAGTCATCTTTTCCACATCAACAGCTACATATTCACCAAACAAAGCGTGAATGTTTATAACCTTTAGATTATCATTATTTTCTATCTGGAAATTAATATTTTTTGCCAGATTCTTATTAAACGTCAGATATAAGACCCTATCTCCCTTTTCTACTCTCTGAATTGCAAAATTCATAGCCAGAAGAGTCTTACCCGTACCTGCATTTCCCTCAATCAAAAGATGCTGATTCATACCAAGGGCAGACATTATCTGATACTGCTTATTAGTTAGACGTACCAATCGTCTTTCAACATTATCAAGACGGTCTTTCAGCGTTGGAATAAAAGAAAAATCACCTCTTAAATAATCAACTATATCCTTAACCTCTGTTTTTGAAAGCATTGATGGTTCTCTGTGCTGGCGAGAACTCCAATAATCAAATACATCATTTATGTATTTTGTAATATCCACTGTTCTGTTGTCATAGATAATCTCAGAAATAATTTCCTGAGAAACTGATTTAAATTCAATGTCCGGGAATATAACACCACAGGCAAAAAGTGCTTTCTTCATGTGAGGGCTACCGGCAAACTTTTCTTTTAAAACCTTTGAAAGACTAAACATATTTCCTGTCACCTGAGCAAAAGGTCCTTCAGGTTTTTCATGAGACACACCATAACGGTCTGTAAATATCCATTTCCCGTCAGTACATTCCACACGACCGCCTTTAATCTCCAGACAGGCAACACCACGTTTGCAAACAACCACAAAATCAATTTCTCCGTAGATTTTACTTTGATGTTTAGGCAAACCCAATGAATGAAGTACATAGACATCCTCCAATTTTAACTCCTGCAAAACATCAAACATTTTCTTTTCAGCATTGCTTTTTATTTCTTCTCCCATATACGGTGGGATAAATGTTACCATCTAATCAGTCCTATCTTAATTATATCATTCGAGTATCTTTAAAAGAGTGCTCTTCATTTCTTTCCTAAGTTTCTCCGGCCGTATAAATTCAACCTTATCCCCCTGACTCAAAAGCCACATAATTATCATATATCAGCTTAATCAATAATCAAGAGAAAATTCTATTAACCTCCTCTTGTGTTGTAAATAGATTTGCTTCATAACTAACACCTATCACTTGTTTAACTTTGTCTTTATGATTAAGCATATCACTATAACCTAATTTCATCCTCCACCTTGCACCTTCTGAAGAAAAATCAACAGTACCACCAAATAAATCACCAAGATTTCTGCTGGGATGAATAAACAAAATCTTCGCACCTTTTATGTTTTCTATTCTCGACACTCCATTGTCTAACGATACAGCAATAATCTTTTTGTATCCCATATCTATTGCTTTTTGATAAGGCAAATTATTTTCATGAATTATTCCACCGTCGCGATATTTATGCCCATCAATTTCAACGTATCCAAAAGCACCTGGTAACGCCGCTGAAGCTAATAATGCTTTTTGCATTTTAGATTTATTAAATTCATTAATACAGAAATACTTACTATATACTTTACTCTTGGCAATTTCTAAAAACATATTGTTCGACATAGAACCTAGTCTATTATTAATTGAATCCTCTATAGAATCAGTACATGTTGCACAAACATAACACCTAATTTTTGAAGCATTAATAAAATTTTCACTTAGCCTTATGTTAATAATACTTGATAATCCATCATAGGACAATACACTGGGGTTTTTCCCAAAATTTCCCTTTGTGAATATGATGTTATTAGATATAGCTTCCCATGTATTTTTCGCAATTGTAAAATTATTTTGGCAAAACAAAGCTGCATTTAACGCTCCAACCGATGTCCCTATTACTGTATCGATTTCTCTTGTTTTATTCCATTCTTTTAAGGCTTCCCATACACCAATTTGGTACGCACCTTTACCACCGCCACCACCAAATACCAGACATGTATTCATTTTTCTCACCTATCACCTAAAATTCACTTAGATATACAACACACTGCTGATTTAATTTTTTATATATTTCTTCCAACTCATTTAAATCTAACATCAATCTTGTTGCAATATCTTTACATGTATTTTTACCATTTGCTAAAAATAAAACTCGAGCTTCCAATCCACAAAACAACAAATCATTTGTTTTTATACTATCCTCAGAATACAAATAATCATTAAATGAGCGAAGCATATATTTTTCATTCGAATATTCTTGTTCTTCAACTGTTAAATGCTCCATAAAAATACTTAAATGTTCTATTTTAGAATAAGCTTGCTTCCATGTATGATTAGTATCTGCGTTCATATTATTAACAATTATTCCCTGCAACAATTCATCTTTCGTAATTTTCTTGGCTTGCTCTATATATTCATATTCAAATTCTGCATCAATCTCTTTTTTTATTCTCCAAATATCTTCTGATGATAATTCTGCAGTTTCAATTACTACAGTTCTCATTGTTTCAATACAATTATCTTTAGCTTCTTTTAAAATTTCAATTTCATAATTTTGCGGATGAAGTACCATATCTGTTTGAGGATATGGTGCAAAATAAACTGTAGAAAGCTCAAGAATTCCTCTTCCGGCTTGTATTAATTTCTTACCGAATTCTTTAGTTTCCATTAATGTATCATAAGATTCACCTGCACCACCTATTATCAAATTACCACAAATCGCATTTATTCCAGCAGTTTTTATACTACGTACAACTGATATTATTTCCTGTGGTGTTATGCACTTATTATATTTATCTAAAACCTTTAAGCTTCCACTTTCTATTCCCAACTGAATTCCAATAAGCCCTCCATCTTTCATCATCGGAAGCACATCTAGATTCTTGTTTAGATAAGAAACGTGACCTTCACAATACCACAACAGCCCTCTTTTTTTCATTCCTTCGCAAAATTTCTTTAATCGTTCTCTATTAATAGTAAACGTATCATCATATATATTAATAATTTTTAAATTAGAATTATGCTTTCTTACATAGTCTATCTCTTTCATAACATTATCTATGCTTCTGTACCGAACATTTTTTGCATTCGCACCTTCATAACAAAATGCACAATTAAAAGGACAACCTCTTCCGGTAATAAGCCCTATTGTTTTTCCTTTTCTAAAATTACTATTCAATGAATTATCGAAATTAGGAAAAGGGATATTATCCAAATTATGAATTATAGCTCCCTTTATATCATTAATGAACATTTGATTATTTTTGACATATTTCAATGATGGAATTTCTTGTAATTCACCATAGCCGTCAATAATACATTCCATTAATTTCAACATAGGAATTTCGCCTTCCCCAACAATCACATAATCAATAGAATTTTCCAAGAACATTTTTTTATCAATTGCAACAGCCTGTGGACCTCCAATTACAATTTTTTTATCAGTATATATTTTTTTAATCCACTTTATTAAATTTAATGTTGTCACAATATTATCTGCTGCACAATAAAATCCAATAACCGGTACATTGTGCTCTGAAATTTCAAATTTTATTACTTTTTTGGCATCCCCGACGTATCCCGAATATACTTTTGCCACAAATCCAAAGCGCTTAATGTACTCTGCTATTATGTGTTGTCCAATACTATCACCAAAATAATCACTTAATGCTCTTTTATTACGCGAAACATTTAACAATAACAATTCATAATTAGGCAACATGTTTTAACTCCATTATCATACTAACAATTATCTTGAATTATTTTATTCCTAATTTTAACCAAATAATTCCTTAATAGTTTTAATCCCTCAGTTTCAAAATAATCAAATAGAATTTTATAATCATCACAAAAGAAACTATACTTTCCATTATTAACTTCAGCCTCAAAACAACATCCTGCATTACATTTATATAAATAATTACAATTTTTACAATGCCTATCGACAAGTTCTCTTCTTTTGGATAATTGGATTTTTACAGGATTACTGGCAATTACTTGTGGTTCATCATATATAGTTCCCAAACAATACTTTTTAATATCTGCAAACCTACCACATGGATATAAGCTTCCATCAGACGATATAGATAAATAATTCTGTATACAATCCCTATGAAATATGCAACTTAACATAGGAATATCATATAAAACGGAATTCAGAAATTCATCTATAGGAGAAACACTAAGCGTACTATCTGTACTTATTAAATATTCATATATCTTAATAATATATCTTGCATAATCGCCCCTAGAAATAATCAAATCCTTATTTTCACAAGCTTCCCCCACAGATAATACAGGATTTATCTTGACTGATACATCTAATTCTTCAAACACAGATAAATAATCAAACCCTGCATTAACAATATCCTTTGTAACAACAATTAATACAGAAACATCAATTCCATTATTTTTCAATACTATAATGTTATCCATAACATCTTTGTATGTTCCTTTACCCTCTAAATCCTTTCTATTCATGTTATGTATTTTTTCAATTCCATCTATAGAAAAGCCTACACTTATACCCCATCTTTTTATAAAGTCCAACATGGTATTAGATATATAATATCCATTTGTCTGCATTGATATTTCCAAAGTAATACTCGGATAGTCATGAATAAATTTACGAAATGCACCTTCATATTTATCAACTGCAATCAACGTTGGCTCTCCACCATGCAAAATAACAGAAAGTTTCGTTTCACCAATATATTCACAGTATTTTCCAACAAACGACAGTGAATCACACAAACACTGCGCTGACATTGTTATCGAATTCTCTTTTTTACCAACAGAACAATATCTGCATCTCAAATTACAGCTATCTGTTCCTTTCAAAACAACTGTTAACATTTTATTTTTAAACCATCTAATATACTTATTATTTCTTTAATACGACCACATACTACTTTATTGAGTTCCTCTACAGGCTCATAATATCCTTCACATAAAGAATCTATATATGTATTAACAGTCTCTTTGAACCACTCCTCTAACTGTTTCATAATTCTTCCTGTTATTTCAGAACTATTAACACCAATATTAATAGATTTGGATTTTTTAGTTCTTGAAACTGTATTCTCGTGATATTCTTTGCCAAATAAAGCAAAAATATTTTCAAAGAATCCTCTTGGTTCACGAACCCTTCTCTCTACATTAACTTCTTCCCATGTAACAGTTTCTTTTTTCATTTCAAGTTTACCAACATTCTCCAACCCGACTTCGAAATCAACTGGTTTGGAAACCTTAAGCTCTCTTGAGCATATACTTTGTGTAACTTCATTCACTATTTTGTTAATTTCATTATTTAATTCTGCTTCATCTATTGCCTTAGCCCCTGCCTCGATTTTTGCCTTTGCCTGATCAAGTAATCGAATTATTTTTCCGGTAGTTTCTGCTTTTATAGATTCAATAATAGTAGTTTTCTTTCCAATCAAATCCTTTTTATTTTTTTCGATACTGTCACACATCTCTTCTACAGAAGCACTTATTTCCTCAAACTTATGTATTGTAGTATTAATCATAGTATTAATACGATTCCCTGGCGTCTTCCTCTTCATATCCGCAGCTTCATTCAATGTAATGCTAATAAGTACATCAAGCAATTTCCCCATATTACTATCCTGAAATTTCTCCTCATCTCCACTTTCAATTGCAACATTAGCTAATTTAGCAGAAACATTTATAATTTCAGCATACTTTAATATATCAGCTTTCATTCCATATTCTTCTAAACTCTTAAGCATATAATTCTTTTGAGCATTTCTATCTTCCTCTGACTTTGCTATTAATTCAGCAATAACTTCTCCGTTTTCATCCTCGTCTTCTTCAGAAGTATCAGACTGAGTCAATAAAAGCAATACTGGTTTTTTCATCTCCATCAATTGCTTAAGTTCCGAAAAATCCTGCCTTGTACCTGCAGCATCAGAATTACATGCATATATTACCAAATCAGCATTCTTTACATAATCCTTTGCCAGCATTTCATTTTCAAACGTAACACTACCTATGCCGGGGGTATCAAACCATGTCATAGCACCAATCTGAAATAACTGTATTGAACTTGTTGTTTCAGTTATCCCCGTTTTAAATCCATCAATTCCATCTTCATCAAAAGTACTTAACTCTTCTTGCTCAGATATATTACCTCTATCATATACTCTAACAGGAATTTCATTTAATTTCGAATATGAAGTATCAATATTCAATTTTTTAAATATATTTCCTTTGATAAAATTACCTATATAACTTTTTCCGGCTTTTACCTTACCAAATACTGCTACAGTAAATGTTTTTTCAAATTCCTTAATAAACTCCATTCCACTTATAGTATCTTTTATTTCGCAGGTTGAAGTTGTGATACCATTATCTATACTCTGACTTACACTATTAAAAATATCACTTAACTTATTATCCTTTTGCACGGTTTCCTTTTTTTGCAAATCAGAAATAATATATGTTATATTATCCTTAAATTCATCTAAAACAGACTGAACCTGAGTTTCTGCTACCGTCACCTCATTTTGAATAATTTCAAACTTACTTTTCTCCTCAATCATTACATCTACAAATTTATTAATTTTATCTATCATGTTCATTGTTATTCCTCCTCATTCCCCAGTTTATTTTCAATAATACTTATTAATTTATCAATTTCTCGTAATTCTTTTTTATATTGTTTTGACTCTTCCTTAACCTTATCCTTAATCATTTTGTTAATTTTTTTCTTTGCTGCTTTATCTAATTTAATATCTGCAACACTTTGAGCATTAGTTCCAATTAATACCTCATCATCTAAAAATTCATTTACATGATTCATTTTGTAATCTTCTAAATCTTTTAGAGCATTTTCTATCTCCTTATCCTTTTCTTCGATACGCTTTTTCTTTCTATATGCGGCATCACTATAACGAGAACTGGAAGTTTTACGACGCCTTGAACTATAATCACTGTATCTACTATGATCACTATACGAATCCGAGCCCAAAGCACCCATAATAGCAAATCCTATAATCATTTTTCTATCCTCCCATGTAAACACTACATTTTAGACCGTTCTTTTTTTAATGTTTCTAATCTATCCTTATATGTTTTATATGTACTAAAAACCGTTTCCCAACTAATAAAGGATGTCTGATAATACTCTGTTACATTTTTCTTTATATTATCTATAATCAATTCTCTTTTCTTTTTATTAAGCACCAACTCTTCTATAGTCTTTTGAAGTATATATCCCTCTTCGTCAGATATACTATCCTTTTTAGTTTCCAAAATTTTATCGGATAATGAAAAAAGATATTCTCTCAACTCGTTAATACCACTTTTATTAACAAGTGCTTTTTTCATATCCCGTTTTCCTTTTAGATACCTTTTTGCAGAAACCTGAAAAAAAGGTATTTCTACACCAGCACTTTTATATAACATTTCCTTCAACTTAGATATAAGTTCTTCATAATCACCATCTCTGTCACGTTCATCAATCCATGAGCCTATAAATATCATTTTTTGCTGTAAGAATTCTTTTCCTTTAAGATCTCTTAATCTCTCTATCCAGTCTGTTTCACTCCTTATCAAATCTCCTTCCTTAACATTATGAATCATCAAAATCAAATCCGCACTCGCAATAGTATCAAACGCAAGTACATCATCTTCTTCACGAACATCAATTCCCGGTGTATCTACAAATACGATACCATGTTCCACCATAAATTCATCTGCAGTCACTGTAGTTCGTGCTGCTCCTGTAGGAAACTTTTCTTCCGTAATACTATCAGTCAAAGAATTAAAAATACTACTTTTACCGGAACTTACCATTCCTGTATTAATGACGCGGACACAATTAGAATATTCCTGTTTTTTTATCAATCCCAAAACCGCTTTATATAAATCTTCTGAACAATATCTACTTAATGTTTTAAGTTCCCTTTTAGAAAACATTCAAATTTCACCCCATTATAGAATTTTATCTGCAAGCACATTAAACCTATTTTCATATCCATTTATTTCTGATATCATCTTATCAATTTTAGTTGCATTTCCTGTTTCTATTTGATTTTTCATTCGAATCTGTTCAGTTACTTCGTCGAATTTATTAGATAACGCGTAATTAACCTGGGTAATGAGTGTTCTTTGTAATTCGTCCAACAAAGCTAATGATTTTTGTTTTGAATCCTGAATCACACGAACCTGTTCTTCCATCCAATGTCTTGCATTCTCATTTGCTGCCTGAGCTTCATTTTGCATCCTATTAAATTCTTCTTCTTCCTTCTTACTTTTACTGGAAAACAAACTTCCTATCAAATCGATAATAGAACTGGACTTTGATGAACTCTCCGCTGGTTTTATATCAAAAACAGGTTGCTTTATTTCATTCTTTTCTATAATTGGCAAAGAAAACTTTTCATCTTTACCCTCACTCTTCTTTTCTGACATAAATGAAGCCTTTGAATCTACATCAATACCCATTTCAGAAAAATTAGAATTAATAAAATATGCCAATTCATTAACACGGCTAACAAAATGTGCCTCTATTTCATCCAAAATAAATTTTTTAACTTCACTATAGGCAGCATTATTTTCATCACGGATTATTCTTGCTACTTCATCTGCATGTCCATACACAATCTGCTTAGTATATATACGCATAGATTCCATAACATTGTTCTTCATCATGAGCATTGTCTGTATGGAATCCTCAAAACCTTCCTGATTTATTCCGGTTCTTTGTTTAAATAAAACTGCGGTAATCTCACCCAAAATGCTCAACATATTATTTAATGGTTGATGAAATATTCTTAACTGTTTTTCGCTTGATAACAACTGTCTAATTCTGGCATCTAATTCACCAACTTTACTTTTTTCGTACAATTTTGCTTTTCCATCTATAACACCTTTCAAACCACTTTTTGCATTTATTTCAATAATTTCATATTCATCGTGTATACTTTCTCTTCCACTATATTTTTTTAAGTTTTCAATAATCTTATATCGAACATCCTTTTTTTCTTTTTCCCTTGCTTGTAATTTTCTATTTTTTTCTTCTTCAGTGTCATCTTTATGTATTCTGTAATTATCATCTTTTTCATTTAAAACAATTATAAAAGGTATATTCTTATCAATTAACTCTATCATTCTTTTATAATTTGATTTGTCTTCAAAAATCCCTTTATTACTCATAACAAAAAGTATTACATGACATTTTGACAAATTATCCTCTGTTATTTTTTCGTGCTCTATAGGTGCATCAACACCGGGAGAATCTATTAAAACATAATCACAATCTTCAGGTTCGTATTCTTTTACTTGTGCTGTAGTCGGAGCTGCTCCCATTTCAGCCACTTCATTTTTACATAAAGCATTTATTAATGTACTTTTACCTGCATTATATATTCCATAAATCATAACTCGTGGTTTTTCAAATTGTATTAATGGATCTACTTCTTCAAGCACTCTACTTAACATATGTGAACAATCATAATATGTCTGACTACTTAAATAATCACAACATTCACTTTTTATTTTTTCAAATTCTTTTAAAAAACTTTCTTTCTCCATATTAATCTCCTCACATTCTTTTATCTTCTATCATAAACCTTTCCCCATAAACCTCTCACCCTACCAATATACCACTCCGCAATGACACATTCTGTCATTGTTCTCCATAAATCTACTAATAAAAATCGCCGGTGTTCATACGAATTCGGCAATTTTAGTAAAACTATCTTTAACTAAAAAATAATATGTTTAATCACACTTGCCATATCCATAACGGATTGCTATATCTTTTTACTACTTCTGGTGTTTACATATTACAAATCCGTTTCGCTTTCTATCGTAAATTATCTCCCTATTCTCACCTTTTAATGAATTGTTTTGCAAAAAACTACGTATATCATCTATATCTCTTTGGATGGTTCGCTCATCAACACCAAATCTTTGGGCTTCCTCAGACTTGTTGATAATTTCCCCATTAAGAAATCTCTCATATAATTCCAATACACGATTATTTTTTGAAATCTTCCAACGCTCCCTCATATAAACTATTCCTCTCTTGTACATCACGTTTTGTATTGCATTTATATGTACAATACAATTTGAGATTAGTTAACTTATTCCCCCTAACAAGTAATAATATCATTTAACTATGACAGAAATTGTCATTCCTTTCTACTACAATATTTATTTTTGCCACATTTATAAGTATAATTCAGGTATATCCTTTTTCTTTTCAACATTTCTAACAACAAAAAAAGAAACCATTGGGACTAATTACCATCCAAATGGTTTCTATATTTTACATTCTATCCAGGATTTCCACATACTGATACATCTCTTCTTCACCATAGCCGGCAAGGAGCAGAGCATCTACATAATAGTTTTCATTGATTTCACGCATACCGCATACCAACAACATTGCATTGGCTGATTTGATGAAGCCTGAAACTGCAAGATTTCTGTCGTAATCCATCTCCGTTTGCTGAAGTTCTGTTTCGTATCTGTTTTGTACTATATAGGACAGCAGAATAAGCAGTTCTGAACGACTTACATTTTTTACACGTTGTTTTTGCATTGTTAATGCTCGAATTAATGCCTTTCTTGCTGCTTTAACAGATATAGCTTTTTCAGAAATCAACTCCCATATTTCTTTCGGACATTCTTTTTCATATTCACCACTTTCAAGTTTCCTAAGAGCGTGACTGATACTAAATTGCCGTTCCTTTTGCAAGGCAATGTTAATCATTTCAGAAACATATTTGGCACTTACAGGATGCTTTTTTGAAGAACTAAGAATTGATGACAGCACATTACTTATTCGAATTTTATCAGAATAAGCAAGAATATAATATTCCTTTAATTCATTAAGGAGTCCCTCTGAGAGTCTGTTATTTTTTCTCCGCTCAACATTACGGATGTATTGCTTTATCCGACTTCGTTTTTCCTCTTCTACGATATCTTTTTCTTTAACCCACTGATAATAGTCTGTCTGCTTTAGATATATTTCCAGCATTTCTCTTGATTCATTTTTAAATATATCCACTACTTCTTTTATTAAAGAGTCAAAATATCTGTAGGTTGTCATACTGTAGCCTTTGAACATTGTCTGATTTTTTAACATCCAGACTAATAATTCTTCTTTAGAACAGACCTTTATTTCATCAAATGCATCCATAAGGTCTTTCGTATGGGCAGTTCTTTCATATACTACTGTATTGTCTATGTGAAGTTCATAAAATTCCACCAGCTCATCATAAATCTTTATATCAAACCCATTGTATAAGCAAAACTTACATATGAATTCCTGATAGTCGTTTACTGAAATTCTTGGTTCGGAAATTCCGTACACTAAGTACTCGTCAGCTTCCTCCGGAGACATTCCTATTGCTAGAGCCAGTTTAAGAATCTGCCATCTTTTAGGTACATTTGTGTCTCCCCTTTCAAACCACTTTTTGTAGGTTTGTGGGTATATAACCTTACTTTTCTTAATTACATTGTAAAAGTTTTTGTAAGCCTCTTCCCTTATCTCATCAGTTATTTCATCAGATTCTTCGGTGTCAGGCATCCATTTTTTAACCAGAAATGAATTCCACTGAATATATTGTTTTTTTGACAGTTCTCTACATATACGTCCAATCTCATCCATACATAACACTCCCTTATGCATATTTCCGGTCAATACGAATGATTTAAAGACAGCGTCTTTGAAATATCATAACACAATACTTTTTATATCAGAATATGGACTCTTAACCTTTTTTCCATTATATCTGCCATACGAACGGATTCTAAAAAACATTCTTCTTCCACCTGATGAATATCTGAAATTAAATGTGGAATTCATTTTTTTCCAATTATTAACCGGCAACTTAATCTTAATTAACTTATTCTTTTTGATTCCTACATACACATCAACATATGGTCCGTCACATTTTTTTACACTTAGCCTAATGTATTTATCTCCCGTTGAGGTTTTGGCTTTTTTAAGGGATAACATTGGTTTTTGCATAATCTTGCTCACTTTTACGGGCTCTGACCACTGACTATATGTAGTTTTACCTGATGATGTACTATATGCTTTTACTTTATAATAATATACTTTACCCATGGCAATATTATTTTCAACAAAACTATTACGTGTTCCCTTGAAGGTTTTTATCTTTTTGTATACTCCTTTTTTTGTTTTGGCACGGTATAAAATATATCCTTTGGCAGTCGGAATTTCACTCCATTTTATTGTAAATGAACCGGAATCTTTAATGCTCACCAGTACAGGCTTATAATTACTAATATTAGAATTATCTACACCAACAGGAGCCTCAGTCACTAAAACATAATCAGCATTTTTGTTATCAACATTTTCTATAGGAACAGGCGTGTCTTCCGGTTTTACAGGTGTTGGATTAGGAGACTCTACCTGATTAGGTAAATCAACCGAAGAAGACGGTGTAGGTTTCGGTGTAGGTTTCAGTGTAGGTTTCGGTGTAGGTTTCAGTGTAGGATTCGGTGTGGGTTCCGGTGTTGCCGTTGGTATGTATATCGATTCAAACTTATCTCCCGGTGTTACTTTTGGATTATCCGGATTTTTCGTAGGCATTGGAACATAACTTGGAGTCTGACTTGTGGTTAATTCCGGCAAAGACATAACAGATTCCCAATCTGCTTCACCAAACATTATATCCTTATCTTCATATAATACATCCTTACATATCCATGTAGACAAATATTCTTTTGAAATATTATGATTACAATCTCTAATCCATACATTAAGTCTGTTACATAAGTCCTTTATACCCACATCCACACTTGTGCAACTCATTTTATCATTCAGGTCTTTCTCCAAAAGGGAAATATTAATTTCAGTTTCTGTACGTTCAACTTCAAAACAATTATAAATAAGGGAAATTTTAGTTTCTGTACGTTCAACTTCATAACAATTATAAATATTGTTATGAATCAATTCCCCAAACAGTCCCAAACCATCCTTTTTAGAAATTGCTTCTCCACCTTTATAACAATCTCCCATATTCACACAATTATCTGCCATCAATCCTGCTATTTCAGTTTTGGTAGCTACTAACCCTGCCACAGAACCACCTGAGTCATTGTTTATTTTGCCTTTGTTAATGCTGTTAAATACTCTCACATATGAATTCAATCCACAATATCCCACCAGACCTGCACTACAAGAATTCGTAACTGAGTTACAACACACTTCACCTTCGTTATTACAGGAAATAATATTATAACAAGCAGTTTTCCCATAAATACTACCTACAATTCCTCCTGCTATTTTATAGGCTTTTATTCCTCCTTTATTAGTACATTTAACAATGCTTACCAGAGTATTGGAATATTCTTCACTTTCTTCATAATCTCCCGCAAGGATTCCACCGGCAATAGATTTTCCTTCCGAATCTCCTCCTATAGCAGAAACCGTACCGGTATTGGAGCAATCACTAATTGTTATAACTCCCTCTCTATATTTGTTATCAATGTACCCTACTATTCCTGCCGGTTTAATACCGTCAATACTGCTATTATTGGTACAGTTATTTATTGTTACTTCTCCGTAATCACTAACTCTTCCAACAATTCCACTTGCAACACTATTATAACCTTCTGTATGAATATAACCTTCATTTCTGCAATTATCAATTATTACAGAACCCTCGCTGTAATCCTTAGTTGCCACAATTCCTGCCACACATTTTGATTTTACCTCTATACTTCCCGAGAATGATGAATTACATATTTGTCCGTCTCCATAAATGGCACAGGCTATACCTCCGACATAACTTGAATAATTCCCAATTATATCTACATTGACAGAACAATTTGATACAGTTCCCTCTATATCAAGGAACATGCCTGCACCTCTTTTAGTATAGGAACCCATTTTCTCACTTCCCACAACAACACAGGAATCTTCCACCTTAACATTATTTGCCGTTCCTTTTAACTCATGACATACTACAGATACCTCCGGACATATATCATTTGTATATAAAAAACAATTCTTAAATGTCAGGTTACTAATTTCTCCTGTTACTGTATTAAAAAATCCTGATGAAACAGTTTTACCCTCTTTGTCTTTATAAGGACAATATCCAATAATAGAATGACCATTACCGTCTATAGTTCCTGAATATTCATCAGGCTGTTTCCACTCATCAATATTAATGCCAAAATCAAAATCAATCGTTATTTCTGACTGATAATCCTCGTAATACTCCCCATCCTCAACACAATAAGTTGCTTTCAATATCTCATCTTGAAATATACCAATTCTCCCATATACCCAACTCATATCTTCAAATGTATAATCTGAAAAATAAATATCAGAATCTAATACTATATCATCGTTATTAAGTAATGCATTTTTTATTTCCGTAAGACTACCAACACGAACAACCGAAGAAGCCCTGACAAATTGCCAGGGCTGTATTACATTGATAATTAAACACATTACAAGTATTAATGCCAAATATTTCTTTTGTATCTTTTTCATATTGAGTACCGTCTCCTGTATTCTATCTTAAAAAGTTATCTAAGTCTGCGGAGAAGAAATCATCCTTCTTATTGTTATCTTCATTTTCAGATGCCTTTGGCTTATCAGTAGGCTTTGCTGTAGGTTTTGAAACAGGTTTTTTAGTTGCCTTTGTTTTTTTAGTAGCTTTAGCCTTTTTAGTTGGTTTTGGAGTGTTAACTATATCAGGGGCACCGGTATCGACAGGAGGCATGAAACTATCCGCCTGAGCCGTATCATTTACCTGTTGCGAATCCTCCAAAGTCGTATCACTTGCCATAGGATAACTGTCCTTAGGGCTTGCCGTCAACTGATTCGTTACAGGCTGCTTTTGATAGTCCTTATCCTGATTAATACCGGAACCTACCGTATATCCTATTACAACTGCAACTACGCATATTATAATAGCAGCCACTATCCCTACACTCAATATAAATATTCTTCTCTTTTTTGATGTGCTTTTATTACTATAAAATTCCTTTACTGCTCTGTACATTGACACTGTGCTACCGGTTTTCGTGAGACTTTGATAATCCCCTTCTGCCTGCATATCAGTAATAATCAAATCATTTTCAGCCGCAACAATGTCTTCACTATCATATAAAGCTTTATATAATTCTTCCATGGATTGATGTCTATGCTTAGCCCAGATACTGATACCTTTCATTATTGCATTACATTCAGTTTGACTTAAGCCCGTATTATCGAATTGAGAAAGATGAACAATATTGTCTGCAAGCATTCTTTCAACACAATCATTAGGAACAATTCCTGTTACCATATAGTACAATGTTGCACATAAAGAATATACATCTGTATAAGGTCCCTGCTTTCCTGTTGTCTGACATTGTTCAATTGGAGAAAATCCTTTTTTTATTATAACTGTATAATCCTTATTTTCATATTCCTTCATGAACCTTGCAGCACCAAAATCTATGAGAACCAGTTTTTTATCCTTTGTAATCATAAGGTTATCTGCGCTTATATCACGGTGAATAACTCCGGTATCATGTATTTTTATAAGAGCTTCTATAAGGGGCTTAACCTTTTTAAGTACAGTTTCTCCACCCATTGCACCATTTTCTTTAATATAATGTTTAATACTTATTCCATTAACGTAATCCATTACAATATAAGCAAGATTATTTTCCGTAAAAAAATCTCTTGCCGATGCAATGGAATCAAGGTCGTAAAATCCGGCTACAATCTTTGCTTCCTTTGCAGCTTCTTCATAGCCTGTCAAATCTTCATGATTATATTCCTTGATTGCCACCGGAACATCCATATATGTATCTATTGCTTTGTATGTTACACCAAAGCCACCCACACCAAGCACCTGCTCAATGCGGTATCGTTCTTTAAGAACATCACCTTTTTCCAATCTGTGATACTTTCCTGCCATCAGTAACTCTCCAAACTAATATCATCCGAAATGTGCTCACTGATAATATTATACTCTGGAAAGGAATTCTTCAAGGGAAAGTATTGAAAATAATCTCTCGGAGCTATTTAAAAAACAAAGGCAAATCATCACCATCAAAAATCAGTAAAATATGCAACTGCCACGAATTGTCATGTTTTTCCCTTGGGGTTCTTCTATTATGATATAGTTGAAAGACTGCTAGCCTTGGAATCTTTCTTGCCTGCTGACACTACATCTACGGCGGCACTTCCTCCCCTTATCGCAGCTGATGCTGACAAGCTGACGTAAGAATAAGTTTTAACAAGTTTATCTGTACTGCTTCCCTCAGGATTGACAATAATTTTACAACTCAAAACGCATTGTCCCCACAGTATCAAAAATCACCACGAAAACAATGCGTCTATAACAATATAAGTCTATAACTCTCTGGTTTATTCCCCTACAGATTATTAACCTGCCCAATAAACAAAATTGTACCGGATACTCTGTCACGAATAATAAACATAAACGGAACATCTGCAATAAAATCGATTGTCGGACGTTCTTTATTAACAAGAGCCGTTACTTCCATAAGAGTTATTACAGTTACAGCAGCAGCCTTACTGCCTTCTTCATCTACTTCAATTACAGCTTTATGCAACACATTATCAACACACAATCCTTCGCCAATAGGTGAAAAATCAGCCTTCTCACAAAACGCATCTGTCATACCCTTACCGGTAAGATATTGAATGATATCATCCATTCCACCGTCAATCTTAAACCTAGGAATTTTAAGTGTACGAAGTTCTGTAACCTTACCCGGATTCGTCTTAGTTCCAAAGCTGTCAATAATATGCAGCTTTTCCTCCGGTGTCATTCCATTCCATATATCGCCGATATATTGGCTTTTATCTGCCGGAAGAATAATGTCCATAGCATAATTATTACCCTTATATCCATGCTGACCATAATCAAGTTCAACAGCTTCTATTTTATCGGTTCTTAAATACCTGTAAAATGTATTTTCCTTTGTCATCATCGGAACAGGGTTTTGCACGTTTTTCCCTTTAAATGTTTCATTTACGGTCTGATATGTCGCGAATTGCTCACACCATCTTCCGCTAAAATACATAGCATTAATTATTGCCATTACCGTATCTTCGTTAACCTGATTATATTCTAACATCTTAGGTATCATTTCTCCAGTTTTTTCACTGCACCAGCGGTTAATATCATCAACTGCTTTACTGTCAAAACCTTCAACCCGCTTCACATCAGCATTCCATACATTTTTCACCGGCATAATAAATGTTTTGTCAATATCAGGGTTAAAAAAAGCATATTTGTTATTAATCCAAAGAGAATTACCGGAAACAAAGGTCACATATTCATCAAGTGAGCCTTTCATGTATTCCCCGACGCTTTTATTATACTCGTCAAAATTATCAATACCAAGAACCTGACATATCTGGCTTTTTGTATTGCCATCCGCCCCGTTGGCAAGTATCATTAATGCTGTATACAAACTTAACGGAGATACAAATGTATTTTTTCCTTTTGCCACATCCGAAACGCTTTGAGTTGTAAACATATCATTTGAAAACGAATTAATAGATGCCGCGCACTTGCTCAGATTAATTGCAACACTTTCATCAATATACGGATTAGGTGATGCAGTCGGTTTAGGCGTTGGCGTACCCTTTGTTTTCTTTGTAGTAACATTCTTTTTTACCGTGACTTTAATATATGTCTTCTTCTTACCACAGCTAACCGTAATCTTAGTTTTCCCTTTTTTAATGCCCCTGATAACTATATGCTGCTTCTTAACCGATGCTTTTGCAATTCTTGCAGCCTTTGATTTCACCTTTATTTTTTTAGATGCCTTATATTTTATCTTGCAGTTTTCACCTACCCTGACACTCACATTTTTCTTCCACAGGCGAATATCCTTTGACATTTTTTTTGCGTTCACACCTGCACCGGATATCATATTGGATGCCAGAGAAACAGTTAGTAATAAAGCCGTTATTCTTCTGATTTTCATACACCCATCTCCTTTTTTTATAAATCATTAACCTGCCCCATAAAAATTATCGTCCCTGATACTCTGTCACGAATAATGAACATAAACGGAACATCCGCAATAAAGTCTATTTCAGGTGGTTGCTCCTTAACATACGCACTTGTCGCCGGCATGGCAATTACCGTAACCGCTGCCGCCTTGCTTCCTTCTTCGTCTACTTCTATAACTGCCTTATGGATAATCTCCTCAACAAACAGCTTTTTACCAATGGCACTCAAATCTGCAGCTTCGGAAAAAACATCTGTCATTCCTTTGCTTTTCAGGAATTCTATCGGATTATCCAAGTTACCTTCCACCTTAAACTTAGGTATCTTCAATGTACGGAGTTTAGCACCTGAACCGGTACCGTTCTTTAATCCGAAGTTGTCGATTATATGTAATTTTTCATCAGCTGTCATTGAATTCCATATATCACCGATATACTGATTTTTGTCAGCAGGAATTATTATATCCATAGCATAATTACAACTATTCTTATAATCTGATTTGTTACCGTACTTTAATTCTACAGCTTCAATCTTATCATTCTTAAAATAACCATAATAAGCGTTTCCGTCAGTCATCATATCCACAGTGCTCTGCCTGTTCTTTCCCTTAAACGTTTCAGGAACTGTTGCCCATTTTGAAAACTGCTCGTACCACCTTCCATTAAAATACAATGCATTGATAATCATCATTGCCATTTTATTATAAGCCGGTCTGTATTTTATTATTTCAGGTATCATTCCGTTGGTTTTTTTATCACACCAGTTGTTTATATCATCAACGATTGTTTTATTAAACGAGTCAACTTTTTTAATCTCTGAATTCCAGATATCAGTCACCGGTTTAATAAACTCTTTGTTGATATTGGTATTAAACAAGCCAAAGTTCTTATTAAGCCACACAGAATTGGCCACATTGAATTCCACATACGGATCAAGTGTTCCTTTCATGTAGGCTCCGATTTTTTGGTTATATTCGTCGAAATTATCAATACCGAGAGCCTGACACATCTGGGTTTTAGTGTTACCTCTTGCACCATTTGCAAGTATCATTAACGCTGTATACATACTTAACGGTGATACAAAAGTATTATTGCCACCTGACATATCACTGTTACTTTGTACAGAAAACATATCGTTTGAGAATGAATTGATTGAAGTCACACATTTATCAAGATTAAGCGCCACCTGTGAATCCACTATAGGTTTAGCAGTCACTTCAACTGCCAACTCATCAGACCCCGGTACAGAAATTGCTTTCTTAACAGCCACCTTAATATATGCCTTGGTCTTACCGCAGCTAACCGTAATCTTAGTAGTTCCTTTTTTTATTCCTTTGATAATTATATTTTGCTTCTTAACGGATGCCCTTGCTATTTTTCGGGATTTTGATTTGACTTTTATTTTTTTAGACGCCTTATATTTCACCTTGCAGCTTTTGCCTTCTTGCACATTTACCTTCTTTTTCCATAGGCGAATATCTTTTGACCCTGTTTTTGCTTTCATACCTCCCGCCGGCAACATTGTAACCACCATTGTCAGCGAAAGACAAACAGCTGTTATCCTTTTAATATTATTGTTGAATTGCATTGTCTACTCCTCCTTAATTATCCTTGCACATAATTTAATTCAATTGATAATATATTGCTTATTCATTACTATAACGAATTAAGCATACACTAATGTGACATTTTTTATTAAATTTCTGTACTTTGATATATTTTTTTAAGTAAGTAAGTCTTCAACACAAAATCAGTATTCATTTTCACTCTGTAAAATCATCACCAAACAAATCACTTGCATCAAACTCCTGCAAAGTATCTTCGCTTTCATTTTTTTCAATTATACTTCCAACGGATTCTTTTCCGTATCTGTAATCCACCATTATTATTCTGTTGTAATTGTCAAGAAGAAACGGCGCAAAACAATTTGAAAAAGAATCTTTTATTAACAACAATGTACCTTTATTTTCATCCGGTTTGTTATGTTTAATGTCAACTAATCAAGTCAGTACCTCCCACATCTCACTTATTCTCTATGACGTATTTCGATAATCATTTAGTATCCGCTATACCAAGGATATCCCTCGCAACAAATACACCGCTGGCGGACGCGTGTGAAAGTGAATGAGTAATTCCGCTACCGTCACCAATAATATATAATCCGTCATAACAACTTTCAAGATTATCCTTGAGGGCTACTTCCATATTGTAGAATTTAACCTCTACACCATACAATAATGTATCATCATTGGCAGTACCCGGAGCAATTCTGTCAAGCGCATATATCATCTCTATAATTCCGTCAAGTATTCTCTTCGGAATTACCAGACTTAAATCTCCCGGTGTTGCACTAAGTGTTGGTGTAACAAGCCCCTCTTCAATTCGCTTTTCATTACTTCTTCGACCTCTGATAAGATCTCCGAACTTCTGTACAATAACTCCGCCACCAAGCATATTGGATAATCTTGCAATACTTTCACCGTATCCGTTACTATCCTTAAACGGTTCCGAAAAATGCTTAGATACAAGAAGGGCAAAGTTAGTATTTTCAGTTTTCATCTTATCGCCTTCATAGCTATGTCCGTTAACAGTAATAATACCGTTGGTATTCTCATTAACTACAATTCCGTACGGGTTCATACAAAATGTACGAACCAAATCTTCAAACTTTTCTGTACGATATACTATTTTACTTTCATATAATTCATCAGTAAGATGTGAAAATACAACTGCCGGAAGCTCAACTCTTACCCCAATATCAACGCGATTTGACAAAGTTTCAATATTAAGCTTCTTACATATTGTCTCCATCCATTTGCTTCCGCTTCGGCCTACAGAAATAATACATTTATCACTCTGATATGACTCCGTATCTGTAATAATATTATATCCGTTATCTTTTGCCACCACATCCACTACCGGCGTATCAAAGAAGAAATCAATCTTATCTTTAAGGTACTCATAAATATTTCCAAGTACAACATAATTAATATCAGTTCCCAGATGTCTAACCGAAGCAT
Organism: Lachnospiraceae bacterium; assembly: GCA_015057405.1. GTDB lineage: Bacteria > Bacillota > Clostridia > Lachnospirales > Lachnospiraceae > V9D3004. The sequence continues at coordinate 92,699 of SVEK01000005.1, forward strand.
CAAGAAGATTGAGCTTATTCTGGATACAAATCTTCTTAAATTTGGTCCCGGATGTTGAATAAAGTTTGGTTCCTTCTCCACCGAATCTCATGTTGATATCATCAACATAATTCATAAGTTCAATAGCTTTCTGTCTTCCTATATACTCGTAAAGTGTTCCGCCAAAATTATTGGTAATATTATATTTACCGTCAGAAAAAGCCCCTGCTCCTCCAAATCCGCTCATGATGGAACAACTTTTACAATTAATGCATGATTTAACTTTTTTTCCGTCTATCGGACACTTTCTCTTGTCAAGAGCATGACCCGCCTCAAATACAGCAACCTTAAGGTCGCTATTGTTCTTAACTATTTCATATGCCGAAAAAATACCTCCCGGGCCTGCCCCAATAATAGCTATATCATATTTTGTCATATCGTTCCCCCCATTAATATATTAATTACCACTATCTGTTTTTACAACCTGGGCCGTCACCGGCTGATTTAAAACCGGCACAGTAAATGATGCTTTTGCAGAATATCCCTGCCATACTGATTCCAGATTATAGGTTCCTGCCTTAAGATAAAGGTTGGAACCATACGCATATATTTTTCCGTTAGCGTCATACCAATCACCACTCAATTCACCATAAGAATCATTGTTAGAAACAAGTTTAACACTATATAACGGCAATTTAATGTCATAACCTGACATTCCGGCCACAATGTTAACTCCAAATATGTACTTAACTGCTTCAGTTTCACCGTAGCGATATGTTGCCACAATATCATATGTACCGGCAGGTAAAGTAACTTTATATTCCCCTGTAAACTTATTATCCGGACCAACATTTTTAGTAGCTTCAGTAATAATACTGCTATGACGCTCTCCTCTGTTAGTATTAACAAAATATACTGACATCAAATTATTTTCCGTAAGTAAAGGAGAAACAATTGCTGCTCCGTTGGCGTCTGCAAGTTTACCACTAACCTCAAGCCCCTGCTTAATGTTGTATGTTAAAGTTGTAGTTGTTGTAATCTGTTGATTATCCGTATCACACACATTTATCAATGCAGAATACATACCCGGGGTATCAAACTTATGCTCCACATAATCTATTCTATAAGTATCTGTATCATAAGACTGGACATTTGGTGTAAATCCATTACCCGTAGCAGTTACAACGTAACGCCCCTGTCCTCCGCAAATGTGCAGTACAGAACGGGTTGTAGCTCCGGTAAGAGCATATACAGGTGCCGCGCATGCGACTATTTGTGTCTTTGAACCCACAAGAATTGTACAATTATAAGTGTTGTTATTACCAAGTTCGTCAACCCCGGTAAATACCGAAGTATATACTCCCTCTTTTATCGGTTTACCATTAAATACCGCGTTACCATTCTTATAAGTTACTTCAACCCCCGGCGGAAGTGTTCCGCTAACCATTGTAAGTGTACTGTAACCCTTGCCTGAGTTTTCTATTTTGGCATCAAATGATTTGTCTGTACTCAGATTAAACTTAAAAAACAAATCATTGGTAAGTGTTGCTGCAGATTTTACATATACTGCTGCTTTTGACGTAGTCTTACCTACTGATTCCGGAATATTAACCTGAACTATATCACCCTCATAAAATAAATCATCATCTTTTATTTCAACTGTATAATTAATATTATCAGTAGTTGTCACGCTTTCAACCCCACAGGTATATCTGTATGCTCCGCTTGAATATCCTTTTTTCTTGATTATTACATTGGAAGCATTTAACCCGTTATAAGGCTGATTAAGAGTAAATGTGACTGTTTTTTGATTAGAAATAAAAACCCTGCTGATACTAATATTATCTTTTACATTAATCTTGCACGAAGCTTTTTTACCGGAGCCGTCAATTGCTTTGGCAACCACTACTGCACTACCTGTAGCAACTGTTGTTATTACTCCTTTACTGTTTACTTTCACTATTTTATTGTTATCTGATGTGTATTTTATCGTTTTATCAGCCGTTTTTTTACCGTTTACTGTCGGAGCTAATGTAAGTTTGTCTCCAAAATATATGCTTTCCTCTGCCTTAGGTAATTTCACCTTCGTTACCGCGCTTTTTTTGACAACAACATTAATTGTCTGTTTTTTATTTTTATTAATGGCGGATGTCACAACTACAGCCGTTTTCCCAGCCTTAAGTCCGGTAACATATCCTTTTTTACTTACCTTGGCAATTTTCTTATTCTTTACTGTGTATGTAACTTTTTTGCCTGCCTTTTTGTTTGGTTTTACTTTAACCGTAGTTTTTATCTTAACTTTTTTACCTTTTGCAACAACTACGGTTTTCTTATTACCGGAAGTATTACTTGCAAGCGTAATCTTGCTCACTTTATACTTTGCCGCTTCTGTTTTCTGTGGCATAACAAGGCCGGATACAGCAATTGCTGCCGTAAGCACACAGCTCGCCACTCTCATTATTATTTTCATCTGTCCATTTTTCTTATTAACCAATAGATTCAACCCCTTTGTAATTTATTGATAACGCATACGGTATAATTATACACTTTTCGTATTAAACATTCAACAATCTGTTGAATTCTATGACAATTAATTGAAATGATAATAATAACGCTAAACTTTTGATAATACTTACGATTAGTTTGATTGTTCCGCGTGTTAAAGAGGTTAATTTATTTCTTGTATTATCATAATTTTACAAGTATAATTGTTTGTGATTGTGTTATTAAATGTAAGGAATGGAGAATAAAATATATGGATAATTACACAGGTAGTCAGATAGTGGTTCTTGAAGGACTTCAGGCAGTAAGAAAACGTCCCGGTATGTACATCGGAAGTACCGGAACAAGAGGTCTTCATCATCTTATATGGGAAATACTTGATAATGGTATTGATGAACATCTGGCAGGTTTTTGTTCAGAGATTTCAATAACTCTTCAAAAAGATGGCGGCATTACAATTAAAGATAATGGTCGCGGTATCCCGGTAGACATTCACCCTGTCAAGAAAATTCCAACTGTCAGAGTCGTTTATACAATGCTTCACGCAGGCGGCAAATTTGGCAGTTCTGTCTACAAAGTATCAGGTGGTCTTCACGGTGTTGGTGCATCTGTTGTTAACGCACTCTCAACAAAGATGATTGTGGAAGTCAAACGTGGCGGACTTGTATTTCGCGATGAATATGCTGACGGCGGCAATCCTGTTGTTAAACTCGAAAAAGGACTTCTTCCTTCTGTAGGAAAATGTACTAAAGCCGATACAGGTACTAAAGTTACATTTTATCCTGATCCGGAAATATTTGATTCCATCGAATTCAAGTCAGATACGATACGTAAAAAACTTAAGGAAATTGCCTATCTTAACAAGGGCCTTAAGCTGATTTTTGTTGACGAAAAAAGAGGAGAAACTACCACTTATTATGAGGAAGACGGTATTAAAAGTTACATATCATATATCGTAAGCAAGCTCAAAGAAACAAGTCCTGAGATGACAACTCTCCATGATGAACCTGTGTATATAGAAGGTACAAGCGGTGATATTGAAGTTGAAGTTGCATTTCAATACACGACCAATTATTCAGAACAGATTAACGCATATTGCAACCGAATAAATGTATCCGACGGCGGTACTCTTGTGACCGGTTTCAAAACTGCTCTTACCCGAGTTATGAACCAGTATGCCAGAGAACTTAATATGATTAAAGAAAAAGAAAAATTAGACGGAAAAGATTATCGTAACGGAATGATTACCATTATTTCCATTAAACATCCTGACCCGCAGTTTGAAGGTCAGACAAAAACCAAGTTAGGTAACTCAGATGCCCAGGCAGCAGTTGATGAAGTTTTTAGCAGAGAGGTCCAGCTATTTTTTGACAAGAACGTTGAAATTCTCAAGAAAATACTGGAGAACTCTCTTCGCGCCTACAACGCGCGTAAAGCCGGCGACAAGGCACGTAATGCAGTTCTCAAACAGCTTAACGATGTTGATGTAAGAAGCAAACTTGCTTCCTGTTCGTCAAGGAAGCCAGAAGAATGTGAAATATATATCGTCGAGGGTGATTCTGCCGGCGGTACTGTTAAAACAGCACGAGACCGTCGTACACAGGCAGTTCTTCCTCTCAGAGGAAAGATTCTTAATGTTGAAAAGGCGCCTCTTGAAAAGGTTCTTCTCAACAATGAGATTAAGACTATGATTGCCGCATTTGGTTGTGGTATCGGCGATGATTTTGATATAAGTAAGCTTCGTTATGACAAGATTATTATTCTTACCGATGCCGACGTGGACGGAGCTCATATTAGTACTCTGTTATTGACTTTCTTTTTCAGGTTTATGCCTGAACTTATTACAGAAGGCAAGATATATCGTGGTCTTCCGCCACTTTACAAGGTTGATTATAACGAAGGCAAAAGCAAGAAATCAGAATATCTGTTTGATGATCATGCTCTTGAAAAGTTCCGTAAAGAGTCCGGCAAAAAAATAACCGGACTTCAACGTTACAAAGGTCTTGGTGAAATGGATGCCGATCAGCTTAAAGAGACTACTTTGGACAAGGCATCAAGAATTCTTGCCAGAGTATCCATAAGCGATTCTATTGAAGCTGACCAGATTACTAATGTGCTTATGAGTAGCAGTGTACCACCAAGGCGTTCATTTATTATGGAAGAGGCGCAGTACGCCAAACTGGACGTTTAAGATTAGAGGTGGCGCGTCGCCATCACGCTTTTGTGGCGCGTCGCCATTATGGAATTATGGTGCATCGCCATCACTTAACTTGTCAGTGCACGCTCTCGCTATTTGTCATACGTAGCGGTACATAAACAAGCATAATACGCTTGTTAAGTACCGACGATGACAAAATGCACTGACATGCTAAGTGATGGCGACGCACCTCATAACATAGGTCACGATACATAATTCTTGTCGGGATGGCGACTGTTGAGATATGGAAGATAGATTCTGAAAGGCACGCAGGGTGCGATACAAGATTTTTGTTGGTATTGGCGACTGTTGAGATATGGAAGATAGATTCTGAAGGGCTCGCAGGGGGCGATACAAGATTTTTGTTGGTATTGGCGACTGTTGAAATATGGAAGATAGGTCTGAAGGGCCACGCAGGGTGCGATACAAGATTTTTGTTGGTATTGGCGACTGTTGGAATATGGAAGATAGGTCTGAAGGCCACGCAGGGTGCGTTACAAAATTTTTGTTGGTATTGGCGACTGTTGGGATATGGAAGATAGGTCTGAAGGCCACGCAGGGTGCGATACAAGATTTTTGTTGGTATTGACGACTGTTGGAATATGGAAGATAGGTCTGAAGGGCTCGCAGGGTGCGATACAAGATTTTTGCTGGTATTGGCGACTGTTGGGATATGGAAGATAGGTCTGAAGGGCACGCAGGGTGCGTACCGTAGTTTATTTTGATTAAGAATTATGATTTTATGATGGAGGATATAGATTATGGCCAGAAGGAAAACTGAAACACCGATTATTACAGAGAATATTATTTCTATGGATTTTTCAGAGGAGATGAAGACTTCTTACAGAGATTATGCAATGAGTGTTATTATTGCTCGAGCTCTTCCGGATGTACGTGACGGACTGAAGCCTGTTCAGAGACGTATTTTATATTCTATGAAGGAGCTTGGGCTTGCTCCTGAGAAGCCGCACAGGAAGAGTGCGAGAATTGTGGGTGACACAATGGGTAAGTATCATCCTCACGGTGACAGCTCAATTTATGATGCACTTGTTCATATGACTGAGGATTATTCGTTATCCGTTCCTCTTATTGACGGCCACGGCAATTTTGGTTCTATTGACGGTGACAGTGCTGCCGCTATGAGATATACAGAAGCCCGTCTTTCTGACGGAGCTATGACTATGCTCTCCCACCTTGAAAAGGGACTTGTTGATTTTATGCCGAATTTTGACGAGAGTGAGAAGGAGCCTATGGTTCTTCCTGCTATGCTTCCTAATCTACTGATTAACGGAACTACAGGTATTGCTGTAGGTATGGCAACCAATATTCCTCCGCACAATACAGCTGAAGTAATTAATGGTGTTATTGCCTGCATTGATAAACCGAGCATTTCTCTAGATAAGCTGATGGAGATTATTCCGGGACCGGATTTCCCTACAGGCGGAACTATAATCAATCAGCAGGATATACGTGATATATACGAAACCGGGGAAGGTAAACTCCGTGTTCGTTCCGGATATACGATTGAGGCCGGCGATAACGGCAGGACTAATATTATAATTAATGAAATTCCTTATACAATTGCCGGCAACAAAACGAAACTCGTGGAAAGTCTTGCAAATCTTATGAAGGACAAGGTATTTGATGAGATATATGATGTGCGGGATGAATCCGGCAAGGATATTCGTATAGTAATCGAGGTTAAAAAAGACAGAGACGTAGAAAATCTGCTTAACGGTTTGTACAAAAAAACTCCTCTTGAAGATACATATGGTGTTAATCTGCTTGCAGTTAAGGACAAGCAGCCAATTCAGTTCGGATTGAAACAGATTATTGAAGAGTTTATTGCTTTCCAGAAAGAATTATATACAAAAGAATACGAACACATGTTGGACAAAGCTAACAACAGGCTTGAAATAGTCAAAGGACTTATTAAAGCTACTGACGTTATTGACCTTATCATTGAGATTCTTCGTGGAAGTACCTCTCAGGCACAGGCGAAAGCCTGTCTTATCGACGGAATCACAACTGATATAAAATTCAAATCAAAATTATCCGAAAAACAAGCTAAAACACTTAATTTCACCGAACGACAGACAGATGCTATTCTTGCAATGCCATTATCAAAACTTATCGGTTTGGAGATTCTTAAACTGCATGAAGAAAATGATTCTCTCACCTCTGATATCGCAGATTATATGAAGGTTCTTGGAGATGAAAAGGAGCTTCTTAAAGTTATCAAGTCACGTCTCAGAGGTTTTGCAAAACAGTTTGGGGTGGAAAGAAGAACCAAACTTGCCTCTATTGAAAATACAAACTATGTTGAAAAGGTTGTAATCGAAGACATTTTCATTATGGTAGACAAATTTGGATATATTAAATCAATGGAAGCCGGAAGTTTCCAGCGTCTTACTGAAGAAACAATCAACGAATATTCTCATATTGTATCTATGAAGAGTGATGACAGATTATGTGTATTTACTGCCCAAGGTAATATGCATCAGGTAAAAGCCGCTGCTATTCCACGATGCCGAGCCAGAGACAAAGGCACACTTATCCATTCATTGTGTAAAATAGGCAATGAAGATGTATTGACTTATGTTTCATTTGAGAACTTATTTGAATCAATATTGTTGTTCATTACAGAAAAAGGATTTATAAAACTTGTATCCGGCGCAGGTTTTGACACCAATCGTTCAACTATAGCATCTACTAAACTTGATGATGGAGATAAGCTGATATGCGTACGCAGTTTATCCGCCTCCGATTATATGAATTCAAACCAAAAGGTTATTATGATAACAGCAAAAATGGGTTCTCTTGGTTTCCCACTGTCGGAAGTAAGTGAATTTAAGAAAACGAGCAGGGGCGTAAAAGGAATAACCCTTGATAACAAAGATTACCTGATATTTGCTGATTGTGTTGACGGCAGAAATGAAGCAACTACATTTAACGGCAAAACCGTTCATATCAAAAAAATAAGAACAAGACGCCGCGGTGCCAAATCTCAAAAAGCTACCGGGGTTCTTGATTAACTACCATAGTAATATTTACGGCGGAGACTATAACAACATAAGTTATATCCTCCGCCGTTATTGGTGGTCTGTTTAAACCGAATTTTGTCACTGATTACTTTTCCGATATAGGTGCTATACTAATCGATCTGCTAGTAGTTCCATCAAATATTGCAGTCTCTCCAACTAACGTATACGTAGCAGTAATGGATACGGATACTTTATCTCCAACACTAATGTCATTTCTTATATCATCTTTACTTATTATTATTTTTACATATTTGACTCTGTTATCAAACCCTCCTCTAATATCGCATTTCCATTCATTACTGTCAAAGATATAACATACATTATTATCAATCTCCTCAATCTCTAACAATATCATATTATTATGTCCTACAGCAGAATTATCAGGATAAGTACCAGGCAGACTTAATATTTGATTAGAATTACTATGACCGGTATTATCCGTTACATTCATATTGTTTTGGCCGGTGTCAACTTGATTCACATTACTCATATCCTGATTAGCTGAATTTGAATCAGGTATTTCTTCTCTCTTATCATCACGGACTGTAACATTTATTTTTCTTACACATTTTTTATTTACCATTACTTTTATCACACATTGACCATTCTTTTTTGCCCTTACTAAGCCCTTCTTTGACACAGATGCAACCTTTGGCCTTGAAGCTTTATACTTTGCATTCTTTTTGTGTTTTATCTTATATTTTTCACCTGCCTGAAGAGTAATCTTCTTTGTCTTACATTTATCTGATTTTGCTTTTGCCTGACATTCACCATCAGATATACAAACCGTAAACATAATGGTAACAACCAACATTATCATATAAAAACCTTTGATTTTACATAATCTACGCATAACATACCCTCTTTCTGTCATTCACTGATAAACAATCTGTCAACGATTTTCAACATCGCAATACACAACTGATAATTCGCTGACTTTTAGCTTACTTAATATAATAACGAATTAAGCATATAATAATGTGACAGTTTGATATATTTTTTGACGTTACTATCTAAAAGAAAATAATGAATACGCGCCTTATTCCTTAGTGATACTAATATGTCCGCTGGTTCCGTCTTGATTGTATCTATAGACTGTATTTCCTATAGTTTCAGTCCTTGTATATAGGGCTGAGAAATAGCTTAACATAATCACCCACAGCTATACCTGATATTTTATCTGTTGATATTTCAACAGCGGAATACTCCGGATACCATGTTTTATCACTTTTCAATCTGACAATGGAGAATCCTTCTTTTCCAGCTTCAATGCTTTCAACCAATAGGTTGTTTATCAGCATGCATCCGCCATCCATTACTTGAGAAGGGGTTGGTGACGGTTCAGGTGAAAGTGCTGGTGACGGCTCCGGCGAAGGTGATAATACCAGTACGTCCGGTGCGTTTTTCATCTGTTTGGTAACTGTTATTCTGTATTTTTTTATCAGTTTCCTGCCTGCCACGACTTTTATTGTACACTTTCCAACTTTTTTTGCTTTAATTATTCCCTTTTTCGACACAGTGACAACGCTTTTGTCAGAGTTTTTATAACTATATTTTTTCTTATGCTTAAGTTTGTATTTTTCGCCTTTTTTCATGCTTATCTTCTTTACCCGCGAAGTTGCGGCATCCGCATTCACCGAACTATTGATTCCCTGAACACACAGGGTAACAATTACAGATAGTAATAATGCACATAATACAGATGGTTTTATAATACTGCCTCTTTTATTTTTCTTTATTTTTTTCATAACACACTCTCTCCCTTACAAAATAATTCGATATTATTTCATCGTGATACCGGTTGCAATAAAATTAGTCACTGATTACTTTTCCGATATAGGTGCATCCTCCATTTTCAAATATTGCAGTCTCTCCAACTAACGTATACGTAGCAGTAATGGCTACGGATACTTTATCTCCAACTCTAATGTCATTTCTTATATCATCTTTACTTATTATTATTTTTACATATTTGCAACTGTTAGGAAATCCCCCTATTATACAGCTTTTCCATTCATTACTGTCAAAGATATAACATACATTATTATCAATCTCCTCAATCTCTAACAATGCCATATTATTACGTCCATAAACAAAATTATCAGGATAAACACCCGGCGGACTTGATATTTGATTAGAATTATTATGACCGGTATTATCCATTACATTCATATTGTTTTGGCCGGTGTCAACTTGATTCACATTACTCATATCCTGATTAGCTGAATTTGTATCAGGTATTTCTTCTCTCTTATCATCACAGACTGTAACCTTTATTTTTCTTACACATTTTTTATTTACCATTACTTTTATCACACATTTACCATTCTTTTTTGCCCTTACTAAGCCCTTCTTTGACACAGATGCAACCTTTGGCCTTGAAGCTTTATACTTTACATTCTTTTTGTGTTTTATCTTATATTTTTCACCTGCCTGAAGAATAATCTTCTTTGTCTTGCTTTTGTATGATTTTGCTTTTGCCTGGCATTCACCATCAGATATACAAACTAGAGACATAATGGTAATAACCAACATTATCATATAAAAACCATTGTTTTTACATAATCTACGCATAACATACCCTCTTTCTGTCATTCACTGATAAAACTATCTGTCAACTATTTTCAACGTCGCAATGCACAACTGATAATTCGCTGACTTTTAGCTTACTTAATATAATAACGAATTAAGCATACACTAATGTGACAGTTTGATATATTTTTGACGTTACTATCTAAAAGAAAATAATGAATACGCACCTTATTCCTTAGTGATACTAACATGTCCGCTGGTTCCGTCTTGATTGTATATAAAAACTGTATTTCCTATAGTTTCAGTCCTTGTATATTGGACTTCGTAATACAGCATAACATAATCACCCACAGCTATACCTGATATTTCATCTGTTGGTAGTTCAACAGCAGAATACTCCGGATACCATGTTTTATCACTTTTCAGTCTGACAATGGAGAATCCTTCTTTTCCTGATTCAATGTTTTCAACCAATAGGTTGTTTATCAGCAGGCATCCGCCAACCAGTAATTGAGAAGGAGTTGGTGACGGTTCAGGGGAAAGCATTGGCGATGGCTTAGGTGAAAGCGCCGGTGACGGTTCAAGGGTAAGAACTGGTGACGGCTCAGGTGCAAGAGCTGGTGACGGCTCAGATGAAGGAACTGATGACGGCTCAGGAGAAGGTGATAATACCGGTACATCCGATGTGTTTTTCTTCTGTTTCGTAACTGTTATTCTGTATTTTTTTATCAGTTTCCTGCCTGCCATGACTTTTATTGTACACGTTCCAACTTTTTTTGCCTTAATTATTCCCTTTTTTGACACGGTTACAACGTTTTTGTCAGAATTTTTATAACTATATTTTTTCTTATACTTAAGTTTGTATTTTTCACCTTTTTTCATGCTTATCTTCTTTACTCGGGAAGGGGCGGCATCTGCATTCACCGAACTGTTGATTCCCTGAACACACAGGGCAGCAATTACAGATAGTAATAATGCACATAATACAGATGATTTTATAATACGACTTCTTTTATTTTCGGTAATTTTTTGCATAGTTTATTCTCTCCTTCGTAATAAATTGTATTGTTTTTTTGCGTGTTTTAATTATAACAAATTAAAAACAATAAATGTTTGATTTTGCATGAAAAGACAAAAAACGGGCATAATTGGTACTTATTGTTAAGGTTAGGTAAAATAACCAAAACATTACATTAAAATTAATGCATTGTCTGTATTGTTTTTATAAAAAGACAGTTAACAAAATTTTTGAGATATGTGAACATTTTCGCTACCGGTATCCATTGATTAGAGTGTGTGAAAGTTTTTCTGTAAATAGTTAATTATCAGGTCTTCTATGATAAAATATAATCATAGGAGGCCTTTTAATTATGGCAAGAAGAGAAAAGAAACCAGTACACAAGGTTGTTATGACCG